>NZ_KQ948362.1:33248-42660 GCF_001514055.1 Streptomyces corchorusii | reverse complement strand
AGCTCGTGATGACCACGCAGCCCGAGACACCTTCCACGCCGTTGTCGCCGCGCGAGATGGCCCGCGCCTTCACCCCGGCCCTGACCGAGTTGGTGGAGGACCCCCTGTACAGCGAGGTGTGGGCGGATCCCGCTCTCAGCCCCCGGGACCGCAGCATCGCCACCGTCGCCGCGGTCGTGGCGCTCTACCGCCCCGAAGAACTGCCCGCGCAGTTGCGGCGCGCCGTCGACAACGGGGTGACACGGGCCGAACTCGGCGCGCTCATCACACAGATCGCGTTCTACGCGGGCTTCCCCGCGGCCATCAGCGCCTCGGCCATCGCGGCCCGCACCCTCCCGGACTGAGAACACACACCCCGCGTTCCCACGGGCCACCGCCCGCTCCCGTCCTTCCACGCAGGGACCGCATCCGCGTCCCGCGCAGCAGCGGTCCCGATGACGACAGACAAGGGCGGGACGGTTGGCCCGTGGTCCCGGCAACTGGCCCCCTGCCAGGCGCTCCGCTGCCGCGACGGCAGCCGACCGACGTCGTTCAACGTGGAGATGATCGGCAGGAGACCGGTGATCCAACACCACGCCAGCGAGGGATCAGGGACCTGTCGGTCGCGGACAACGGCGACGGCACGTTGACCTACACCAACAAGGTCACCAGTCATCCGGCGATGGATTTCACGGCCTTGAACAGCTTCCCAGCGACTGTCTCCGCGTCGGCCGTCGCGGCACCGACGCTTCCGGACCGACCGCGGCAGGCGGCACGGTACGGGGCCGTCGGCCCTCCTCCGACCCCATTGATTCGACGATCGCGTTCACGTGTTCCACAGAGCAGGAGTCCCGATGACGACAGTGGAGGGCCGGGCGATTTCGCCGCCCCGGCGGTTGGGTCCCTGGCCGGCATTCGGCCTTCAGGCCTCGGTGGTGGTCTTCTTCCTCGCGGGGGCCAGCGCGCCCACCCCGCTCTACGCCACGTACCAGCAGGAGTGGCACTTCTCACCTATCACCACCACAGTGATCTTCGGCGTGTACGCGGTGGCCATCCTGCTGGCGCTCCTCGTCGTCGGCTCGTTGTCGGACCATGTCGGCCGCAGGCCCGTGATCTTCGGTTCGATCGTCGTCCAGACGGCGGCAGTCGTGGTCTTCGCGGCCGCTGACGGCGTTCCCGCTC
Source organism: Streptomyces corchorusii (assembly GCF_001514055.1). Classification (NCBI taxonomy): domain Bacteria; kingdom Bacillati; phylum Actinomycetota; class Actinomycetes; order Kitasatosporales; family Streptomycetaceae; genus Streptomyces; species Streptomyces corchorusii. The sequence goes on along the minus strand of NZ_KQ948362.1, from coordinate 41,499 downwards.
TGCTGTGCGCCAGGATCCTCCAAGGACTCGCGACGGGCACGGTCGTGGGAGCCGTCGGCGCTGGCATGATCGACATCCGGCGTTCCGCGGGGACCCTCGCCAACGCGGTGACACCGGCTGCCGGGACCGCCGTGGGCGCCCTGGGTTCGGGGCTGCTGGTGACCTACGCTCCGCAGCCGACTCATCTCGTGTACCACATCCTTTTCGGCATCTACGTCCTGCAGGCCGTCGGGGTGGTCCTCATGGCGGAGACGGCGGCCCGCACACCGGGCGCGCTGCGCTCCCTGCGCGTGACCTGGTCGGTGCCGGCGCAGGCGCGCGGCCCGCTGCTGCGGGTCGCTCCGGTCGTCCTGGCCGTCTGGGCCCCGGCGGGGTTCTACGGCTCGCTGGGCCCTGCACTGGTCCGGGGCGTCGTCTCCGGTGAGGGAGCGCTCCTGGGCGGACTGGCGCTGTTCACTCTCACGGCCAGCGGAGCATCGACCGTTCTGGTACTGCGCTCCGCCACACCGCGTACCACCATGCGGATCGGCACCGTGGCCCTGATCGCGGGCGTAGCCCTCACCTTGCTGGCCGTCGCGGCCGGATCGGCGGGGCTGTTCTTCACCGGCACAGCGGTCGCGGGCGTCGGATTCGGAGCCGGCTTCCAGGGGGGCGTACGTACCGTCGTCCCCCTTGCCGAACCGCATCAGAGATCGGGACTGCTGTCCGTGATGTATCTGATCTCGTACCTGGGCTTCGGCCTCCCGACCGTCGTGGCGGGAGTGATCGTCGTGTACGGCGGTGGAGTGGAGAGGGCTGCCTACATCTACGGGATCGCCGTGATGCTTCTCGCGCTGCTGGCTCTCATCAGCACATTCGGGTCCTCTCGGGCCAGAACCCCTGCCGCGCTGGAGGCCGTGTCGGGGCGCGCGCCCGGCACCGGCTCCGCGGCCGTCGATGTGTGCGCCGACGCGTGCCACGCCGGGCCGTCCGGGCAGGGTCCTTCGCCGAAGGCCAACACCCTGGCACACAAGGGAGACGAACACCGATGACGCAAGCCGTGCCCTCTCTCGCACCCCGGATCGTCGTCGGTGTGGATGGCTCCTCGTCCTCGAAACGGGCTCTGGTCTGGGGGCTTTTCATGGCGCGGACGACCGGGAGCGTCCTGGAGGCCGTGACCGCCTGGCAGAACCCCTCTTCCTGGACCGGCGTCGCGGACGACTGGGACCCCGTCGCGGAGGCGCGAGCCATGCTCACAGCCTGTTGCGCCGAGGTGCTCGGTGACGACCAGCCGTCGGATATTCGGCTCACGGTGCTCGAAGGGCCCGCCACGGCCGCTCTCCTTTCTGCCGGCGCGGGGGCGAGGATGCTCATCCTCGGAAGCCGGGGTCACGGCGGGTTCGCGGGGCTCCTGCTGGGTTCGGTCAGCGCCGCGTGTGCAGAGCACGCCGCCTGCCCGACCCTGATCATCCATGGCGACGACCTGCCCCCCGGCCTGACTCTCGCCTCGCTGTCAGAGGTTCACGGGGTGCAGCACCCGGACGACGTCGGAAGCGGTGCGGTTTCTCCCGCCGGTCGGCCCACAATCAAGCCAGGGGAAGAAGGAACACGATGACCACCGACAACGACCACGACACCGGGTCCGCAGACCGGACGCCGCAGCGTCGCCCCTACCCGCATCCCGCCGCCGGATGGGGCGCCGCCAAGAGCGTCGGACAGTTCCTGGTGCGCGAGCACAGTCTGGTGGCCGGCACGCGCGCCATCCAGCGCATGAACCACGAGAACGGCGGGTTCGACTGCCCAGGGTGCGCCTGGCCGGACGACCGTAAGGGCCTGCACCTCGACATTTGTGAGAACGGCATCAAGCACGTCACCTGGGAGATGACCCGTAAACGGGTCGACCGGGAGTTCTTCGCGGCGCACACCGTGACGGAGTTGATGGAGTGGTCGGACTTCGACCTTGAGAACCAGGGCCGGCTGACCGAGCCGATGGCCTACGACGTGGCGAGTGACCGGTACGTGCCCATCGGGTGGGACGAGGCGTTCGCCATGGTCGGTGAGACGCTGCGCGCTCTCGACGACCCGAACCAGGCCGCCTTCTACACGTCGGGACGGTTGAGCAACGAGGGTACGTTCCTGTATCAGTTGCTGGCCCGGGAATTGGGCACGAACAACCTGCCGGACTGCTCCAACATGTGCCATGAGGCGAGCGGACGGGCTCTGCAGGCATCCATCGGAACCGGTAAGGGCACCGTCGACCTGAGCGACTGGGAGTCCGCGGACGCACTGTTCGTCTTCGGCGTGAACGCCGCCTCCAACGCCCCGAGAATGCTGACCTCACTGGCCGAGGCCCACCGGCGCGGGGCACAGATCGTGCACGTCAACCCCATGATCGAGGCGGCCGCAGGCAGCACCATCGTCCCTCACGAGTTCATGGAGATGGCCCGCTTTCGTGCCACCCCTACCAGCACGCTGAATCTTCAACCGCGCATCGGCGGCGACATGGCCCTGCTGCGCGGCATGGCCAAGGCCGTCCTGGATGCCGCACGTGTCGATCCCGCGGCCGTCGACCAGGCCTTCATCGAGCAGCACACCAGCGGCTTCGAGGCCTATCGTGCGGTGTGCGCAGCGACATCGTGGGAGACCATCGAGCGTCAGTGCGGAGTCGGCCGTGACGAGATCGCCAAGGCGGCCGACATCTATCTGGCCTCGGAGCGCACCATCATCAGCTGGTGCCTCGGGCTGACCCAGCACGAACACGGCGTGGACACTGTCCGGGAGATCGTCAACCTCCTTCTGCTGCGCGGAAACCTGGGCCGCGCGGGCGCCGGCCCGTCACCTGTGCGGGGCCACAGCAACGTCCAGGGCAACCGCACCTGCGGCATCGACCACCGGCCCTCTCCCGCGTTCCTCGAACGCCTGGGCGAGGCGTGCGGCTTCACCCCACCCCGAGACCACGGTCTGGACACCGTGGGCACGATCGAGGCCATGAACCGCGGCGAGGTGAAGGTCTTCGTGTGTCTGGGCGGCAACTTCGCCCTGGCGGCCCCCGACACTCCGTACACGTATGCCGGTCTGCAGAACTGCGACCTGACGGTCCAGGTCAGCACCAAGCTGAACCGCAGCCATCTCGTGCACGGCCGCCGAGCACTGATCCTTCCCTGCCTCGGCCGAACCGAGAAGGACCACCAGCGGAGCGGTCTGCAGAGCGTGTCCGTCGAGGACGCGATGAGCATGGTGCACCTGTCCCGCGGAATGAAGCGACCCGCGTCCCCCGCCCTCCGGTCCGAACCGGCGATCATCGCCGGGATGGCCCGCGCCGCACTCCCCGACAGCGCCACCCCCTGGGAGAGCTACGCGGATGACTACGACCGCATCAGGGACACGATGGCCCAGGCCCTGGAGGGGTTCGAGGACTTCAACCAGCGCGTGCGCCAGCCGCTGGGATTCCGTCTCCACCAACCCGCACGCGAACGGGTGTTCCTCACTCCGTCAGGACGTGCAGAATTCTCGCACGCCGAACTGCCCGACGTCCTTCCGGCCACCGGCACGCTGGTCCTGGCCACGATCCGGTCGCACGACCAGTGGAACACCACGATCTACTCCGACAACGACCGGTACCGCGGCATCAAGAATCTCCGCACGCTCGTCTTCATGAACACCGAAGACATGCGGGAGCGCGGAATCCGTGCGTTCGGCCCGGTGGACATCGTCTCCACCGCCAAGGACGGCACCGAACGAGGTCTCAACGGCTTCCTCGCCGTCCCCTACGACATCCCGCAGGGCTGCGCAGCGGGCTACATGCCCGAGATGAACGTGCTGTGCGCCATCGGCGACTACAGCACACAGAGCGACCAGCCCCTCATGAAACACGTCAAGGTCACCATCACTCCGGCCGCAACGGCCGCCGTGCGACCGGATGCGTCCTGACAGGACGCCAGACCTCGCTCCCCGGCGGGGACCGGATCGGAAAGCCACTGCCCCCTCCGCCCCCTATCTCTCAATCCGAACGCACCCTCCGGGAGTCGCCTTGTCCACCCCGTCCCCCCGCGCCCCAGCCGAACCGGCGCCCCTCGGCCTGGCCGCCTTCGGCACGGCGACCTTCATGCTGAGCTTCTTCTACGTCGGCGTCGATCCTGCCCTGACACCCGCCGTGTTCCCTCTCGCTTTCTTCTTCGGAGGTGTCGTCCAACTGATCGCCGGCGCCGCAGAGTTCAGGCAGGGATCCACGTTCGGCGCGACCGCCTTCTGCTCCTACGGCACCTTCTGGATGGCCTACGCCCTGTACGGCCGGTTCGTCGTCGACACCCTGCCGGCGGACGAAGCGCACGTGGCCACCGGCTTGTTCATCCTGCCGTGGGCCGTGCTGACGCTGTACCTGACCGTCGCCACGCTCCGAACGACAGGGGCGCTGCTGGCTCTGTTCACCTCGGCGACCATCACCTTCACCCTCCTGGCCCTGGCGCAGTTCGTGCAGTCCTCCGCCGTGACCCGCGTCGGCGGTGCCTTCGGGTTCGCAACCGCCGCCCTTGCCTGGTACGCGTCGTTCGCGGGCCTCGTCAACAGCACCTGGGGCCGACACCTCATCCCCACCATGCCCGACCCCGGAGCACGTCTGGGGCACCTCGGTCACAAACGGGCACGTCCCGTATAGCTCACGTCCTCCATCGGCGAACGCGAACAGCGCACAGATCAGGCCGCCTGAGCAGCGACAGAACAGCAACTCCGCATATGAGGCAGATGAGATGAACACAATGATGAAGGCCGTTGTCGTGCGGTACCCCGGACCGCCTGACGTCCTGGAGTGGGCCGACGTGGATACGCCGCGGCCCGGGCCCGGCGAAGTCGTCATCGAGATCAGGGCCAGTGGCGTCAACAATGCCGACCTCCTCCAACGCCAGGGGCTTTACCCGGTCCCGCCGGACGACTCGCCTCTCCTGGGTCTGGAGTGCTCGGGAACGATCAGCGCCCTCGGCAGCGAAGTCGACGGCTGGGCTGTCGGGGACGAGGTGTGCGCCCTGCTCAACGGCGGCGGTTACGCCCAGGCCGTTGCCGTGCCTTCGACCCAGCTGTTGGCGAAACCGGCGGAGCTGTCATTCGAGGAAGCGGCCTCCCTGCCAGAAGCTGCCTGCACCGTGTACTCGAACATCGGCATGCTCGCCCGTCTGCAGCCCGGTGAGACGTTTCTGGTCCACGGCGGAACCAGCGGTATCGGAAGCCTGGCCATTCAATGGGCCAAGGCTCTCGGTGCCCACGTGCTGACCACGGCGGGAACACCACACAAGGTGGCCCAGGCCGTTGCGCTCGGAGCCGATGCCGCGATCAACTACCGCGAGGAGGACTTCGCCGCCGCCGTCTCGAAGGCGACGAACGGGCGCGGTGCGGATGTCATTCTGGACATCGTCGGAGCGCCCTATCTGGCCCGCAACATACGCAGCCTGGCCCCAGACGGGCGCATCGTGATGATCGGTGGGGACGTCTCGTCCACGGTCCTCGGCATCGGGGAATTGATGGCGAAACGTGGATCCGTGGCGGCTACGACGTTGAGGTCCCGCAGCCTCGGCCAGAAGGCGGCGATCGTCGATGCGGTGCGTTCGGATCTGTGGCCGATGGTGGCTGACGGCCGGATCCGTCCGGTTGTCGGAAACATCGTGCCCATGGACGAGGCACCGCGGGCCCACCAGCTCCTGGCGGAGGGGAACGTGGTGGGCAAAGTGGTGATGACGGTATGACCCCCCTCGTGATGCCCCTTTCCATCACACCCCCGCAGTGCCCGGGTATGCGGCGGGCGTGGTGACCTGGATGTCGTGGCGCGGGGTTCTGCGCCGCACCGGGCACGTGTTCCGACGCACCGCGCCTGCAATCGTCATCACTGTCCTCGTTGCCGTCGCGGCCGGTCTCTTTGCCGGCTCCTACAGCTTCAACCTCGCCCATCCGACACCGCACCGCGTACCGGTGGGGACACTGGAGCGCGACCACGTCAACGAGCGGTTCATCACCGCCTGGGACGACCGCCTCAACACAGAACTGACCGTGCGCGTCTACCCGGACGAAGCCTCCGCGCTGCGCGCCGTCGATGCCCAAGAAGTCTTCGCACTGGTGCGGAACAAGACGGGTTCGGACCGTGATGTGGCTCTGCAACTGGTCCCCGCCGCGGGTGCCTCTGTGGCCCGCGTCCTGCAGCAACAGGCTCCCGCTGCCGCTCAAGCGGTCGGTGTGTCGCTGCACACCACCGAACTGCGTCCCTTGCAGGCAGGGGACCCCCAGGGCCTCGCCATCTTCTACATCACCCTGGCGGCGGTCGTTCTCGGTTTCATCGGTGCCGCCCAGCTGAGCGCGCACGCCGGTCAGCTGCGCCTCCATGAGAGGGTCCTGGCCATCGCCTGCTACTCGGCGCTCGGCGCCCTGGCGATCTGCGCGGTCGTCGACTGGATGCTGCACGTCCTCGACCTGCCTGCCGTCGAGTCATGGGCGATCCTTGCCTTCACGATGTTCACGTGCGGGCTGGTGTTCACCGCGTTCCACGTACTCGTCGGCCGATGGGCGATCCTCCCGACCTGGCTCCTGCTGGTCATGGTCGGCAATCCGGCCTCGGGCGGAGCCGTGTCGCCGGCGTTGTTGCCCGAACCGACGCGATCGCTGGGCCGCTGGTTGCCCCCTGGGGCGTCGGTCAGTGCCCAGCACACAGCCGTCTACTTCAACGACCACCAGTACGTCACGCCTTTTCTGACCCTGGCAGTGTGGTGCACAGCTGCGGCCACGACCGCCTGGGTCTGGCGCCGGAGACGCTATCCCGCCCCCTCTACCAAAGGGACTCAAGCCAGGCATACCGGATGATCCATCGAGTCGAGGGTGGAGAAGGAGGAGTGCTGTAGTGGCCGACACCAACGAGCACGGCCCCGGATCCGCAGGTGACACCCCGATCAAGCGGGCAGCGGGTGCGAGAGCAGCGCTCGGCGTTCCTGCGGGCCGACTGAAGGCGGATCCGCGAGAGAAGGAGATCGCCCGGCTCGGAGCCGCAAACGCCAAGCCCCGCAGCGAGTTGGGCAAAGCCCGCACCGTCATTGAAGTGCGGGGAAGACTCTCAGTGCTGTTGGATCGACTCCCCACGGGCAACGACGAGACGGACGGGCGCGAAGCGGTGACGGCCACCACCACGCTGCCGCAGCCGGCAGTGGAAGGGGTCTTCGAGGCCGCCCGCGCCGAGGCCCTGGAACCGCCGCCGTCCCTGCCCGGTCGGACCGAGCCGGGCGACATCGTGTAGGCAGCACCGCGCAAGTCTCCCGCCCCGGCGCGGCCGAAGCGGGAGCGCCAGCGGCATCCGCGGGCCCTGACGGCGGTCGAGGAAGTTGTGTTGCGGCCGAGCGAGTTCGTCGACACGGCGCCTGCCGAGATCTGCGTGGCGCTGCCCGACCGAGCGTCTACCTGCGCCCGGAGGCGACGCTGTACCGGATCCTGCGCAAGCGCGGCAACGAGGTCCGTGAACGGCGCCGGAAGGTCATGCATCCGCCGCGAAAGAAACCCGAGCTGATGGCCACCGCACCGAACCGGGTGTGGTCGTGCCGAGCAGCCCCGTCTCAAACGTGCCGAGGCTCGGGATGGGCTCTGTATGCCTGTCCCGAGCGGGCACCCTCGCCGGGCTGTGGTCGGTCATGTGACGGACACCGGCTCAAGGCCGGCACGGCCATCGCGGTCATCCGCGGCGGTGCACTGGCGTGCCACTCACCGGCCGACGCCTGTCGCACTCCGGTCAGTGATCGTCCCAGTGGTCGCCGTGCGCAGCGTGCCGATGTCCGTCATGCACATAGTCGACGTGGTCGCCGTGCGGCACGGCCACGTGCCCGCAGCCCTTGTGGTGTTCGTGCGGATGCTCGCCATGCGGTTCATGCCCGTCCTTCGTGCACTCGTGCGTCTGTTCGCCCACGGTCCGATGGAAATGACCGTCGTGTGCGTAGTCGACGTGTCCCTCATGAATGAAGGACATATGACCGCATCCTTCGCCGTGTGTGTGGTCAGCATGTTCGTGCGTTGAAGCCATGTCGTACCTTCCGTGTGCCGCGGATAAACGCACCGCGAGGTGGAGCCCGATGAGAACCCAAGCGAAAAGGCGGCTACCGGGTGTGCGACCGTTGCTGAGCCGCCGCATACCCGGCATGATCGGACTGTGCCGCACCAGACTGCGCAGCTGCCCGGTATTGTCGTATCGGTCCTGTTCGTGACCAGAGGTCCAGCCGGTCTGCCGGTCACGGGGACCGCACGTCACTTGTCGGCG
>NZ_KQ948362.1:0-32362 GCF_001514055.1 Streptomyces corchorusii | reverse complement strand
GGTCGGACAGGACCTTCTTCGGATCACTCATTGTCTGCTCCTTCGGTGAAGGCCACGGCTGGAACCGGGCCGGCTTGTGCGGGGGAAGGCGGACCGGGCACCGCCGGTTCGACCGCATTCATCCGGTTTCTTGGGATGCCGCAACGCTAGAACCGGTGCACCGGTGGCGCTTGTCCGTCAGCGCACGGCCGGTGTCGCCGCGACGCACTGCGTACGGCACCTCCCACGACGAGGTGGCCAGCGGTCGCAGCAGCGGCTGCACGTAGGAGATGTTGGCGACGCCCACGCCGGCCGCGATCGACATCCATGCCACGTGCCTGCTGCTGAGCCCGGCCCGGTCAGAGGTGTCCGCGGTCTTCGGACCAACCCTGTCGAGGCGCTTCGACGCCTGTCTCACATCCGCTCTGGGCAGGTCAACAGCCCGATCATGCGCCTGTCGCCGTTCCACTCGCCTGGCCGACACGCTTCGCGGCAACCGGGCCCCGCAGGAAAAGCAGAACCGAACGCGGGCCACGCCTTCAGAATCCCCTGGTCCTGGCCCGCCAGGCCCTGTGCTGCCGGAATCCGTGAACAGTCCGACCCTGCCGCGATATCCGGGCCATGGAAGCGGCAGGCGCCCGCTGCCGGCGCGGATCAGTTCCGCGCGCTCGTGTAGGCGTTGATCTGCTTGTAGTCGTGGTCGAGGAGTGCGGCGAGTTGCGGGCCTGCCCACAGGGTGAGGGTGAGGGTGATCTCGCGTGCGTCTTCCGCCTCGTGGTCGGGGCGGAGTATCCCAGGCAGGGCACGGCGAGGTGGGTGAGCCGTTCCCGCTCTGCCCCCCGGCGGTCCCGTCCGGGCGGGGGGTGAAGTCGTCGGCGACGGCCGACAGGATTTCGATCGCGGTGGGGCCGGCGGGGTGCGCGTGCTGCTGGGTGCGGGCGACCTGGTCGCCGAAGTCGAGCAGCCAGTCGCGGCGCCGGTTGGCATCGCTGCCGAATCGCTGGAAGAGGTAGGCGCACAGTTCGACCGCGAGGTGTTCGGTGAGCCGCAGGGAGTCGATCGGGTCGGTTACCGGCAGCATGCACTCTGGCTCAGCCCGGCGGAACTGGAGGAACTGATCAGTGAGCTGCGCGCGGCCATCACTCCAAAACTTGCCAACCAGCCGAGCCCCGAACGAGCGCAATACCTGCTCAGCCCCATCCACTTCCCGCTGGAAGCCCGTCAGGCGGAACCCGAGCGGCCCACAACAGTAACCGAGCAGGCGACAGACACATGATCGGCCGGACAGCTCCGAGCCGGCCGCCGCTGAGCTGTCCCATTGGTGGCCCGCGTTCACCGTGCCGTGTCGGGCCGTACGCCGCCGGCCGGGCGCTCGGATGCCGCCGCCGTACTCGCACCGCCCTGCCGACGACGTCGTCAAGGCCGCCGGGATACCCGGCCGTGACTTCGGCTTCACCCTGGACCTGCTGGTCCCGGGCATCGAAGCCATGGCCGAGCGGGGTGGATCCAGGCGTCAGTTGCTGAAGTAGAGGTACTTCCAGCCGCCGTACGTCGTGGAGTTCACCGAGTCGCCGGACGAGCCGTTGACGTAGACGGACCGCATACGGGCCTTGACGCCGGCCTCACCGGGGGCGCCGAGTTCCACGACGGACTTGCCGTTGGTGCCGAGTGCGAAGTACTGCGAGTCCAGCGAGTGCCAGGAGCCCTGGTAGTAGGCCTGGAGGTCGAAGCGCTGGTGGCGGCCCGGGTAGTAGGTCATGGTCGTCGTGAGAAGCGGGTTCGTTTTCTTGTGGAACCAGTAGTACGTCGTCGAGCCGATCTTGCCTGTCTTGTAGTGGCGGGAGACGGCCGTGGAGACGCGGACCTTGGCGTATGCCGTGACCTTCTCGGTGCGCGGCTTGTAGTGCGAGTCGCCCTTGAAGACCGCGTAGACCGTGGTGTCGCGGGTCATGTCGACCACGGCGGAGATGTTGCCGTGGGAGTTGACCGTGCCGGACTTGATGAGCTTCTTGGAGCGGTCCGAGCCGAACGGGTCGGCCCAGATTTCCACCGTGCGGTTCTTGTAGGTCGATCCCAGGTGCGCGGTGAAGGGCACGTTGGCGCCGTACGCGTACATCTTGCCGTTGTTGTTCAGGCTCAGCGACGGCGTGGCGAGCGAGACCGCGACCTTGTCGTAGGCGCTCGCCGGGGTGTGCTCGGCGTCGCCCGCGTAGGACACCTGGTAGGTGACGGTACCGCCGGAGGACGGGGTGTCGGAGAAGGAGTACGTGCCGTCCGCCTTGACCGTGACCGCGGGCAGTGTCTTGCCGTTCGGGTACTCCATGTCGGTGCGGGTGACCTTCAGCTGGGCCCCGGCCGGGAGCTTCACTGTCGCCGTCACCTTGCCGGACACCGTCAGCGGCTTGGCGCGGGTGGCTGTCGACGGCGCGTTCACCGTGATCGCGGGCACACTCAGCGCGGGGTTGGTGAGCACCTTGAGCGTGTCACCGCCAGGGCCCGATACCAGGGCGAAGAGACGGGAGGCGTCCGGGGCCCAGGCGACATGGGGCGCGTCGAGCGCGTAGGTGCGCACCGCCTTGCTCTCGCCGGGCCGGTACACCGACACCCGGTAGTCCCCGACCGGGCCGACCTGGGCGACCAGGCCGTTCGGCGCGACGTCGGCGCGCTGCCCGTACGGATAGGAGGCGGTCTCGGTGAACGCCCCGTCAGCGTACGAGTACCGCTTCGTCGCGCCTCCCAGGACCGCCGGCCCACCGGGCAGGAGGTCGACATCGTTGACGTAGACCGTCGGGCCACCGCTTTGGGAGGCGATCAGCCGGGGTGCGGGTCCGGAGACGTCCACGACGGCCAGCAGCTGCTTGCCCGAGTCGTAGAAATCCCGCTGACCGACCGCCAGCAGGCCCGGCGCGGAGGGGTCGGTGTCGAGGATGGCGGGGCCGGTGACTCCGTGGTTGTGCAGCGGGAGCTGCCCGAGCGACACCGGGTCGTCCCCGCTCGCGGGGTCCACGGCGGGGTCGATCGACCCCAGGTCGGACTCCGTCTGACCGTCCCACTCGCCGTACGTGAACCAGACCTTGCCCCCGGTGGCCTCGACGTAGAGCGGGCCGGAACCGGCGGCCACGGGGTACCGGGCCTTGACGTCGAGGGTCGCCGGGTCCAGAGCCACGATCTCGTGGCTGACGCGCGCAGCCGCGTACAAGGTGGAGCCGTCCTCGGACAGGGCCAGGTCGGCGACGCCGTCGATACCGCTCACCGAGTCGACCAGGTTGCCGTTGTAGTCCGCGGCGACGACCTTGTCCCGCGTGTCGTCGCCGATGAAGACGCGGTGGCGGGCCCCGTCCACGACCATGCCCCAGGACGAGCCGACGGTCACGGCCGCCGCGGAACCGGCCGTAACCACGACGGTCAGTGCCGCCGAACTGAAGACGACCGCAAGCGCTGTCGCGATGGAGATGCTGCGTGTACCCACAGTGCTGTGTACCCCCACGAGGAAACCCGGCCAGGGGCCGAGTGATGTCGAGAGCGCCGCGCAACGCCCAGACACGCCCCGGAGGGCGATGGCGTCCGGGGCACGGCCGCTGCAGGGCAGCGTATGGCATGGCTGCGACAGACGAGAACGCGGTTTCCGCAGCGGCCGTTATGCCGTCGGCCCTGACCCCTGGATCGTCCAAGTCCGCACCGATCCCGTCGGCTTCTGTGCTTCCCGCCACCCTGACCGACCTCGCCGGTTCGCGGGTACCTGCGTCACCGGCCGCCCCTGACCACCACGCTGTATCCCGGCCCTGCCCTGCCCCACAGGCGGGGCCGTCCGCACACCCACCCCGCCCCGGGCCGCCGGGGGTTGTGCCGCTACTGAGGTTGAACTCGTGGTGTCGCCGGGTTGCTCAGGTGAGTCTGATTGTCGGGCAGGTCTCGGCGAGGCAGCCGTCTATGACCAGACTGTCGGCCGCCGCGATTACCGGGTGCGCTCAGTGCGGTCGTCGTACTCTTCGCGGGCGGTGATGACTTCTTCGATGTGCAGCACGGACCACTCCGTGAGCGCCTTCAGCGGTTCCCGCAGCGTCTGGCCGAGCGCGGTCAGCTCATACTCCACGTGCGGCGGCACCTCTGGGTAGACGGTCCGGCTGACCAGCCCGTCGCGTTCGAGGGTGCGCAGCGTCTGGGTGAGCATCTTCTCGCTCACGCCCGCCAGCGCCTGCCGGAGCTGGCCGAACCGGGAGGTCCCGTTCCGGCCGAGTTCGCCCAGCACGAGGACCGCCCACTTACTGCCGATCTGGTCAAGCAGGTCCCGCGACGGGCACCCGCGTTCGTACGGATCGAATGACGGTGTGGGCCCGCTCACGTTCTCGACAGCAGCCATAGGGCTCACCTCAATGCTATCGGTCGGGTAAGTACCATACCAAGAAGTGGCTACTCCCCAACAGAGAGTGTGCAGGTCATTCTGTGTTCCATCCCGCCGCGGACGGAACTGCGGCAGGCGTGTGAGGCACGCGCGGAAGGAAGGAATGACCATCATGCCGATCGTCGTCACTGGAGCCACGGGCCAGCTGGGCAGGCTCACCGTCGAGGCACTGCTGCGGCGCGGGATCCCGGCCGCGGACATCATCGCGACCGGCCGGGACATCGCCACGATCAAGGACCTGGCCGACGGAGGCATCACGGTACGCCGCGCCGACTTCGCGGATGCCGACGGCCTGGCCGAGGCATTCGCGGGGGCGGACAGGCTGCTGCTGATCTCGGCCTCGGTCCCTGTGAACGAGCGGGTCGCCAACCACCGCCGCGTGATCGACGCTGCGGCGTCCGCAGGCGTGTCGCTGGTGGCGTACACGAGCACGACACACGCGGACACGGCCACCACCGTCATCGGTGCCACGCACGGCGAGACCGAGGCATATCTGCGGGACCGCGGAATCCCCAGCGTGCTGCTGCGCAACGGCTGGTACCTGGAGAACTACACCAGCCAACTGCCGCAGATCCTGCACAACGGCGCCGTCGTCGGCGCCGCAGGCGAGGGGCGGATCAGCGCCGCATCCCGCGCCGACTACGCCGAGGCCGCAGCGGTCGTCCTCACCACTGAAGGCCACACCGGCGCCGTGTACGAGCTCGGCGGCGACGAATCCTTCACCCTGAGTGAGCTCGCCGCCGCGATCTCCGCTGCGGCCCGAAAGCAGGTTACCTACGCTGACCTCCCGGTGACCGACTTCGCCCAGGTACTGGCCGCCGCGGGCCTACCCGCCGAGCTTGCGGAGGTCCTCGCCGACGCTGACCGCGGCATGAACCGCGGCGAGATGTACACCGACTCTGGCGACTTGCGCCGCCTGATCGGCCGGCCGCCCGTGACCCTGGCCGAGGCACTCGCGGTCGCCCTGCATGACTGAGGTTGAACTCGTGGTGTGGCCGGGTTGCTCAGGTGGATCTGATTGTCAGGCCGGTCTCGGCGAGGCAGCCGTCTATGAGGTGGCTGCGGTAGGCCGCGCCGGATCGCTGGACGAGGTGTTCGGGGGTGCTGAAGGCGACGTTGGAGAGCCAGCCGCGTCGCCGGAGGGGCCAGATCCCCTCGACGGGATTGAGGTCGGGTGCGTAGGGCGGCAGGTAGTAGATGGCCAGCCAGTCCCGGGCCTCGGCGAACTTTTGCAGGTCGGCGGCCTTGTGGACGTTGGTGCCTTGTGCGGCAAGGCCCCTATCGAGACACGCTCGCCGGTCCGGCGGCAGCAAGCACCGCCCGGAGCCACAGGCCGACAGATCCTCAACAAGGCAGGCTGGCCAGTTGTCCCACGGGTCAGGCCCATGGCTCCGAACGGCGCCCCATGAGTCTCACAGTTGTCCCAGACGAGCACGATCGGGCCGCCGAGCTGCTGGTGTGCTGCGATCAACAGGTCCCGGTAGACGCGCCAGGAGAAGCTCTTGCGCCCATCGCGACGGCCGTCGTCATGGCGGGGCCGGTAGATGAGCCTGGAGCGGTGACCGGGTTTGTAGCAGGTCAGCGCGGCGATGGAGATCCGTCTGCGGGAGCGGCCGCAGACCCGCACCACCGGGGTCCGGCCGCGCTGTGACCAGGTCTTCGCGTGCGGCGGCGTCATGGAGAATCCGGCTTCGTCCTCGAAGACGAGCCAGGCTCCACGAGCCGCCGCGAGTCTTCCGCGCAGGGCCACACCTCCTTGACCCACCCGGCCACCGCCTCGTCGTCCCGCTCCATGGCGCGTCGGGCCGGGACCTGCCATGACCAGCCGTTACGCGCCAGCAGTTTCCGCACGCCCTGGATCGTGTAGGTCATGTGGAAGCGCCGACCGATCACCGACTTGATCCGCGCCAGTGTCCAGCGCTGATCCTCCCAGCCGTGCGCGGCCGGCCCCTTGGCCAGCTCCGCCTCCAGTTGCGCGAACTGCTCCTGGCTCAGCCTCGGCAACGATGCCGGCCCCTGCGACCGCAGGGCCCGCGTACCGCCCTCCTCCCACTTCTGCCGCCACCGTTGTACCGAGCGGATGTTGACGCGCAGCGCCTTGGCGATGACCGAGCTCGCCTCGCCCTGGGCGAACCGCTCGGCCGCCTTGAGCCGTAACTCCACGCGGAACTGCTGCCGTTCGGCAGTCAGCCCGCCTCCTTGTGGATACCGCATGCCCCGGTGATACCGCACGGACGACGAGCCATCAGCCCCTACGACACCACGAGTTCAACCTCAGTAATACACGAGTAGGTCCAGGTCAAAGGCCTATAGCGTGGGCGCCCCCCACGCGAGAGCCAGTGCCCCCAGCCCTTTCGGTCCAATATCAATGGCAGGAACGTAGTGGTTGTCCAATTTCCTGGCAATCGGAAGGTCAGCGTCAGAGGAAGGCCCGCTCCGATCGGTGTCATGGTCACCGAGCGTCACGATTTGGCTGTCACGCGCCCTGTCATGTGGCCTTGTCACGGCCGCCGTCCGCGTGACAACAGCCGCCCGAATGCCCGGAATGATCGTCTGGTGGGGTGTCAGGATGCTCCGGCTTGTCGTCTGCCTCGGCGCGGCTCGCGGCTGCCGGGGCGGCGGGAGAGGTGCGGTCGTCGAGGGTGATGGTGACCGGCTGGCCGCTGGGGGTGAGGGCGGTCAGGCTCTCCTCGATCCGCTCGTACAGCGTTGCGGCGAGTTCCTGGTCGCCGTCGCCGTCGCTGGCGGTGTGCTTGATGGAGTCCAGGCTGATCAGCAGGGCGATAAGGGAGCGGCCGGACAGGGCGGCGCGGATCCGCTCATCTCCCTCGTCGGCGACTTTCGGTGGTACCCGGAAGTGCGGGTGACGTCCCGCGTGGGCGGTGATGAACTCCCAGATGTCGCGGTGGCACAGCAGGCTGGCGGAGGAGACGCGGGCCGCGGTCTTCAGCAGGGTGCTGTGCTCCTGGCTCACTTCGGCGACTGCGGTCTCGGCAGCAGTGTCCGGCTGTGGCCGTAGCTCTTCCACGGCGGCGTGCAGGTCCGCGATTTCCTGCCGCAGCGAGGCGAATGCGGACCGGGTTTCGGCCAGGGCGGTGTCGAGCTCCTGTTTGATCTCTCCGGCCGCTTCGCGTAGGCGGTCCGAGGCGTCCTGCTGGTCGCTGACCGGGCTGTCGTCGGAGCTGACGGGGGCGGTGAGCACGGTGAGCGCCGGGGCGAGTTCCTCGCTGAGGACCTCGCGGACGGCCTGGCGGACTACGTCGACCGGCAGAGCCGGGCTGGGCGAAGAGCCCGGCTCCTGTTCGGCGGAGCGCTGCGCGGGGATCGCGGCGTGGAGGGCGCTGTCTTCCAGGCGCCCGTCCGACTCGGTGAGGGTGGTGACGGGTGCGGCGTCAGGGTCTCGGTGGTCGCCCGCGTGCACGGATGTCTGCTGCTCGGCCGATGTGGGGGAGAGCTGGTTGGTGAGCGGGGGCGGTTCGGGCGGGGTCAGATCCGCGAGCACGACGCGGACCTCGCGTAGTTCGGTGCGCAGTTGGGCGACGACGTCGTGGACGGTGCTGTTGAGCGACTCTCCGCTGGAGTTCAGCTTGTTGTAGACGTCACGGAAGTTGGCGCGCATCCGGCCGAGTTCGTCGACGACCTCCTTTGTCGTCTTCTCATGCGCGGCCCGGCCGACCGACTCCAGCTTCTCGACGCTCTTGTCGAGCGCGTCCCGGATGTTCTTGTCTGTGTGGACGACGGCGGTGTGGAGCATCGTCAGGGTGTTGGTGAGATCCGGGTTCGGCTGGCGGGCCATCATCCCCCACTTCATCGCGTTGAGTAGTCGTACGAGTTCTCTGCGTATGCTGCCGTGGGTGGGACGTGCCGCGCGTGAAGATCGGGTCAACTGACTTAAGAGCAGCGGTTGTTCAGGCCGAAACCAGTCGATCGGGGCGAACAGGGACGACCATCGCCACCACCGCCCCCGACCGGCGGACCGGCGAGCCGGTCCGCGTCCTCGACCTGACACCTTGAACTCGAAGACGGATTACCCGCCCATGCCAAGGTCGGCCCGGCGGGTCCGGACGAGGCGCTGCCAGCGGGCACGAACGGCTTCGGCCCCGTCGAGCCAGCGCGCGCAGGAGGGGCCGGGTAGGGGCAGGCGGTGCGTCGGTGCGCGCGGCTCGCAGATGGACCGCCCGCACCGGTGCGTCGGCCAGGCCTGCCAGGGCCCAGGGCAGGGCACGGATCCGGGCTTCGTGCTCGCGCCAGTCGTAGGAGCGGGCCCAATGGGAGATCAGGTCCGCGAGGCGGTCACCGTCGACACCGCGGGCCCAACCGAACCCGGCGGGGACATCGACCCGGCGGTAGCTGCGCAGGCGTGCGCGCAGGTCTTCGAGTACCGACTGCTCCACGACTGGGGGAGTGGCGTGTTCCATGCTGATCATGCTCGGTCGTCCTCTCGTTCGCTCGAAGCGACACTGATGCGCGTCCCGGCGATGTTCCCCGGGACGCCTTCTCCGGGACAACTGCCCGGTGGGCGTGAACGGCGACGAATGACCTCCCGGAGCGGACCGAGACCTTGTGCCAGCAGTGCGTTCGCGGGCGAGGACAGCGTCCTGGCCCCGGTCATTTACGAGTTGGTGCGGGACAGCGGGTGAGGCGTGTCCGGCAGCTGGCATGATCCGGCTGTGGCGTTCATGGTCGATCGAGCGGTGCCGGCGCATCAGCTGTTCACGGGTATCACTCGGCGTCATCTCGCGCGGTTGATCGGGGGTCGCCCGGGTCCGTGCCGCACGGTGCCCGAGTGGAGGTGGGTCATGGGTGGCTCCTTCGGTATTGATCCTGTGGCAGGTTCTTCGGTGGTCCCGTCAGGACGGGCGGGGCGATGGCCGTGACAATCGCCAGACCACCGAATCGGAGGCTGGCGATGCGTCCCAAACTCAAGTCCGACGTGCTGTACGTGCCGACCGACAACGGAGTACATGTGTTCGGGGCGGGCGCCGATGTGGCCCTGCGCGGCCGGGCCGCCTATCAATGGCTCGACCGGCTCGCCCCGCACTTCGACGGCCGGACCGAGTTGGAGGACCTGGTGCGGGGCCTGCCGGAGGAGAAACGGCAGATCGTGGACGCCCTGGTGGAGCGGCTGCGCGCGGCCGGATGCGTCCTGGACGCCGCCGACGACCTCCCGCACGGCCTGACCGACCGGGAGCTGGAGACCTACGCGGCCGAGATCGCGTTCGTCGAGTACCACCTCGACTCCGCTCCGAGGCGGTTCGAGACCTACCGCGACAGCGAGGTCGTCGTAATGGGTGCGGGCCCAGTGTTCGTCTCGCTGGTCTGCTCGGCGCTGCACTCCGGGGTGCGGCGGCTGCGGGCGGTGCGGACGACGGAAGCGGCGACGGACTCGGGGCGGCTGACGGAACTGGCCGCCGAGGCGCTGCACCGCGACCCGGACCAGGAAGTGGAGCATGCCGTCTGGTCCCCGGAGGAGGAGGCAGCGGCGGCCCGTGCCGATGTCGTCCTGCACGTCGTCTCCGCCGGTGATCGCGTCGATCGTGCGGTGCGGCTGGACCGGCTCTGCCGGGACTCCGGCGCCCTCCTGGTGCAGGGCCTGGTCCTCGCCGACGTCGCCTGGCTGGGCCCGTGCGGCCCCGGTTGGGCGTCGGCCTGGTCCCGGCTGGGGGCGGCGGGGCCGTACCGGTCCAGCCGCTTCCTCGGCGGGCCGGCCGCCGCCGTCGTCGCCGGTCATCTCGGACTCGCCGCGTTCAAGGCCCGCACCGGGATCAGCGGTTCCCACGAGACGGAGCTGACCCGTATCGACCTGGAGACGCTGCGCACCTCGGCTCACGCGTTCCTGCCCCACCCGGACGCCCTGGCCGTGCGCCCGGAGCGGGAAGAGGAGTTCGTCAGCCGGGTCCGCGCGCTCCGGGCGGCCGGACCGGTCGGCGAGCAGGAGTTCTCCGCGCGTGCGGCGCGCTGCTTCGATCCTCATCTCGGGGTGCTGCGCAGCCTGGAGGAAGGTGAGTTCACGCAGGTGCCGCTGAACGTCACCGAAGCGGTCCGGCCCACGGACGACGGTGCTCCGCGTGTGTTCGGCGCCGGGACGAGTTTCGCCGAGGCCCGCCGCGCGGCCGCCTTGCGCGGAATCGCGGCGTACGCGGCACGGTTCACCGACCCGCGCCGCGTGGACGCGGACGCCACCGTGTGGGGTTGGGACGTCGCGGACGGGAGCGCGCGGCGCGTTCCCACGTCCGTGGCCTCGGGCCTCGGACCCGGGGTGGCGGCGCGGCTCGGCTGGGACGACGCGGTGACCGACGGGCTGGCCCAGCACTGCGTCCGGCTGGCCGTTGCGGACGTGGCCGACGGGCGCGTCGAGCCCGCCGGCCTGGACCTCGCCACCGCCGTGTTCGACGCCCGCGCGAAGTCGCTCCTCGGTCTGCTGCGGGCGGCCGGGGGATCGGTGCGGGTGGCCGACGTGGGGGGCGGGCTCGGGGTGCCGGTGCTGGCCTGGTGGCAGGGCGGCCGTGCGGTGGCGGCGACCTGCGGTCCGGACGCGGTCGCGGACGGTCTGGAGCGAGCCCTGCTCGACCGGCAGGCCGTCATCACCGGCGAGCCTGCGTACGCGCCGCCGACCGTGGTGGGGTTGGGGTCACCGCCCGGGGAGGGACCGGCGGCCGGTGCTCCGTGGCCGTCCGCACCCGGGCCGGAGCGCATGGTGGACTGCCTGCGGGCCCGCGGCCTGCGACCGGTGGCCGTGCCGCTGGACCACGACCCCGCCGTGCACGAAGTGCTGCCCTCCCTGCTCCGGGTCGTGGTCCTCGATGACTAGCACCGCGGACCACGGCGCCGGGGCGGCGCACGGTGTGGCCGACGCGGACGCCGACACCGTCGGACTCCGCTTCTGGCACCGCACCTTCGAGGGCGTCCGGGAACTCTTCGCGGAGGGCCACGGGGAGGAGGGCGGGGCGGACGATCCGCTGCCGGCCAAGACGTACCGCGGGCTGCCCCGGTACCCGTTGAGCGCGCCGGCCCGTGCGGTGGGCGACGCGCGATGGTCCTTCGCCTCCTTCCGCCGGGCGCACCCCGGCGGTGCGCCGTGCCTGGACCGTCTCGACGAGCCCGCCGTGTCGGTGCTGCTGCACTGCGTCTACGGGATGGGTCGCATGGAGGTGGGACCGCACGCCGTCTGGCCGTATCACCGGCTGGTGGCCTCGGCCCGCTGCTTCTATCCGGTCGAGCTGTATCTGTGGACGGCGCGACCGGCCGGCGAACTGGGCGCCGGCTGCTACCACTACGACCCCGCGCACCACGTCCTGACCAGGCTGCGGGAGGGTGGTCTGCCGGATGTGCTCCTCGCCGCCGTCGGAGTGGAACGGCCCGCCGCCGTGGCGCCCGGAGCGCACGACGCTCTCGACGCCCTGCTCGTGGCGGCGGTCTGCTTCCGCAAGGCGGCCTTCCGCTACCGCGACTACGCGTACCGGCTGTGCGCCCAGGAGGCCGGTATGACGGTCGGCAACGCCCTGCTCGCCGCGGGCGCGCTCGGGCTGCGGGCCCGTGTGCACCACCGGTTCGACGACGAGGTCGTCAACCGGGCTCTGGGGCTGGACGGGTCCGAGGAGACCTCGGTCGCCGTCCTCGATCTGCGCACCGGTCCACTGCCCGCGCCCGTCCCGGCCGCGCAGCGTCCCGCACCTTCCCCACCGCCGGCCGGCGCCGCCCGCAAAGCGTCGCCGGCCACCGCCCTGCCTGCCATCCGGGCGGCGCACGTGCGGACCAACGCGGTTGATCCCGCCGCCTGGTCGGGACTGCTGGAAGTCGACCGGGCCGCCAGGCGGACCTGGGCGGCCGGGCGCCCGGCGGTGGACCCACGGGCCTTCCACCTCCCGGCCGGCGTGCGGGGCGGTGAACGGCAACTGTCCCTGGCGACGCCGACCGAACCCGGCCCCGGCGAGATCGAGTTGGCCGCCACGCTGCGGACTCGTGACTCCGGTGGCCGGATGTTCCTGCCGGGCGGGGATCCGCTGCCCGTGCACCGGCTCGCCTCCGTTCTGCGGCATGCCCTGGAGCCCGTGCCGTCCGATCACACCAGCCGGGTCTGCCGCCCGCTCGTCGACTGCCATGTGCTCGCCCTCCGCGTCGACGGCCTCGACACCGGGCTGTACCGGCTGCACCCGGCCCCCGCCCCCGTGCTGGCGCGCGTGCCGGGACCAAACTGGCGCGGAGTCCTCGCGATGCTCTGCGACCGGACCCCTGCCGTGAACTCCGCGAAGGCCGACGCGATCGTGTTCCTGACCGTGAACCGGGTCGAGGGGGAGCGGGCGTTCGGGGCCCGCGGTTACCGGATCCTGCACCAGGAGAGCGGGATCGTGGCCCAGCGCATCAGCGTGCTCGCGGCCGCAGTGGGACGCTCTGTGCGCATCACCAACGGCTACCACGAGGGAGTCGTCCGCGAGTTGATGGGTGTCGCCGACCCGGCGTACGTACCCGTGTTCTGCATGGCCGTCGGCCGCCGCAGGGCCACGGCGCAGTACGAGATGCCGCTGACATGGTGAACCGCGGCTCCCCGGGGGCGGCCCCGGGCCCGTAGCCGCTCGATCCTACGGGCGGGACTGCGGTCGCACCGTGAAGACCCCGGGCCCCGTTCCGCTCGAACATCGGACACGGCCAGATTCCTGGCCTTGGGCACAACCGACAACGCGGAAAGGGGAATCCGATGGAGAAGGAACTCGTCCTCGACCTCGCCGACCTCAGCGTCGACGAACTCGACGTGCTGCCGACCTCCCCGGGCGCCGGCCTGGAGTCGATCAACGTGGGTCACGCGATGGTCGAGATCGGCGCGTCCAACTGCACCTCGACCGGTACCCCGGCGAGCTGCTGCTCGTGCTGTTGCTGCTGACGCGGCGCTGAAGCGGCACGCGCCGCACAGCTGAAGCGGCACACATCGCACAGCCGTGTCCGGCGGGCGGTGCGCCCGCCGGACACGGCACCGCTCCCACCGACGAGGGAAGTGACCGTGACCGACACCGCCGCAGTCCGCCCCGCCACGGCGGCGGTCCTGGGCAAGGGCCTGCTCGCCACCGCTGTCCGGGCGGTGCTCTCCCGCAGCCACGGGACACCGGCCGGGACCGGTGGCGAAGACGCCACCGGCGCCACGAACGGGATCGGCCTCACCGGCCCCGACAGCGGCTCCCCTGCCGTGACCGTCGTCGCCGACGACGGCTGGGCCGACGACTCGGCCATCGTCTCCGCGCAGACGCCCCGCCTGCCCGTCCGGGTGGAGTTGGGCAGGGTGGTCGTCGGGCCCATGGTCGTGCCCGGGCGCGCGGGCTGCGCCCGGTGCGCCCGCACCCGCCGGGAGCGGGCACTGGGGCCGGACAGCCCCCGGGCCGAACTGGTACGGCGATTCGGTGAGCGCCTCGCCGACCACCCCGCCCCTGTGCTGACGGCCTGGGCGTGCGACGCGGTCGCGGAACTGGTGGCGGACGAACTCCGCTTCCCCGGAGGACGGCTGACCCGGTGCGGTCTGGTGATGCTGTCACTGACGACCATGACGGTCGACGCCCATCCCTTCCTGCCCGACCCGCGCTGCCCCGAGTGCGGCGGGCTCCCGGACGACCGGCCGCCGGAGCTGCTCGGCACCGCCCGGCCCAAACCCGACCGGGACACCTACCGGGTCCGCGATCTGCGGGCCGACTGGGAGGCGTTGACCCGGACGTACGTCGACGGACACACCGGAGTGGTCCGCCAACTCGACGTACGCACCGACTACCGCTATCCGATGGTGTCCGCCCCGCTGCACCTGCCGGACGGACAGCAGGAGGCCGGCTTCGGCCGGAACCTCGCCTACGCCTCCTGTGAACGCACCGCGCTGGCCGAGGCGTTGGAGCGACTCGGCGGAGCCCGCCCCGGCGGCCGGCGCACGACGGTGCGGGCCTCCTACCGCGAGGTCGCCGACCAGGCGCTGTGTCCGGTGGAGCTGGGCCTGTATCCGCCCGAGCGGTACGACGCACCCGGCTTCCCCTACCCGCCGTTCGACCCGGGAATGGCCCTCGACTGGGTGTGGGGGCACTCCTTCGCCCGCGACGCGCCCGTCCTCGTACCCGAGGACTACGCGTACTACCGCACCCGGCACGGCAGTCCGGACGCCCGGCCGCTGGCGTACGAGGTGTCCAACGGGTGCGCTCTGGGCGGCTGTCTGGAGGAGGCGGCGCTGCACGGGCTGGTGGAGCTGGCGGAGCGGGACGCGTTCCTGCTCACCTGGTACGCGCGGCTGCCCGCGCCCCGGGTCGACCTGGCGACGGTGACCGACCCGCGCATCGCGGTGCTGGCCGAGCGCATCCGGCAGGACAGCGGGCACCGGGTCCTGGCCTTCGCCACCACGCCGGAGCACGGCATCCCCACCGCGTGGGTCATGGCGGTGCACCCCACCGCACGCCTCTTCCCCGCACCCGGGGACCCGCGGGCGGAACCGGCCGCCGTCTGTGCCGCAGGAGCGCACTTCGATCCCGAACAGGCGTTGCTGAACGGCCTGCTGGAGCTGACCGCCAACCTGGGCTGGAACCGTGACGCCTACCGCGAGGAGCGGGAGCGGATCGGGGCGATGGTGACCGACCCGGACCAGGTGCGGGACATGCGGGACCACGCCCTGCTGTACTGCCACCCCGCCGCGTTCGACCGGTTCGGCTTCCTCCTCGGCGACGGGCCTCCCGGCACCGGCGCGCCGGGCCTCCCGGTGGAGGAGGCGTTCGCGCGCGCGGACTGCCGGCCGCGCGGCACGGATCTGCGGGACGACCTCATCGAGGTGGTGACCCGGTTCACCCGCCGCGGCCAGGACGTGATCGTGGTGGACCAGACCACGGACGAGCACCGGGCCGGCGGACTTGCCTGCGCGAAGGTGATCGTCCCCGGTCTGCTGCCCATGACCTTCGGCCACGGCATGCGCCGTACCCACGGACTGCCCCGGCTGCTGCGGCTGCCCGCGCTGCTGGGCTACCGGGCCGGGCCGCTGTCCCCGTCGGACATCAACCCGCACCCGCACCCGTTCCCGTGACACTGGAGCCGGCCATGACCGAGAACCACACCACCCCGGACGTCTTCGGCGTGCGCGTCGGCGGCCTGCCGGTACCGATGCTCGACGACATGAGCTCACCGGAGCTGTGGAACCAGGTCGGGACGGTCCTGGACGGCGAGCGGGCGCTCGGCGCCGCGGAGGCCGGACTGTCCGACGCGCTGTACGGGCTGATCGGGCAGGCCACGACAGGCAAGTCCCTGCTGGTGGCGCTGCGCCGGGCCGTCCACAACCGGCGCGCCCTGACCGACCGGTACTGGAACGACGAGGTAAGGGCGTCGCTGCCGCCCGCCGTGACCGCCGGCGTGCGGTCCTGGACGGAACTGCTCGCGGAACATGAGCGGGCCACCGCCCGACTGGACGAGCTGGTGGCGCACCGGACGGCCGAGCAGCACCTGCTGCTGCGCAAGGCGGTCGCCGACCCGGGCTTCCAGCACGGCCTGGTGCTCAGCAGTCCGGTTCTCTACCGGCAGGTCCGCAAGTGGCTGGCGCGTCCGGACGAGGCGGTGCCGGACCACTCGCTGGCCCTGCGCCTGGCGAAGTACCTGGCCCGGGTCACCATGAAGACCAGCCCCTTCAGCACCTTCACAGTCAGCGGTCTCGGTGTCTGGCGGGAGCCGGACGCGCGCTCCGCTCCCGCGCCCGCCCCGGGACTCGCCGTGGTGACGGTCGCGGAGATCAACGTGTGGGTGGTGCAGCAAGTGGTACGGCAGCTGAGCCTGCGCCCCGTGCTGGCCGCCCGGATG
The DNA here is from genome assembly GCF_001514055.1 of Streptomyces corchorusii. NCBI lineage: Bacteria > Bacillati > Actinomycetota > Actinomycetes > Kitasatosporales > Streptomycetaceae > Streptomyces > Streptomyces corchorusii. Next base: position 16,185 of record NZ_KQ948362.1, on the reverse strand, counting down.
CGGCTGCGTCTCAACCCCAGCGCCCATCTGGCGGACGGGCGCTGGGAGTTCCTCGGCACGGGGCCGGAGGAGCCGTTGCGGAGGCTGCCGGCGGGAGCCGCGGTCGCGGCCTGTGTGGCCGCGGTCGGCGAGGCCGGGCGGGTCCGTGCGGACGCCGCGCGCGAGATCGCGACGCGCACCGGGAACGGCGTGGCCGCCGCCGACACGTACCTGGGCCGACTGGTGGAACTGGGGCTGCTGGAGGCCGAGCGTCCCTTCGCCGACCAGGCGCTGGACCCGCTCGCCGCCCTGCGAGACTGGCTGGCCGGCGCGGGCCCCGACACGGCGGCGCTTGTCGGTGAGGTCGACGCGCTGGCGGCCTTGGTGGCGCGGTACCCGACGCTGCCGGACGCGGCGGACCGGCTGCGGTGCGGCACGGCGATCGAGGAGGTGCTGCGCCGCGTACGGGACCTGGCCGGGCCCGAGCAGATCCAGCTGCCCGCCAAGAACAGCGTCATCGAGAACGCGTTGCTGGCGGAGCCCCTGGCGGGCCCGGTCCGGCAGGACTGGGAGCCGGTCCTGCGGGACCTCGACACCGTCCGCCGCTGCTACGCGGTACTGGACCCGGCGCTGCCCGGCCGGGTGGCCCTCGCAGACACCTTCGCCGAACGCGTGGGCACTGGTGCCGGCATGCCCTTGCTGACCTTCCACCGCACGGTGCAGGAGTGGCTGCGCGAGGACCCGGAGCTGCCAGGCCTGCTGTCCATCGCGACCCACGGCTACGCGTCCCTGCTGGACCACCGCCTCCCCCGCATCCGTGAACTCGCCGCCCGACGGGCCGACCTGTGCGCGCTAGCCGCACCGGTCCACGCCGACGAGGACGGCGTGGTGCGGCTGGACCCGGCGCGGCTGGCCGATCTGGCCGACGGCTGGCCGCGCTGGATGCGGGCGCCGGACTCCGTGGCGTTCTACGGGCAGCCGCTCGACGGGCCGGACGCCCGGTTCGTGGTCAACGCGGTCAACTCCGGGCACGGCCGAGGGCGCGACCGCATCAGCCGTCTGCTGACGCAGGCCGGTACCGAGGCCCGGGCGAAGACAGCCGCACCGGACGACGCAGTGATCGTCGCGGACACCTGCCGGCACTTCGGCAGCAACGTGGGGCTACGGCGGTCCGCCGTCGCCGCCGAGATCGACTACCCGGAAGGGCACAGCGAGCGCGCGGCCGAGCACCGCATTCCGCTGTCGGACCTGCTGGTGCGCCACGATCCCGCGCGGGGCCTGCTCGTCCTGTGGTCGCGTGGTCGCGACACCGAGGTGCGCCCGGTGCATCCCAACCTCATCGCGGAGCTGTGGCTCCCACCCGCGATCCGGCTGCTGCTCCAGGTGTTCGGAGCGACGTCCAACCTGCTCATCCCGGGCCGCCGGATGTTCGGGGACCCGTCCCTGGCCGAGGTGGGCGGCGTGCTGGCCGAACCCCGTGTGACGGTCGGCGCGACCACGGTCAGCCGCCGTCAGTGGGTGTTCCCGGCGTCCGCCGTTCCGGTCCGCGAGAAGGGCGCGAGCGACCGGGCGCACCTGCTGCGACTGGCCGGCTGGCTGCGCGAGCACGGCATCCCGCGCCGCTGCTTCGTACGCGCCCTGGACCCGGCCTCCGTGGTCGGGGGCAGCGTGTGGCGGATCAAGTCGCGCAAGCCGCTCTACGTCGACTTCGCGAACCTGCTGCTGGCCGGCGTGTTCGAACGGGCGGTGGCCGGCGACGGGCAGGTGCTGTTCCTCCAGGAGGCACTGCCCGGCCCGGACGGCATGCCCGGCTACGGGGACAGCGGACCCCGGGTGACCGAGTTTCTGATCGAGATCAACGGAGGACAGGATGCCGGAGAACGACAGCGGCCCGCTTGACCCCGAGGCCGCCCGGGGCGCGGACTGGGTGTGCGCGCACATCTTCTACGACACCGACCAGGATCTGCTGCTGACCGACTGTGTCAGGCCCCTGGTCGCGGAGCTGACCGCCGACGGGCTGGTGCAGCGGTACTTCTTCCTGCGGTACTGGGAGGGCGGGCCCCATGTGCGGCTGCGGCTGCTGCCCGCGGCGAGCGCCGACCGCTCGGCGATCGAGCTGCGGACCGGGAAACGCATCCGGGAGTTCCTGGCCAGCACCCCGGCCGCGGACGTGGTGGACCGGTCCCGCTTCACCCAGGTCGCCGCCGGACTGGCCGGTCTGGAGGGCCGCAGCGGCCACGACGTCCTGGTCCGCCCCAACAACTCCGTGGAGTTCCTGCCCTATGAACGCGAGTACGACGACTACGGGCGGGGTGCGGCGATCGCCGCCGTGGAGCAGCACTTCTTCGAGTCGAGCCGGCTCGCGCTGTCCGTGGTCGCGGCCGGGGCGACGGTGGAGCAGCGTGCGCTGCTGGCCTTCGACCTGGTCGTCGGTGTGTTCGCGTTGTGCGAGGAGGTCCGCGACCAGTGGGCGCGGCACGGCGGACCGCCACTTCCGTTCGGCAGCGGTCCCGAGGCCGAGGACGTCGCCCCGCGCTATCTGGCACAGCGCGACAAGCTGCGTGCGCGGGCCCGTCTGACCTGGCGGATGGCGGAGGACCCCGGGGCGGGCGGGCACGATCAGCGGGCGTACTGGCTGGCTTCGGTGCGGCGGCTGCGCGAGCGGTTGCACGCCCTGGAGGAGACGGGCGTGTTCACCTCCGCGTGGGCGGGGTCTCCGCTGGCGGAGCCCCTCGGACTGTCCGACACCCGTCATCCGGGCACGAGTCTGGTGCTGCTGCGCTGTGCCCACCTGGTCAGCAACCGGCTGGGGCTGACCCTGTGGCAGGAGAATCAACTGCGGTTCCTGGTCGGCCGGGTGCTCGCGGAGCTGCCCGAGGCACTGGCCGCCTCGTGAACGGGACGGCGGGATCGAGCTGGTACAGCCTCCATGTCCATCACCACGACGAGGAAGCCGAGCCGGAACTGGTCCTGCGCGCCGTCCGGCCGGCCTTCGAGGCCGTGGCACCGTGGGCCGAGGCGGCCTGGTTCGGCCGGCACTGGTTGCGCGGTCCGCATCTGCGGCTGAACTTCCGCTGTCGCGGCACGGACTGGGAGGAGCGCGTCCGGCCGACGGTGACCGGGATCGTGACGGACTACCTGCGCGCCCGTCCCTCCGCGGCACGGCTGGACGAGGGCGCGCTCGCCCCGGTGCACGCCCGGCTTGCGGAGCTGGAGATGGAGACCGGCCCGAGACACCCGTGGGTGCCCGACAATACGGTGCTGGAACGGCCGTACGATCACCGGCTGCCCGTGCTGGAGTCGCTGCGAGCGAGCGAGCTGTTGGCCGGCTTCCTCAGCGACACCAACGGCCAGGCTTTCCGGGCGTACGAGCGGGTGCGGGCGGGCGGCGCGCTGTCGCTGCTCGCTCTGGACCTGATGTGGACGACGACGTCCGTCGCGGCTGTCCCCTTCACCACGGGCGGGGAGCCGATCGAGCGTGGCTTCCTGTCGTTGCGATCGCATGCCGACGCGTTCCTGTCCCGCACCCGGGACCCGGTGGCCGTGCGGGCCGCTTTCGACGACCGGTTCCGGCGGCAGGAGACGGTGCTGTGCGAGCGGCTGCGGTCCGTGGAAGCGGCCCTCTCGGACGGAGCGACTGAAGGGGACGGAGCGGATCGCTCGGACCGGTCGGACCGCTCGGAGGCAGTCGGTGACGTGGTGCCGTTCGTCACGGAATGGGCGGCCGCGGTGCGCCACCACCAGCGGATCGCGCACCCGCTGCTGGCCTCCGGCGAGGTGTCGATGGGCGGGGCCGCCCGGGCACCTCGGATGCCGACGCGTCGGACGAGCGAGTTCCACGCGGTCCTGCGGTCGGACCACGGGCACGAGGACTTCGTACGGACGGACGACTGGTTCGCCTCGTTCCGCCTCATGATGAACTACCTCTACCTGCACCTCAACCGGCTCGGACTCAAGCCGGTCGACCGGGCGCTGCTGTGCCATCTGGCGGCGCTCACCGTCGAGGCGGTGCACGGCGTTGACGCGGTCGACAGCTTCCAGCGGTACGTCGCCTCCGTCGACCCCTCCTCGGAACGGCCCGAGTGGCGCCGTATCGGCGAGGCGTGGGCCGCCGGCGGAGCCGGCTGAACACCGCCGTACGGCCCGCTCCGGCAGTGGCGGGGGAGGCTCCGGCCCGGCGCCTCCCCCGCCGCGCCGCTACGCCCGGCCGCCGCCGGTGCCCAAGGGTGCGGGGATGACATCGGCCAGCTGGTCGCGTCCGGAGATGCCGAGCTTGCGGTAGGCACCCGAGAGATGGAACTCCACGGTCCGCACGGTGACGAACAGCTTGCCCGCGATGGCCTTGTTGGTGTGCCCGGCTCGCGCCAGGCCCAGGATCCGCTGTTCCTGGGGGGTGAGGCCGCTCAGCGCGGGCGAGCCCCGGTCGTCGTCCACCACCGGCCAGAGACATTCGCGGTCCGCGAGGACGCGGCGCACCAGCGGCTGCGCTCCGCAGGACTTGGCCAGGGAGAGCGCCGCGCGGAACTCCGTGCGCGCGGCGTCGGCGCGTCCCGCCTCGCTCAGCGCGGCCCCGAGATCACGGCGGGCGTAAGCCAGTTCCAGCCGGGCGGGCGAGTGGGCCAGGGTCTCCACGGCCGTGGCGAGACGGCGGAGCCGGCGGCCCCCCGTCTCGGTCAGGGCGAGCGCGTGCTGGGCCGTGCCGACCGCGCGCGGGGTTCCCCAGCGGCGCGCGTCCTCCCACTCGGCGGCGGCGAGCCCGGACGCCTCGGTCAGGTCGCCGAGAGAAGCCAGCAACCGGGCGGCGCGGGACCGCCACGGCAGCACCGCGGGGTTGCGCACCCGGGAGTCGGCCAGCAGCCGTCCAGCGGCGTAGAGGTCCTCCAGGGCGCGAGCGGTGTCCCCGGCCTGTTCCCACACGGCGGCGCGGGCGCCCAGGACCGCCACGGTGTCCTGGCGGGCCGGCAGCTCGCCGTCCAGTCCGCAGTCGGCGAGGAGGGCGAGGGCTGCGTCCGTGGCACCGGTCTGGGCCCGCACCTCGGCCAGGGCCGCCACGGTGAGGGTGGCCGGCAGCCGGGCGGCCTCGGCGGCCGGGCGCAGCAGGTCCGCCAGCGGGGTCAGGGCGGCGTCGGCGGCGGTGAGGCTGCCGCGGGCGTACAGGACGAGGGCACGCAGCAGACCGACGCCGACGTCTCCCCACGTGCCGGGCCGGGACTGGTCCAGCAGGCGGGCCCGGCTGCAGTACGACCACGCCTCGGCAAGTTCGTCGGCACGGATCAGGACCTCGCAGCCGTGCCACAACAGGCGGCCGGGGTCCTCGCTCCCGGTCAACGCTCCGCGCGCGTGTCCCACGGCGGCGTCCCGGTCGGTGCCGTCGCGCAGGGCGTGCACGGCCCGCAGCGCCGACAGCTCCCGTCGGGCCTCGTCGTCGGACGGGGCCTGCGCGGCCAGACTGTCGGGCAGATCGGCGGGGAGGACGGAAGGGACCGGTCCGCCCAGGCAGAGGAGCGCCTTGCGCAGCCGGAGCCGCCAGCGCTGGGCCGCCGCTTGCGGACCCAGCCGCTCGGCGGTGTCGTCGAGTACGGCCACCGCGTCCTCAGGCCGTCCGCACTCGGCCAGCAGGGTGCCGAGGGCCACGGCGTAGTCGGTGGCGCAGCGCGGGTCGTCGGCCTCGCGCCGCGCGGCGTCCAACCGGCGTACGGCGCTGTCGGGGGCGGCGAACCCGTCCAGCGCGGCGAGCTGGCACTGGACGGACGAGCGGACCCGCGGGCGCAGACGTTCCCGCAGCATCCCGCGCAGATGTCCGGCGGCCTCCTCATGCCTGCCCTCGCGCTCCAGTTGGTTCGCCGCGATCCGTAACGGCCGGACGGTCCAGGCGAGGCCGAGCGGTCCGGCGGCGACCAGTTGCCGTGCCACGTGGGTGGCGCCGAAGTGCCCGTCGCGCAGGATCCCGGCGGCGGTGAGGTGCAGGGCAGCCCGGGTACCGGCCGGGACGCGGCTGATGACCATCCCGGCGAGCAGGGGGTGGCGGAAGGACAGCGGGGTGCGGTTGGCGAACAGCGAGCGGGCGACCAACTCGTCGACCAGGGGCAGCGCCTCCCGTACGGAGAGCCCTGCCAGTTCGGCGCACTGGGTGATCTCCGCCTGGGGGCCGAGGACGGCGACGGCCCGTGCCAGCCCGAGGGCGGCTCCCCCGAGCCCGGCCAGCCAGCGATCGGCACCGGGCAGTACCGCCGACGCGGCGGTGTCGCGCAGGGCGTCGGCGGTGGGGGCCGTGCCGGTGTGACACGCGAGCAGGGACAGCAGCAGGGCCGGGTTGCCGCCGGTCAACTCGTGGCACAGTTGGGCGGTCGGCGCGTCGAGCGGGACGTCGCGGTACGCCGCCGCGAAGGCGCCCACCTCCTCCGGTTCCAGCCCGGACAGTGCGATGTGCTCTGCGGCCGCGGCGAGTGCGGGGGGCCACGGGTCCTGGTCCGCCGCCGCGATGTCCCCGCCGGTCAGGGCGATGGCCAGGGGCAGGTCGGAAGCTGCGGAGTACAGTCCCGAGAGCCAGTGCAGCGACCACGGGTCGAGATGTCCGGCGTCGTCCAGGCAGATCGCGACCGGCGTCCGCCTGGCCTGCCGGCACACGGTCTCCACGAGTTCGCGGAGCACTTCCTCGCTCGGGGCGGCACGGTGGGGCACGGGTTCGCCGGCCGGCGCCGGCCGGTGGAGCGCCGTGCCCTCGGCGGGCTCGGCGCACCTCGCGTCCAGTCGGCTGACGACGCGGAGGGCGGCGCCGAGCGGGTCACCGGGCTGGGTCCCTGCCGACACGGCGGACACTCGGAACCCGGCGTCGGCGGCGAGCGACGCGAACTCGCCCAGCAGGGCCGACTTGCCGATCCCCCGCTCTCCCCTGATGACGATGCTCGCCGGACCCCGTCCCCCGCGTGCTCTGTCGATGACGGCCAGAAGCCGTGCCCGCTCGCGTGCGTGCCCGATTCGATCGACTGAGGTCAACTGCTCGCCTCCTTGCACGACGTACCGTGCATCCGCGGTCAACCGGATGTACGAGCACCTCAATTTAGTGGCGTTGACCTGGGAGGATGTGAGGATCGACGCAACATGACCTGAAAGCGAGCATTCCGGCGCACAGTGCTCGCACCAGGCCAGGCCCGTCATACCTCGACTGCGGCCTGCTCCTCATCCGTCCGTGCCCGCCGCCGAACGGGGACGAGCGGCCGAAGGATTAGGCGCGAACCGAGCAATGCTTCCCTCACCGGGGGAGCGGCCGAGCCCCGCCGCGGGTGGGGCGCCGCCTTCCTGCGGCCGGCTCCGAAAAGACCTGACGCCCGTCCGCGGCGCCCGCGCGCGAAGGCCGGGCCGGTGCCGGCACGTCGACGGGACCACGCCACCCTGACACTGACCGGTGAAGTACGGGACGCCGTTGTGGACACCTCCGCGTCCGAAATGCGCCGCGCCGGCGCGGCCTTCTCGCACGGGGTGGCGATGCCTCGCCACTGCTTGAGGCGGTCGATGCACCGCTCGACGGTGTTGCGCTGCTTGTGGGTCTCGCGGTCGAAGGCCGGTGGCCTGCCGCCTCGGCCGCCCTGGCGGAGCCGGTGGCTGCGCTGGTCCGCCTGGGACGGGGATCACCGCCCGGATACCGCGCTTGCGCAGGTGCTCGCGGATCGCGTGGGAGGAGTACGCCTTGTCGGCCAGGACCAGATCCGGCCTGGTGCGGGGGTGTCCTCGCCGACGGGGAACGCGCAGGCGGCCCATGACGGCGGTGAAGGCAGGTGCGTCACCGGCTTGGCCTACGGATGCGAGGGGCCGGCAGCGGGCATCGGCGGCGAGGCGGATCTTTGTCGTCGGTCCGCCGCGGGACCGGCCGATGGCGTGGTCGTCAAATAGCGGTCTGGGCAGCTGAGTTGGAGTCGGTGTTCGCTCGGGTGGCGGGCCGGTTCGCTCGGGCGGATCTGCGGTGGCGGATGCGGGACTGCGTCCGTGGTCTGCTGGGGCGGTCGACACGCAAGAATGGCTGGCAGCTCGCGGAATGGGCAGGGCACCGCACTCCGGACGGCTTCCAGCGGCTGCTGAACAGCGGCGTCTGGGACGCGGACGCCCTGCGTGACGACGTCCGTGATTACGTGGCGGAACAGCTGGGGCCCGACGGGTGCTGATCATCGACGACACGGTTCACCGTCATCGCGTGCGAGGCGCCGGAGCGGCCCGCCCTCTTGGGCAATGCCGCCCATCTCCTCTATCTCGCGGTCCAAGTCGATCGCGGCGGTGGCCAGACCTTCTTCGTGACCAGCCGGGTCTCCTCCCCCTCCCCGCGTCCGGCCGCCCTCCACAGCCAGGCCGTGCAGCCGAAGGTCGTGCACCGCGGCGCGGTGGGAGGCGGTCCGGGCTTCCTTCTTGGCCGCCGTCGGCTTGGTCGTGTGCCGGTAGGTCGGGTGCGGCGAGGACAGCCGCTTGATCCGGTCGGCGGTGGCGACCTTCAGCATCCCCAGGACGCGCAGCACATCCGCGCGCGGATCGTTGCTCGATCCCGCCTCGTTCTCCATGCGCTTGCCCACCATCAGGCTTGCCCTCCTGCCCTCCTGCCCTCCTGCCCTCCTGCCCTCCGCGACCGGCCGGCGGCCGGTCGCCGGCCCCCGGCCGTGAAGGGGACCGGGCCCCCGGGACTACCAGGCCCCTTTGCGGCATCCGTAACCGCTGCCGCCTCCTGAAGAGAAGGGACGAAAGGGCGCGACCTCGTCGCCGCCGTGATGACGACCGGAAGTCGCAGCGCACTGACCGGACCTGCCCCGCCGCGCGGCCAACGGCTCGCGCGGCGGGCGACCTCCACCTCCGGCTCTGCGATCTGCACATGGCGCCGGCCGCGTATCGGTGGTCAACCGGTTCGCACACCGATGCGCCGGTGCGCATTCATCGGCCGTCGATGACTACGTCCTCCTCGGTGATGACGCGCCCGAACGTCGACAGATCGATGAAGTTCCCGTGATCCGGGTCGACGGTCTTCAGGAAGTTGTCGCTGAAGAACAAGGCTTCGAGGTCGGCCATGGTGTCGAACCACGCTTCGACCACCGAGTCGTACTCCGGTTCCGGGTAGCGCGGTGCCGGAACGGGATACGACACGACGAACCGGCGGATGTACCGGTCTGCTTCCGGAATCGACATGAGCAGCGGGCGGTGGATGTTCTGCTGGTAGTGCTTGAACTCGTCGTGGGTCATGCCTTCACGACGCTTGAGCGTAATGATCATCTTGATCACGGCGGGATGTCTCCTTCTGCTGGCTGGAGTTCTGCTGGCCGGGACAGTGCGCAGGCACTTCGTGGACAGGTGAGCGGGACGCGACAGGTCCGGCTCTGATCGAGCCTGCGCCCGCGGGCGGGGATGTGGTCAATCGAGTGCCTCCGTCCTGTGCTGTACGCCCGGAGCAAGGACGGTGCCGCAGGCACGTGGTCGGCTGCGGAGGCGTCGTGCGAGGACCCAGAAGAGCACGGTGGTGATCAGCTGGACGCCGAGGGCGACCGCGAAGGCGTGCTCCCAGCCGAGTCTGGGGGCCAGAGTCCCGAAGACTCCGCCGATGGTGGCGATGCCGAGTCCCAGCGAGGCCTGTTGCGCCGTCGTGAACAGACCGCCGGCCAGGCCCGCGACACGGTGGGGCACCGCTGCCATGACCGTCCCGACGAGGGGGCCGTACTGGCTCGCCTGCGCCGCGCCGAGGAGTACGCCGAGCACTTCGAAGCAACCGACCCAGATCGCGACGCTCTTGCCCTGAGCGAACCACGAGGCCACGCCGAGCAGTGTCAGGCCGGCACACAGCAGGGCCGCAGCCAGCTCCATTGTGCGCTCGCCGAACCGCGACATGATGCCCGGCATGTGAAGCCCGGCGAGTACGAAGGTCCCCGCGAACGCGGTCAGCGCGAGACCGGACTGGACGGGTGTCAACCCGAGGCCGACCTGGGTGAGCATCGAGTACTCGTAGCTGAACGCGCCGTAGCCGGCGAAAAGCAGCACAGCCATCAGCAGGCCGAGCCGAACCGAGGGCAGCCGCAGGCTGGAGGGCGCGACGAGAACCGGACGTCCCGCACGCTCGCGCCGTCTCTGGTCGAGCCAGAAACCGTACAACCCAAGGAACCCCAGTGCCACCAGCGCCGACGCCCACCAGGCCCAGCCCGTTGCCGGGCCGAGCGACAGCCCGGCAACCAGAGCCAGGAGCGAAGTGCCCAGCCCAAGCGCGCCGCCGAGGTCGGGCCGTTCGGTGCTGCTCGGCGGATGAACCAGAAGTCGGCGCACACCGAGCAGCGCCAGCACACTGGGGATCGCGGAGGTCAGGGCCGCCCCTCGCCATCCCGCGAAGGGCAGGCCGAGCCCCATGACGAGGCCGCCGACGACTTGGCCCGCCACTGTTCCTACGCCGGAACTCGCGGTGAACGCCGCGAGCCCACGTGCCCGGGCGGGCTCGCTGCCCAAGGTCTGGATGAGCGCCAGGGTCTGCGGCATCACGATCGCGGAGGACGCGCCTTGCAGGACGCGGGCAGCGACCAGCAGCCACAGACCGGGTGCCGCCGCGGCCAGCGCCGACGTCAGTGCGAGCGCAAGAAGCCCGATGCCCAGCAGCCGCCTGCGGCCATACCGGTCACCGAGGCGGCCGGCGAGGATCAGCCCGGCCGCGAACGACACCGCGAACGCGGCGAGCACGAGGGCGACTTCGCCACGACTGGCGCCCAGTTCCGGTCCGAGGCGCGGGGCGGTGACATTGCCGATACTGAACGTGTACGTCGCGCCGAATGCCGCGACGTAAACCGACCAGGTCCGTTGCATGCACTCACCCTGCGCGTCCGGCGGGCCACGACCCAGAGTGCGGTGATGCTGGTGCTCGGACCACCAGTCCGGCCTGGTCTCACCGTGCGATGATCGTTGCCATGGCGGATGTACGATCTCGCGAACTCGGCGCGTACCTGCGGGCACGACGTGACCGGCTCTCGCCCGCGGACGTGGGTCTGCCCGACGGTGGCGGCCGGCGTCGGGTGAAGGGACTGCGCCGGGAGGAGGTCGCGGTTCTCGCGAATGTCGGGTCGAGCTGGTACACCTGGCTCGAACAGGGACGTGACGTGCGGCCGAGCGTCGAGGTGCTGGCCGCGATCGCGGACGCGTTGCGCCTGTCGAGCAGCGAGCGCCGGCACCTGTTCCTCCTCGGCGGACACCCGGACGCAGAACCACCCTCAAACTGCGAAGGGACAAGCGGCCGGGTGCAGACGCTGCTGGACAGCCTCTCTCCGCACCCGGCGGTGGTGATGAACCCCTGGTTCGAGCCTCTGGCCTACAACGCGCCGTTCCGCTTCATGATCGACGACCTGGAGGCACTGCCTCCGGCCGATCGCAACTGCGCCTACCTGCATTTCACGCACCCCGACTGGATCGCCGCACACTCCGACCACGAACAGGAATGCGCGGCCGTCGTGGCCAAACTGCGCGCGTACCACGGCGAGTCGGTCACCGATCCGGCGTGGGCGCCGTTGCTGGCCCGGCTCCGCGAGGAGTCACCGCTGTTCGTGCGCCTGTGGGAGCAGGCGGATGTGTCCACCGAGCCCGGACGTGTGAAGCGCATCCGGTCACGGCACGTCGGCAGCCTGTCCGTGCGCGCCATCACCCTGCTGCTAGAGGAGAATCCCCGCACCCGCGTCGTCGTGTACCAACCGGCGGATCGCACGACCCAGGAACGGCTCGAAGAGCTGGCCCACCGCATCGCCCGCGGCACCATCGACGGCCCTGCCCGTGTGCGGCACCTGCGTGCAGCAACCTGAGGAGGCCGGTCGAGGCCCGCGGCCAGGCACTGTCCGACGGATCATGTGACTCTCCGACCGGTTGCTCGTTGGACGGGGCATGGGTCGGGGGATCTGACGAATCGCGAGTGGTCGCTACTCGAATCGCATCTGCCCTCGGCGGGCCGTCGGCGAGGCCGGTGGAGCGACCATCGCAGGGTGGTCAACGGGATCCTGTTCCGGGTCCGCACCGGTGTCCCGTGGCGTGACCTGCCGGAACGCTACGGGGCCTGGAAGACGGTCTCTGAACGGCATCGCCGCTGGTCGGCGGACGGCACCTGGGACTAGCGAGGGGTCCTCGATCGGCCTGGAGATGCGTCTACTCGGACGGGAGCGTCCGCGTGATGCCGGTGGTCGCTGGGCGGCATGCCGTAGGCCGCGCGGAAGGCGCGAGTGAAGTCGGCAGCGCGAGGGAAGCCCCAGCGGGCGGCGATGACGTGGATGGGGGTGGTGCGCAGGGCCGGGTCGGCGAGATCGCGGCGGGCGTGGTCCAGGCGCTGGTGGCGTATCCAGGCCGCGATTGTCTCGTCTTCGTGCTGGAAGAGGCGGTGCAGGTAGCTGGTGGAGATGTTGTGGGCGGCGGCGATGCTGCGCGGGGTCAGTTGCGGGTCGTGCAGGTGGCTCCGGACGAAGGCACGAATGCGAAGGACAAGCGTCCGGCGGTGAGATTCCGGCGTGAGCAGCTTCTCGGCTTCGAGGACGTGGGCCAATAGCCCGGACAGCAGGTCGAGCACGATGACCCCTAACCGGGGGCCGTCGCAGGACGTGAAGAAGCCGGTGTCCGTCGTGATGCGGGTGAGGAACTGCGCCAGCAGGGCACCGAAGCCTTCCCGTCCTGATATGGGGTGCCCGATCAGCTTGTCGACCGCGTTCCCGGCCGAAGCCAGCATCTCCGTGGGGAATGCGACCGCTACCGTTTCCACCGCTCGTCGGCCGCTGGCCGCTAGGCAGTCGAACGGCCGCGAGGAGCCGACCACGCACAGGTCACCAGGGTTGTACGTGGTCTCCTGTCCACGCTGGACGATGCCCACCGTCCCGCGCGTGACCAGCGACATGTGGAACAGCCCGGGATCAGACTGCCGGATCAGCTCGGGAGTCCGGTGGAAGCGCATCGACTGGAAGGTCTGCGGCGAAACGTGCACGGCACCGAACTCCAGCAGCCTCATGGAAGCCTGAAAATCGTCAGCATGGTCACTGCTCATGTCCAGCGGGGCGAGCGTCTGGATCATCAGTTCACGCCAGTAGTCGAACCGGTCCGCGGCAGGTACGTCTTCGCTTCGGAACACCGTCTCGCGCACCATGGCCCCCCATGCCCTCGTTGAGTCCTTGCCCCCTTCCCTTCCCGATTTCGAAGCGACACGACAGCTGCAATGCGCCAAGGGTGCGTGCGAGTTCCGCCAGCTGACTCCTGCCACGGATACGCCGCCGTCCGGCCTGCCCGCGAAGTGGGGCCGGTGCCGCGCTCCTTGAGCCGCGCAGCCCACGACAACGCCCCCGGTCGACGCGGAGCGGGAGCCGGGGGCGTCGTCGGCCGGGCCGGTGCCGGCGCTCGGGTGCGGGCCGGACGTGGGCCGGGGCTTGGGCAGCCGGACGGCCCGGCCGGCCGACCGGCAGTAGGACCGCATCCAACCTCTGCTGCCCTCCAGTGCTTCGTTGTCGTTGCGATCCTGCCCGCGTGGATCGGGCCGCACTGCCGCACGCGAGGACCGGCCGGCGACCGGGTCCATCGAGGTGGGCGGGTGCACGTGCACAACGCGCCACCGGTCGAACGGCGCGCCCGCCTGTCACCGGGCACTCTCAAACCGCCCGCCACACGTTGAGGGCATAGACATGCTGGAGGCATGCGGGTGGGTAGGCCTTGCCGCCTGAAACGGGCCACCTCGTGGCGCAGTTCATGGTTGATTTCCTCAACCATGGCAGCGGTCCTGCTCACCCTGCCGGGCACGCCGACTGTGGCCTCAGCGCCCGCTGATCACGCTCCGGACTGCTTCATCCTCCGGTGCGTGGCGCTGACATTCGACGACGGCCCCACTCAGTACACCCCCTCGATCCTGCGGCTGCTGGAGAAACATCACGCAACGGCGACGTTCTTCGTGATTGGCCCTCACGCTCTGCAACATCCGACCACTGTCCTGCGCGAACAGCGCGACGGTGACACCATCGGCGACCACACGGTTACTCACCCACATCTCACAGCAGTCTCCTCCGCGAGGGTCCGGTTCGAACTCGACCGGGCAGCCCATGGCATCGCCTCAGTCACCGGCCACCGGCCGACGCTGCTGAGGCCGCCATTCGGCGCCTACGACTCGCGAATAAGGGCCCTGGCCGGACAGAGCGGGCTGGCCGTGGTGATGTGGAGCCTGGACCCCAGGACTGGCGCCACATCTCGCCCGGAACCATCGACCGGCGTCTCCTCAACCACGTGCGTGCCGGTGACATCGTCTCCCTGCACGACCGGTACGCACGCACCCTCACAGCGCTACCACGCATCCTGACTGGCCTGGCCTCCAGCGGCTTCGCCTTCGTCACCGTTCCCCAGATGCTCGCCGGAAGCGGAGGAACATATCCGGGCATGCTCTACCACCACGGTCCAAGAACCTGAACAATTTCCTCGACCTCGCGCAGCGCGTAGTAGACGAGGCACGTACCGGCGGCCGGGTCGGCCCACCACAGGCCAGCCAGAGAGTTCAGCAGGAGGAGGCCGAGCAGCACGGCGGCGGCCGGCAGGCCGTCGACCAGGGTGACTCGGTGCCCTCCGTCTTCAGCAGTGGGTCGTCCAACGCGGTACCGGTGGGTGCGGTACCGGTGCGTGCATCAGCGCGGCCGTCACGGCGGTCCAGCCGATACCCAGTGGCGAGTGGTGGGGTCGGAAGCCGTCGGTCATCACCCAGGTGGACTGCACCAGCAAGGACACGGCCAGTAGTCCGAAGCCGACGCGCCGGCGGTCCTCTCCCGTACCGGACAGCTCCCGGATCACCACGGTGGAGGCGCCCATCTCGGGCTTGTGACTGAAGCCGTGACAGCGAGCCGCTGCCCACTTGATAACGTGATCAACTCCAGGGCGTCCCCTGGAGCGGACGCCACGGACCGTTGCCCGGGGTCACAATCCGTACCGACGGTGGAGCGCTCGGGTCCCCGGCAGGCTGGTTACCCGTGCCCGGGGCCTGCGCGGGTCCGTTGGCCCACAGCTGGTCGACACGCGCGCGTTCGGTGGCGTTCGGGTAGCGATTGGTGCAGGACGAGCCGGGGCCGCCGCCCGACATCAGCTCACTGCACGGCCCGCTGTAGTCGTCCGGAAGACCCAGCACGTGTCCGGTCTCGTGGGTGACGACGCGGATCGAGTCGTCCTGCTGGTTCTGGGTGTAGTCGAGGAAGATGGAGCCTTCTCCGTGGCCATTGGTGTCGGCGTGGGACCCCCGCGGGTCGTTGCCCTCGTAGTAGGAGAAGTCGGCACCGCTCGAAGCCTCTTCGAGCTTGACGTTGGATTCGGAGCTGTTCCAGATCGAGGCCGCGCTCGATATCTGTGAACGGAAACTCGGCGCCTTGGAGGCGTCGTAGTAGACGGTCACTGCCTGCACGCCGGGCTGGGCGGCGCGCTTCTCGGCGACCGACCTGAGCACAGCCTCGGAAAACGCCTTGTTGTTCGCGGCCTCCTCGGCCGACCCGGCATACCGCGCCACGGAGGTACCGGCTGAAGCGGGCGGGGTGGCGGTCGGCTCTGCGCTCGCCGGCACTGCCGCGCCCAGCGCGCTGGAGGCCAGACCCAGGCCGAGAGCGAGGGAGAGGAGTCTCGGAGACGGTCGGGACAATTTCACGAGGGGGGCTCCTGCTCGCTCGGTGACGTCGATCGTCGCAGTGCGCCGTCGAGTCGGCGTGAACACCGGTTCTCAACTGCGGCGACGTCCTGTGGGCCGTCATTCTTAGAACGGCTCGACAGGGTGCGCAACGGGTCCCGCCACTACGTCGCCTCGTAGGCGCCAGGACCTCGCCAGGGCGGCGCGCGGGCCCCCGGGTCAGGACATGGCGAGAGCAGGACAAACTGTCGCGACGCCAGAAGCCGTCCAGCACGGGGCAGTTGCTATGCAGGCCGTCCAGGCGGAGTTCCCGTACGCACGACAGGATGCGCATTCAGGCAAAAGCGATAAAGCATGCATATCCGACTACGTCGGTCTACTAGGATCGCTGGTTGATCGGCGGATCGCCGTGACCGACGTCACGGATCGGACATCTATCGACCAACGAGAACGCACGGCTGCCCGCTGCGCGGGTGGCGTGCTGCTGATCCCGCGCCACGCCCCCACCGTCGGCCGCGTCTGGAACGTCGAAGAAGCCTGCTACTGATCTTTTCGTTAGTTCTGTGGGGTTGGGTGGATGGTGAGTCCGGTATGGGTGA
>NZ_KQ948361.1:303622-357495 GCF_001514055.1 Streptomyces corchorusii | reverse complement strand
CAATTTTTGAAAAGGTCGGATCCTGAACTTCGGTTCAGGGTCCGGCCTTTTTCTGTTGTGCGTAACGTGTCGTTCACGTTGCGAGCCCAGCATCCCAGACATGGGAACCGCAGCAATGCTCAGGGCCGCCGGCGTAGGAGCCGGTGACGAGGTCGTCGTACCGGCCTTCGGGAACGTCGAGGTCGCCGAGGCCGTGACCCTGGCGGGCGCGCTCCCGGTGTTCGCGGACATAGATCCCGTGACCTACTGCCTCGACCCGGACGCGGTCGAGGCGGCCGTAACCGCACGTACGGCCGCGGTGGTTGTCGTCCACCGCTTCGGACGGCGGGCCGACATCGGGCGGTTGCACGCGCTGGGGCAGCGGCACGGGTTGCTGGTGCTGGAGCAGGGCGAGTCCGAGGCACCGTACGACGAGATAGCGCAGCGCAGGCAGCGCGCGGCCTATCTCGACGCCAAGTTGAAGGGCGTACGGACGCCGGACGGTGGGGACGGGCACACCTATCAGCAGTACGTCGTGCGGGTGCCGGGGAACGGCCGGCCGGACCGGGACGCCTTCGCGCGGGCCGTACGGGCCAAGGGAGTCGAGTGCCGGGTGCCGGTGAAGACGCCCGTGCACCGGCTCCCGGAATTCCGCCGGTGCGTGTCGTTGCCGCAGACCGAGCTGGCCGCCGACGAAACGCTCGCGCTGCCCGTGGACGCCACGCTCACCAAGCGGGAGATGCACCGCATGGTGTCCGCCTGCAACGCCCTGGGCGGTCTGCTTCAGCCCGCCTTCTGACCGGACAGCGCACGAATTTGGGAACTCGGGCCTGCTCGGGGTACAGTTTCTTCGTCGCCGCGAGGGAAACCTCGAAAACGACAGGCCCCTATAGCTCAGTCGGCAGAGCGTCTCCATGGTAAGGAGAAGGTCAACGGTTCGATTCCGTTTGGGGGCTCCAGCAAAAATGCCCCACCCTTCCCGGGTGGGGCATTTTCGTGCTTGCTCAGGCCTCCTTGTGGATTCCCGGGACCCGCATCGCCAGAATCGCCATGTCGTCGGAGGGGGCGTCGGAGGCGAAACGCTCGACCGCGCGCATGATGCGTGCCGCGACCGCGCCCGCCGTCAGACCCGTGCACGTCGTGAGGACGTCGGCGAGGCCGTCGTCGCCCAGCATGCGCGAGCCCTCCCGGCGTTCGGTGACGCCGTCCGTGACGCACAGCAGCACGTCGCCCGGGTCGAGCGTGACCGTCTCCTCGTACAGCTCCAGGTCCTCGATGACGCCGAGCAGCGGCTGGGGTTCGGCCGCGGCCGTCACCGTGCCGTCCTGGCGCAGGCGCAGCGGGAGCGGGTGGCCGGCGCAGACCACCTTCAGCTCGGCGCTGCCGTCCTCCTGTGGGCGCATCTCGCCGTAGAGGAGGGTCAGGAAGCGGCTGCGGTCGCCCTCGTCGAGGATCGCGGAGTTCAGGCGCTCCAGCACGGCCGGGCCGGACAGGCCCTCGCGGGCCAGCAGGCGCAGGGCGTGCCGGGCCAGGCCGGTGACCGCCGCCGCGTTGGGGCCCGTACCGCAGACGTCGCCGATGGCGAAGCCGTACGCGCCGTCGCCGATGGGGAAGAGGTCGTAGAAGTCACCGCCGACCTCGTTGCCCTCGCCGGCCGCGCGGTAGATGACCTCGACCTCGACGCCGTCGATCTGCGGCAGGCCCGGCGGGAGCAGGCTGCGCTGGAGGGACTGGCTGATGGCCGTGCGCTCCGAGTACAGGCGGGCGTTGTCCAGGGCGAGGGCGGCCCGGCGGCTCAAGTCCTCGGCGAGTTCCAGGATTTCCTGGCGGAAGTGCTCGTCGGTGGGCTTGCCGAGGGTCAGCATGCCGATGACACGGTTGCGCGCGACGAGCGGCAGGACGACCGTCTCGCCGCCGACCGCGGAGGCCGTCGCGAGCGTCGGGCCGATGCCGGAGGCGATCTGGTGCGTGGGGCCGCCGGCCAGGCCCAGGCTGCGCATGGAGGTGCGCAGGGCGGCCTGGTGGGCGATCTCGCCGGGGGCCGTCCACACGCGGGCGCCGGGCGTCGGCACCGGGTCCGGCGGGGGGACCTTCGACAGCAGCGACTTGATGCCGTCGATGAGTTCCTCGTCCTCGTGCAGGACGTACGACAGGTACGGCTCGGAGGCCTGGTCGGCGATCGTGTAGACCGCGCACCAGGTGGCCAGCGTCGGGACCGTCATCTGGGCCATCAGGGCGAGGGTCTGGTCGCGGTCCAGGGTGCCGGCCAGCAGGTCGGAGGCCTCGACCAGGAAGCTCAGGGAGCCGCGGCGCAGCCGTTCCAGTTCGCCGAGGCGGGCCGACTCGACGGCCAGGGCGATGCGGTCGGCGGCGAACTGGAGGCGCAGCGCCTCCTCGTTGGTGTAGCGGCCGGGCGCCTCGGCGGCGACGCCGAGGGAGCCGGTGAGGCGGCCCTCGACCTTGAGCGGGACGGTGACGACGGAGCGCATGCCGGTTCCGGCGAGCAGGGGCACGGCGCCGGGGACGGCGGCGAGGTCGTCGTGGACGGCGGGCATGCGGGCGGAGCCGTAGCGGCCGGGGCCCGCTTCGACGGGCACGCGCGCGAAGCGCTGGCGGGCGGAGGGCAGGCCGGTGGAGGCGCGGACCTCCAGTTCCGTCTCGTCGTCGGTGGCGAGCAGCAGGAACGCGGAGTCGCCGTCGAGCATGTCGCGGGCGCGTTCCACCGTGCGCTGGAGGAGGCCGTCTAGGTCGTCCGGGGCGGGGGAGCCGATGAACACCTCGAAGGGGTCGGCGCTCTGCCCGTCGGCGGACGGGGCCGGGTCGGTGGCCGGGACGCGGGAGGGGGTTTGCAGGACGGCGCGCTCGTGGTCGCGGACGAGGAGGCAGACGGTGGAGGGCTCGCCGCCGGTGTCGCGGACCCTGAGGTGGGAGGCGTACACCTGGGCCACGCGGCCGTCGGCGCCGCGGATGCCGTAGGTGCCCTCCCAGCGGGAGAGCTGGAGGGCCTCGGCGATGCCGGTGCCGGTGCCCGGGGTGTGCGGCCAGGCGGCCAGGTCGACGAGGGGCTTGCCGATGACGTCGGAGGACGGGTAGCCGAACAGCTCCTCGGCGTCCTCGTTCCAGGCGCTGATGCCGCCCTTCCGGTCGACCTGGAGGACGGCGACGCGGACGCGGCCGTCGGCCAGCGGGAGGAGGTCGGCGGGCAGGGCCGGGCCGGCGGTGCGGGTGCCGACCGGGCGTTCGGGCAGGTTGAGCTGGAACCAGACGTTCTTGTGGGTGGGGGTGTAGTCCACGCCCCAGCGGGTGGCCAGGGCCGCGCAGAGCTGGAGGCCGCGACCGCCTTCGCGGTCGGGGCTGCTCATGGCGACGGCGGAGCTCTGGAGGGGGACCTCGCGCTCCGGGTAGCGGTCGGAGACCTCGATGCGCACGCCGTCCTCGGTGCGCAGGCACAGCACTTCCGCGTGCGTGCCCGCGTGGACGACGGCGTTGGTCACCAGTTCGCTGGTGAGGACGACCGCGTCGTCGACGATGTCGGCGAACCCCCAGCCCTGGAGGGTGTCGCGGACGAAGGACCGGGCGGTCGCGACCGATCGTCCGACGGGCTCGAAACTGGCAGCCGCGCGCGCGGTGATCACAGAACTCCTCGGCCGGTTGTCGACATGCAGGGCTGCGTGGCCGGCCGGCTCGCTCCGCTGCTGCGGCATCAGCTCGCCGGTCGGCTGTGGCTCCGGGGGATGTCCCCCGGGGATCAGTCCGGTGGTCATGGTGTCCGGCCGCCCCTCCGATGCCCGCTCGTACTCGTGCCACCGCCCAGACCGGTCGGACCGGTGCGGCTGGACAGCCGCATGCAAGGTTACTTACCTTCGCGGTCCCAGCGGATGCCGGTCGCCGGTGTTTACGCCCCCAGGGTGTGCGGACGATGTGCGAAGCTGCCGAACTGTTATGGCCTGGTTCGGCCGGGGTGAAACACTGGGCAGGCTTCTGACGAAGGTCGGGTCGGGTTGCGTGCGTTCCGTGTACGGCGGGCAGCAGCCTCTCGTGTGGCCAGATCCCGTCTGGCAGGAATACGCAGCAGTAACCGGTACGTGGAAGCAACCGGTATGCCGATGACCGGCAGGCCGGGCCGAAGCGATCGAGCACAGCAGTAACGGTCTACCCCTCCGGGAGGGACACAGTGGAGTCTGGCGCGGCGACGCGAGGCACGAGGACGCGCGCGAAAGGCGAATCGTCCCTGGGCAGGAGCGGCGGCACCACCACGGTGGACACGGTTGCCCTGAATCGGCTGCTGGCGGCCCTCGTGTCGATGCGCGACGGGAACTTCCGCAAGCGGCTCACGGTCTCCGGGGACGGCGTGATGTCGGAGATCGCGGCCGTCTTCAACGAGGTGGCCGACCGGAACCTGCATCTGACCGGTGAGCTGTCGCGGGTGCGGCGCATGGTGGGGCGTGAGGGAAAACTCACGGAGCGGCTGGAGACGGGGGCCTGTGAGGGCTCCTGGGCGACGGCCATCGACAACTCCAACGCGCTGGTGGACGACCTCGTCCGGCCGGTCTCGGAGGTCAGCCGGGTGCTCACCGCGGTCGCCGAGGGCGATCTGTCGCCGCGGATGGAGCTGCGGACGCAGGCGCCGGACGGCGGTACGGGGCATCCGCTGCGGGGTGAGTTCCTGAAGGTCGGCCGTACCGTCAACAACCTGGTCGACCAGTTGTCGACGTTCACGGACGAGGTCACGCGCGTGGCCAGCGAGGTCGGCACCGAGGGCAAGCTCGGCGGTCAGGCCCGGGTGCGCGGTATGTCCGGTTCGTGGAAGGACCTGACCGAGTCCGTCAACACGATGGCGGACCGGCTGACCGCCCAGGTGCGCGACATCGCCCTGGTGACGACGGCGGTGGCCAGGGGTGACCTGTCCCGGAAGGTGACCGTCCATGTCGCCGGCGAGATGCTGGAGCTGAAGAACACCGTCAACACGATGGTGGACCAGCTCTCGGCGTTCTCCTCCGAGGTCACGCGGGTGGCCCGGGAGGTGGGCACGGAGGGCATCCTGGGCGGCCGGGCGCAGGTGCCCGAGGTGGCCGGCGTGTGGAAGGAGCTGACGGACTCCGTCAACACGATGGCGGGCAACCTGACCGCGCAGGTGCGTGGGATCTCCCAGGTGACGACCGCCGTGGCGAACGGCGACCTGTCGCAGAAGGTGACGGTGCCGGCGCGCGGTGAGGTGGCGCAGCTCGCCGAGACGATCAACCAGATGACCGAGACGCTGCGGATCTTCGCTGACGAGGTCACGCGGGTGGCGAACGAGGTCGGCGCGGAGGGGCGGCTCGGCGGGCAGGCGAACGTGCCGGGCGCGGCGGGTACGTGGAAGGACCTGACGGACTCCGTCAACACGGTGTTCCGGAACCTGACCACCCAGGTGCGGGACATCGCCGCGGTGACGACCGCGGTGGCCAGCGGTGATCTGTCGCAGAAGGTCACCGTGGACGTGGCCGGCGAGATGCTGGAGCTGAAGAACACCGTCAACGGCATGGTGGACCAGCTGTCGGCGTTCGGTGCCGAGGTGACGCGGGTCGCCCGGGAGATCGGTGTCGAGGGCGAGCTGGGCGGCCAGGCGCAGGTGCCGGGGGCGGCCGGTACCTGGAAGGACTTGACGGACTCGGTCAACACCGCGTTCCGCAACCTCACCGGGCAGGTGCGCAACATCGCCCAGGTGACCACGGCGGTGGCCAACGGCGACCTGTCGCAGAAGGTCACCGTGGACGTGTCCGGTGAGATGCTCCAGCTGAAGAACACCGTGAACACGATGGTGGACCAGCTGTCGAGCTTCGCCGACCAGGTCACGCGGATGGCCCGGGACGTGGGTACGGAGGGCCGGCTGGGCGGTCAGGCCCGGGTGGACGGCGTCTCCGGTACGTGGAAGGAGCTGACGGACTCCGTCAACTTCATGGCCGGCAACCTGACGTCCCAGGTGCGGCAGATCGCCCAGGTGACGACGGCCGTGGCGCGCGGTGACCTGTCGCAGAAGATCGACGTGGACGCGCGCGGCGAGATCCTTGAGCTGAAGAACACGATCAACACGATGGTGGACCAGCTGTCCGCCTTCGCCGACCAGGTGACCCGCGTCGCGCGGGACGTGGGTACGGAGGGCCGCCTGGGCGGGCAGGCGCAGGTGCCCGGTGTGGCCGGTGTGTGGCGGGACCTGACCGACTCCGTGAACGGCATGGCGGGCAACCTCACGGCCCAGGTGCGCAACATCGCGCAGGTCGCCACCGCCGTGGCACGCGGTGACCTGTCCCAGAAGATCACCGTGGACGCGCGCGGGGAGATCCTGGAGCTGAAGAACACCCTGAACACGATGGTCGACCAGCTGTCGTCGTTCGCCCAGGAGGTCACGCGGGTGGCCCGTGAGGTGGGTACGGAGGGCATGCTCGGCGGCCAGGCCGAGGTGCAGGGTGTCTCCGGCACCTGGAAGGACCTCACGCAGTCCGTGAACTTCATGGCGAACAACCTGACCATCCAGGTGCGCAACATCGCCGAGGTGACGACGGCGGTCGCCAAGGGCGACCTGTCGAAGAAGATCACTGTTGACGCGAAGGGCGAGATCCTTGAGCTCGTCACGACGGTCAACACGATGGTCGACCAGCTGTCCAGCTTCGCCGAGCAGGTGACCCGGGTGGCCCGTGAGGTGGGCACCGAGGGCATCCTGGGCGGTCAGGCGCACGTGCCGGGCGTCACGGGCATCTGGAAGGACCTCAGCAACAACGTCAACCTGATGGCCAACAACCTGACCATGCAGGTGCGGAACATCTCCCAGGTGGCCGCGGCCGTCGCCAACGGCGACCTGACGCAGCAGGTGACGATCGAGGCGCGCGGTGAGGTCGCGCAGCTCGCCGACACCATCAACACCATGGTGAAGACGCTGAGTTCGTTCGCCGACCAGGTCACCAAGGTGGCCCGTGAGGTCGGCACGGACGGCATCCTGGGCGGCCAGGCGCACGTGCCGGGTGTGGCCGGCACCTGGAAGGACCTCACCGAGTCGGTGAACCAGATGGCGTCCAACCTGACCGGCCAGGTGCGCAACATCGCCATGGTCACCACGGCCATCGCCAAGGGCGACCTGACGAAGAAGATCGACATTGACGCGCGCGGCGAGATCCTTGAGTTGAAGACGACGATCAACACGATGGTCGACCAGCTGTCCAGCTTCGCCGAGGAGGTCACCCGGGTGGCCCGCGAGGTGGGTACGGAAGGCCAGCTGGGCGGTCAGGCACGCGTGCGTGACGTCGACGGCACCTGGCGGGACCTGACCGAGTCCGTGAACGAGATGGCCGGGAACCTGACCCGGCAGGTGCGGGCCATCGCGCGGGTGGCGACCGCGGTGACCCGCGGCGACCTGAACCTGAAGATCGACGTGGACGCGTCCGGCGAGATCCAGGAGCTTCAGGACTACATCAACAAGATGATCGCCAACCTGCGCGACACCACGATCGCCAACAAGGAGCAGGACTGGCTCAAGGGCAACCTGGCCCGGATCTCGGCCCTCATGCAGGGCCGCCGGGACCTGGAGGACGTGGCTTCGCTGATCATGAGCGAGCTGACGCCGGTGGTGTCCGCGCAGCACGGCGCGTTCTTCGTGGCGATGCCGCTCATGGAGGGCAAGGGCGTCGGCAACGGCGAGGACGACTACGAGCTGCGGATGCTCGGCTCGTACGGCTACTCGATGGGCTCCATGCCGACGTCGTTCCGGCCCGGTGAGGCGCTGGTCGGCACGGCCGCGCAGGAGAAGCGCACGATCCTGGTCTCGGACGCGCCGAGCGGTTATCTGAAGATCTCCTCGGGGCTCGGCGAGGCGCCGCCCGCGCAGGTCATCGTGTTGCCGGTGCTGTTCGAGGGCAAGGTGCTCGGGGTGATCGAGCTGGCGTCCTTCACGCCGTTCACGCACATCCAGAAGGACTTCCTCAACCAGATCGCCGAGATGATCGCGACCAGCGTCAACACCATCTCGGTCAACACCAAGACCGAACAGCTGCTCAAGCAGTCGCAGGAGCTGACCGAGCAGCTGCGGGAGCGGTCGGCCGAGCTGGAGAACCGGCAGAAGGCGCTCCAGGCCTCCAACGCCGAACTGGAGGAGAAGGCCGAGCTGCTGGCCCGGCAGAACCGGGACATCGAGGTGAAGAACACCGAGATCGAGGAGGCCCGGCAGGTCCTGGAGGAGCGTGCCGAGCAGCTCGCGGTCTCGATGCGCTACAAGAGCGAGTTCCTCGCCAACATGTCGCACGAGCTGCGCACCCCGCTCAACTCGCTGCTGATCCTGGCGAAGCTGCTCGCCGACAACGCCGAGGGCAACCTCTCGCCCAAGCAGGTCGAGTTCGCCGAGACCATCCACGGCGCCGGCTCGGACCTGCTCCAGCTGATCAACGACATCCTGGACCTGTCGAAGGTCGAGGCGGGCAAGATGGACGTCTCCCCGACGCGGATCGCGCTCGTCCAGCTCGTGGACTACGTGGAGGCCACCTTCCGGCCGCTGACCGCGGAGAAGGGCCTGGACCTGTCCGTCCGGGTCTCCCCGGAGCTGCCGGCGACCCTGCACACCGACGAGCAGCGGCTGCTCCAGGTGCTGCGCAACCTGCTGTCCAACGCGGTGAAGTTCACCGACTCCGGGTCGGTGGAGCTGGTGATCCGGCCCGCGGGCGCGAGTGTGCCGCAGTCCATCCGGGAACAGCTGCTGGAGGCCGGTTCGCTGCGTGATCCGGGCGGTGAGCTGATCGCGTTCTCGGTGACCGACACCGGTATCGGCATCGCGGCCAGCAAGATGCGGGTGATCTTCGAGGCGTTCAAGCAGGCCGACGGCACCACCAGCCGCAAGTACGGCGGCACCGGCCTCGGCCTGTCGATCTCGCGGGAGATCGCGCAGCTGCTCGGCGGTGAGATCCACGCGCAGAGTGAACCGGGCCGTGGCTCGACGTTCACGCTCTACCTGCCGCTGCACCCGAGCGAACTGCCGCCGCAGGGCTACCAGCAGTCCGTGCCCGCGCTGGAGGCCGGCGACCTGGTCGCCTCCGAGGCGCACCTGTCCTCGGAGCTGTCGGCGGTGGAGATCGAGACGCCGGCCGAGGTGAAGTCGTACCGGGAGACGCAGAACGGCGCCGCCGCGCTCTTCAGGCGCCGGCGGCGGAGCCGGCCGGAGGACGGGCAGCGGCCCGAGCAGTGGACGGCGGTGCCGGAGCAGGAGCACGCGCCGCAGCAGGGCCGCGCGGTGCGGTTCGGCGGCGAGAAGGTGCTGATCGTCGACGACGACATCCGCAACGTGTTCGCGCTGACCAGCGTCCTGGAGCAGCACGGCCTGTCGGTGCTGTACGCGGAGAACGGCCGCGAGGGCATCGAGGTGCTGGAGCAGCACGACGACGTGGCGGTCGTCCTGATGGACATCATGATGCCGGAGATGGACGGGTACGCGACGACCACGGCGATCCGCAGGATGCCGCAGTTCGCGGGGCTGCCGATCATCGCGCTCACCGCGAAGGCGATGAAGGGCGACCGGGAGAAGGCGATCGAGTCGGGCGCCTCCGACTACGTCACCAAGCCGGTCGATCCTGATCACCTGCTGTCGGTGATGCGCCAGTGGATGACCGCGGAGTGACCGCGGGGTGCCCAGGGTGAGCGGATCGGACGGGTGTGCGGTGAACGCCGGGGGAACCTTCGGGGGCCCCGGGGAGTTGCGGCATGATGAAGGCCGGGTACGCGGCGGAATCCCGGATTCCGGGAACCATCCGGGGTCTCGCCGCGTTTCCGCTATGTGCACAGTGACATCGCGGTGACAGGGTGTGGCGACGGGCGGGGTGCGGCTACGATGACCGGCACAAGGACGGGCGGCGAAAGGGAGTCGTCCCCTGGGGCGGCGCCCGGTGTACCGCCGGGGCGAGGAGGGCGGGCCATGGTGCAGAAGGCCAAGATCCTCCTGGTCGATGACCGGCCGGAGAATCTGCTGGCGCTGGAGGCCATCCTCTCTGCGCTCGATCAGACGCTGGTGCGGGCATCGAGCGGGGAGGAAGCGCTCAAAGCGCTGCTCACGGACGATTTCGCGGTCATTCTGCTGGATGTCCAGATGCCGGGCATGGACGGGTTCGAGACCGCCGCGCACATCAAGCGGCGCGAGCGCACCCGGGACATCCCGATCATCTTCCTCACGGCGATCAACCACGGCCCGCACCACACCTTCCGGGGCTACGCGGCGGGCGCGGTGGACTACATCAGCAAGCCGTTCGACCCGTGGGTGCTGCGTGCGAAGGTCTCGGTCTTCGTCGAGCTGTACATGAAGAACTGCCAGCTGCGGGAGCAGGCGGCGCTGCTGCGGCTCCAGTTGGAGGGCGGCGCCAAGGGCGAAGCCGCCGGCAAGGAGCCGGCCGGGCTCCTCGCCGAGCTGTCCGCGCGGCTCGCGGCCGTCGAGGAGCAGGCGGAGGCGCTGTCCAAGCAGCTGGACGACGACTCCGCGGACGCCGCCGCGGTGGCCACGGCGGCCCATCTGGAGCGCAAACTCACCGGGTTGCGCCGTGCGCTCGACGCCCTGGAGCCGGGCGCGGGCGGCGCCGGTGCCTCGGTGCCCTCGCAGAACTGACGTACAGGCGGAACCGACGCGCACCGGAACCGAGGTCACGGATGAGTGTGCGTCAGTTCCGGGCCCCGGCAGGCACGACACGAACGGGTGAAGCTGTGGGCACACGTGTCCGCTGTCGTCTCCCCCGGTAACCTCACACCATGGCCTCACGTCCCTCCGCAGCCAAGAAGCAGCCCGCCAAGAAGGCGGCGGCTCCCGCGAAGGCTCCGACGAAGAAGGCCGCCCCGAGGAAAGCCCCGGCCAGGAAGGCGCCCGCCAAGAAGGCCCCGGCGAGGAAGGCCGTGCCCGCCAAGCCGGCGCCCGCGCCTGCCGGGGGCCTGTACCGGCTCGTGCGCGCCCTCTGGCTCGGCCTGGCGCACGCCGTCGGCGCCGTCTTCCGCGGCATAGGGCAGGGCGCGAAGAACCTCGACCCGGCCCACCGCAAGGACGGCATCGCGCTGCTGCTGCTCGGCATCGCCCTGATCGTCGCCGCCGGCACCTGGGCGGACCTGCGCGGCCCCGTCGGCGACCTGGTCGAGATCCTGGTCACCGGCGCCTTCGGCCGGCTCGACCTGCTGGTGCCGATACTGCTCGCGGTGATCGCCGTCCGGTTCATCCGGCACCCGGAACAGCCGGAGGCCAACGGGCGGATCGTGATCGGCCTGTCCGCGCTCGTCGTCGGCGTGCTCGGCCAGGTCCACATCGCCTGCGGCTCGCCCGCGCGCAGCGACGGCATGCAGGGCATAAGGGACGCCGGCGGTCTCATCGGCTGGGCAGCCGCCACCCCGCTGACGTACACCATGACCGAGGTGCTCGCCGTACCGCTGCTGGTGCTGCTGACCGTCTTCGGACTGCTCGTGGTGACCGCCACCCCGGTCAACGCCATCCCGCAGCGGCTGCGGACGCTCGGCGTGCACCTGGGCCTGCTGCGCGATCCGGAGGAGGACCGGTTCGGGGAGGAGTACTACGACGAGCAGTGGCGCGAGGCGACGCCCGCGCGCCCCCGCCGACGCTCCGCCGCCCCGCAGGCGTACGACCCCGACAGCGCCGAGGAGGACGCCCTCTCGCAGCGCCGCGGGCGCCCCAGGCGCTCCGCGGTGCCCCAGCCGGACCCGCAGCGGCAGATGGACGCCGTGGACGTCGCGGCGGCGGCTGCCGCCGCGCTCGACGGCGCCGTCCTGCACGGCATGCCGCCGTCCCCGCTCGTCGCCGACCTCACCCAGGGGGTGAGCGCGGGCGAACGCGAGGACACCACCCCGGTGCCCGCGCCGGCGCCCGCCGACGAGCAGGACCCCGCTCCTGCCCCCAAGCCGGTCCCGGCGGCCCGCCCCCAGCAGGAGAAGCTGACGACCGGCTCCGTCCCGGACCTGACCAAGAAGGCCCCGGAGGAACCCCGCGACCTGCCCGCGCGCGCGGAGCAGCTCCAGCTGTCCGGCGACATCACCTACGCGCTGCCCTCGCTGGACCTGCTCCAGCGCGGCGGCCCCGGCAAGGCCCGCAGCGCGGCCAACGACGCCGTCGTCGCCTCGCTCACCCAGGTCTTCACCGAGTTCAAGGTCGACGCGCGCGTCACCGGCTTCACCCGCGGCCCGACGGTCACCCGCTACGAGGTCGAACTCGGCCCCGCCGTGAAGGTCGAGCGGATCACCGCGCTGACCAAGAACATCGCCTACGCGGTGGCCAGCCCGGACGTGCGGATCATCAGCCCGATCCCCGGCAAGTCCGCGGTCGGCATCGAGATCCCGAACACCGACCGGGAGATGGTCAACCTCGGTGACGTGCTGCGGCTCGCGGAGTCGGCGGAGGACGACGACCCGATGCTGGTCGCCTTCGGCAAGGACGTCGAGGGCGGGTACGTCATGCACTCGCTGGCGAAGATGCCGCACATGCTGGTCGCCGGCGCCACCGGCTCCGGCAAGTCGTCCTGCATCAACTGCCTGATCACCTCGGTGATGATGCGGGCGACCCCGGAGGACGTCCGGATGATCCTGGTCGACCCCAAGCGCGTGGAGCTGACCGCCTACGAGGGCATCCCGCACCTGATCACGCCGATCATCACCAACCCCAAGCGGGCCGCCGAGGCGCTGCAATGGGTGGTCCGCGAGATGGACCTCCGCTACGACGACCTGGCCGCCTACGGATACCGGCACATCGACGACTTCAACCGCGCGGTGCGCGAGGGCAAGGCCAAGCCGCCCGAGGGCAGCGAGCGCGAGTTGCAGCCGTACCCGTACCTGCTGGTGATCGTGGACGAGCTGGCCGACCTCATGATGGTCGCGCCGCGGGACGTGGAGGACGCGATCGTGCGCATCACACAGCTCGCGCGCGCGGCCGGCATCCACCTGGTGCTCGCCACCCAGCGCCCCTCGGTCGACGTGGTCACCGGTCTGATCAAGGCCAACGTGCCCTCCCGGCTGGCCTTCGCCACCTCCTCGCTCGCCGACTCCCGGGTCATCCTCGACCAGCCCGGCGCCGAGAAGCTGATCGGCAAGGGCGACGGCCTGTTCCTGCCGATGGGCGCGAACAAGCCCACGCGTATGCAGGGCGCGTTCGTGACCGAGGAGGAGGTCGCGGCCGTCGTCCGGCACTGCAAGGAGCAGATGGCGCCGGTCTTCCGGGACGACGTCACCGTGGGCACCAAGCAGAAGAAGGAGATCGACGAGGACATCGGCGACGACCTCGACCTGCTGTGCCAGGCGGCCGAGCTGGTCGTCTCCACCCAGTTCGGCTCGACGTCGATGCTCCAGCGCAAGCTGCGCGTCGGCTTCGCCAAGGCCGGACGGCTCATGGACCTCATGGAGTCCCGCAACATCGTGGGGCCGAGCGAGGGCTCCAAGGCGCGTGACGTTCTGGTGAAGCCCGACGAGCTGGACGGTGTGCTCGCCGTGATCCGCGGGGAGTCTGAGGGGTGAGGTGCGAAGGGCCGTTCGGCGGACGCGGGTTACGCCGGGTGGCGGGGGCGCCGTGACCCACCCGTTAGCGACCGGTGGGCAACCGTTCCCCTTTGTCGTACGTCCAGTTGAGCGAAAGGACAGGTAGGCGCCCCATCATGGGGTACCAGCCTGTCAAACCATCGGATAGTCCGGCCATTCCGATGGCGCACAAATGTCCTACCGTCCGGTTGTCCCACCCTTTCGCACCCCCCCTAGACTGAGCTTCCAGCACAGGTGGCTACACGCTCGAAAGGCGCCCCCGTGTCCATCGGCAACTCCCCTGAAGACGAGCGTCCGTTCCGAGACGAGTCCCAGGAAGCCCGACCCTCCGTGGGCCGCGCCCTCCAGCAGGCGCGGATCGCGGCCGGGCTCACCGTGGACGACGTCAGCACTGCCACTCGTGTCCGAATCGCCATCGTGCGCGCCATCGAGGCGGACGACTTCGCCCCCTGCGGCGGCGATGTGTACGCCCGCGGGCACATCCGCACGCTGGCCAGGGCCGTCCACCTCGACCCCGAGCCGCTGATCGCGCAGTACGACGCCGAGCACGGCGGCCGGCCCGCACCAACCCCCGCCGCACCCCTGTTCGAGGCGGAGCGGATCCGGCCGGAGCGGCGCGGCCCGAACTGGACCGCCGCGATGGTCGCCGCGATCGTCGTCGTGATCGGCTTCGTCGGGTTCACCGCCTTCAAGGGCGGCGGAGCCTCCGGCGACGCCAAGTCGCAGGTCGCCGAGGGCCAGAGCCCCACGCCCGGCAAGTCCGCCTCGCCCACGCCGAAGAAGGACAAGCCCGCCACACCGACCGGCGAGCCCTCCGACAGCGCCATCGCCGCCGCGCCCCAGGACAAGGTCACCGTCCAGGTCAGCGCGCCCAACGGACGCAGCTGGATCTCGGCCAAGGACCACAACGGCCGGATGCTCTACGACGGGCTGCTGAAGAAGGGCGAGTCCAAGACCTTCCAGGACAGCTCCAAGATCAACCTGATCCTCGGCGACGCCGGAGCGATCGAGCTGTACGTCAACGGCAAGAAGATCGAGGACACCTTCCGGCCCGGCGCCGTGGAGCGCCTCACCTACACGAAGGGCGACCCGGTCGCGGGCTGACGAGGGGCCCGCGGGACGGACGTGTGACGGAGTCGGCCACGATCGGCCAACCCCGTCGACGTGGGCTGTCCGTGAGACGAAGTAGTCTTGAGCCCATGCCTGAACGCCGTACCGTCGCACTCGTCACTCTCGGCTGCGCTCGTAACGAGGTGGATTCCGAGGAGCTCGCAGGCCGTTTGGAGGCGGACGGCTGGCAGCTCGTCGAGGACGCCGCGGACGCCGACGTCGCCGTGGTCAACACCTGTGGCTTCGTGGAGGCCGCCAAGAAGGACTCCGTCGACGCGCTGCTGGAGGCCAACGACCTCAAGAGCCACGGCAGAACCCAGGCCGTCGTGGCGGTGGGCTGCATGGCCGAGCGGTACGGCAAGGAACTGGCCGAGGCGCTGCCCGAGGCCGACGGTGTCCTCGGCTTCGACGACTACACGAACATCTCCGACCGCCTCCAGACCATCCTCTCCGGCGGCATCCACGCCGCCCACACCCCCCGCGACCGGCGCAAGCTGCTGCCGATCAGCCCCGCCGAGCGCCAGGAGTCGGCAGCGTCCGTCGCGCTGCCCGGGCACGGCCCGGCCGACCTCCCGGAGGGCGTCGCGCCCGCCTCGGGCCCCCGTGCGCCGCTGCGCCGCCGTCTCGACGGCTCCCCGGTCGCCTCGGTCAAGCTCGCCTCGGGCTGCGACCGGCGCTGCTCCTTCTGCGCCATCCCCTCCTTCCGCGGCTCCTTCATCTCCCGCCGCCCCAGCGACGTCCTGAACGAGACCCGCTGGCTGGCCGAGCAGGGCGTGAAGGAGATCATGCTGGTCTCCGAGAACAACACCTCCTACGGCAAGGACCTCGGCGACATCCGCCTGCTGGAGTCCCTGCTGCCGGAGCTGGCCGAGGTCGACGGCATCGAGCGGGTGCGGGTGAGCTACCTCCAGCCGGCCGAGATGCGCCCGGGACTCATCGACGTCCTGACCTCCACGCCGAAGGTCGCCCCGTACTTCGACCTGTCCTTCCAGCACTCCGCGCCCGGCGTGCTGCGCGCCATGCGCCGCTTCGGCGACACCGACCGCTTCCTGGAACTGCTCGACACCATCCGGAGCAAGGCCCCCGAGGCCGGTGTGCGCTCCAACTTCATCGTCGGCTTCCCCGGCGAGTCCGAGTCCGACCTGGCCGAACTGGAGCGCTTCCTGAACGGCGCCCGGCTGGACGCCATCGGTGTCTTCGGCTACTCGGACGAGGAGGGCACGGAAGCGGCGACGTACGACAACAAGCTGGACGAGGACGTCGTCGCCGAGCGCCTGGCCCACGTCTCCCGGCTCGCCGAGGAACTCGTCTCGCAGCGCGCCGAGGAACGCGTCGGCGAGACCGTCCAGGTCCTGGTGGAGTCCGTGGACGAGGAGGAGGGCGTCCACGGCCGCGGCGCGCACCAGGCGCCGGAGACCGACGGCCAGGTGCTCCTCACGAGCGGCGCAGGTCTGAGCGTCGGACGTATGGTCGAGGCGAAGGTGGTCGGCACCGAAGGCGTCGACCTGGTGGCCGAGCCGCTGACCGGCTCGCTCGCGTGTAGTGAGGAGGCGGGCAGATGACCGGAGTCCCGGCATCCGCCGCGGGCGGCTCCTCCGGCGCGCAGGGCGCACGGGGCCCCGCCGCCGCTGCCGACGGCGGAACCCCGTCCGAGGTCTCCGGTTCTGCTTCGGCTCCGGCCACGGCTCCCGAGGGCGGCAAACCGCCGCGCGGCGGGAAGATCGCGGCGGCGGCCGTCAACCAGGCGAGCGTCTGGAACGTCGCCAATCTGCTGACGATGCTCCGGCTCGTCCTGGTGCCCGGCTTCGTGGCGCTGATGCTGGCCGACGGCGGCTATGACCCGGCCTGGCGCTCCCTGGCCTGGGCGGCCTTCGCCATCGCCATGATCACCGATCTGTTCGACGGTCACCTGGCGCGCACCTACAACCTGGTCACCGACTTCGGGAAGATCGCCGACCCCATCGCCGACAAGGCGATCATGGGTGCGGCGCTCATCTGCCTGTCCGGCCTCGGCGATCTGCCGTGGTGGGTGACGGCCGTCATCCTCGGCCGGGAACTCGGCATCACCCTGCTGCGTTTTCTGGTCATTCGCTACGGTGTCATCCCCGCCAGCCGAGGCGGCAAGCTGAAGACGCTCACCCAGGGCGTGGCCGTCGGGATGTACGTCCTGGCCCTGACCGGGTGGCTCGCCAGCCTGCGCTTCTGGGTGATGGCCGCGGCGGTCGTCCTCACCGTCGTCACGGGCCTCGACTACATAAGACAAGCCATTGTGCTGCGCCGGCGGGGAATCGCCGAGCGGGCGGCAGCGTTGGAGGAGAAGGAAGCGTGAGTTCCAGGGCCACCGAACTGGTGCGACTACTGACCGTGAGGGGAGAGACCCTTGCCGTCGCGGAGTCGCTGACCGGTGGCCTGGTAGCGGCGGAGATCACCGGGGTACCCGGCGCGTCCCGGGTGTTCCGGGGCTCGATCACCGCCTACGCAACCGAACTGAAGCATCAGCTGCTGGGCGTCGATGCCACCCTGCTGGCCCAACGCGGAGCGGTGGATCCGCAGGTCGCGGGCCAGATGGCAGCCGGAGTCCGCAAAGCGCTGGGCGCCGACTGGGGCATCGCGACCACCGGGGTCGCCGGCCCCGATCCGCAGGACGGCAAGCCCGTCGGGACGGTCTTCGTGGCCGTCGACGGACCCTTCACCGCCCGGTCCGGTTCTGCCGGTGGCGGAAAAGTCGAGGGTCTGCGGTTGAACGGCAGCCGTGCGGAAATTCGTATGGAGAGTGTACGGAGCGTACTCGCAGTGCTCCTGGAGCAGCTTGCGGGCGAACAGACTGGGAATGAGCGGGCACAGGATACGGAACGGAACGGGGGGTTTTGATGTTTGCAGCCCTGAGTGAACACGACATCGCTCCCCGCACGGCCGCGGCGCAAGGCGGTACGGTGGGGCGAGAAGGATGCGGCTACGCGGTCCGAGGAGGGAGCCACCGATGATTCTGCTCCGTCGCCTGCTGGGTGACGTGCTGCGTCGGCAGCGCCAACGCCAGGGCCGTACTCTGCGCGAAGTCTCCTCGTCCGCCCGAGTCTCACTCGGCTATCTCTCCGAGGTGGAGCGGGGGCAGAAGGAGGCTTCCTCCGAGCTGCTCGCCGCCATCTGCGACGCGCTGGACGTACGGATGTCGGAACTCATGCGAGAGGTGAGCGACGAACTGGCGCTCGCCGAACTGGCCCAGTCCGCCCGGGCCACCGAGCCCGTGCCCACACCGGTCCGGCCGATGCTGGGTTCCGTGTCGGTGACCGGCGTGCCACCGGAACGGGTGACCATCAAGGCGCCCGCGGAAGCGGTGGACGTCGTCGCCGCGTGAGGTGCGCGTGCGCGGTCTGACGATCCGGGACGAGTGACGATCCGCCACCGTCCGCTACGGCTTGAGCCCCGGCCGGCTTCTCCAGGGAGACCTGAGGAGCCGGCCGGGGCTTCTTCGCGCTCAGCGCCCGGTGTGCGCCCGTTTGCCGGTGGTGTGGGGTGCGGTCATGGTGGGAGGGACGTGACGGCGCCTGAACACCGGAGGAAGCGGATGTACGTCGTGAAGAGCCCGTTGGCCGACGAGGACCTGAAGACCGTGTCCGAGGCGCTCCAGGGCGCCCTCGTCGATCTGGTGGACCTCTCCCTGGTCGCCAAGCAGATCCACTGGAACATCGTGGGTCCGCGCTTCCGCTCCGTCCACCTCCAGCTGGACGAGGTCGTCGACTCCGCCCGCACCCATATGGACACGGTGGCCGAGCGGGCCTCGGCGCTGGGCGTACCGCCCGACGGACGCGCCGGCACGGTGGCCTCCGGCAGCGGCATCAAGACGTCCCCCGCCGGGTGGATCAAGGACGCGGACGCGGTCGGGACGATGGTGGACGCGCTGGGCTCGGTGATCACCCGGATGCGGGAGCGGGTGAAGGCGACGGGGGAGCCCGACCCGGTGTCCCAGGACATCTTCATCGGGATCACCGCGGACCTGGAGAAGCATCACTGG
Source organism: Streptomyces corchorusii (assembly GCF_001514055.1). Lineage (NCBI taxonomy): Bacteria > Bacillati > Actinomycetota > Actinomycetes > Kitasatosporales > Streptomycetaceae > Streptomyces > Streptomyces corchorusii. Next base: position 338,873 of record NZ_KQ948361.1, on the reverse strand, counting down.
ATGTTCCAGGCGGAGAACGCGTAAGCGGTGCGGCCGGGGCCGGTGCCCTGCGCGGGAAGTCCGCCGTGAACGCCGGGCGGGCTGCTTGCCTCCCGGTGCTGCATCAGTGAGCCCTCGGTGCGCCTCCCGCGCGGTCGGGGCGGCGGTCTAGCGTCCGGCTGGAGGTGATGGCGGGCATGGCGGGACGGACAGTGCGCTGGGGACTGGCGCTCGGCCTGGGAGCGGTGTGGTGGTGGGCCGTGCTGCGGCTCGCCGCGGGAGAGGGCTCGGGCGTGCTGGAAGGGGCCGTCGCCGCCGGCGGCTGGGGGCTGAGCCTGCTGCCCGTGCACTGTGTGCCCAAGGGGCGCGCGACCGGCGCCGTGCACCCGGGGCGCTGGGTGGCCGCCTGGCGGGCGGGGGACGTCACCAAGGCATCGCCCCGCCCCCGTTCGGGCGAAGTATCTGGCCCGTCATGAACGCCGACGCGTCCGACGCCAGATACAGCACCGCGTGCGCGACGTCGTCGGTGCGCCGACCCGGCCCAGCGGGGTCATCCGGGTCATCGCGGCCTCCGTGTGCGCCTGCGCCTCGCGGTCGTGCCGGTCGGTCATGGGAGTGCGGATCCAGCCCGGCGCGACCGCGTTGACCCGGATGCCGTGCGGGCCGGCCTCGGTGGCCAGCGTCTTGGCCAACTGCACCACGGCCGCCTTCGCCGCGCCGTAGCAGAGCAGCCCGGCGCCACCGGTGTCCGCCGCGCCGGAGGCCATGGTGACGATGCTGCCGCGGGTCCGGTGGGCGAGCATCAGCCGCGCCGCCTCCTGGCAGGCGTGGAGCACACCCTTGAAGTTGACGTCCAGCACCCGGTCGAGATCCTCCTCACGGGTCTCAGCACCGGACTGCTGTGCATGATCCCGGCGATCGCCGCCAGCACGTCCAGCCGGCCGCAGGACCGGACCGCCTCGCCCAGCCGGACCCAGGCGGCGACGTCGAGGACGTGGATACGGGGCTTGCCGCCGCCCTCCTCGATCAGCGCGGCCGTGCCGTCCAGGCCGTCGGCGTCCCGGTCGGCACAGTGCACCGTGGCACCCGCCTCGGCCAGCAGTACGGCGGAGGCCCGCCCGATGCCGCTCGCGGCTCCGGTGACGAAGGCGGTGCGTCCGCTGAGGTCGTACGCGGTGAGGGCCATGAGGGGACGGTACGAGCATTTCTGACGGACCGTCAATTGGCGGGTCCGCTCGGGGTGCGGGGTGTGGGGTGCGGAAAGTGAGGTGCAGGGTGCGCGGTGCGGGGCCGGTACGGCGGCCTGGGCGAGGGGGTTTCGGCCTGGGGGCTGGGGCCGGTCGGACGGTCAGGCCGGACGGTCAGCGGGTGCGGCGCGGGTACTTGTCGCGCCAGCGTTGGGGTGTGCCGGGTGCGGGGGCGGGGCCCGTCTGGCAGGTGGGGCACCAGTAGGTGGGGCGTTCCTCGGAGCCGTCGCCCTGGTCGGCCACCCGCACGGGCGTGTGGCAGCGCAGGCACGGGCGGGGCGCGCGGCCGTAGACGAACAGGTCGTACCGGTGCAGGCCGGTGGTCTGCCGGACCGGGCGGTCGCGGTTGGTCTCCAGCAGTCGCTTGGCCAGCGCGGGTAGTTGCCGGGCGCGGTCCGCGGGGAGCGCCCCGGCCGGCAGCCAGGGGGTGACGCCGAGGAGGAAGCACAGCTCGCTCTTGTAGACGTTGCCGATGCCGGCCAGGTTGCGCTGGTCCAGCAGGGCCTCGCCGAGCTCGCGGGCCGGGTCCGACAGGACGTTGGCCAAGGCCCGCTCGGGGTCCCAGTCCGGGCCGAGCAGGTCGGGGCCGAGGTGGCCGACGACCCGCTCCTCCTCGGTCGTGCGCAGCAGCTCCAGGACCTGTAGCCGATAGCCGACGGCCGTACGGTCGGCGGTGCCGAGAACCGCCCGGATCTGGTACGCCGGTCCGCCCCGCCAGCGCTCGCCCGTGCCGTACACCTTCCACGCGCCCTCCATGCGCAGGTGGGTGTGCAGGGTGAGGCCGCCCTCGAACCGGGTGAGGATGTGCTTTCCGCGCGGGATCGTGTTCAGCACCCCGCGGCCGGTCAGGTCGACCGTGGCGTACTTCGGCACGCGGAAGTCGCTGCGGGTCAGCGCCTTGCCCGCGAGAGCCTCATGCAGCCGCCGCGCGGCCTGCCAGACCGTGTCACCTTCGGGCATGGGTCAAGGGTGCCATGGTGGGGCGAGAGGGGGCGGGGGCGGCGGGACGCGGGTTGATGGGACCAGGATCGGCCCCCGTGCCGGCGTCGGCCCCGCCGCCGGGCCGACCGGGCCTCACGCTCTCAGGCGCAGGCCGCGCGGTGTTGCCACGAACCCGGCTGCCTCCAGGAGGGTGCCTATGGGGGAGGTCAGGGCCTGGGTGCCGTTGATCCGCTCGACCGTGACCGTGCCGAGCGAGCCCGCGCGGGCTGCCGCGGCCAGCGCCTCGGCGGCCGTGCGCAGACGGGGGTCGTCCGTCGCGGCCGTGTCCGGGGCGGTCGGCCAGGCCAGCAGCGTCTTGCCGCCGCGCTCCATGTACAGCGTGAGCTCGCCCTCCACCAGGACGACCAGCGAGCCCGCCTTACGGCCCGGCTTGTGCCCGGCTCCGGTCGGCGGTTCCGGCCAGGGCAGCGCGGAGCCGTAGGCGTTCGCGGGGTCGGCCGCGGCGAGGACCACGGCGCGGGGGTCGGGCGTGGCGGTGCCCGGGCGACCGCTGCCGTAGCCGCGGTACGGGGCCGCGCCGTAGGAGGCCGGGCCGGAGTGGGCGGGGCCGCCGCCGCGGGGACCGCCATAGCCGGGGGAGGCGAACGGGTCGGCGAGGTCGCGGCCTGCCGTGGGGGTGCCGTCGCCGCCGGAGGGATCCTCCGGGGGCCAGGTGAAGTCGCCGTCCAGGCCGGGATGGCCGAAGCCGCCGTCGGCTCCGTCGAAGGCGCCGGGGGGTGTGTGGCCGTGCGGGGTGCCGGTGGCGCCGCCAGGACCGTCCGGCTCGTCGAACGGGTTCGCGAGGTCCGGCCCTGCGAAGCCGTTCATGGCAGCCGGGGCGCCGAAGCCGTTCGCACCGCCAGGGATGCCGAAGCCCTGGGGGCGGGCCGGGGCCGGCAGGCCCTCCGCCCGCTCGCGGGCGTTCGCCACCGCGCGGAGGCGGTCCACCGCGCCGTCCATGGCGAACTGGGCCGCGCCCAGCCCCTCGACCACGTAACCGCGCCGGGCCTGACCGCTCTCCTCGAACGCCGACAGCACCCGGTACACCGCTGAGAAGCCGCCCTCGACTCCCTCCGCGGCGACCGCGCCCCGGGTGACCACACCGTGCCGGTCCAGGAGTGTGCGGGCCAGCGCGTGGGCGCGCACGGTGGCGTCCGGCTCGGCGGCGGGCAGCAGTGACCAGCGGCCGGCGACGGTCGGCGGGCCGGTGCGGGAGGCGGTGCGCGCGGCGGCCGTCAGGGAGCCGTAGCGCCCGCGCGGGACGGCACGCTTGGCACGATGGGCGGTCGAGCCGGCCGTACGACCCGAGCCCAGCAGGGAGCGCATCGGCGCCAGGGTGTCGTTGGTGAGCCGGCCCGACCAGGCCAGGTCCCACAGCGCGTCGGCCAGCTGGGGGTCGGTGACGTCGGGGTGCGTGGTGGCCCGGACCTGGTCGGCGATCTGCCGGAAGAACAGGCCGTAGCCACCGGAGAGGGCGTCGAGGACCGACTGGTGCAGCGCGGTCAGCTCCAGCGGGTGCGGTGCCGGGAGCAGCAGCGGCGCCGCGTCCGCCAGGTAGAGGGAGACCCAGCCGTCCTTGCCGGGTAGGGCGCCCGCCCCGGCCCACACCACCTCGCCCGCGGCGGTCAGCTCGTCCAGCATCGAGGGCGTGTAGTTCGCCACGCGGGAGGGCAGCACCAGCTTCTCCAGCGCGGAGGCCGGCACGGAGGCACCCTGCAACTGCTCGACGGCCCGCACCAGTCCGTCGATGCCCCGCAGACCATGGCCCTTGCCGATGTGCTGCCACTGCGGCAGGAACTGCGCGAGCGCGGCGGGCGGCACGGGCTCCAGCTCGTGCCGCAGGGCCGCGAGGGAACGGCGGCGCAGCCGGCGCAGCACGGCCGCGTCGCACCACTCCTGGCCGATGCCCGCCGGGTGGAACTCGCCCTGCACGATCCGGCCGGCCGCGGCCAGCCGCTGTAGCGCGCCCTCGGTGACCGCCACGCCCAGGCCGAACCGGGCCGCGGCGGTGGCCGAGGTGAACGGGCCGTGGGTACGGGCGTAGCGCGCGAGGAGGTCGCCCAGCGGGTCCTTGACCGGCTCGGTGAACGCCTCGGGGACACCGACCGGCAGCGCCGTGCCGAGCGCGTCGCGCAGCCGGCCCGCGTCCTCGACGGCCGCCCAGTGCTCGGTGCCCGCGATCCGCACCTTGATCGCCCGGCGGGCCCCGGCCAGCTCACGCGCCCACTGCGCGTCCGCACCGCGCGCGACCAGTTCCGCGTCGGTGAGCGGGCCGAGCAGCCGGAGCACGTCGGCGACGCCCTCGACGTCCTTGACCCGGCGGTCCTCGGTGAGCCACTGGAGCTCGCGCTCCAGCTCGGTCAGCACCTCGGCGTCGAGCAGTTCGCGCAGCTCCGCCTGGCCCAGCAGCTCGGCCAGCAGCCGCGAGTCCAGCGACAGCGCGGCGGCGCGCCGCTCGGCCAGCGGGGAGTCGCCCTCGTACAGGAACTGGGCGACGTACCCGAAGAGCAGGGAGCGGGCGAACGGGGACGGCTCCGGGGTGGTGACCTCGACCAGGCGCACCTTGCGGGACTCGATGTCGCCCATCAGCTCGACCAGCCCGGGGACGTCGAAGACGTCCTGGAGGCACTCGCGGACCGCCTCCAGGACGATCGGGAACGAGCCGAACTCGCTCGCCACCTGGAGGAGCTGCGCCGCCCGCTGGCGCTGCTGCCACAGCGGGGTGCGCTTGCCGGGATTGCGGCGCGGCAGCAGCAGGGCACGGGCGGCGCATTCGCGGAACCTGGAGGCGAACAGCGCCGAGCCGCCGACCTGGTCGGTGACGATCTGGTCGACCTCGCCCTTGTCGAAGGCGACGTCGGCCGCGCCGACCGGGGCCTGGTCGCTGTCGTACTCGGTGCCGGCCTTCACGGGCTCCTGGTCGAGCAGGTCCAGGCCCATCAGGTCGGCGTCGGGCAGCCGCAGCACGATGCCGTCGTCGGCGTGCATGACCTGCGCGTCCATGCCGTACCGCTCGGACAGGCGGGCGCCGAGGGCGAGCGCCCAGGGGGCGTGGACCTGGGCGCCGAACGGCGAGTGCACGACGACCCGCCAGTCGCCCAGCTCGTCACGGAACCGCTCCACGACGATCGTGCGGTCGTCCGGGACGTGACCGCAGGCCTCGCGCTGCTCGCCCAGGTACGACAGCACGTTGTCCGCCGCCCACGCGTCCAGGCCCGCCGCCAGCAGCCGCAGCCGGGCGTCGTCCTTGGGCAGCGAGCCGACCTCGCGCAGGAACGCGCCCACCGCGCGGCCCAGCTCCAGCGGCCGGCCCAGCTGGTCGCCCTTCCAGAAGGGCAGCCGGCCCGGCACGCCCGGCGCGGGCGAGACGAGGACGCGGTCGCGCGTGATGTCCTCGATCCGCCAGGAACTCGTGCCCAGCGTGAAGACGTCCCCCACCCGCGACTCGTAGACCATCTCCTCGTCCAGCTCGCCGACCCGGCCGCCGCCCTTCTTGGGGTCGGAACCGGCGAGGAAGACGCCGAACAAGCCGCGGTCCGGGATCGTGCCACCAGAGGTGACGGCGAGGCGCTGGGCGCCCGGGCGGCCGGTGATGTCGCCGGTCACGCGGTCCCACACCACGCGCGGGCGCAGCTCCGCGAACGCGTCCGACGGATAGCGGCCCGCCAGCATGTCCAGCGTCGCCGTGAACGCCGACTCGGGCAGCGAGGCGAACGGGGCCGCCCGGCGGACCACGGCGAGCAGGTCGTCGAACTGCCAGGTGTCCAGCGCCGTCATGGCGACCAGCTGCTGCGCGAGCACGTCCAGCGGGTTCGCGGGCACCTTCAGCGACTCGATCGCACCCGTGCGCATCCGCTCGGTGACCACGGCGGCCTGGACCAGGTCGCCCCGGTACTTCGGGAAGACGACACCGGTGGAGACGGCGCCGACCTGGTGTCCCGCGCGGCCCACCCGCTGGAGACCGGAGGCGACCGACGGCGGGGACTCGACCTGCACCACCAGGTCCACGGCGCCCATGTCGATGCCGAGTTCGAGGCTGGAGGTGGCCACCACCGCGGGCAGCCGCCCGGCCTTGAGGTCCTCCTCGACGAGGGCACGCTGCTCCTTGGAGACCGAACCGTGGTGCGCGCGGGCGATCACCGGTGGCGCGCCCTGGGCCGCGCCGGAGCCGCCCATCAGCTGGGCGGGGGAGTGGTGCTCCTCCAGGGTCTCGCCGGTGGCGCGCTCGTACGCGATCTCGTTGAGCCGGTTGCACAACCGCTCCGCCAGACGGCGGGAGTTGGCGAAGACGATCGTGGACCGGTGGGCCTGCACCAGGTCGGCGATCCGCTCCTCCACGTGCGGCCAGATCGACGGCCGCTCCCCGCCCTCGGAGGCGTCGGCGGCCGGGGCGCCCGCCAGCTCGCCCATGTCCTCGACCGGGACGACCACGGAGAGGTCGAACTCCTTGCCGGACTCGGGCTGGACGATCTCCACCTTGCGGCGGGGGGACAGATACCGGGCCACCTCGTCCACCGGGCGCACGGTCGCCGACAGGCCGATCCGGCGGGCGGGCTTGGGCAGCAGCTCGTCCAGCCGCTCCAGGGAGAGCGCGAGGTGCGCGCCGCGCTTGGTGCCCGCGACCGCGTGCACCTCGTCCAGGATCACCGTCTCCACGCCCGTGAGCGCGTCGCGCGTGGCCGACGTCAGCATGAGGAACAGGGACTCGGGGGTGGTGATCAGGATGTCCGGCGGGCGCGTGGACAGGGCGCGGCGCTCGGCGGCCGGGGTGTCGCCGGAGCGGATGCCGACCCTGACCTCGGGCTCGGGCAGGCCCAGCCGCACGGACTCCTGGCGGATACCGGTCAGCGGGCTGCGCAGATTGCGCTCGACGTCGACCGCCAGGGCCTTCAGCGGGGACACGTACAGCACCCGGCAGCGCTTCTTCGGATCGGCCGGGGGCGGGGTCGAGGCCAGCTGGTCGAGGGCGGCGAGGAACGCGGCCAGCGTCTTGCCGGAACCGGTCGGGGCGACCACCAGCACGTCCGAGCCCTCCCCGATGGCCTGCCACGCGCCCGCCTGGGCCGCGGTGGGCGCGGAGAAGGCCCCCGTGAACCAGCCGCGGGTCGCGGGGGAGAAGCCGTCGAGGGCTCGGTGTGCGGAGCTGACCATGCGTCCATCCTGCACCCACCCACTGACAATCGCCCTGACCTGGGCAAACGGGGCGAATGCGGGGCGTGTGACGTGGCGGGGCCCGTGGCCGGCCGGACCCGCGGAGTCGGGGAGAGCCGGGGCCGACCGAGCGAGCCGAGTCCGACCGTGCGGAGCCGGGCCGGGACGGCTGGAGTCGGCGAGGTGGCGGGCGGGACGGTGGAGTCGGCGGGGTGGCGGCCGGGGCGGACAATGGGCCCATGGCGGGTTCAGGGGAGCGGGCACGGCACTGGCGGTACGCGGAGCTGCCCGGGGTCGACCTGCTGCGGGCCCGGTACATCCGCAAGACCTTCATCCGGCACACCCACGAGAACTTCGTGATCGCGGCCATCGCCGACGGCGTCGAGGTCTTCCACCACCGGGGCTCCGACGTCTCCGCCGGTGCGGGAGCGCTCGCCCTCGTCAACCCGGACACGCCGCACACCGGCCGGGCCGGAGTGCCCGAGGGCTGGCGGTACGGCGCCCTGTACCCGTCGCCGGACACGGTCGCCGCGATCGCCGCCGAGACCACCACCCTCCGGGGCACGCCGGGCTTCGTCAGCCCCGTCCTCGACGACCCCTACACCGTCCGCCTGGTGCACCAGGTGCTGCGCGCCGCCGACGAGGGCAACGCGCTGGCCGCCGACACGCTCCTGCGGGTCGCCGTGACCAGGCTGCTGCGGCTGAACGGCGGCCCCCTGCCCCAGCGGCGGCCCCGGACGGCCGGCGCGCGGATCGCGGCACGCGCGCGTGCGGTGCTGGAGGAGCGGATGGCCGCACCGCCGACCCTGCAACAGTTGGCCGCCGACCTCGGGACCAGCCCGTTCGCCCTGCTGCGGGCGTTCCGCGACGCCTACGGCATGCCGCCGCACACCTGGCTGACCGACGCCCGCGTGCGTCACGCGCGGCTGCTGCTGGACGCGGGGACGTCCCCCGCCGAGGCGGCCGTCGCCGTCGGCTTCACCGACCAGCCCCACCTCAACCGGCACTTCGCCCGGATCGTCGGCGTGCCCCCGGGCGCGTACCAGCGCGAGCGCGCCGGCTTGGGTGAACGCGCGGAGCTGGGGGAGCGCACCGGGCCGGGAGAGCGCAAGAACGTACAAGACGCGGGCTGACGGCCGCCCGTACCGTCCCGGGCGTGGCACAGCACACAGCACTCACGAACCAGACCGCCGACGGCGCGGACAAGCCGGACGCGGCCGTCGTACGGGACGCCCTCGGGGTCGGCGTCGCCGTAGGCCTGTCCGGATTCGCCTTCGGAGTGACCTCGGCCGGCAGCGGACTCGGACTGCTCCAGACCTGCGCGCTCAGTCTCCTGGTGTTCACCGGCGCCTCCCAGTTCGCGCTGGTCGGGGCGCTCGCCGCCGGCGGCAACCCGTTCACGGCCGCCGCAGGCGCCTTCTTCCTGGGCGTGCGCAACGCCTTCTACGGACTGCGGCTCTCCCAGCTTCTCGCCCTCCCGCGCGCGGTACGGCCGTTCGCCGCGCAGTGGGTGATCGACGAGACCACCGCGGTGACCCTGGCCCAGCCGACCCGGCGGGCCGCGCGGCTCGGCTTCACCGTCACCGGGCTCAGCCTGTACGTGCTGTGGAACCTGACCACGCTGCTCGGCGCCCTGGGGGCGCGGGCGATCGGCGACACGCGCGCGTGGGGCCTGGACGCGGCGGGGCCGGCCGTGTTCCTGGCGCTGCTCGCCCCGATGCTGAAGACGGCCACCGAGCGTGCGGTCGCGGGCCTCGCCGTCCTGCTGGGCCTCGGTCTGCTGCCCGTCCTGCCGGCCGGCGTGCCGGTGCTGGTGGCGGCACTGGCGGCCCCGCTGGCCCTCTTCGCGGAGGGCCGGCGCGGAGACCGTACCCCGCAGGAGGACCTGGACGGCTCGGAGGAGAACCGGTGAACACCTGGATCGCGATCGGCGTGACCGCCCTCGGCTGCTACGCCGTCAAACTCGCCGGCCTGCTGGTCCCGGCACAGGCCGTCGAGCGGCCGTACGTGCGGCGGTTCGCCGCCCTGCTGCCGGTCGCCCTGCTCGCCGCGCTCACGGCCCAGCAGACGTTCGCCGACGGGCACGCGCTGGCGCTGGACGCCCGGGCCGCCGGGCTCGGTGCGGCGGCCGTGGCACTCGTGCTGCGCGCGCCGTTCCTGCTGGTCGTCGCGGCGGCCGTGGTGGTGACGGCGGGCGTACGGGCCGTCGGCGGGTGAGACGGACTGCCGGACCGGGTCAGCGGGGCGGGCGGCCGGGGCGTGAGGCGGCCGGCGGCGGCCGAGCGGGTCGCCCCCCGCGCGACGGGCGGGCCCCTGGGGCGTGGCCAGGACCGGTCAGCCCACGAAACGGCCGTAGGCGCGCAGGGTGCACAGGGCCTCGATCGTCACCAGGGAGCGCGCCTCCAGGGCGGGCGCGGGGGCCCATCGGCGCCATCGGACCGGCCAGCCGCCGTCCTCCTCCTGCCCGGCGGCCAGGTGGTCCAGCGAGCGCGTCATCTCGTCGTCCGTGAACCACGCGCGCGCGAGCGAGTCCGGGCTGCGGGCGAAGTCGTGCGGGAAGTGGTGCTCGCCCGGGGCATAGCCGGACGCGACCGGGAACGCGTCGAGCCGGTCCGGGTCCAGCGCCGCGAGCCGCTGCTCCCGCACCAGGCGGCCCAGCCGGTCGGCGGCGGCCTCCGCGCGCGGGCGGTCGGGAGCGGAGTCCAGGAAGGTCACGGCGGCCTGCACCTCGTAGGGGTGGGACTTCTCCAGGGACTCCACCGCCTGCCAGCAGAAGTCGGTGGCCCGGAACAGCCAGGCGTGCCACACCTCGTTGCGGTGCAGCAGCCCGACCACCGGCCCGGTGGCCAGCAGATCGCTGGGCGGATCGTCGACGACCGGGACGAACGGCGCCGTCGGATACCCGCGCTGACCGGGGAGGATCGCCGGCACGGCGCCGTCCGGGGTGGACACGGAGGTCAGATAGCGGCACACACGCTCCACCCGCTGGCCTCCGCAGCGCCCGATGGCGTCCAGCACGCGCAGGGCGTGCGCCGTGTGCAGGGGCTGGCTGACCGGTCCGCGCAGATCGGGCTCCAGCGCGTGCCCGTAGCCCCCGTCCTCGTTGCGGTAGGCGTCCAGTGCCGCTTCCACCGCCTCCGGGCTGCCGCGCAGGAAGTGGTACGCGAAGAGGTGCTGCTCCAGCACGCGCGCGGTGAGCCACACGAACTGTTCGGCGCGGAAGAGCGGGGAGCGCGCCGGGGGCGTGGAGGGGGGTGGGGAAGCTCCTGTTTCGGCCATGCGTCAGACCGTAGGACGGAAAGCGGTCTCGGCAGGTGCTCCCGGGCAGGGCCCACCCTCAGGGGCGGGATACTGGAGTCATGCGGTTGACGGTCTTCTGGCAGCGGATGGCGGAACACTTCGGTCCGGGGTACGCCGACACCTTCGCGCGCGATCACGTGATGGCGGAACTGGGCGGACGCACGGTGAACCAGGCGCTGGACGCGGGCTGGGAGGCCAAGGACGTGTGGCGCGTGGTCTGCGCGGTGATGGACGTGCCGGGCGAGAAGCGCTGACGCGTCGGCCGGAATGCCGGATTTGCCGGTGAAGAAGCCGACAGTACGGCACTGATCTGTCACGAAGATCGCCGCGGGGCGCCGGTTGTCGGTGGCGTGGGCGAGACTGGGCGCGTGGCACCCAACGAGGACCCCCTGGTATTCACTCCCGAGCACGGCGAGCCGTCCCCCGGGCAGGCAGCACCGGCCGCTGCGACCCCGCCCGGCCCGCCTCCAGCCCCCGGCGCAGTCGCTCCGGCCGCCCGGATGCCGCGCTGGCTGCCGCGTGCCATGGTGCTCGCGCTCGCGCTGATCGCCGCGTTCCAGCTCGGCAGCTGGGCCTTCCACCAGCTGACCGGACTCCTGATCAACATATTGATCGCGTTCTTCCTGGCCCTCGCGATCGAGCCCGCGGTGAGCCGGATGGCGACCCGTGGCATGCGCAGGGGGCTCGCCACCTTCCTGGTCTTCCTCGGGTTGACGGTCTTCGCCGCCGGGTTCGTCACCCTGCTCGGGTCCATGCTGGCCGGCCAGATCGTCAAGATGATCGAGGGCTTCCCGGGCTACCTCGACTCGCTCATCCACTGGATCAACCAGACCTTCCACACCGAGCTCAGACGGGTGGACGTCCAGGAGGGCCTGCTCCACTCCGACTGGCTGCGCAAGTACGTGCAGAACAGCGCGGCCGGAGTCCTCGACGTCTCCGCCCAGGTGCTCGGCGGGCTCTTCCAGCTGCTGACGGTCGCGCTGTTCTCCTTCTACTTCGCCGCCGACGGCCCCCGGCTGCGCCGCGCCCTGTGCTCCGTCCTGCCGCCCGCACGGCAGGCCGAGGTGCTGCGCGCCTGGGAGATCGCCGTCGACAAGACGGGCGGCTACCTGTACTCGCGCGGCCTCATGGCGCTCATCTCCGGCATCGCCCACTACATCCTGCTGGAGGCCCTCGGCGTACCGTACGCGCCCGTGCTCGGCGTCTGGGTGGGCCTGGTCTCGCAGTTCATCCCCACCATCGGCACGTACCTCGCGGGCGCGCTGCCGATGCTGATCGCGTTCACCGTCAACCCCTGGTACGCGCTCTGGGTGCTGGTCTTCGTCGTGATCTACCAGCAGTTCGAGAACTACATGCTCCAGCCCAAGCTGACCGCCAAGACGGTCGACATCCACCCGGCGGTCGCCTTCGGCTCGGTCGTCGCGGGCACCGCGCTGCTGGGCGCGGTCGGCGCGCTGATCGCCATTCCGGCGGTGGCTACGCTCCAGGCGTTCCTGGGGGCCTACGTGAAGCGGTACGCCGTCACGGACGACCCCCGGGTGCACGGGCGCGGCGGCAGCGGCCCGGGCGGCCCCGGGATGCTCACGCGCGTGCGCCGGCTCTGGGCCGGCCGCCGCTCCGGCGGGGTACGGCGGCCGTAGCCGCCCGCGCGCGACCGCGCCGCCTCAGTACGTCAGGAGCGCCCACCCGGCGGCCACGACGACGGCCGCCGTGTAGCAGCCCGCCGCCACGGCCACGATCCGCCCGCGTGTCCGCTCGTCCCACGGGGTGCGGGACAGCAGCCGGGCCAGCAAGGGCAGGACGAGGACCGCGTGCAGGCTCACGCCGTGCAGCGGCTTGAGCGGGGCCGTCGAGTGGTAGGCCGCCTCCTGGTGGCCGGTCCGCGTCAGGACGACCCCGCGCGCGATCATCGCCGCGCCGGAGGCCAGTGCGACCAGCAGGAGCGCGAAACCGGAACGCACGGCGAGCGGCATGCCGGCGGGGCCCGTCGGCCGGTGCCGGAAGGACGCGATGGCGAAGACGGTGAGCAGGACCACCAGGACACCGCCGCCCACCGCGAGCGTCATGGACACCACCGTGTCGAAGGGGGTCTCCCCGTTCAGGTGCGAGGGCACCCGGCGCCACGCCTGGAGGGTGATGCCGCCCACCTCGACCACGCAGTCCGCGGCGAAGACCGGCAGCAGGACCGAGCGCAGCCGGTCACCGGTCCGCAGGTACGACGTGACCCACGTGACCGCGATCAGGGTCACCCCGAACGAGAGCCCGAACGTGACGGGCTTGCGCCAGGAGACGGGACCGTCCCAGGGGCCGCCGTCGACCGCGAACACCACCAGGTGGACGAGGCCGGACAGGACGAGGAGCAGCCCCGTCGTGTGACAGAGGCGGTCGACGGCGGCACGCGGCATCTTCATGGGCCCAAGGCTCCCGGGCGCGGCCCGCGCGGTCGTCGTCCGGCCGGAGACAGCCGTGGTACGTCACCGGGAGCAGGCCGGCCCGTTCACAGGTGGTCGAAGAACCGGGTCCACCAGGTCGCGTGGCCCTCGTCGACGAGCCAGGTGACGCCGTCGTACGGCCGGTGGAGCAGCCGTGGCGCGACCAGCCGGTAGCCCAGGTCGGACAGGGCGGCCGTGATCCGGTCGCGGTCCGCTTCCGACAGCGCTCCCTCGCGCACGGCGTCGTCCAGGTCGTCATGGCTGCCGGGCTCCGGCGTGGTGACCACCGCCAGATCGCCGTAGTTGCTCAGCCGCACGGCGACGGGCACCCCGGCCCCGGTCGCCTCGGCCGGGATGTCCAGGGAGAAGGAGAAGCTCGCGTCCTGGATGCCCTCGTCGAGCCGGCAGGACCGGCCGAAGTCCTGGGTGAGCCGGTCCCGCAGCCTCGCCGCCCGGAGCCGGGCCCCGGCGCGGTCGAAGCCGTCGGGGTACTCCAGGTGGTGCGGTCCGGGCAGGCTGTCCAGGGCGTGGAACAGGGCCGGCGCCCGGTCGTCGTCGTTCATCTCCGCCCACCCTACGGAAGCCCCGTCCGGTGCCGGGTGGCGCGCTTGACACGAAAATCGAACATCCATTCTTATGGAGGCTCAGGCGAGGCTTTCGGTTGGGGATTTCGTCCCGGTTCGCGGGTAGATGTCCCTCGGTTATCCACAGGCTGGGCCTGCGTCGGGGCGCATTGTCAGTGGCAGGCGTTAGCGTCTTTGACGTGAAGCGATCGACTCAAGCAAACCGGGTGGAACCCATGGCAGGAACCGACCGCGAGAAGGCGCTCGACGCCGCGCTCGCGCAGATTGAACGGCAATTCGGCAAGGGCGCGGTCATGCGCATGGGCGAGCGGTCCAAGGAGCCCATCGAGGTCATCCCGACCGGGTCGACCGCCCTCGACGTCGCCCTCGGCGTCGGCGGCCTGCCGCGCGGCCGTGTCGTGGAGATCTACGGACCGGAGTCCTCCGGTAAGACGACCCTGACCCTGCACGCCGTGGCGAACGCACAGAAGGCCGGCGGCCAGGTCGCCTTCGTGGACGCCGAGCACGCCCTCGACCCCGAGTACGCGCGCAAGCTCGGCGTCGACATCGACAACCTCATCCTGTCCCAGCCGGACAACGGCGAGCAGGCCCTGGAGATCGTGGACATGCTGGTCCGCTCCGGTGCCCTGGACCTCATCGTCATCGACTCCGTCGCCGCGCTCGTCCCGCGCGCGGAGATCGAGGGCGAGATGGGCGACAGCCACGTGGGTCTTCAGGCCCGCCTGATGAGCCAGGCCCTGCGGAAGATCACCAGCGCGCTCAACCAGTCCAAGACCACCGCGATCTTCATCAACCAGCTCCGCGAGAAGATCGGCGTGATGTTCGGCTCCCCGGAGACCACGACCGGTGGCCGGGCGCTGAAGTTCTACGCGTCGGTGCGTATCGACATCCGCCGCATCGAGACCCTGAAGGACGGCACGGAGGCGGTCGGCAACCGCACGCGCTGCAAGGTCGTCAAGAACAAGGTCGCGCCGCCCTTCAAGCAGGCCGAGTTCGACATCCTCTACGGCCAGGGCATCAGCCGCGAGGGCGGTCTGATCGACATGGGCGTGGAGCACGGCTTCGTGCGCAAGGCCGGCGCCTGGTACACGTACGAGGGCGACCAGCTCGGCCAGGGCAAGGAGAACGCGCGCAACTTCCTCAAGGACAACCCCGACCTGGCCAACGAGATCGAGAAGAAGATCAAGGAGAAGCTGGGCGTGGGAGTCCGGCCGGAGGAGCCCGCCGCCGAGCCGGGCGCCGACGCGGCGGTCACCGCGGCGGCCGACGACCCCGCCAAGTCGGTTCCCGCCCCGGCAGCCGCCAAGGCCACCAAGCCCAAGGCCGCCGCAGCCAAGAGCTGACCCGTGACACGACGAACCGACTGGGCCGAGTACGAGTACGCCACCCCGGGTGTCCCGCGGGGGAGGGGCACCGGGGGCCACCCGGACTCCGCCCCGGACGGTGACGGCGGACACCGGGGAGGCGGACACGGGGACGACGGCTTCGGCGTGTACGACGGATACGACGCGTACCGCGGGACCGGCGGCCACGGCGGTGACGGCGGTGCGGACCTGGGAGACGAGGGCGGCGAGCCGTACGGGGGCGGTTCGCTCGGCGGTCGGGGGTCCGGGCGGTCCGGGGGAGCGCGCAGCGGTCGCCGGGGGCGTGGCCGGCGGCGCGGGTTCGGTGACGCGTCCGGACCCGGTGAGGACGAAGGCGGCCCTCCCTCGGCGAGGGACGAGCCGGGGGAGTCTTCAGGGGACCCGGTCGAGCGGGCCCGGGCGATCTGCCTGCGCCTGCTCACCGGGACCCCGCGCACCCGCAAGCAGCTCGCGGACGCCTTGCGCAAGCAGGAGATCCCCGAGGAGGCGGCCGAGGAGGTGCTGTCACGGTTCGAGGAGGTCGGGCTCATCGACGACAGTGCCTTCGCGGACGCCTGGGTGGAGTCCCGGCACCACGGCCGGGGGCTCGCCCGCCGCGCGCTCGCCCGGGAGCTGCGTACCAAGGGGGTCGACTCGGCATTGATCGAGGACGCGGTAGCCCGGCTCGACTCCGAGCAGGAGGAGGCGACCGCCCGCGAACTCGTCGCCCGCAAACTGCGGGCCACCCGTGGCCTCGACCGGGACAAGCGGCTGCGCCGGCTCGCGGGCATGCTCGCCCGCAAGGGCTACCCCGAGGGCATGGCCCTCAGGGTCGTCCGCCAGGCCCTGGAGGAAGAGGGCGAGGACACGGAGTTCCTCGGGGACGGCGACTTCTGACGGGTCCCCGGATGGCTTCTGACCGGTCCCGTGATGGAGGCTTCTGACTGCTCCCCGGGGTGAGGGTTTCTCACTGCTCTCCAGAGACGAAGGAGCGCGAGGGCTGCTCGGGACGAGGGGTTGGGCGGCTCTCGGTACGGAGGAGCGCGAGGGCTCCTCGGGACGGGGGCGCGGTGGCTGCTCAGGGTGAGGAGGCCTGACGGGCCAGCCGGGGGCTTGTGACGGGCGTCCCGGGGTGGGGCTAACCCCCGCTGTGGACGGTCGGGGTGGCCCCCGTCGCAAGACGCCGGGCCACCGCAGTGCTCTCCCACCCCCGCAGCGGCGAGTCTGTACGCGCGCTCAGCGCACAACACACCCGATGCGTACAACAGAAGAGAGCCCGCCCCCATGATGCTGCGTTACGCCCTGCAATCGGTCCGCGCCCGCAAGGCGGGGTTTCTCGGCGCCTTCCTCGCCCTGATGTGCGCGGCCGCTCTGATCACCGCTTGCGGCACCCTCCTGGATACCGGCCTGCGCGGCACCATCCGTACCGAGCGTTACGCCGCCGCTCCTGTCGTGGTCTCCGCCGACCAGTACGTGCATCGGACCACCGTCAAGCACAAGAAGGGCAAGACCAAGGTCAAGCACAAGGCGAAGCCCATCGCCGAGCGCGCCTGGCTGCCCGAGAACCTGCGCGGCACCCTCGCCCACACCCCAGGCGTGGCCCGGGTCGTCCCCGAACTCACCTTCTTCGCCGATCCGTTGACCCCGGCCGGCACCGGTGGCCGTACCGCCTACGGCCATGCCTGGGACTCCGCCGCGCTGACCCCGTACCGGCTGACAGCGGGCCGTGCCCCCCAGGCCGCCGGTGACGTCGTCATCGACGGCGACCTCGCCGCGCGGGCCCGGCTGCGGCCCGGCGACCGGCTCACCATGCAGTCCACCCAGGCCCCGCGCACCTACCGGATCACCGGTATCGCCACCCCGGCCACCGCCGTACGCCACCAGACGGCCCTCTTCTTCTCCGCCGGCGAGGCCCGCAGACTGGCCGCGCACCCCGGGCAGGTCACCGCGTTCGGTGTACTGCCGGCCAAGGGGGCGGACCCCGAGCGGGTGCGCCGGGCCGCGGCGAGGGCGCTGCACGGCACCACGGCCCAGGTCAGCACCGGGGACGCCCGCGGACCGGTGGAGTTCCTGGACGCGGCTGCGGCTCGTACCCGGCTGGTCAGCATGGGCGGGGCCATGGGTGGCACCTCGCTGCTGGTCGCGGTGCTCGTGGTCGTCGGCACCTTCGCGCTCACCGTGCAGCAGCGCCACCGTGAACTCGCCCTGCTGCGGGCCGTCGCCGCCACGTCCGGGCAGATCCGCAAGCTGCTCGGCCGGGAGGCGCTGATCGTCGGCGCGGCGGCGGGCACGGCCGGTGCCCTGCTCGGGCTGCCGCTCGGCGGCTGGTTGCACACCAGGTTCGTCGCCCTGGGCGCCGTACCCGACACGCTCGACCACACCGTCAGTGTCTTCCCGCCGCTCGCCGCACTCGCGGTCACCCTCCTCGGGGCCTGGGCGGCGGCCCGGATCGCCTCCCGCAGGATCGCCCGGATCCGCCCGGCCGAGGCCCTGGCCGAAGCCAGGACCGAGCGCACCCGGCCCGCCTGGGGCCGCATCGCCGCCGGGCTGCTGCTCCTCGCCGGCGGAGTCGTCCTCGTCGTCGTCCTCACCTCTCTGCGCACCGAGCCCGCCTCGACTCCCGTGACCTTCCTCGCCGTCGTCGTGCTGTCCGCTTCCGTCGCCCTGCTCGGTCCGCTCCTGGTCAAGGCCGCCGCGCTGCTGCTCGCCGGCCCGCTCCGGCTCACCGGTCACGGCGGCAGGCTCGCCACCGCCAACCTGCGCGGCAACGCCGCCCGCATGGCCTCCGTCGTCACCCCCCTCACCCTGCTCGTCGGCATGACCTGCACCGTCCTGTTCGTCCAGGACACCCTCGGTGACGCCGTCCGCGCCCAGGTCCGCGAGGGTGTCCGGGCCGACTGGGTCGTCACCGCCCAGGGGCCGGGTGTTCCCGGCGAGGCCGCCGAGCGACTGCGCGCACGGCACGACACCGTCACCGAGGTGGTCCGTACGACCGTCCGCGTCGGCCTCGACAAGTACCCCGCGCAGGGCGTCACCCCCGCGGGTCTGACCCGCACCTGGGACCCGAAGGTGACCGCCGGCTCCCTCGACCGGCTCGGCCCCGGCACCGTCGCCGTCAGCGAACTGGCCGCCGACCAGCAGCACCTGAAGCCGGGAAGCACCCTGAAACTCACGCTCGGCGACGGCACGCCCGCCACGCTGACCGTCGCCGCCGTCTACGCCCGGGGTCTCGGCTTCGGCGACCTCACCCTCGCCCACGACCTCGTGGCCCCCCACGTGGACAACCCGCTCGCCTCCTCCGTCCTCGTCCGTACGACCCGTACACAGACACAACTCGCGACTACTCTCCGTGAGTTCCCGGGACTGAGAATTCTTTCGCCGGCCGCCGCCGACGCCCTCCAGGCCGATCGGCAGCAGACGAACGCCGAGGTCAACTACCTGGCCATGGGGCTCGTCCTGGCCTTCACCGCCATCGCCGTCGTGAACACGCTCGCCATGTCGGTCGCCGAGCGTGTCCGGGAGTTCGCGCTGCTCCGCCTCGCCGGCGCGACCCGCCGTCAGGTGCTGCGGATGCTGCGTACCGAGGCGCTGTCCGTCCTGCTCCTCGCCACGTCGGTCGGCAGCGGTATCGCCCTCGCCGTGCTCACCGCGTTCAGCGTCGGCATGACGGGCCGGGCCGCCCCGACGGTCACCCCGCTGCTCTACGTCGGCGTCGTCGCGGTCGCCGGCCTCCTCGCGCTCGTCGCCACTGCCGTACCGGGGCGCGCGGCGCTCCGGGTGCGGGCGGTGACCGTGGCCACGGCGAAGGAGTAGGACCGGCCCCTCGTGCGTACGGGTTTCCGGCCGGCGCTGGACAGGGCGTGTCCAGCGCCGGTCAGGACGTCCGGTGCTGGTCGGGTTCAGGTGCCGGTCAGGGCGTCGCCGGGCTGACCGGCAGGCCCTCCGCGCGCCACGCCTGGAAGCCGCCCACCAGGTCCGTGGCCCGGTGCAGGCCCAGTTGGTGGAGGGAGGCGGCGGCGAGGCTGGAGGCGTAGCCCTCGTTGCAGATCACCACGATCCGCAGGTCGTGACCGGTGGCCTCGGGGAGGCGGTGGCTGCCCTGGGGGTCGAGTCGCCACTCCAGTTCGTTGCGCTCGACCACGACGGCGCCCGGGATGAGTCCGTCCCGGTCGCGCAGGGCGGCGTACCGGATGTCGACCAGGAGCGCGTCGCCGGACCGCGCCGCCTCGTACGCCTCCCGCGCCTCGACGCGCCGGTAGCCGGCTCGCAGGCGCTCCAGCAACTCGTCGATGCCCAGCGGCCGTTCCGCCGGCACACCCGTGGTTCCCGGCTGCTCGATCGTGCCGCTCACTGCCAGTCCTCCGGGCGTTCGACCTGCTCCAGGCGCAGCACCTGGTCCGTGCGACTGTAGCGGCGGATCCTGGGCAGCGGCGGGTAGTAGGCGTGGACGGAGATCGCGTGTCGATCGCGGGACTCGTTGAGCACCTCGTGCACATGGTGGCGGCCGAAGGCGCGGCCCTGTCCGGCGGGCAGCCGGCGTACGCGGTCCACCCCCTCGGTGAGCTCCAGGGTCTTCCAGCCGTCGGTGGGCAGCCGGGCGGCGAGGGAGTTCTCGGTGAGCTCGCCCGAAGCCGTGAGGAAGGCGCCGACCGAGTCGGCGTGGTCGTGCCAGCCGGTGCCGGTACCGGGCGGCCAGCCGATCAGCCAGGCCTCGCTGCCGCCGGGGCCCTCCAGCCGTACCCAGGTGCGGCCCTCCGGATCGAGCGGTAGGGAGGCGATCAGCTCGGCGTCGGCCGCCGTACGCCGGACGAAGTCCAGGAGGTCCGCCTGGGTGGGCGCCGGGCCGGAGGCGGGGGAGACGGGCGCGGGCAGGGAAGGGGAAGGGGAGGGGGAGGGGACAGACACGTACACCGTCCTGAGGAGCGTTCGCGGAACGGGCGCGCGACGGCGCCCGGAAAGGGGGGAGAGGGTGCGAATTCAGCAGGACGGGCGACACACGCAGCCCGCATAGCGGACGAGGTCCATATGGACCCTCCGCCACAGGCGCACACAGGTGTCGGTCACGATCCGGAGTACAGCATTGCCGCCGCGCCCCGGTCAACCGGGTGTCACCTTGTGGACGGGGGTGCGAGGGGGTGCGGCCGGCGCGTACGGGAGCCCCCCACGGAGCACGGTCGGGCGCGTACGGAAGCCCCCCGGAACACGGTCGGGCACGTACGGGCCCCGACGGAATACGGTAGGGCGCGTACAGGCCCCCCACGGAACACGGTCGGCCCGCGCTGGGAGCCGTCGCCGGAATCCGGCGTCGGTGCGCGAGCGGGTGTGCCGTCAGCGTGTGCCCGAGCCGGCCTCCGCCGCTGCCTTCTTCTCCTCCTGCCCGTCCCCCTCCCTCTCCTCCTGTTCCGCCTCCCCCGCCTGCGCCGCGCCCCCCACCGTGGCCTCGGCCGCCGCGTACAGGTCGGCCGGGCGGACCCCGCTGAGCGCGGTGACCAGGTGGCCGTCGGGGCGGACGAGCAGCACGCTGTGCGCCGGCGCTCCCGGGTAGCTCTCGGCCACCAGGAGCTCGGCGGGGTTCGGCAGCGCGGCCACGGCCGCCGCGAGCCGGGGCATCACCCCGGCGGACATCCAGTGCTTGCGGTCCCAGACACCCGTACCGGGCGCGATGAGCACGACGAGCAGCGCGCCACGGCCGAGCCGGTCGCGCAGCCGGACGAAGGACCCGTCCTCCGCCGTGACCCGGACGTCGGTGACCGGTGCGCCGGGCGGGGTGCCGACCGGGATCTCCCCTTCCAGCCGCGGGGGTGCGAGCGGCGAGTCGGCGTACGTGCCGGGCGCGCCCAGCGGACCGCGGCCGAGGTGGCCGTCGGTGAGCAGCGTGTCCTGGTTGCGGGCCGCGCCCGGGACGATGTGGCGCAGCCCACCCCCGCCGCGCAGCACCGGCAGGGCCTGGTCGGCGGCGCGCAGCCGGGCGGAGACCAGCGCGCGCCGCTCGGTCTGGTAGCTGTCCAGCAGGGCCTCGTGCGGACCGTGGTGCCAGGCCGTGGCCAGCTTCCAGGCGAGGTTGTCGGCGTCCCTGAGGCCCTCGTCGAGCCCCTGGGTGCCGAGCGCGCCGAGCAGGTGGGCCGCGTCCCCGGCGAGGAAGACCCGGCCCGCGCGCCACCGGCGGGCGAGGCGGTGGTGCACCGTGTGGACGCCGGTGTCGAGCAGCTCGTACACCGGTGTGGCGTTGTCCGTCCAGCCCGTGAGGGTCTCATGGATCCGGGCCAGCAGGATCTCGGGTGTGACCAGTTCCTTGCCCGGCGGCAGCAGCCAGTCCAGGCGCCACACGCCGTCCGGGAGGGGGCGGGCGGTCACCTCCCCGGCCGAGGGCCCGGACGACCGCCACGGCGGCGTCCGATGGAGCAACGCGTGACCCTCCCACGGAAGTTCCGTGCGCAGCGCGGCGACCGCGTACCGCTCCACCGCCGTACGGCCCGGGAAGCGGATGTCCTGGAGCTTGCGCACGGTCGAGCGGGCACCGTCGCAGCCGACCAGGTAACTGCCGCGCCACCAGGTTCCCTTGGGTCCACGGGTGCGCGCGGTGATGCCGGAACGCTCCTGCTCTATGGCGTCCAGACGGCTCTCCACCGCCGTCTCCACCAGGGGCTCCATGGCGATGGCCCCGCGCAGGAGGTCCGTGAGCACATGCTGGGCGATGTGCAGCGGCGCGGTTCCGGTCTCGGCGAAGGTGATCTCGCTCATCACCTGCTTGCGCCTGACGGACCGCCAGCCGGCCCAGCGCACACCCTGTTCCGCGAGCGCGACCCCGGTCAGCCGCTCCAGCAGGGCGGTCGTGTCCTCGCGCAGGACGACGGTGCGCGCCGGACGGGGCTCCTCCTTGCCGACGCCCTCGTCCAGCACGATGGACGGCACCTGCTGACGCGCCAGCGCCAGGGCGAGCGTGAGCCCGACGGGCCCCGCTCCGACGATGATCACCGGGTCCACGGTGTGGCGCCCCCTGCTCGCGGCGATGCCTTGACGGAGACAAGTGAACAGGAAGGTGAAGCGGGGTGCACGATCACACAACGTATGCAACCCATTGGCAGAGTTTGCGTCAAGCGACCGGGGGTAGTGGCGATCATGCCACTGCCCCCGGGTGACGCATTCGGGTCTGATCCGGGGTCAGGCCGCGGTTCCGGTACCGGCGTGGCCGGGGATGTTCACGGTCTCGTCGACGCCGAGCACCGCCCCGGTCGACTTCTTGCCGCGCCGCAGCCGGCCCTCCAGCCAGCTCGCGAACGAGGTCAGCGAGAAGTTGATGACCACGAAGATCACGGCCACCACCGTGAAGGAGGCGATGGTGTTGGCGCCGTAGTAGCCGCTCATGGTGTTCGCCGAGGCGAGCAGTTCGGGGAAGGTGAGGACGGCGCCGCCGAGCGCGGTGTCCTTCACGATGACCACGAGCTGGCTGACGATCGCCGGGAGCATGGTGGTGACCGCCTGCGGCAGCAGGATGAGCCGCATCGCCTGGTTCTTGCGCATACCGATCGCCATGGCCGCCTCGGACTGGCCCTTCGGCAGGGCGAGGATGCCCGCGCGGACGATCTCGGCGAGCACCGACGCGTTGTACAGCACCAGGCCGGTCACGACCGCGTACAGCGGACGGTCGTCGGAACTGACGTCGGTGTACTGGCTGTACAGCTCGTTGCCGAAGATCATCAGGACCAGGACGGGGATCGCCCGGAAGAACTCGACCACGACCGTGGCCGGGACCCGCACCCATATGTGGTCCGAGAGCCGGGCGATGCCGAGGACGGCACCCAGCGGCAGCGCGATGACCATCGACAGGGCCGCCGCCTTCAGGGTGTTCTCCAGGCCGGGCCAGATGTACGTCGTGTACGCCTCGGAGCCGCTGAAGAACGGCTTCCACAGCGCCCAGTCCAGCTGGTGCTTCTCGTCCAGGGACGAGTACACCCACCACAGGACGGCCGCGAGCGCGACGACGAAGAACGCCGTGTAGAGGATGTTGCGCCGTTTGGCGCGCGGTCCCTGGGCGTCGTAGAGGACCGAGCTCATCGCTTCACCGCCACCTTCTTGCCCACCCAGCCGAGGATCAGACCGGTCGGCAGGGTCAGGCAGCAGAATCCGAAGGCGATGATCGCGGAGATCAGCAGCAGCTGGGCCTCCTTCTCGACCATGTCCTTCATGAGCAGGGCCGCCTCGGCGACGCCGATCGCGGCCGCCACGGTCGTGTTCTTCGTCAAGGCGATCAGGACGTTGGTCAGCGGGCCGACGGCCGCCCGGAAGGCCTGCGGCAGCACCACCAGGAACAGCACCTGGGAGAAGCTCAGGCCGATGGCCCGCGCGGCCTCGGCCTGGCCCACCGGCACCGTGTTGATGCCGGACCGGATCGCCTCGCACACGAAGGCCGACGTGTAGAGGATCAGGCCCAGCACGGCGAGCCGGAAGTTGATCGCGTCGGTGTCCTTCGCGGCGAGGGTGATGTTCAGCGTCTGGTAGAGGCCGAGCGAGGAGAACAGGATGATCACCGTGAGCGGGATGTTCCGCACGATGTTCACGTAGGCGGTGCCGAAACCGCGCATCAGCGGTACGGGACCCACCCGCATGGCTGCCAGCAGAGTGCCCCAGACCAGGGAGCCCACGGCGGACAGCAGCGTCAGCTGCACTGTCGTCCAGAAGGCGCCCAGTACGTCGTAACCGTCAAGAAAGTCGAACACGATCTCCCGCGCTTTCGCGTGTAGGGATGCCCGGATGCGCCGCCCTCGGGGACGGCGCATCCGCCGGGCGTTGCCTCAGCTCTTGATGTCGCCGATCTTCGGCGCGGGCTCGTTCTTGTAGCCGGCCGGGCCGAAGTTCTTCTTCACGGCCGCGTCCCAGGAACCGTCGGAGACCATGGCCTCCAGCGCCTTGTTGATCTTGTCCTTGAGGTCGCTGCCCTTCTTGACGCCGATGCCGTAGTTCTCGTTGGTCATCTTCAGGCCACCGAGCTTGAACTTGCCCTTGAACTGGGACTGGGAGGCGTAGCCGGCGAGGATCGAGTCGTCCGTGGTCAGGGCGTCGATCACCTTGTTCTGGAGACCGGTCAGGCACGCGGAGTACGTCGGGTACTGCTGGAGCTGCGCCTTGGGGGCGAGCTTGTCCTTGACGTTCTGCGCGGAGGTGGAGCCGGTGACCGAACACAGCTTCTTGTTGTTCAGGTCGGCCGGCGACTTGATGCTGCTGTCGTCCGCGCGGACCAGCACGTCCTGGTGGGCCAGCAGGTACGGCCCGGCGAAGTCGACCAGCTTCTGGCGCTCCGGGGTGATCGAGTAGGAGGCGGCGATGAAGTCGACGTCACCGCGCTTCAGCATGGTCTCGCGGTCGGCGCTCTTCGACTCCTTCCACTCGATCTGGTCGGCGTTGTAGCCGAGCTTCTTGGCGACATAGGTGGCCACGTCGACGTCGAAGCCCGAGTAACCCTGCGGGGTCTTCTGGCCGATGCCCGGCTGGTCGTACTTGATGCCGATGGTGATCTTCTGGCCGCCGCCGGAGGAACCGGCGTCGTCGTCCTTCTTGTCGCCGCCGCAGGCGGTGGCGGTCACGGAGAGGGCGAGGAGGACGGCCGACGCGGCGGTGACCTTGCGGAGCTTCATGCTGAACATCCTTCTGAGTGGTGAGGAACGAGTGCCTGAGGCAGGGGTGACGCGGACCCGGCCGGGCGGCGGGTGCGGCCGGGCGGCCCGGCCGTGCCGTCAGTGGTGCAGGATCTTGGACAGGAAGTCCTTGGCCCGGTCGCTGCGCGGGTTGCTGAAGAACTGGTCGGGCGTGGCCTGTTCGACGATCCGGCCGTCCGCCATGAAGACCACCCGGTTCGCGGCCGATCGCGCGAAGCCCATCTCGTGGGTGACCACGATCATCGTCATGCCCTCGCGCGCGAGCTGCTGCATGACCTCCAGGACCTCGTTGATCATCTCGGGGTCGAGGGCGGAGGTCGGCTCGTCGAAGAGCATGACCTTCGGGCCCATCGCCAGCGCCCGCGCGATCGCGACCCGCTGCTGCTGGCCGCCGGAGAGCTGGGCGGGGTACTTGTCGGCCTGCGTGCCCACGCCGACCCGGTCCAGCAGGGCCCGGGCCTTCTCCTCGGCCTGCTTCTTGTCGGCCTTGCGGACCTTGACCTGACCCAGCATCACGTTTTCGAGCACGGTCTTGTGCGCGAAGAGGTTGAACGACTGGAACACCATGCCCACGTCCGCCCGCAGCCGGGCCAGCTCGCGGCCCTCGTGCGGCAGGGGCTTGCCGTCGATCGTGATCGTGCCCGAGTCGATCGTCTCCAGGCGGTTGATGGTGCGGCACAGGGTCGACTTCCCGGACCCGGAGGGCCCGATGACCACGACGACCTCGCCGCGGGCGATCGTCAGGTCGATGTCCTGGAGCACGTGCAACGCGCCGAAGTGCTTGTTGACGCTCCTCAGGACGACCAGTTCGTCGGACGTGGCCACATCTTCCTTGGCCACCGATACATTGGTCATCGCTCTCAGGCTCCGTCCTCCTCGGGTTTCCGAGGACAGTAATGAGGGGCTGTGACCTGCGTCATCACATCTGAGGGAGATCTGAGCATCACGATCCGATAGCAATCGGACACATGTCGTAGCACTTGTCTCCGGTGCGCGTATCGGCCGGATAACGGAAGCGGCGGGCAACCGGAAGCCTCTTGACGCCGTCCTTGTCCATCAGCGTCACTGCACTGGTGCACGCGCGCGTGCGCGTGATCCACACGCCCGACGCGAACCGAGACCGTACGACCGCTGAACCGGAGGGGGCCGGGATGAGACTGCTCCTCGTCGAGGACGACAACCACGTCGCCGCGGCGCTGTCGGCCGTCCTCGCGAAGCACGGCTTCCAGGTCACCCACGCGCGCAGCGGCGAGGAAGCCCTCCAGGCGCTCGTCCCCGAGGGCAACGGCTTCGGTGTCGTCCTGCTCGACCTCGGCCTGCCCGACCAGGACGGCTACGAGGTCTGCGGCAAGATCCGCAAACGCACCAGCACCCCGGTGATCATGGTCACCGCGCGCTCCGACGTCCGCTCCCGCATCCACGGGCTCAACCTGGGCGCCGACGACTACGTCGTGAAGCCGTACGACACCGGGGAACTGCTCGCCCGGATCCACGCCGTCAGCCGGCGCACCGCCCACGAGGATCCGACGACCGTCGGCGAGAGCGCCCTGCTCCTCGGCCCGGTCCGGATCGAACTGCCCACCCGCCAGGTCAGCGTGGACGGTTCGGTCGTCCAGCTGACCCGCAAGGAGTTCGATCTGCTCGCCCTGCTCGCCCAGCGCCCCGGCGTGGTCTTCCGGCGCGAACAGATCATCAGCGAGGTGTGGCGCACCAGCTGGGAGGGGACCGGTCGCACCCTGGAGGTGCACGTCGCCTCCCTGCGCGCCAAGCTGCGGATGCCCGCGCTGATCGAGACCGTACGCGGCGTCGGCTACCGGCTCGTCGCCCCGGCCGCCTAGCGGGGACGGGTGCGCACACGCCTCCTCCCGCTGCTCATCGTCCTGCTGGCGGCCGTCCTGCTCGCGCTCGGCATCCCGCTCGCCGGCAGCGTGGCCGCCGCACAGCAGCAGCGGGTCGTCGTCGACCGGATAGACGACACGGCGCGCTTCGCGGCGCTCGCCCAGTTCGTCACCGACGGGCCCGGCGGACCCCACCGCACCGCCACGGACGAGCGCGGGGAGACGCTGCGCAGCGAACTGGAGAGCTACTACGGCGTCTACGGCATCCGCGCCGGTGTCTTCTACCGCAACGGCTCCGCCATGGCCAACGCGCCCGGCGACTGGTTCGTACCGCGGACGGGGGAGGTGCGCAGGGCGTTCGACGAGGCGCTGCTCAGCCGGCGCAGCCATGACCCGCGGCAGGTGTGGCCCTGGCAGCGCGGTTGGCTCGTCGTCGCCTCCCCGGTGATCCGGGACGGGGACGTCGTCGCGGTCGTGGTCACCGACTCGCCCACCGGGCAGCTCCGTTCGCGCATCCTGCGCGGCTGGCTGCTCATCGGGGCCGGCGAGATCGCGGCCATGCTGCTCGCCGTCGGCGCCGCGCTCAGGCTGACCGGCTGGGTGCTCAGGCCGGTACGCATCCTGGACGCCACCACCCACGACATCGCCACCGGGCGCCTGAAGTCCAGGGTCGCGGTCGCCGGCGGGCCGCCGGAACTCAGACGGCTGGCCCGCTCGTTCAACGAGATGGCGGACAACGTCGAGAACGTGCTGGAGCAGCAGCGCGCCTTCGTCGCCGACGCCTCGCACCAGTTGCGCAACCCGCTCGCGGCGCTGCTGCTGCGCATCGAACTACTCGCCCTCGAACTGCCGGAGGACAACGAGGAGATCGCCTCGGTCCGCACCGAGGGCAAGCGTCTCGCGCAGGTCCTGGACGACCTGCTCGACCTGGCGCTGGCCGAGCACGCCGAGGCCGACCTCGTGCTGACCGACATCGGCGCGCTGGCCGAGGAACGGGTGGCCGCCTGGGCGCCGGCCGCCCGGACCAAGGGCGTCCGGATGACCGGCGACTGCCCGCCCACCACCGGCTGGGCCGACCCGATCGCCCTGTCCAGCGCCCTGGACGCGGTGATCGACAACGCCGTGAAGTTCTCCCCCGAGGGGGGCACGGTCGAGGTCACCGTCGCCACCGACGGCGACACCACCACCGTCGTCGTCACGGACACCGGCCCCGGCCTCACCGACGAGGAACTGGCGCGCGTGGGCGACCGTTTCTGGCGCAGTGGCCGGCACCAGAACGTGAAGGGCTCGGGTCTCGGCCTGTCCATCACCCGCGCGCTGCTCGGTGCGGGCGGCGGCTCGATCGACTACGCTCACCACGAGCCGCGGGGACTGCGGGTGACGGTCCGGGTGCCCCGGCACGCGGAGGCCGGCGGGGGCGCGGCGGACGCCGCCTCCTAGGCTCCGCCGGCCCGGCGCCGGCTCCGGGACTCCGTTGCCGGGCTTCCCTCGCGCCTGTCACTGCTTCACCGTGAGGCCCTTACGGCTTGACCGACCGGTAGTACCGCCGGGCGCCCTCCTGCAAGGGCAGGGGGTCGGTGTAGATGGCGGTGCGCAGGTCGACGAGCTGGGCGGAATGGACATGGGCGCCGATGCCGTCCCGGCTCTTGATCACCGTACGGGTCACCCACTCGGTCAGCCGGGGGTCCATGTCCGTGCGGGTCATCAGCAGGTTGGACACGGCGATCGTCGGAACCTGCACCCCCTGCTGCACGTCGGGGTAGGCCGACTCGGGGATCTTGGTGGTCCGGTAGTAGCGCGCGCCCTCGCCCTGGCCGTGCAGCCGGGTGACGAGGGTGTCGTCGATCGGCAGGAACCGGAACCCGCCCTGCTGTGCCAGCGCCACCAGCCCCTTCGTGGGCAGGCCGCCGGACCAGAAGAAGGCGTCGATCTTCCCGTCGCGCAGCCGCGCGGGCCCGGTGTCGATGCCGTCCGCGACCGGCGTGATGTCCTTGTGCGGGTCGATACCGGCGGCCCGCAGCACCCGGTCGGCTATCAGCCGCACCCCGGAATCGGGCAGTCCGGTCGCCACCCGCTTGTGCCGCAGGTCGGCGACGCTCCGGAGGTCCGAGTCGCGCGGGACGATGAGGTGCACATAGTCGTCGTAGAGCCGGGCCACACCGCGCAGCCGTCCGGCGCCGCTGCCGTGCCGCAGCTTGTACGTCGCCACCGCGTCGGCCGCCGCGATGGTGAAGTCGGCCTGCCCGGTGGCCACCCGCTGGACGTTCTCCTGGGAGCCGGCGCTGGTGAGCAGCTTCACCTTCAGGCCCGGCATGTCCCTGCCCAGCTCGGTGCGCAGCCGCTCGCCGTACTCCTGGTAGACCCCGCGGGACGTACCCGTGCTGAACACGATCGTCCCGCTCGGCGGCTTCTCGCCCAAGGGCAGCAGCCACCACAGCAGCAGCGCGAGGGCGACGGCACCGACGGCCGCGCCCTGCAACGCTCGGCGCCTGCCGAGCCGGGGGAACACCTTGGGCATGCGGCGATCCTGCCAGGCGACGCGCGCCACTGACCAGGGCCGGGGTCACTCGGGGCACTCGGGGGACCGGTGAGCGGAGGCCGAGGGGACCGACACGGGCCGAGGGGCGTTGTCAGTGGCCGCCGTTAGAGTCGCCGTATGACCACTTCGCCCGCCGACCGTACGAGCACGTCACCCGCCCGCCTCGTCCGCGAGTTCCACCACGCCTTCGGTCTCGACGCCCGCAGCACGCCGACGGAGGTGGACCCGGAGCTGGCCGCCCAGCGCGGTGAACTGCTCGCCGAGGAGGCCGCGGAGGTGGCCGAGGTCGCGGTGGAGGGGCCGCTGGACCGGCTCGCGCACGAGCTGGCCGACGTGGTGTACGTGGCGTACGGCACGGCCCTGGTGCACGGCATCGACCTCGACGAGGTGATCGCCGAGATCCACCGCGCCAACATGAGCAAGAGAGGCCCGGACGGGACGGTCGCCCGCCGGGCCGACGGCAAGGTGCTCAAGGGCGAGCACTACCGGGCGCCGGACGTCTCGGCCGTACTGCGCCGCCAGGGCTGGATACCGGGCGGCGCGGCCTGACATCGGTGCCTGGTATCCAGCCCTGGCGGCCAGAGGCCGAGGGTCCCCTCTCAACGTGACCCGCGCGACGAGGAGTTGGCGGCGCGGCGGTGCGAACTCAGCCTCCCGTCAGGCCCGTGCCGCCGAGACGGGTGAGCAGGTCCGCGAGGCGGGCGATGTCCGCCGCGGGCCACGCCGGGCCCGCGAAGACCTCGGCGGCGGTCTCCTCCGCCGTGGTCCGCATCTCCGCCAGCAGGCGCCGGCCCGTCCCGGTCAGCGCCGCGTACGCCACCCGCGCGTCCCGGGCGTCCGTCTCCCGGGTCACCAGCCCGATCCGCTCCAGCGGAGCGAGCCCGCGCGTGACGCCCGAGGCGGTCAGCCCCAGCGCCTCGGCGAGGTCCACCCGGCGCATCCGGCCGCCGGGCGCCTGCTCCAGCCGCAGCAGCAGGGTGAAGTCGGCCAGGCTGACACCGTGCAGGCCGCCGAGCCGGGCGTCGAAGCGCCGTACGAGCGCCGACTGGGCCCGTACCAGGCGCAGTGCCGCGTCCAGGCCCTCACTCATGACCCACTCCCTCGACCCACTCCCTCGACCCACTCCCTCGACCCACTCCCACGCGAACCTCTTGCCTTGTCCTTGAGTGCTCAAGTTTAGGGCGGACGTCAGAGACCGGTCGTACGGGCCGCGCGGCGCTGTCGCTTGCCCAGGGGCGCCTGGGAGAGGTCCTCGGCGGTCGTCCGCAGGTGCTTGAAGCCGTAGCCGCGGGCCGTCAGCCAGGACTTCGCCGACTCCTCGGCCCGTTCCGTCGCCTCCAGGATGTCCTCCTCCTTCTCTCCCGTCGCGGAGAAACGGAAGACGAAGGCGGGCCGGGCGGCGATGTCGTAGGTGAGGGTGCCCTCGGGGGTGAAGGCGGCGCGCAGGACGTCGTGTTCGGCGGCGTCGGCCAGCAGGGCGGCGCGCTGGGTGTCGGTGAGGGCGTCGAAGGCGCCGCGGACGGTGATGCGGAAGGTTCGTGTACTCATTCCGCGACCCTAGGCACAGCCCGGGCGACTCCTCCACCGGGTTTCCCGGTCCGGGTGGCGCCCGTCGGGCCGGGCCGGCCGGTGGAGCCGGGCGCTGGCGGGGCGGACACCGGGCGAGGTCCGGCTCGGCTGTTCACTCGGCGCGCGGGGTGCTGATTTCCTGACAGCGTGGGCCATGACGGGGACGGAGGGCGGGGTGGATGTCGGGGAAGCGACCGCGC
Organism: Streptomyces corchorusii; assembly: GCF_001514055.1. Lineage (NCBI taxonomy): Bacteria > Bacillati > Actinomycetota > Actinomycetes > Kitasatosporales > Streptomycetaceae > Streptomyces > Streptomyces corchorusii. The sequence continues at coordinate 308,057 of NZ_KQ948361.1, read as the reverse complement.
CCGTGGTCGCGGTCGTCGGGGTCGTCGGCACGCTCCTGTCCGCGCTGCTGACCCAGCGCGCGGCCGACCGCAGCCGCCGGCGGGAGCAGGAGCGCGCCGAGGAGGTGCGCGAGCGGCGCCGGCACGCCCAGGAACTGCGCGCGTGCTACGTCGCCCTCAACACCAGCGCGCGGCAGTACCTGGCCGCGCTCACCGACCAGGTGCACGCCCTGGGGCGTGAGGAGGAGCTGCCGGCCGCACGGCAGCGGCTCACGGAGGCACGCGACCAGTACCGGGACGTGTACGCGGAGGCCCAGATGCGGTTGCCGGACCGGGTGCTCGGTCTCGCGGGCGGCCTCAGCCACGACCTCGGGGCGGTCTACGGCATGGTCCGGCGCCTGGACGACGGCACCCCGCGCGCCGGTGACTCACCGGCCGCGGTGCGGGAGAACATCGACGAACTGTGGGGCCGGCTGCGCGGGATGCGGCGCGAGATGCGCTCACAACCGGGTGGCTTCCGGGCGGATTCCGGGCGGTGAGGAGGCCGGGAGCGGGATCGTGCCGCCGTGCGCGCCGGGGGTCGGCAGAGTACGGCGCAGACGGCGGACGCGGAGGGGAGGACGGCGTGCACGAGGAGCGCGCGGGACCGGCGGAGCGGCTGCTCGCCCTGATCGGCGCACACCGGGGCACCCTCCACGAGGCGCTGGGCGATGAGCAGTACACGGTGCTGCTGGCCTGGCTGACGGCGCTCGCCGAAGCGCCGGCGGACGACGACCGGGCGGTGCGCAGGGCACTCCACGGCGTCAGACTGGTGCTGCTGAAGCTGCCGCCGGCCCATCCGGTGCGCGGGGAACTGGACTCCCCACGCGGTGCCGTGACCCTGCCCGGACCGGGGGCCGTGGCCGGGGCGCGGGAGCTGATGGCCTGGTTCGGCCTGCCGTCGCCGGCGCGTGGACCGGTGTACGAACCGGACCCCGGGCAGGAGCGGCTGCTGCGGGAACCGGCCCTGTCGGCCCCGGGGCGCGGGCCCGCTGCGGTGGCGCCCCGCCTCCCGAGCTGATCAGACTGCGCGCTCCCGACGGCGGCGACCGCTACCCGGAGTTCCAGTTCGCACCGGACGGCGGCGCCCCGTACGGGGTCGTCCTGGAGGTCAACCGGCTGCTGCTCGCGGACATCGACCCGTGGGGGGCCGCGGCCTGGTGGTTCAGCGGCAACAGCCGGCTGGGCGGCACCCCCGCCGCGCTGCTCGGCCGGCTGCCCGACCACCGGCTGACCGGCGCGGCTCGCGAACTGGCCGAGGGGGAGTGATGAGCGGCTTCTTCCCCATGATCGACCTCAAGCTGCGGCCCCGTCGCCGGGTGATCCCGGCCGGCACGGTGCTGTGGCGGGTGCACCAGTCCCGGTCCGCGGCGGACGAGTTCAACCCGAGACTCGCGGACATCCACTTCGAGGGAGGCCGCTTCGACGGCACCGTGCTGGACGCCTACCACAGCCTGTACCTGGCGGACAGCGCGCTGACGGCGCTGGCCGAGAGCGTGCTGCGCTCCCGGCCGTTCGAACCGCCCGTCGGCGAGCGCACGATCCCCTACCGCGCGGTCTGGCAACGGTCGCTCGGCTGTCTGCGCACCCGCTGCTGGAGGACGAGGGCAACTACGCGCGGGCGCGGCGCTGGTCGAGCGAGATCCGGGCGCAGGCATCCGAGCCATGGGCCTGATCTGGGAGTCCCGGCGCAACCGGTCGGAACACGCGCTGGTGCTCTCTCACGACCGCTGCGCGGGTCCGGACGGCAGACCGCTGGAGGTCCTGCCGGGGCGGGGCATCCGGGACCTCGGTTCCGAGGAGGGCTGGGAGCGCGCCAACGAACTCCTCGCACCGCTGCGGGTGAGAATCGCCAAGCCCGAGTGGCCATGTTGAGAGCGAGGTGGACGTCCCGATGTCCGTCATCGCCCTGTGGTGGGCGACCGGGGATCGCGGGCCGGGAGGAGGTCGTGATCGGCGGCGGTGTGCGGCTGCAAGAGCGAGAGAAGCGGCCCCGCCATCGCCGTGGTCACGACGGCCATGGCGACCATCAGGGAATACAGCCGTTCATTGAGGACACCGAGTTGCAGACCGGCGGTCAGAATGATGAGCTCGGTGAGACCCCTGGTGTTCATCAGCGTGGCGAGCACCGCGGATTGGCGCGCCGTGACGCCGTGCGCCCGGGCGCTCAGGAACGCGCCGAGGAATTTGCCGCTGACCGCGACCAGCAGGATGAGGGTGAAGTCCAGCCATCCGGACCGCCCCAGATTCGACAGGTCGACTTTCAGGCCCACGCTGATGAAGAAGACCGGCAGCAGTAAATGGCTGCTCATATGGCCGATCCGCTCGGTGATGTCCGCGCGCAACTGCCCGGTGGATTCCTTCGGCATCACCACGCCGAAGAAGAAGGCGCCGAAGATGAAATGGAGCCCGATCCTCTCGGTGACCGCCCCCGACATGAGGAGCCCGGCGAGGACGACCGTCAGCGCGGTGGGACTCAGCCGGGCGGCACCGTCGGCGCCGACCAGTCCGCGCAGCAGCGGACGCACCACCCAGAGCATCACAGCGGCGTACGGCACGAGCAGCAGCAGGTACCACTGGTCGGCGTCGGCCCCGCCGACCAGTGCGACCACGGCGGCGAGCATGCACCAGGCGAGCACGTCACCGATCGCGGCGCAGGCCAGCGCCAGTCCGCCGACCGCGGTGTGCTGCATCTTCCGGTCCGTGAGAATGCGGGCCAGCACCGGAAAGGCGGTCACCGCCATCGCCGTGCCCATGAAGAGCACGAATCCCAGCCGGTGATCCGGGGCGTTGCCGTCGACCAGCAGCAGGGCGAGCAGAGCGCCGAGTCCGAACGGCAGCACGATGGAGGAGACCGACACGGTGACCGCCAGTCGTCCGGTCCCGCGCAGGAGTCCGCGGTCCAGTTCCAGGCCCACGATGAACATGAAGACGGCCATGCCGACATCGGCGAGAGCCGTGAGCATCGGCCGGATACCGGTGGGAAACAGGAAGTCCGACACCGTATGGCCCAGGAAAGTCGGGCCGAGTGCGATACCCGCGAGCACCTCGCCGATGACCGCGGGCTGGGATAATCGTCGGGCCACCATGCCCAGGAGATGGGCGAGGACGAGAAGGAGAGCCAGGTCGGAGAAGAGCGCGAACAATTGGTTCGTGGTCACCGGTCCCTGCCTTCATGACGGGCCGCGTGTGCCGCCCGGAATTGGATGGGATGCCGCCGACGTGCCCAGCCATGCTTCGGTGCGCCGACCCTCTTTGTCAACGGCTTCCGTGGTCCCGGAAAGGCGACCGGGATTCCCCTTGACGCGGAAGGTGCCGGGAGAACCGGAAACGGGAGGCGCCGAGCGCGTCGAGCGCGCCGGTCGCCTCCCGTGAGGTCACCGCGAGAGCCCCGGGCCCCCTGGCGGTGTCCGCCGCCGCCCGGGGCCGGGCCGGTCAGCCGGTGTAGCCGGCGAAGACCCGTGTGTAGTCCCAGGCGGACTGGCTGACGCCGGAGCAGCTGTCGGCGGGCCCGCCGGTGCAGGGACGGTCCCGGTTGGCGGACCAGAAGGTCAGCCGAGCCAGGTGGTGCTGCTGGGCGTACCCCAGGATGGTGCGGAAGTCGGCCACCGTGACGGTCTCGTTCTGGTCGGTGACGCCGTTCATGGACGAGATGCCCATGTCCCGGTAGGCCTGGTCGTCGCTGTAGTGGTAGGCGTTCTTCAGGGCGTTCTTCAGCCCCTCGGCCGCCTGCACGGTCAGGTTGCCCATGTTCTGGCCCGCGCCGTCGAAGTCGAACGGCATGATGGCCCAGGCGTCGACGGTCAGACCGGAGGCGGCGGCCCGGTTGATGAGGCTGGTGTCGGGGCCGCTCTGCCCGGTGCCGATGGTGATGTACACCTTCAGACCGGGGTTGTTGGCCTTCACGGTCTTCAGCGCGTCGACCGTGCGCTGCTGGACGGTGCCGTTGCTGTAGGCGTCGGCCTCCAGGTCGATGTCGATCGCCTTCAGGCCGTAGGTGTTGATGACCTTCTGGTAGGCGGCGGCGAGCTCGCCGGCGCTGGAGCAGGAACTCTCCAGCTTGTTGCCGCTGTAACCGCCGAAGGACGGGATGACGTCACCGCCGTTCGCCCGCACGGTGTTGACCGTCTGCTGGTCCACTCCGCCGGTCAGCGGACGGCTGCCGTCCCACTGCGGGTTGCAGTAGCCGTTGCTCAGCACGAAGGCGAGCGTGAACCACTTGACGCCCGTGGCCTGGGTGATGGTGGTCGGGTCGGGCGGGCTGCCCCAGCCGTTGTACAGGTACGGCGCCACCGCCATCGGCGCCGAGGGGGTGCTGCCGCCGGCCGCGGGCGCGTTCCACTTCTGGTTGGCGGCGCCGGTGCAGGTCCAGATCTGTGCCCGGGTGCCGTTGGCGGAGTTGTTGCCGGTGACGTCC
>NZ_KQ948361.1:259948-302969 GCF_001514055.1 Streptomyces corchorusii | reverse complement strand
TGGACAGGGTGAGGGCGGCGACCGCCAGCGCGGCGGACGCCGACGCGGGGAGGGATCTGGCTCTGCGCATGGTGGGGGCACCCTTTCGTGGGGAGGGGTGGTCGCCCGCGAAACTAAAGGTCCAGACCACTTCCGTCAAGGTGTGAAGTAAGAAGTGAGGGAAGTGAGTTGTCGTGCCGACCACGGGAGCGGACGCTGGCCGGAAGTCGTCACCGCCGCAGCGGTGGGTCCTAAGCTCGGTCGCGCTTGACGATCTCGGTGATGCTCGGTGATCTCGGTGAAAGGGGCCTGAACTGCAATGGAGGACAAGCGCGTTGTCGTCGTGACCGGCGGAGGCTCGGGTATCGGCCAGGCGACGGCCCGGCTGCTGACCGAGGCGGGTCACCAGGTGGTCGTCTCCGGCCGCCGGGCCGAACCCCTGGAGCGCCTCGCGCGGGAGACGGGAGCGCTGGCACATCCGTCCGACGTCGGGGACCCCGACGCGGCCGAGGGACTGGTCCGGGCGGCCCTGGCCGCGTACGGACGGCTCGACGGGCTGGTGCTGAACGCGGGCATCGGGCGCGGCGGAGCCGTGGGCGACATGTCGCTGCGGGACTGGGACGAGGTGATGCGCACCAACGTGACCGGACCGCTCCTCCTGCTGCGCGCCGCGATCCCGCACCTGCTGGAGTCCCGGGGAGCGGTGGTCGCCGTCGCTTCCGTGTCCGCGCTGCGCAACGGCACGAGCAACGCGCCGTACGCCACCTCCAAGGCCGCCCTGCTCCAGCTGTGCCGTTCCGTCGCCGTCGACTACGGGCGTCAGGGGGTGCGGGCCAACATCGTGTGTCCCGGCTGGGTGCGCACCGAGATGGCCGACCGGCGCATGGCCCGCTTCGCCGCGGAGGCCGAACTGCCGGGTGGCGGGGTGGAGGCGGGCTACGCGGAGGCCACCAGGCTGCTGCCGCAGGGGCGCCCGGGTGAGCCGCGCGAGGTCGCGGAGGCGATCGGCTGGCTGCTGTCCCCGGCGGCGTCGTACGTCAACGGCGCCGTGCTCACCGTGGACGGCGGCGCGACGGCCCTCGACCCGGGAACCCTCGCGTTCGACTACCGGATCACGCCCCGCGACGACGAGAACGGCTCCGCCGCTCCCCACTGACCGGGCTTCGGTGCTGCTGGGCCGGTGTTCAGCGCGGTTGACGGGGCCTCTGCTCGGCCGATCCTCAGCACGGCTGACGAGGCCCCTGCTCCATCAGGCTTCCCCTGCTCCATCAGGCTTCCGCGCGGCGGGCTGGCTTCCGCGTTGCCGGCCGGCCTCGGCGGCCTGCCGGGCTTCAGTGCCGACGGGCCGGCGAGGTCCGGTCGGGGCAGGGGAGTACGCCGGTCATGGCGGGCCACATCCGGGCGATCCCGAGGAGCGTCCCCGGACTGCCCTGCGTCACCCCGGGCAGGGGCCGCGGGTCGGCCGGTGGCACGCCGGCGAGGACGGCCCGCCGGGCCTGGTCCACGGCACCGGCGAGCGCGGCGGACGCCAGACGGTCGTCCCGCACCCCCGCCCGCCTGGCGTACCGGTACGCGCTCTCGTAGGCGTCCGGCCGCACGTACTGCTGGAGTGTCAGAAGGGCGTCGTACGTCTCGATGGTCTGCCGGTGCGCCTGCAAGGCCGGTGGAAGGCGCGGCCACAGCACCTCCTGGAGCCGGGACCGCCGGGGCCCGGCGAGGGCCACGTGGGGCACCGCCGTCACCAGGTCGCGCCACAGCGGCCACAGCAGCCAGATCGTCCGCAGCGCCCCGGCCGACCGGACGAGGGCGCTCGCGGTGGGGACCAGCAGGGACGCCGCCCGCAGGAAGCCGTGCACACTCATGATCACGGTCAGGTAGGGGAGCAGGCGCGGAACACGGTCGTAGAGGTGCCAGAGGTAGCCGGACCAGAAGGCGAGCGCGAGCACGCTGCCCGCCGCGAACAGGCGCAGCGACCATACGAGATCGCGCTCGGTCGTCCGCAGGCTGTACCGCCAGCAGACCACGACGGCGGCGGCGTCACCGGCGAGATGGGCGGCGATGAGGATCAGCCAGTAGGCGGACGCGGCGGACGCGGGCCCCTGGGCGGACGCCGTTCCCGTGCCGAGGTGCAGCAGACCCAGGACGAGCAACGAGACGAGGGCCGCCGTCATCCCCACCGCCGCGCAGAGGCGCAGCCGCGGCGGACCGCTGGAGTCGACCACGAAGAGCAGGACCAGTCCCGCGCTGAGCACGCCGATCAGATTGCGGAGGAGGGACACCGTGTGGACATCGAGGCCGGCCGACGTGAGCGGGCCGACGATCCCGGGCTGGAAGAGGGTGATCGCGATGGTCGTGGCCAGCACGGTGAGCCAGAGCCCCCGCTGCTGGGAGTGGCGCAGTGCCGGCCGGGCCCGCCAGACGAGGGCGAACCACAGGGCGAAGACGCCGGCGAGTCCGACCCGGGCCGCCAGCTCATTCACCGGCGTCGGCCGTCACCCCGAGGAACGCGCCGAGCCGCCCCAGGGGTCCGGCCACCCGGCCGGCGGTCCCGGCGCTCTGGATCAGGGTGGCGATCATCTCGGCTTCCTGTTCCTCGGTGTTCGTGTAGCTGGTCCTCGCCCTCAGCCGTGTGACGAGATGGGGCTGGAGGCCGACCAGGAGGTCACCGGCCTGCTGCTCGCCGTCGGCCGTGAGGCTCCGGTGGTGGTCGCACAGCACGTGGCCGATCTCATGGAGGATGATGTGCTCCCGGTGCAGCGGGGCGGTCCGGGCCTCGTAGAAGACGTAGTCGGCCTTGTCGGTGGCCATCCACAGGCCGCAGGCCCCGGTGGCCGCCGCCTCCTCGGGCAGCTCCCTCAGCACGAGCGGACGGCCTCTGAGTTCTTCCACCCGCTCCCGTACCGCGTCCAGGGACAGCGACCGGGGCACCCCGAGATCGCGCAGGATCGTGGTGCACCGGCGCCGTAGCGCGGCGTACTCGCCCGTTCTCCTCACCTGCCGTGTCACCCCGTTCGGGCGAGAAAGCACTTCACGTCACCAGCGGACAAGCTGTGGGTCACACCTAAGCAGGTCGCGCGTCCTCTTGCACACGCCTGCCCGGCCTTTTTGGTCACCCTTTGGCGAAAACCTTCTGCCGCGCCCGGCCGGCCCGTGACCGCGTCGGGGCCCGGACAGGCGCCGGCCGGGCCGGGTCAGGCGTCGAAGTCGGCGTCGCGGCCGACCGGCTCCGAGGCCGGCGACTCGTCACCGACGCTGTCCAGGTGGCCCTTGAGCGCGTCACGGAATCGTTGCCCGGCGCCAGGCGCGGCGGTGTCCTGCCGCTGTCGAGGGCTGCGGGAACGGGCCGCGGCGGCCTTGGCGGGATCACCGGGCTGCCTGCTGTGCGCACCCTCCATACCGGCGGGGCCGACGGTCGCCTCGTACGCGGGCGGGGACGCCGACCCGGTCCTTGGAGTCCGAGCCCGGCGTACGCCGGCTGGGTTCGAAGCCGGCGGCGCCGGTGGGCTCAGCGCCCGCGGCAGGTTTGCGCGTCGCAGGCCCGGCGCCCAGGGCGAACCGAAACGCCTCGACTGAGGCGAGGAGGTGGCGGCACTGTGCGACGGCCGGGCGGACGCCGCCTTCGTCTGGCCGCCGGCCGACCTCACCGGCCCGTACAGCGAGGTGATCCACTTCGAGCCCAGGTCATCCGCCTGCCCCGGGGACACCGGCCGGCCGCACGCGACGCGGTGAGCCTCGCCGATGTCAACGTCGACAGCCCGCCGCAGTGCCCGGGAGTCCGGCCCTGAGGCCATCGGCCGGCAGGGCAGCGGTCGGCAGGGCAGCGGTCGCCCCCTTCGGGACCGCCTACCCTTGACGCATGACCAGCAGCAGCGACCGGAGCCCGGCAGTGGACGTTCAAGGATCCAAGAGTTACGAAATCCGCACCTACGGGTGCCAGATGAACGTCCACGACTCCGAGCGATTGGCCGGGCTGCTCGAAGACGCCGGGTACGTGCGGGCCCCCGAGGGCTCGGACGGCGACGCCGACGTCGTCGTCTTCAACACCTGCGCGGTCCGCGAGAACGCCGACAACCGGCTCTACGGCAACCTCGGCCGGCTCGCGCCGAAGAAGGCCTCGCGCCCCGGGATGCAGATCGCGGTCGGCGGCTGCCTCGCGCAGAAGGACCGGGACACCATCGTGAAGAAGGCGCCCTGGGTGGACGTCGTCTTCGGCACGCACAACATCGGCAAGCTGCCCGTCCTGCTGGAGCGCGCCCGCGTCCAGGAGGAGGCGCAGGTCGAGATCGCCGAGTCCCTGGAGGCCTTCCCCTCCACGCTGCCGACCCGTCGCGAGAGCGCCTACGCGGCCTGGGTGTCGATCTCCGTCGGCTGCAACAACACGTGCACCTTCTGCATCGTCCCGGCCCTGCGCGGCAAGGAGAAGGACCGCCGCCCCGGCGACATCCTCGCGGAGATCGAGGCCCTGGTCGGCGAGGGCGTCTCCGAGATCACGCTGCTCGGCCAGAACGTCAACGCCTACGGCTCCGACATCGGCGACCGCGAGGCGTTCAGCAAGCTGCTGCGCGCCTGCGGGACCATCGACGGCCTGGAGCGGGTCCGCTTCACCTCCCCGCACCCGCGCGACTTCACCGACGACGTCATCGCCGCCATGGCCGAGACGCCGAACGTGATGCCGCAGCTGCACATGCCGCTCCAGTCCGGCTCGGACACGGTCCTGAAGGCGATGCGCCGCTCCTACCGCCAGGACCGCTACCTGGGAATCATCGAGAAGGTGCGGGCGGCCATCCCGCACGCCGCGATCACCACCGACATCATCGTGGGCTTCCCCGGCGAGACCGAGGAGGACTTCGAGCAGACGCTGCACGTCGTCCGCGAGGCCCGCTTCGCGCAGGCCTTCACCTTCCAGTACTCCAAGCGTCCCGGCACCCCCGCCGCGACCATGGAGAACCAGATCCCGAAGCAGGTCGTCCAGGAGCGCTACGAGCGGCTGGTCGCCCTCCAGGAGGAGATCTCCTGGGAGGAGAACAAGAAGCAGGTCGGCCGCACGCTGGAGCTGATGGTCGCGGAGGGCGAGGGCCGCAAGGACGGCGCCACCCACCGTCTCTCCGGCCGCGCCCCCGACAACCGCCTCGTCCACTTCACCAAGCCGGACCAGGAGGTGCGCCCCGGCGACGTCGTCACCGTCGAGGTCACCTACGCCGCCCCGCACCACCTCCTCGCCGAGGGCCCCGTCCTCGGCGTGCGCCGCACGCGCGCGGGGGACGCCTGGGAGAAGCGCACCGCCGCGGCGGCCGCCAAGCCGGCGGGCGTCATGCTCGGCCTGCCGAAGATCGGCGTCCCGGCGCCGCTGCCGGCGACCGCGGGAAGCGCCTGCGGCTGCGACTGAGGTCCTGGCGCACCTTGGGGCGGCGGGCAGCGGCATGCTCCTGCCACCCAGGCGACCTCTTCGGCGAGTACCTGATCGGCGTCCGGGTGGCCGGCGCGGCGGGGGACAGGGAGGACCCGTGCCGGTGATCACGCCGTCCGGTTCCATCCGGTCCAGCCGGGCCCGGAGCGTGCGGGCCACGCCGAGGAGGCGGGCGGCAAGCTGGTGGTGCTCGTCCTGACGGTGATCGGCCTGGCGGACGTGCCGATCGAGGAGTGAGCACGCGCCCCGCTCGCGGGGTTACGCTGCCGATCATGCTTGTCGCCGCCGCAGTCTGCCCCTGCCCACCACTGCTCGTGCCCGAGGTCGCCGCCGGTGCGGCGCCGGAACTGGACGCCGCCCGCGCGGCCTGCACGGACGCGCTCGGCGTGCTCGCCGCCGCCCGCCCCGGCCTGCTGGTGGTCGTCGGCACCGCCGAGGAGGGCGGGCGCGGCCCGTTCCCGCAGGGCACCCCGGGCACCTTCCGCGGGTTCGGGGTCGACCTGGACGTACACCTGGGGCCCGCCGCTCACCCCGTCCCGGAGCGCCCGCTGCCGACCTCCCTGGCGGTCGGCGCCTGGCTGCTGGAGCGGACCGGCTGGTCCGACGCCCCGATCGAGGGACTCGGCGTCGCGGACACGCTGGAGCCGGAGCGGTGCGCCGAGACCGGACGGGAGCTGGCCGGCCGGGCCGAGCGGGTGGCCCTGCTGGTGATGGGGGACGGCAGCGCCTGCCGCACGGTCAAGGCACCGGGCTACCTGGACGAGCGGGCAGCACCCTTCGACACGGAGGCCGCCCGGGCACTCGGCGCGGCGGACCTGGCCGCCCTGCGGGCACTGGACCCGGCCCTGGCCCGCGAACTGAAGGCCGCGGGCCGCGCGCCCTGGCAGATCCTGGCCGGCGCGGCCGAGAACGCGCACCTCGGCGGGGCACTGCTGTACGAGGACGCGCCGTACGGCGTGGGGTACATGGTCGCGTCCTGGTCCTGAGCCGGGATCGAGGGCTGGGCGGGCCGCACGCACGCGCGTGCGCGTGCGGACGCGACACGGCAGGCCGGCCCGGCTTCCGCGTGCGGATGCACGGCCCCCACGCGCCTGCTTGCCGTACGGCCCTGCCCCCGCGCGCTGACGTACGGCGCCGACACGCGCGTGCTGACGTAAGGCGCCGACACCGCGCGTGCCGACGTACCACCCTGCACCCGCGCAAGCTGCTGACGTCGCACGCCGCCGGGGCGCCCCGCTGATCACGGGACGCCCCGGGCGCGTAGTCACCAGGAACGACCGTCGGCCCTCACGAAGCCGGTGGCGGGCCCTCCGGGTGGGTCGGACGGGTCGGGGTCATCGGGTCGTGGGGCGCCGCCTCCGGGCCGCCCTTGTGCGCGAGGCGGTCCATAGCCTCCTTGGCCTTGCCCGTGCCCGCCTGGATCTTGTCGCTGTACTTGCCCTTGGTCCGCTGGTCGACGGCCTTCGCGGCCTTGTCGATCCCGTGCTGGACCTTGTCCCCATGCTGCCGCGCGAGGTCCGACACCTTGTCCTTGGCCGGGCCCAGCTTGGCCTTCATGTTGTCCATCAGACCCATGGTCCACCTTCCCTCGCGGGACAGTTATCTGCGGGCGCCCTCGCCGGCCTCGCTGTCGACGGCCTCGTCCGCGGACTGCTGGCGGGGGATCCCGGCACCGTCGGACGCGTCGTCCGCACCGGAGTCCGAGTGCACGGCCCCGTCCTCGTGCCCGTCACCGGACGCGTCCTTCGCCTCCGCCGGCCCGGTTCCCCTCGCCTGTGCCGCCTCCGCCTGCTCCGCCTCGGCCTCCTCCGGCTCTGTGCCGGCGCTCACCGCCGTGGCCGACGCCTCCGGAGTCGCCTTCGATCGGCCGAGAAGCCGTGCAAACACGCCCATATCCACTCCATACGGTACTCGTGCGGGCGAATTCCCGCGTCACCCGGTGCGTAAGGTTGCGCCGCCCGGGTCACCGCCCCCGGCAGCCCGGCGGGCGGCACCTCGCACGGGCAACGACCCGGGATGTACACCGTCACGTAACTCGTTCGAGACCTCGCCGGAAGGTTTGCGAGACTGGTGCGGTGAGCAGTGCACCCTCCGCCCCCCGCGTCATCGCCGTCGTCGGACCCACCGCGGCCGGAAAGTCCGATCTCGGCGTCTTCCTGGCCCAGCGGCTCGGCGGCGAGATCGTCAACGCCGACTCCATGCAGCTGTACCGAGGGATGGACATCGGTACCGCCAAGCTGACGCCCGAGGAGCGCGGCGGCGTCCCCCACCACCTGCTGGACATCTGGGACGTGACGGTCACCGCGTCGGTCGCCGAGTACCAGAAGCTGGCCCGCGCGCGGATCGACGCACTGCTCGCGGAGGGACGCTGGCCCATCCTGGTCGGCGGCTCCGGCCTGTACGTCCGCGGCGCCGTCGACAACCTGGAGTTCCCCGGCACCGACCCGGAGGTCCGGGCCCGCCTGGAGGAGGAGCTGGCGCTGCGCGGCTCGGGCGCGCTGCACGCCCGGCTGGCCGCCGCCGACCCCGAGGCCGCCCGCGCGATCCTGCCGAGCAACGGCCGCCGTATCGTCCGCGCCCTCGAAGTGATCGAGATCACCGGCCAGCCCTTCACGGCCAACCTGCCCGGTCATGACTCCGTCTACGACACCGTCCAGATCGGCGTCGACGTGGCTCGTCCGGAATTGGACGACCGCATCGCGCGGCGCGTCGACCGCATGTGGGAAGCGGGTCTCGTGGCGGAGGTGCGCGCACTGGAGGCGCAGGGCCTGCGCGAGGGGCGCACGGCGTCGCGCGCGCTCGGCTACCAGCAGGTGCTGGCGGCACTCGCCGGGGAGTGCACCGAAGCGGAAGCGAGGGCCGAGACCGTCCGTGCCACCAAGCGCTTCGCGCGCCGCCAGGATTCATGGTTCAGGCGCGATCCCCGGGTGCACTGGTTGAGTGGGGCCGCGGTGGATCGCCGGGAACTTCCGCAGCAGGCCCTGGCGTTGGTCGAACGACCGGTTACAGCCTGATCACGTCATGGCATCGGGATGCGCCGCCGGTCATCGCGGCCTTGGGCGCCGTGCCATCATCGAGCTTCGATCGACCAAGTGGAGCCTAGTTGGGAGGGCGCGTGGCGATGGAGGCCGGCCCTCGCGACACCGCACGAAGTGCCGAGCACGTCACCACAGAGGGTGACGAACCGGGCCGGGGCGGCCCGTGCCCCGGCGGGGAGCGCTCACGGGTGAACGGACACGCCGACAGCCGTCCGCACGAGCACGGCGTGCTCGACGCCGCTGTCCCCGACGACGGCCTCCGCGAGGGCCGCCCGACGGAGACCGGCCTCTCCGGCGACCGGCTCCCCGGCGACCGGCTGGTGGAGGACCGCCTCTCCGACGACCGCCTGTCCGACCCCGGCCTCTCTGACGACCGCCTCTCCGAAGACCCTCTGGCCGATGACGGGCCCGACGACACCGTGGGCGGTGTGACCGCCGACGGGCCGGCGCCCGAGGAGATGTACCCGAGCGGGCCGGAGGTCGAGGTCGAGCTGCGCCCGCAGCGCCGGCTGCGCATCTGGCAGCTCGCCCCCATCGTGGGCCTGGCCGCCGTCGGCTCCCTGATGTTCGCCTTCCCGCTCGCCTTCGACTTCGGCGACAGCGGCGCGGTCATCGCCATGCTCGGCCTGCTGATCTGCTCCTGCGCGGCGGGCTGGGGCATGATGGCCGCCCGCCGGGTGGGCTACACCTGGCCCGGCCTGCCCCCGCGCGGCTCCGGCCGCCGCCCCGACTGGCGGGTGGTGCTCGGGTACGTGCTCCTGGTGGCCGTGGTCGTCGTGCTCGCCGTGTGGCGCGTCGCCCGCCTGCGCTGACCCGCCGGAACGGGCACTGTCGTACCCACCCCGTACGATCGAGGAATGAGCACACGGATCGCCTTCCTCAAGGGTCACGGCACCGAGAACGACTTCGTGATCGTTCCGGACCCCGAGAACGCCCTCGACCTGTCCCCGGCCGCCGTCGCCGCCCTGTGCGACCGCCGGGCGGGCATCGGGGGCGACGGCGTGCTGCACGTCGTACGGTCCGCGGCTCACCCGGAGGCGCAGGGGATGGCCGCCGAGGCCGAGTGGTTCATGGACTACCGCAACGGCGACGGCTCGGTCGCCGAGATGTGCGGCAACGGCGTCCGTGTGTTCGCGCGCTACCTCCAGCACGCCGGACACGCGGCCGAAGGCGACCTCGCGATCGCCACGCGCGCGGGCGTGAAGACCGTCCACATCGCGAAGGACGGCGACATCACCGTCGGCATGGGCCGCGCCCGCCTCCCCGAGGGAGACGTCACGGTCACCGTCGGCGAGCACAGCTGGCCCGCGCGCAACGTGAACATGGGCAACCCGCACGCGGTGGCCTTCGTGGCCGACCTCGCGCACGCCGGCGACCTGTACACCGCGCCGCCGGTCAGCCCGGCGGCCACGTACCCGGACGGGGTGAACGTCGAGTTCGTGGTCGACCGCGGCCCCCGCCATGTCGCCATGCGCGTGCACGAGCGCGGCTCCGGCGAGACCCGCTCGTGCGGTACGGGCGCCTGCGCCGTCGCCGTGGCCACCGCCCGGCGGGACGGCACCGACCCGGCCGTCACCGGCACCCCGGCGACCTACACCGTCGACGTGCCCGGGGGCCGCCTCGTCATCACCGAGCGACCGGACGGCGAGATCGAGATGACCGGCCCCGCCGTGATCGTCGCCGAGGGCGAGATCGACGCCGAGTGGCTGGCTCACGCGTTCGGCTGACCCGCGACCCTAAACCTCAATTCCGTCGCTCGAATGGGTGATCCGTTTCACGCTCGGCGAGAGGCGGTCCGTCGCACGTGGTGGGCTCGGTAGCATCAAGCACCGGCACGGACGGGGGAACGTCGCCATCCCTGAGCCGCGTACGCCCTGGGGCCCCGTCCGCCGGTCCACGAGCCGGAGGTGCCCATGAGTGCGGAGGCCACGAATCCTGCGACCGCTGGCCCGGTAGCGCCCACAGCGCCACAAGCGCTCACAGCGTCCGTGGCGCCCGCGGCGGCGCGCAGAAAGTCCAGGCCGCGGATCGATCTGCGCCGACTGGGCCGGGCCGCGCTGCTCGGCCCCACGGCCCGCGGGAAACTGCCCGACGCGATCAGCCATGTCGTGGAGGCGCACCGCGCCCACCATCCCGACGCCGACCTCGAACCCCTGCGCCGCGCCTACGTCCTGGCGGAGTCCTCGCACCGCGGCCAGATGCGCAAGAGCGGTGAGCCGTACATCACGCACCCGCTCGCCGTGACCCTGATCCTCGCCGAACTCGGCGCCGAGACCACGACGTTGACGGCCTCCCTGCTGCACGACACGGTCGAGGACACCGAGGTGACGCTGGATCAGGTGCGGGAACAGTTCGGGGAGGAGGTTCGCTATCTCGTCGACGGCGTGACGAAACTGGAGAAGGTCGACTACGGAGCCGCCGCCGAGCCCGAGACCTTCCGCAAAATGCTCGTCGCCACCGGCAACGACGTCCGCGTGATGTCGATCAAACTCGCCGACCGCCTGCACAACATGCGCACCCTCGGCGTGATGCGCCCCGAGAAACAGGAGCGGATCGCCAAGGTCACCCGTGACGTCCTCATCCCGCTCGCCGAACGCCTCGGCGTGCAGGCCCTGAAGACCGAGCTGGAGGACCTGGTCTTCGCCATCCTCCGCCCCGAGGAGTACGAGCACACCAGAGAACTCATCGCGGAGAACGCCGCCCGCCCCGGCGACCCCCTCGCCGAGGTCGCCGACGAGGTGCGCGGGGTGCTGCGCGAGTCCGGCATCCCGGCCGAAGTCCTCATCCGCCCCCGGCACTTCGTCTCCGTCCACCGTGTGGCCCGCAAACGCGGACAGCTGCGCGGCACCGACTTCGGCCGCCTGCTGGTGCTGGTGAACGAGGACGCGGACTGTTACGGCGTCCTCGGCGAACTGCACACGTGCATGACGCCGGTGGTGTCGGAGTTCAAGGACTTCATCGCCGTACCGAAGTTCAACCTCTACCAGTCCCTGCACACCGCCGTCGCCCGCCCCGACGGCCAGGTGGTCGAAGTCCTCATCCGCACCCACCAGATGCACAAGGTGGCGGAGGCCGGTGTCGTGGCCCTCGGCAACCCGTACGCGCCCGCCGCCGACACTCCCGCGTCCGACACCGCCACGGCCGACGCCCCGTCTCCCGGTGCCTCGGCCGACGGTGAGCGCGTCGACCCCACCCGCCCCGGCTGGCTCTCCCGCCTCCTCGACTGGCAGCAGGCCGCCCCCGACCCCGACACCTTCTGGTCCACCCTGCGCGAGGACCTCGCCCAGGACCGCGAGATCACCGTCTTCCGCCCCGACGGCGGCGCTCTCGGCCTGCCCGAGGGCGCCACCTGCGTGGACGCCGCCTACGCGCAGTACGGCGAAGACGCGCACGCCTGTATCGGCGCCCGCGTCAACGGCCGGCTGGCCACCCTCAGCACGGTCCTGCGCGACGGCGACACGGTCCAGCTCCTGATGGGCCAGGACCCGGCCTCTGAACCCTCCCGCGAGTGGCTGGAGCACGCGCACACCCCGGCCGCCCGCATCGCCATCCAGCGCTGGCTGGCGACCCACCCCGCCGGCGGCACCGACCCGGCCCAGCCGGGCGAGTCGGACGACACCTGCGCCGGAGGCGTCCAGGTCACCGCCGGGCCCTCCGAGGTCACCGCCGAGCCCCGCACGGCGTCGTCACGGGCGACAGAGGTCCCCTCGCCCGCCCCCGCAGCCACCACCGCCGGCCCCGCGGACCCCTCCGCGTCCCGTTCAGCAGACCCCTCCGCCCTCCGCCCCCCAGTCGCTCCGGGAGCTGCGCCGGCGCACCCCGCCGGCGGTGCCCACACCCCGCGCTCCCGGCGCGCCGACGTCCTCGTGGACCGGCCCGGTGCCGCCGTACGGCTCGCCGGGTGCTGCACGCCCGTACCGCCGGACGAGATCACCGGGTTCGCGGTACGCGGGGGAGTGGTGACCGTGCACCGCGTGGAGTGCGCGGCGGTGGCGCACATGAAGAGCAGGGGGCGCGCGGAGATCGGCGTGTGCTGGGGGGACACCGCCGAGTGCCGGGTCTCCCTGGTCGCCGAATCGTTCGGCCGCCCCCATCTGCTCGCCGACCTCACCGAGGCGATCGCCGTACAGGGCGTCGAGATCGTCTCCGCCACCGTCGAACCGCCCAGCCAGCAGCGGGTGCGGCACACCTACACCCTCCAGTTGCCCGACGCGGCCCACCTCCCGGCCCTGATGCGCGCCATGCGGGACGTACCGGGGGTGTACGACGTGCGGAGGGCGCAGCACCAGCCACGGACGTCCTGACGACGGCGGCCACCGGCCTCGTGACGACGGCGTCCACGAGCGTCCTGGCGACGGTGTCCGGCCTACCCGTTCGGGTGGACCGGTCGCGCGTCGCCACCGTGGGGCGGGCAGCCACTGGTAGCGGTGGTCCATGCCGCTCACCCTCCGCTCCCGGCCCCGGACCGCCGTCCCCCGGACCACGCCCAAGGCCTCCCGGCACCGGAAGGCGGCCCTGCTCGCCTCCGCCGTCTCCCTCTGCCTCCTGGCCGCCGCGGCGCCGCCCGAACCCCTCGGCGTCGGCGACCGGCTCTTCCCCTACCTCGGCAACCCGGGCTACGACGTCGCCTCGTACGACCTGTCCCTCACCTACCCCGGCACCAACGACAAGCCGCTCCAGGCCGTCACCACCATCGACGCCTGGACCACCGACGACCTGGAGCGCCTCAACCTCGACTTCGCGCACGGCACCGTGCGGTCGGTCGAGGTCGACGGACGTCCCGCGGACTTCACCAGCGCCGGCGACGACCTGGTCGTCACCCCGGAGCACCCCCTGACCGAGGGCAGCCTGACCCGGATCACCGTGCGCCACACCAGTGACCCCGTCTACGGCAAGGACCAGCAGGGCGGCTGGGTGCGCACCTCCGACGGCCTCGCCATGGCGAACCAGGCCGACGCCGCCCACCTGGTGTTCCCGTGCAACGACCATCCGTCCGACAAGGCGATGTTCACCTTCCGGATCACCGCCCCGAACGGCTACACCGCCGTCGCCAACGGCCTGCCCGCCGGTGCCGACCGGGTCGGCGCCACGACCACCTGGACCTACCGCACCCGGCACCCCATGGCCACCGAACTGGCCCAGGTCTCGATCGGCCGCTCGGCCGTGCCGCGCCGCGAGGGCCCCCACGGCCTGCCCGTGCGGGACGTCGTCCCCGCGAGCGACCGCAAGGTCCTCGAACCGTGGCTCGCGAAGACGCCCGACCAGATCGCCTGGATGGAGAGCAAGGTCGGGCGGTACCCGTTCGAGACCTACGGCGTGCTCATGGCCCAGGCCTCCACGGGCTTCGAACTGGAGACGCAGACCCTCTCGCTCTTCGAGAAGGACCTGTTCACCGAGCCCGCCTACCCCCGGTGGTACATCGAGTCGATCATGGTGCACGAGCTGTCCCACCAGTGGTTCGGGGACAGCGTCACCCCCCGTAGCTGGTCCGACGTCTGGCTGAACGAGGGCCACGCCACCTGGTACGAGGCGCTGTACGCCGAGGAGACGGCGCACCGGCCGATGGAGGACCGGATGAAGGCCGCCTACGGCGCCTCCGACCGCTGGCGGGAGGCCGGCGGCCCGCCCGCCCGGCCCAAGCCGCCCGTCCCGGGCCAGAAGATCAGCATCTTCCGGCCCAGCATCTACGACGGCGCCGCCCTCGCGCTCTACGCCCTGCGGCAGGAGATCGGCCGGCCGGCCTTCGAGCGGCTGGAGCGGATCTGGGTCCGGGAGCACCAGGACGCCACCGCCACCACCGCCGACTTCGTCCGGCTGGCCTCGGCCATCGCCGGCCGCGACCTGAGCGGCTTCTTCAGGGCCTGGCTGTACGGCGAGAAGACCCCGCCGATGCCCGGCCACCCGGACTGGAAGCAGGCGGCATCGGCCCAGCCCACTCCGCCCCGCGCCCGGCGGTGACCCGGTGACGCCCGGCGATAACCCGGTGACGAGACGTGCCGTACCGTGCGACCATTCAAGGGTGGGCGCGTACGGGGACACGGGAATCTCCCGGGGTACTCGTGCGTTGGACATCATGAGCGGCGCGGGCGACCGCCCGCCGTGCCGAGGCCGTGACGCCGACGCCGTGACGGCACTCCCACCGACGTATCTCATCGACGTAAGGATCCAATGACCTCCTCTTCTTCCCCTTCCCAGGACGCCAAGCGCCTCGCGCACGCCTACCCCGAGGGTCTTCGGGCCGATGCCCTGATGGAAGAGGACGTCGCCTGGAGCTACGAGATCGACGGCGATCGGGACGGCGACCAGTTCGACCGCTCCGAGCGCGCGGCCCTGCGCCGCGTGGTCGGCCTGTCCACCGAGCTGGAGGACGTCACCGAGGTCGAGTACCGCCAGCTCCGCCTGGAGCGGGTCGTGCTCGTCGGCGTGTGGACCACCGGTACGGCGCAGGACGCCGACAACTCCCTCGCGGAGCTGGCCGCCCTCGCGGAGACCGCGGGCGCGCTGGTGCTCGACGGTGTGATCCAGCGCCGCGACAAGCCCGACGCGGCCACCTACATCGGCTCGGGCAAGGCCGCCGAGCTGCGCGACATCGTCATCGAAACGGGCGCGGACACCGTCATCTGCGACGGTGAGCTGAGCCCCGGCCAGCTGATCCAGCTGGAGGACGTCGTCAAGGTCAAGGTCATCGACCGTACGGCCCTGATCCTGGACATCTTCGCCCAGCACGCCAAGTCCCGTGAGGGCAAGGCGCAGGTCGCGCTCGCGCAGATGCAGTACATGCTGCCGCGGCTGCGCGGCTGGGGTCAGTCGCTGTCCCGGCAGATGGGTGGCGGTCGCGGCGGTCTCGCCACGCGTGGCCCCGGTGAGACCAAGATCGAGACGGACCGGCGCCGGATCCGCGAGAAGATGGCCAAAATGCGCCGGGAGATCGCGGACATGAAGACCGGCCGCGAGATCAAGCGCCAGGAGCGCCGGCGCAACAAGGTGCCGTCCGTCGCCATCGCGGGCTACACCAACGCCGGCAAGTCCTCCCTGCTCAACCGCCTTACGGGCGCCGGCGTCCTGGTCGAGAACGCGCTGTTCGCGACCCTGGACCCGACCGTCCGCCGGGCCGAGACCCCGAGTGGGCGGCTCTACACCCTGGCGGACACCGTCGGCTTCGTCCGGCACCTGCCGCACCACCTGGTCGAGGCGTTCCGGTCCACCATGGAGGAGGTCGGCGACTCCGACCTGATCCTGCACGTGGTGGACGGCTCGCACCCGAACCCGGAGGAGCAGCTCGCCGCCGTACGCGAGGTGATCCGGGACGTCGGCGCCACCGACGTGCCCGAGATCGTCGTGGTCAACAAGGCGGACGCGGCCGACCCGCTGGTCCTCCAGCGGCTGCTGCGGGTCGAGAAGCGCTCGATCGCCGTCTCGGCACGTACGGGCCAGGGCATCGAGGAACTGCTCGGCCTGATCGACAACGAGCTGCCCCGTCCCTCGGTCGAGATCGAGGCGCTCGTGCCCTACACCCACGGCAAGCTGGTCGCCCGCGCCCACACCGAGGGCGAGGTGATCTCCGAGGAGCACACCGCGGAGGGCACCCTGCTCAAGGTCCGGGTGCACGAGGAGCTGGCGGCGGACCTCGC
This sequence comes from Streptomyces corchorusii, assembly GCF_001514055.1. Classification (NCBI taxonomy): domain Bacteria; kingdom Bacillati; phylum Actinomycetota; class Actinomycetes; order Kitasatosporales; family Streptomycetaceae; genus Streptomyces; species Streptomyces corchorusii. The sequence goes on along the minus strand of NZ_KQ948361.1, from coordinate 286,914 downwards.
GCCGTACGTCCCGGTCTCCGCGGCCTGACCCACCCCGTCACAAGGGCCCGTCACCCTCCTCGGGTGACGGGCCCTCGTCATGCCCACCGCCAGGTCACCGCCCGGCGAACTGCTTGCTCACCGACTCGTACAGGCTCTTGGCCACCTCGCCCAGCCGGGGACCGGCCAGCCAGCCGGAACGCACCGGGCCGATGGACGTGTTCGACACCAGCGCGGGCTTGCCGTCCGCGCCCGTCTCCACCCAGCCGCCACCGGAGGAGCCACCGGTCATCGTGCAGCCGATCCGGTACATCGTCGGGTCGGACTGCTCGATGGAGAGCCGGCCCGGCTTGTCCTGGCACTGGTACAGCCGCTGACCGTCGTACGGCGCCGCCGCCGGGTAGCCGGACGCCGTGATGCTCTGCACCTGGGACACGGCCGGTGCGTCGAAGTCCACCGGCAGCGCCCCGCCGACGGTCTCCTCCAGCGACTTGCCGCCGCTGCCCTGCTCGGGCGTCACATGGATGACGGCGAAGTCGTACGACGCGCCGTCACCGCCCGTCTCGCCCCCCTTGCTGATCCACTGCTGCGAGGTCTTCGCCGCGTCGGCCCACCACACGCCGTACGGCGCGATCTCGGACCGGCTGGCGTTCTCCAGCTCGGCCGCCGACATGCCCTGGTCGTTGTACGACGGCACGAAGGCGAGGTTGCGGTACCAGCCGCCCTTCTTGCCGGCGTGCACACAGTGCCCCGCTGTCCAGACCAGGTTGGACTTGCCCGGGTGCGCGGGGTCCGTCACCACCGTCGCCGAGCACACCATCGTGCCCTCGGGAGCGTCGAACAGCAGCTTGCCCGAGGTGGCCGCGCTGGTGTGGTACGGCGGGGTCACCGCACGTGCCTGCACCGGCTGCGGCGTCGGGTCCGTCACGCCCTGGTCACCGGAGATGTCGTTGTCGTCGACCCCCTGGTCCGGGTCGTCGGCGCCACGCATCCGGTCCGGGTCCCACAGGCCCTTGATGATCGGGTTGATGAAGTCGTTGGCCTCGCGCAGCCAGTCGTCCCGGTTCCAGTTCTTCCAGGCGCCGTTCTTCCACTTGTCGACGTCGATGCCGTGTTCCTTCAGCCTGTGCCTCAGGTCGTCCGGAATCGTGATCTTGCCGTCGCCGGTGCTCACCGCGGACGGCTTGCCGTCGGCGTTGTCGTCGCCGGCGCAGGCGGTGGCGGTCAGCGCCAGCACCGACACGAGAGCGACCGCCGTCAGCGAGGTGGAGGTCCGGCGACCACCCCTCCCTCGCCGAGCGGTGAGCGACGGCCGTATGGATCGCATGTTCTTGACTCCCCCTGCTGTGAAGAGAATTCGGCGCTTCGGCCCCGACACCGGCGGCGAACTCATGGAAGGTTCATGCCGGTCTCGCGACCTTCTGGGAACGGCATCACACACTATGCCGTCGCCGTGGGGGAGTTCCGACGGGAGGGCAACGGTTCCGTCACAGGCTGCCTGAACAGGGAACGAGCGTCGGTGAGTCCGAGGTCCGCCTTGTCGCCCACGATGACCCGTGCCGACTGATGACCTGTCACCCGGCGCCCGGCCCCGACCCGGCCACGGGTGACCCATGTCCCCCTGCGGCGGCGCGGACGGAAGCGCTGTCCGGTGCGGGGTGCCGGAGGGGCTCGTCCGCGCGCCGTCCGGCCAAGGATCTCCAGGCGAGCCCGTAACCGCCCGAACGGTCCGCTGTTGTAGCCGGTGGGGCCTGCTGCCAGTGTCCGGTCCCCGAGGATCAACTCGCCTTTGAGCAGCGGGGAGGACAGCGCGCCGTGGCTGTTACGGAGTCGAAGGCTGGAGGCACGTCCGGAGAAGCGCGGGCCGCGCACGAGGGGATCCTCAGACGCCAGTCGGCGCGTGAGTCCTCGGCACGCACCTATGCCCGGGCCCTGCCCATCGTGCCCGTCCGGGCGAGAGGACTCACCATCGAGGGCGCCGACGGCCGCCGTTACCTGGACTGCCTCTCCGGTGCCGGCACCCTCGCCCTCGGCCACAACCACCCGGTCGTGCTGGAAGCCATCCGCCGGGTCCTCGACTCCGGTGCCCCCCTCTCCGTCCTCGACCTGGCGACCCCCGTCAAGGACGCCTTCGTCACCGAGCTGTTCCGCACACTCCCACCCGGCCTGGCCGACCGCTCCCGCGTCCAGTTCTGCGGACCGGCCGGCACCGACGCCGTGGAGGCCGCCCTCAAACTGGTCAGGACCGCGACCGGCCGCACCGGCATCCTCGCCTTCACCGGTGCCTACCACGGCATGACCGCCGGCGCCCTGGCCGCCTCCGGCGGCGCCCCCGACGTCCAGGTCGCCCGCCTGCCCTACCCGCAGGACTACCGCTGCCCCTTCGGCGTCGGCGGCCCGCACGGCGCCGAACTCGCCGCCCGCTGGACCGAGTCCCTCCTCGACGACCCCAAATCCGGCGTCCCGCTGCCGGCCGGGATGATCCTCGAACCGGTCCAGGGCGAGGGCGGAGTGATCCCCGCCCCGGACGACTGGCTGCGCCGCATGCGCCGGCTCACGGCGGACCGGTCCATCCCGCTGATCGCCGACGAGATCCAGACCGGAGTCGGCCGCACGGGCGCCTTCTGGGCCGTCGACCACAGCGGCGTCACCCCCGACGTCATGGTCCTGTCCAAGGCCATCGGCGGCAGCCTCCCGCTCGCCGTGATCGTCTACCGCGACGACCTCGACGTCTGGCAACCCGGAGCCCACGCCGGCACCTTCCGCGGCAACCAGCTCGCCATGGCCGCGGGCACCGCCACCCTCGCCTACGTCCGCGAGAACGCCCTCGCCGAACGCGCCGCCGCCCTCGGCACCCGCATGCTCACCCGACTCGCCGAACTCACCCACGCGTTCCCCTGTGTGGGAGACGTCCGAGGGCGCGGGCTCATGATCGGGGTCGAACTGGTGAACCCGGACGCCGACCACACCGCTTCTCACCCGGCGCCCCTCGCCGGTGACATCGGTGGCGCCGGTGTCGTCGCTGACGTCGGTGACGGTCGCATGGGTGACCTCAGCGGCACGGCGGCCCGGCCGGAGCCCGCCCGCACCCCGTATCCGGCAGCCCCCGAACTCGCCGCCGCCGTGCAGCGGGAGTGCCTCCAGCGCGGACTGATCGTCGAACTCGGCGGCCGGCACGCGTCCGTGGTCCGGCTGCTTCCGCCCCTCACGATCAGCGACGAACAGGCGACGGCCGTACTCGACCGCCTGACCGACGCGGTGGCCGCAGCCGCCCGCCATCACGAACCCCATGGCCCACAGCAGCAACGCCAGCCCTGCCCGGCCCAGCACGCAGGCTGAACACCACCCGCGCCGCACCCGGCCCCCGGCGCCGACCTCTGGGCCCGCACCGTCTCCCATACCCGTTCAACCCCCTTTCCGGGTGTCCAGGCCGACGCCCACCGCCGACCGCAACTTCATGTCATCCCGCCCCACCGACCGCCGACCCCGAAGGAACGGCGCCCGAGCGGACGACGGAACGGGCCCGCACCACCTCACTCCAGCCCCCAGAGGAGCGTCATGAACGCCACCCCCGCCCCCGACGACCAGGGAGGCTCCGGCGCCCCGTCCTCCGCCGCACCGCTCACCGAGTCGGTCCCGCGGCAGAAGAAGCGGGAGACGGATCCCGCCCGGTGGACAGCTCGCGTCACCGATCCGCTGGAGGACCACGATCCGCAGGCGACCCCCGATCCGCTGGAGGACCCCGATCCCCGCGCCGCGGCCCAGGCCGCCGCCGTCGAGAACCTCCTGCGGTGCTGGACCCGCGAGACCGGCCTCACCGCTCCTACGACCGGCAGCCTCCGCATCCCACTGCCGGCCAGCGGCACCGCCCTGATCGCGCCGGTCCACCACTGGTCCCCGACGGGCTGGCACCGCTTCGGCCTCCCGCGCCTGGCCGACGCGCCCGACTCGGCGCCACCCATCGACGCCCTCACTCTCGCGGCCCTCCTCGCGAGGGAACCGGCCACCGAGCCGCCCGTCACCACCGCCCCCTCACCTCGCACCTCCCCGAATCCCGGTGACGGCGCCAGTCCCCACGGCACCGGCTCCCACGGCACCCTCCCCACCGGCAGCCCCACCAGCGCCAGTCCCAACGGCACCGGCTCCCCTCCTGACACCGGCCTCGGTGATCGAGCCGACAGCCCCGATCTCGTGGTCAGAGTCGCCGACTCCGTGCGCCGTACCGCCGCCTTCATCCGGCACCGGCGGGAACACCCCGCCGACACCCCCGACCGCTTCCTCAGCGCCGAACAGGCCCTCCTGCTCGGGCACCCGCTGCATCCGACCCCGAAGAGCCGGGAAGGCCTGACCGAAGCGGAAGCCGAGCGGTACTCACCGGAGTCGCGCGGCTCCTTCCCCCTGCACTGGCTGGCCGTCGCCCCCTCTCTCCTCGCGACCGACTCCGCCTGGACCGAGCGCGGCCGTCCCGTGCCCGCCGGGCACCTCGTCCGCCACCTCGCCGGCACCGGACTGCCGCTGCCCGACGGCTACACCGCCCTGCCACTGCACCCCTGGCAGGCCCGCGAGGTCCGGCACCGCGCGCCCGTCGCCGCGCTGCTCGACTCCGGGCTCCTCCGCGACCTCGGTCCCCTGGGCGCTCCCTGGTACCCCACCTCCTCCGTACGCACCGTGCACCGATCCGGTGCCCCCGCGATGCTCAAGCTCTCGCTGGCCCTGCGCATCACCAACTCCCGCCGGGAGAACCTCCGCAAGGAACTCCACCGCGGAGTCGAGGTGCACCGGCTCCTGCGCACCGGCCTCGCCCGCGAATGGCACACCGTCCACCCCGGCTTCGACATCGTCCGCGACCCCGCCTGGCTCGCCGTCGACGGCCCGGACGGCCTGCCCCTGGCGGGACTCGACGTGGTGATCCGGCACAATCCGTTCACCCCGGCCGACGATGTCGGCTGCGTCGCCGGGCTCGTCGCCCAGCGCCCGTTCCCCGAGCCGTCCGCCGGCACCGGGCCGCACCACCCCGCTCGGCCGATGCGGTCCCGGCTGGCCCACCTCGTCGCCCGCCTCGCCGCACGCACCGGCCGACCCGTCGGCGCCGTCTGCGTCGAGTGGTTCCTGCGCTACCTGGAGCAGGTCGTGCGGCCCGTCCTCTGGCTGGACGGCGAGGCCGGCATCGCCCTCGAAGCGCACCAGCAGAACACGCTGGTCCTGCTGGACGGCGAGGGCTGGCCCGCCGGCGGCCGGTACCGAGACAACCAGGGGTACTACTTCCGCGAGTCCCGGCGAGCCGAACTGACCGCCCGGCTGCCCGGCATCGGCGAGCACAGCGACACCTTCGTCGCCGACGAGGTCACCGACGAGCGCTTCGCCTACTACCTCGCCGTCAACAACGTGCTCGGTCTGATCGGTGCCTTCGGCTCCCAGCGCCTCGCCGACGAGCGGCTGCTGCTCGCGGCCTTCCGCCGCTTCCTCACCAGCCTCGCCTCGGGGCCCGCCCCGCTGCGCACCTCCCTGCCCGGCCGCCTCCTCGACTCACCTGTCCTGCGCTGCAAGGCCAACCTGCTGACCCGGCTGCACGGTCTCGACGAACTCGTCGGCCCGGTCGACACCCAGTCCGTCTACGTCACCATCGCCAACCCCCTTCATTCATGAGCGAAGTACCTCTGCGCACCACCTGGGCGGACCGCCCTCAGCGAACCGCGCACCGTCTCCCGTCCGGGAACATGACCCACCACGTCTCCTGAGAGGAGCGCACCGTGCCTCCCACCGACGCGAGCGCCGGAACCGGCCCCGTCCCCGCCCAACCGGACAGCGCCACCCCCCGCACGGTCACCGCGGGGCCCCGGAACTCTCCCTTCGGACGTTTCACCGTCGAGGACGACGACCCGGACGGCGAGGACACGCTGGAGCTGTGCCTGCCCGCGGAGTTCGTGGCCCTCCGCGCCGGGGCGACGACCGGCCTGCTCGGCCGACTCGCCACGTGGGGCCCGGTCGTGACCCCGGTCGGCTCCTTCCAGCTGATGCCCGTACGCCTTGATCAGGACCTCCCGCTCGTCCACCGCTGGATGAACGACCCCGCCGTCGCCGAGTTCTGGGAGCTGGCCGGCCCCCGGAACCGGACGGAGGACCACCTGCGGGCGCAGCTCCACGGCGACGGGCGCAGCGTGCCGTGCCTCGGCGTACTCGACGGCACCCCCATGAGCTACTGGGAGATCTACCGTGCGGACCTGGATCCGCTGGCCCGTCACTACCCGGTCCGCCCGCACGACACCGGGATCCACCTCCTCGTCGGTGACGCCGCCGACCGGGGGCGAGGGCTGGGATCCGTCCTGCTCCGAGCCGTGGCCGACCTGATCCTCGACCGGCGTCCCACGTGCGCACATGTCGTGGCGGAACCCGATCTTCGCAACACCCCCTCCATCGCCGCGTTCCTGAGCGCGGGCTTCCGGTTCGCGGCGGAGGTCGACCTGCCCGACAAGCGGGCCGCCCTCGTGATCCGCGACCGAGTCCTGCGCGATGCCCTGTAGCGCCTCGTGACCGTGCGCTCACAGATAGATACGAGTGGTGGATCCGTGGTGTTCCCGCGTCGAAGAAAAAATTCGGGGCGACTGCGACCTCCAGCCGAGCCGACCGTGCCCCCGAGCTGGTCCGACCGTGCCCCCCGAGCCGGTCCGACCGTGCCCGGTACCGACCACCAGCTCCCGTCCGCCCCACCCCGACGCGGAATCCTCGGACCCTGGCCCCACCCCGCCCCCACCCCACCCCGCCCCACGCCACCCCGCCCCCGCCCCCCCCGTCACCCAGGAGCCCCGCTCGTGAGCCCTCCCTCGGCCCCCGTAACGACCCCCCGTTTGTCAGTGCAGGGTCGTAGGGTGGTCAGGCTATGACGAAGCCCTCCCTCCCCGAACTCCTGCACGCCGCCGTCGCCGCCGTCGGCGGAACGGAGCGCCCCGGCCAGGTGACCATGGCCGAAGCGGTCGCCGAGGCGATCGACGACGGATCCCACCTGCTGGTCCAGGCCGGCACCGGCACCGGAAAGTCGCTGGGCTATCTCGTGCCCGCGCTCGCGCACGGAGAACGGGTGGTCGTCGCGACGGCCACGCTCGCCTTGCAGCGCCAGCTCGTCGAGCGGGACCTTCCGCGCACGGTCGACGCCCTGCACCCGCTGCTGCGCCGCCGCCCGGAGTTCGCGATGCTCAAGGGCAGGTCGAACTACCTGTGCCTGCACCGCTTGCACGAGGGCATGCCGCAGGACGAGGAGGAGGGGCTCTTCGACCAGTTCGAGGCCGCGGCGCCCACCAGCAAGCTGGGCCAGGACCTGCTGCGGCTGCGGGACTGGGCCGATGAGACGGAGAGCGGCGACCGCGACGATCTCACCCCGGGCGTCTCCGACCGTGCCTGGGCTCAGGTCTCCGTGTCGTCGCGGGAGTGCCTGGGCGCGTCGAAGTGCGCGTACGGCGCCGAGTGCTTCGCGGAGATGGCCCGTGAGCGGGCCAAGCTCGCCGAGGTAGTGGTCACGAATCACGCGCTGCTGGCCATCGACGCCATCGAGGGTGCCCCGGTACTGCCCCAGCACGAGGTGCTGATCGTCGACGAGGCGCACGAACTCGTCTCCCGGGTCACGGGCGTCGCCACCGGCGAGCTCACGCCCGGTCAGGTCAACCGCGCGGTGCGCCGTGCCGCCAAGCTGGTCAACGAGAAGGCCGCCGATCAGCTCCAGACCGCCGCCGAGGGCTTCGAGCGGCTGATGGAACTCGCCCTTCCGGGCCGCCTTGAGGAGATCCCGGAAGACCTCGGTTACGCCCTGATGGCGCTGCGGGACGCCGCCCGCACGGTGATCTCCGCGATCGGCGCGACGCGCGACAAGTCCGTCCAGGACGAGGACGCGGTCCGCAAGCAGGCGCTGGCCTCGGTGGAGACGGTGCACGACGTGGCGGAGCGGGTCGTGAACGGCTCGGAGTGGGACGTCGTCTGGTACGAGCGGCACGACCGTTTCGGCGCGTCCCTCCGTGTCGCCCCGATGTCGGTCTCCGGTCTGCTCAGGGAGAAGCTGTTCGCCGACCGGGCCGTGGTCCTCACCTCGGCGACGCTCAAGCTGGGCGGCGACTTCAACGGCGTCGGCGCCTCCCTGGGGCTCGGCCCGGAGGGCGCGGAGGGCGAGGACCTGCCGAAGTGGAAGGGCGTCGACGTCGGCTCCCCCTTCGACTACCGCAAGCAGGGCATCCTGTACGTCGCCAAGCATCTGGCACGCCCCGCGCGTGACGGCGAGCGCTCCGACATGCTGGACGAGCTGACCGAGCTGATCCAGGCGGCCGGCGGGCGCACCCTCGGCCTGTTCTCGTCCATGCGGGCCGCTCAGCTCGCCGCGGAGGAGCTGCGTTCCCGGATCCCCGAGTTCCCCATCCTGCTCCAGGGCGAGGAGACGCTCGGCGAACTGATCAAGAACTTCGCGGCCGACCCGAAGACGTGTCTCTTCGGCACGCTGTCGCTGTGGCAGGGCGTCGACGTCCCGGGCCCCAGCTGCCAGCTGGTCGTCATGGACAAGATCCCGTTCCCGCGGCCCGACGATCCACTGATGAGCGCTCGCCAGAAGGCGGTGGAAGAGGCGGGAGGCAACGGTTTCATGGCGGTGGCCGCAACCCACGCGGCCCTGCTCATGGCACAGGGCGCCGGGCGTCTCGTCCGGGCGTCCGGCGACCGGGGCGTGGTCGCCGTACTGGACCAGCGGCTGGCCACCGCGCGCTACGGCGGCTATCTGAAGGCGTCACTGCCGGACTTCTGGTACACCACGGACCGTAACCAGGTCCGCAAGTCGCTCGCGGCGATCGACGCGATGGCGAAGCAGGCGGAGGCGCAGCCGGCGGCGGCCAAGTGATCGCGGGGTAGTCCGGCCGGCGCCGGCCGGACTACCCGATGCGGTCCGGCCCCACGGCCGCCGGTGAACCCGCAAGGCTGCCGGAACACGCACGGCCTCAAACAGACGCACGCAGGGCCCCGGGCATACGCACGGCCTTGGGCATACGCAGGGCCCCGGAACCGGCGCAGGGGTTCCGGGGCCCGGTCAGGGAGCGGGCCGGCCGGCCCGCCCGCCGCGGCTGTCACACGCGGCGCAGCACGGCGACGACCTTGCCGAGGATGGTCGCGTCGTCGCCGGGGATCGGCTCGTAGGCCGCGTTGTGCGGGAGGAGCCATACGTGGCCGTCCTCGCGCTTGAAGCGCTTGACAGTGGCTTCGCCGTCGAGCATGGCGGCGACGATGTCGCCGTTCTCGGCGACCGGCTGGCGGCGGACGGTGACCCAGTCACCGTCGCAGATCGCCGCCTCGATCATCGAGTCGCCGACGACCTTGAGGACGAACAGTTCGCCGTCGCCGACGAGCTGGCGGGGGAGGGGGAAGACGTCCTCGACGGACTCCTCGGCCAGGATCGGGCCACCGGCGGCGATGCGGCCGACCAGCGGGACGTACGACGCGGCGGGCTTGCCTGCGGTGTCCGTGGGCTGCACGGTGACGGCCTGGTCGGATCCGCGCACCTCGTACGCGCGCGGGCGGTGCGGGTCGCGGCGCAGGAAGCCCTTGCGCTCCAGCGCCATCAGCTGATGGGCGACCGAGGACGTGCTGGAGAGGCCGACGGCCTGGCCGATCTCGCGCATCGACGGCGGGTAACCGCGCCGCTGCACGGAGTCCCTGATGACCTCGATCACCCGGCGCTGCCGGTCGGTGAGGCCGGAGCTGTCCGCCCGGATGCCTGGAGGTCGGCCCGGCAGGGAGCGCTTGTGTCCCTCGGGATTCGTGGCTTCGTTCATCGCGTGTACCGGCTCGACTCGGCCCATGGAGCGGTCCTGGGCGGTGATGGTGGCACTGTCTGCGGTGGTGGTCACGTCGGCCCCTCTCGATGGTCTCCCTGCTGGACAACGGTAGTTGCTTTCGAAAGGTTGCGCCAAACACACGTTCGAGTGAAAAAGTGCGTTTCACCTGACGCGATCGTGTGTCTGGGTGTATTGCTAACGCGACACTTGGCGGACAAAAGCGCCCATTGTTGTACTCTTCACCGCCGGGGTCTGCCGGCCTCGTGGGCCGTGCCCCAGTCTGCCATCCGGAATCCCGCAGTCCGGGATCCGGGGTCCTTTCTGCGCGGGAGTGCCACGCCTCCTCCTTGTGGCGCCCACGGTATCCCCGCAAGACGTCGCGGCGGCACTGCTCGGCGCCCGCGTGTCCTCGCCGGCCGCCGGCGGCGCTCTGAGCCGCCCTTCCGGCGCGACACGCGTATCTGCCTCGCTGTATGAGCCAATCCCCACATCTAGTGGTTGGATGGCTACCGCAGCCCAGAAGTTGTGGTCCCCCGGGTCTGAGACGCCTCGGCGATCGCCTATGCTTAGGGCTGCTTCGCGGGGCCTGTGGGTCCTGTGAGGCTGACGAGTCTGCTGTGAGGAGGGTTGGAGAACATGCACTGCCCCTTCTGCAGGCATCCCGACAGCCGTGTGGTCGACAGCCGTACGACCGACGACGGCACGTCCATCCGCAGGCGCCGCCAGTGCCCTGACTGCTCCCGTCGTTTCACGACCGTGGAGACGTGCTCGCTCATGGTGGTCAAGCGGTCCGGGGTCACCGAGCCCTTCAGCCGTACCAAGATCATCAATGGTGTGCGCAAGGCGTGCCAGGGACGGCCCGTCACCGAGGACGCGCTCGCCCAGCTCGGCCAGCGGGTCGAGGAGGCGGTGCGTGCGACCGGGAGCGCCGAGCTGACCACCCACGACGTGGGTCTGGCCATACTCGGTCCGTTGCAGGAGCTCGACCTCGTCGCCTACCTGCGGTTCGCCTCCGTCTACCGGGCGTTCGACTCGCTCGACGACTTCGAGGCCGCCATCGCGGAGCTGAGGGAGACGACGGCAGGCCCCGCCGCGAACGGGGAAGACGCGGGAACGGGGAGCCAGGAAGACGATCGCGGGCCCGGCGGGACCACTCAGGTCCCCGTGCCCGCGCGCGCCGCCGACTGACCGGAGGGCCGGAAACCGGGAGGAGAACCGGGTTCCGGCCGGGAGGCGGCGAACGAAGACCTGTTGCGGGTGGCAGCTGAGAGTGCCCGCAACACACGACAGAAACACGTGCCCATAGGAACAAATGGGCACTTCAGGGCGTTTTTGCCCGTACAGGGAGGCGGCATGACAGAGACGGCGAGCGGTCCGGCACGAGGTTCCCGAGCCAAGGGCGCCAAGGCCACCAAGGGACTGCGTATCGAGCGCATCCACACCACCCCCGGGGTGCACCCGTACGACGAGGTGTCGTGGGAGCGCCGTGACGTCGTCATGACCAACTGGCGCGACGGCTCGGTCAACTTCGAGCAGCGTGGCGTCGAGTTCCCCGACTTCTGGTCGGTGAACGCGGTCAACATCGTCACCAGCAAGTACTTCCGGGGCGCCGTCGGCACCCCGCAGCGCGAGACCAGCCTCAAGCAGCTGATCGACCGCATCGTGAAGACGTACCGGAAGGCCGGTGAGGACTACAAGTACTTCGCCTCGCCCGCCGACGCCGAGATCTTCGAGCACGAGCTGGCGTACGCCCTCCTGCACCAGATCTTCAGCTTCAACAGCCCCGTGTGGTTCAACGTCGGCACCCCGCAGCCCCAGCAGGTCTCGGCCTGCTTCATCCTGTCCGTCGACGACTCCATGGAGTCGATCCTCGACTGGTACAAGGAAGAGGGCATGATCTTCAAGGGCGGCTCCGGCGCCGGCCTGAACCTCTCCCGCATCCGCTCCTCCAAGGAGCTGCTCTCCTCCGGCGGCAACGCCTCCGGCCCGGTCTCCTTCATGCGCGGCGCCGACGCCTCCGCCGGCACCATCAAGTCCGGTGGCGCCACCCGCCGCGCCGCCAAGATGGTCGTGCTCGACGTCGACCACCCCGACATCGAGGACTTCATCGAGACCAAGGTCAAGGAAGAGGAGAAGATCCGCGTCCTGCGCGACGCGGGCTTCGACATGGACCTGGGCGGCGACGACATCACGTCCGTCCAGTACCAGAACGCCAACAACTCGGTCCGGGTGAACGACGAGTTCATGACGGCGGTCGAGAACGGCGGCAAGTTCGGCCTGCGTGCCCGCATGACCGGTGAGGTCATCGAGGAGGTCGAGGCCAAGGCCCTGTTCCGCAAGATCGCCGAGGCCGCCTGGGCCTGCGCCGACCCGGGCATCCAGTACGACGACACCATCAACAACTGGCACACCTGCCCCGAGTCCGGCCGGATCACCGCGTCGAACCCGTGCAGCGAGTACATGCACCTGGACAACACGTCCTGCAACCTGGCCTCGCTGAACCTGATGAAGTTCCTGAAGGACGACGGCAAGGGCAGCCAGTCCTTCGAGACCGAGCGCTTCCAGAAGGTCGTCGAGCTGGTCATCACCGCGATGGACATCTCGATCTGCTTCGCGGACTTCCCCACCCAGAAGATCGGCGAGAACACGCGCGCGTTCCGCCAGCTCGGCATCGGCTACGCCAACCTCGGCGCCCTGCTGATGGCCACCGGCCACGCCTACGACTCCGACGGCGGCCGCGCCCTGGCCGGCGCCATCACCTCCCTGATGACGGGTACGGCCTACCGCCGCTCCGCCGAGCTGGCCGCGGTCGTCGGCACCTACGACGGCTACGCCCGCAACGCCGACGCCCACAACCGCGTCATGAAGCAGCACGCCGACGCCAACGGCACGGCCGTCCGCATGGACGACCTGGACACCCCGGTGTGGGCCGCCGCCACGGAGGCCTGGCAGGACGTCCTGCGTCTCGGTGAGAAGAACGGTTTCCGTAACTCCCAGGCGTCCGTCCTCGCGCCGACCGGCACCATCGGCCTCGCGATGTCCTGCGACACCACCGGTGTCGAGCCCGACCTGGCGCTGGTGAAGTTCAAGAAGCTGGTCGGCGGCGGCTCGATGCAGATCGTCAACGGCACCGTCCCGCAGGCCCTGCGCCGCCTGGGCTACCAGGAGGAGCAGATCGAGGCGATCGTCGCCCACATCGCCGAGCACGGCAACGTGATCGACGCCCCCGGCCTCAAGCACGAGCACTACGAGGTGTTCGACTGCGCCATGGGCGAGCGCGCCATCTCCCCGATGGGTCACGTCCGCATGATGGCCGCGATCCAGCCGTGGATCTCCGGCGCCATCTCCAAGACGGTCAACATGCCGGAGACGGCGACCGTCGAGGAGGTCGAGGAGATCTACTTCGAGGCCTGGAAGCTGGGCGTCAAGGCGCTCGCGATCTACCGCGACAACTGCAAGGTCGGCCAGCCGCTCTCCGCGAAGACCAAGGAGAAGGAGAAGGCCGAGGTCACCGAGAAGGCCGAGGAGACCATCCGGGCCGCGGTCGAGAAGGTGGTCGAGTACCGCCCGGTCCGCAAGCGCCTGCCGAAGGGACGTCCCGGCATCACCACGTCCTTCACCGTCGGCGGCGCCGAGGGCTACATGACCGCCAACTCCTACCCCGACGACGGTCTCGGCGAGGTCTTCCTGAAGATGTCCAAGCAGGGCTCCACCCTCGCGGGCATGATGGACGCGTTCTCCATCGCCGTCTCGGTCGGTCTCCAGTACGGCGTGCCGCTGGAGACGTACGTCTCGAAGTTCACCAACATGCGCTTCGAGCCGGCCGGCATGACGGACGACCCGGACGTCCGGATGGCGCAGTCGATCGTCGACTACATCTTCCGCCGTCTGGCGCTGGACTTCCTGCCGTTCGAGACCCGCTCCGCGCTCGGCATCCACTCCGCCGAGGAGCGTCAGCGGCACCTGGAGACCGGCTCCTACGAGCCGGCCGAGGACGAGGTCGACGTCGAGGGCCTGGCCCAGTCCGCCCCCCGCGCCCAGGAGCTGAAGGCGGTCGCCACGCCGAAGGCCGAGGCCGAGGCGGCCAAGCCCGCGCCGCGGCAGGCGCACACCAGCGCGGAGCTGGTGGAGATGCAGCTCGGCATCCAGGCGGACGCCCCGCTGTGCTTCTCCTGCGGTACGAAGATGCAGCGGGCCGGTTCCTGCTACATCTGCGAGGGCTGCGGCTCGACCAGCGGTTGCAGCTGATGACACGCCGTTCCTGAAGTAAGGGGCGCCGGCCCATGGCCGGCGCCCCTTACCCGTACGGCTCCCGGGACCCTCAGGACGGGTGGGCCCTGCCCATCACCCGGGTGAAGGTGGCCGGGTCCTCGTCGAAGCCGCGCACGCCGGGACGGAACGTCCACTCGCCTGAGTCGTCCCGGACGAACTCGGCGATCGTGGCGGCCGTCGACCCGAGGACCGAAGCGAAGCCGTCCTCGGCGAGCACGGTGTACCCCTCACGGATGCGTACGGCGGGATTCAGTACGTGGGCGAACGTCTTGTGCCCGGGCCGCTGTTGGATGACGACGCCCACCACCACGCGCGCGTAGCGGTCGCTGAGGCGGTCCAGTTCGAGCGTCATGACCTCGTCCCAGCCGAAGCCCTTGCCGTCCGTGCTGTCGCGGTTGAGGAGGATCGTGCCGTCCGGCGAGCGGCTGTCGAAGTGCACCAGATAGGCCGGATCCCCGTACGGGTCGTCCGACAGGAACGTCGCGGCGACGATGTCGAGATCCGTCGGCGGCCGACCCGCCGGACTGGGGTCCCACTTGAGCGCGACCTCGACCTTGCGGATTCCCTTGCTGAAGCCGGTCACCAGGCCTTCCCTTCCCCCTGTGGCTCTCTCGACCCCAACTTCCCATCGGCCGGGGTCCCTTGCCGCCCATCGTCCCACGCGCGCGGGGGCGTGTGCGCGGGCGATCTCCGCCGGAGCGTGACCGACGCCACGCCCGGTGGCCTTACGATGGCGCCGTGCTGGTCAAGTGGATTCGCTGCACCGTGGTGGACCGCCGGGGGTTCGAGCGGGGACAGCGAAAATGGGCGGGGCTTCCGGGGGAGCCGGGTTTTCGGGGACAGGGCGGGGGCTGGAGCCGGCAGCGGGCGGGGGTGGCGCACATCTTCACCTTCTGGGAGAGCCGTGCCTTCTACGACTCCTTCATGGCCCGTTCCCACGACCGCCTGGCCGCCGCCCAGTCCGGCACGTTCAAGGACGCCCAGGTGAAGTTGTTCGAGTACCGCTTCGACGTGAAGACGGGATTCGAGCCGCGGTTCACCGACGCCGATCTGATCCGCGTGGCCCTGTGCCGGATCCATGAGGAGCGCGTGGAGCACTTCACGCTCATGCAGGAGAAGGTCTGGAACCCCGCGATGGCGGGTTCGCCCGGCATGATCCGCGGCATGTTCGGGGAGGCTCCGGAGCAGGAGTTTCTGATCCTGTCGATGTGGCGCTCGGCGGCCGAGCACGGGAAGTACCGCACGGAGCGTGTGGAGCGCCTCGCCCTGCGTGCCCAGACCGAGGCGGACATCGCGTCGCTCTCCGGTGACATCGTGGACCTGGAGCCGTCCTGGACGGTCTGACGCAGTGGTCCGGCGGACCACGCACCGCCTGGAACCGCCCCGGTACGGCGTGTGCGGAAGCGGCCCCGGACACGGCAGGCATGTGACCTATGCCGTATAGGGCCCCGTGAGTGCTCGACTCTCCGCGGTTCGAACTAGGGTTTTGGCATGGCACGACCACGGCGCATCGTCCTTGTCCGGCACGGCGAGTCCACGGGCAACGCCGACGACTCCGTGTACGAGCGCGAGCCCGACCACGCTCTCGCGCTGACCGAGCGCGGCTGGCGGCAGGCAGAGGAGACCGGCAAGCGGCTCCGCGAGGTCTTCGGCCGGGAACGCGTGAGCGTGTACGTCTCCCCCTACCGCCGCACCCACGAGACGCTCCGCGCCTTCCACCTCGACCCCGATCTCATACGCGTCCGCGAGGAGCCCAGACTGCGCGAGCAGGACTGGGGCAACTGGCAGGACCGCGACGACGTGCGCTTGCAGAAGGCCTACCGCGACGCGTACGGACACTTCTTCTTCCGGTTCCCGCAGGGCGAGTCCGGCGCCGACGTGTACGACCGGGTCGGCGGCTTCCTGGAGAGCTTGTTCCGCAGCTTCGAGGCCCCCGACCACCCGCCGAACGTCCTTCTGGTGACCCACGGGCTGGCGATGCGGCTGTTCTGCATGCGCTGGTTCCACTGGACGGTGGCGGAATTCGAGTCGCTGTCCAACCCGGGGAACGCCGAGGTCCGGATGCTCGTTCTGGGGGAGGACGGCAAATACACACTCGACCGGCCCTTCGAGCGCTGGCGGGAACCGGTGCCGTACTGGGCGAACGGATAGAGTGGCAGGGCGATGACCGCTGACTCCTCTTCCCTCGTACGCCTGGAACGCGCTCTGGCGAGCCTGCGCGGACTGGCCGTGGGGGACGCGCTGGGCTCCCAGTTCTTCGTTCCCGCGAACCACCCCCTGCTCAAGCGCCGCGAGCTGCCCGCAGGCCCCTGGCAGTGGACGGACGACACCGAGATGGCCTGCTCCGTGGTCGCCGTTCTCGCCACCCATCACCGCATCGACCAGGACGCGCTCGCCCGCTCCTTCGCCGAGCACCACGACTTCGACCGGGGCTACGGCCCCGCCGTCAACCGGCTGCTGCGCCTCGTCCGGGAAGGCGAGGACTGGCGCCGGCTGGCCGCCGGGCTCTTCAACGGCCAGGGGTCCTGGGGCAACGGCGCGGCGATGCGGATCGCGCCCCTGGGCGCCTGGTACGCGGACGACCCCGAGCAGGCGACCCACCAGGCGGAGATCTCGGCCTACACCACGCACCAGCACCGGGAGGCCGTGGTCGGGGCCATGGCCGTGGCCGCGGCGGCGGCCATGGTGGGCTCGCCCGACGGTCCGCCCGCCCCGGAGGCACTGCTCGACGGCGTCATCGCGCTCGTCCCGAAGAGCGCGGTCGGCCAGGGCCTGCGCCGCGCCCGCGACATGCTCGACTACGGCGACGCCGCCACCGTCGCCGCCGTCCTGGGCTGCGGGCGCCGTACGACGGCCCACGACACCGTTCCCTTCGCCCTCTGGTCCGCCGCGCGTTGCCTCGGTGACTACACATCGGCGTTCTGGACCACCGCCCAGGTCGGTGGGGACGTCGACACGACCTGCGCGATCGTCGGAGGCGTGCTGGCCGCGGCCGAGGCAGGGGCGCCGCCCGCGGAATGGGTGCGGCACACCGAGGCACTGCCGGACTGGGTGCCCGCGGGGAGCTGACGGCTTCCGTCCGGTGCTGTCCGCCTGGCGCTCTTCGCCGGCTTCACGTCGGCGATCAGAAACTCTCCGTGCCCCTCGGGAACTCTGCGTGACCGCCGCCCGTTCTTCCGGTATCCGCCGTCCACCTCGTTCGTGGTCGGGTGGGCGGGCGGAGCCGTGACCGTGACGAGGAGGGACGGAGGGGCGGGAGATGGCGTTCGCCGCGCCGGCGCCTGTGCCGAAGCTGGTCCCGGCTCTGTTCTTCCTGTTCCTCGCCTTGTCCAGGGCGCTGGTGGCCGTGGTGCGGCCGACCGGATCCTCGCGTGCGGCGTCGGCCCCCAGGCGACGATCCGGTCGGCCGCGGCATCGCGCGGCCCGGCCCGGATCAGCCGAGGTGCGGTCCCGCCGTGCCCGCGAGGGAGTCCAGGTCGCCCTTGCGGACCCTGAGCACCAGCCAAGCGGTGAGGAAGGCGAGCGCGGCCATCGCCGCGGCCGGTATGAAGGCCGTGGAGATGCCGTGGGCGAGCACGTCGTGGCCCCAGGGCGCGGGCAACTGGTGCGTCTTGGCGAACTGCGCCTTCTGCTCCGGCGAGGAGTCGGCGAGGAACTTCGGCAACTGCTTCTTCGCCTCGTCCGTGCTGGCCGATCCGAAGACGGTCGTCAGGATGGACAACCCGAGCGAACCGCCGACCTGCTGCATCGCGTTGAGGAGCCCGGAAGCCGCTCCCGCCTCGTGCGGGGCGACACCCGACACGGCGGTGACGGTGGCCGTCACGAAGTTCAGGCCCATGCCGAAGCCGAACACCAGCATGGGACCCAGCACCCCGCCCACGTAGGTGCTGTCGGGCCGGATGAAGGCCTGCCAGACCAGCCCGACGGCCACCAGCGCGGAACCGCCCATCATGAACGGCTTGGGGCCCAGAACCGGCAGGAGGCGTTGGGACAGGCCCGCCCCCACCGCGATCGCGGCGGTCACGGGAAGGAAGGCGAGACCGGCCTTGATGGCGCTGTAGCCGAGCACGTTCTGCACGAACAGCACGATGTAGAAGAACATGCCGAACATCGCCGCGGCCAGGCACAGCATGATCACGTACGTGCCCCAGCGGTTCCGGTCGGCGAACATCCTGAGCGGGGTGATCGGCTCCTTCGCCCGCATCTCGGTGAAGACGAAGGCGAACAGCAGGACCACGGCCGCGCCGAAGGAGCCCAGGGTGAGGCCGTCCCGCCAGCCGTCCTCCGCGGCGCGTATGAACCCGTACACCAGCGACGCCATGCCGACCGTGGAGGTCAGCGTGCCGGTGAGGTCGAAGCGTCCCGGATGCCGCTCGGACTCGTTGATGTACAGCGGTGCGAGCGAGGCGATCAGCACACCGATGGGCACGTTGACGAACAGCACCCACCGCCAGTCGAGCCAGTCGGTGAGCATGCCACCCGCGAGCAGGCCGATGGCGCCACCGCCCGCGGAGACGGCGGCGAAGACTCCGAAGGCCCGGTTCCGCTCAGGGCCTTCGGGGAAGGTCGTGGTGATCAGCGCCAGCGACGTGGGCGACGCGATCGCGCCCCCCACGCCTTGCAGAGCCCGCGCGGCCAGCAGTTGCCAGGGTTCCTGGGCCAGACCGCCCAGCAGCGACGCGAAGGTGAACAGCAGGATGCCGGCCATGAACACCCGGCGGCGGCCGAGGATGTCACCGGCCCGCGCACCGAGCAGCAGCAGACCACCGAAGGTGAGCGTGTAGGCGCTGACCACCCACGTCAGGTCGGTGGTGCTGAACTTGAGGGCCTCTTGAATGTGCGGGAGCGCGATATTCACAATCGTCGCGTCGAGTACCACCATGAGTTGGCAAGCCGCGATGACGGTGAGTGCGATGCCGGGATGCCCCTCCCGGCGGGCCACGCCCGGTTTCCGATCGTCCTTGAGCAGCTGAGAGGTCGTCACTGTGGGTCCCCCATACAGGCTTTAGTGAACGCTCGCGTTCACTTTCGCGTCCACGGTAGTGAGTCCCCAACAGTGAACGCAAGCGTTCACTTAATCGTGCGCCACGTTCCGCGTCCCCCTGTTGCTGCGGCGCGGCGCCACTTCCCCCGGAACCCCCGCTTCCCTTGCATGTTGGAGAAACACTGATGGTTACCTCGCGCTGGACGGCCGCTCCTGACCGGACGGCGTCCCCTCGTCGGCGCGGCGCGGTGCTGGAACGCGCGATCCTGGACGCCGCTCTGGAACAGCTCAGTACGGTCGGCTGGAAGGGGCTGACCATGGAGGGCGTCGCGGCCGGCGCCCAGACCGGCAAGGCCGCGGTCTACCGCCGCTGGCCCTCCAAGGAGGATCTGGTCGCCGACGCCCTGGTGTCCGGGCTGCCCCGGGTCGAGGAGGCCCCGGACCTCGGGAGCGTGCGCGAGGACCTGCTCACCCTGTGCCGGCAGGTACGGCGGATCATGTACTCGCGACCCGGAGTCGCCTTGCGTTCAGTGATTCACGAGTGCGATCACGTGCAGGTGGGGCGCTTCGAAGGAGTGATCTTCGGGACCGTGGTGGAGCCGACCGTCAGGTTGCTCCGGGAGGTCATCACTCGTGGAATAGAGCGAGGAGAGGTCCGCTCGGACGCGGCCAACGGGTACGTCTTCGATGCCGTCCCGGCCATGATGATGTACCGATCGAAGATGTGCGCGAGCGAATGGAGTGATCGGGACCTCGAAGAGATGATCGACCAGTTGATGCTCCCGCTGCTGCGGCCCTACGAGACCTGACCCGCCGCGTCGGCCCTCCCCGTGCCGACCGGACGACCGGGGTGTCGCGAGGCGATCCCGGCGGCGTACGCTAAGGGCGCCATGCCGTACGAACCACCTACTCACACCGTCGAGCGCTCCCTGCGCGCCACGACCGGAGCGAAGGTCATTGCCGGTGTCGACGAGGTGGGGCGCGGCGCCTGGGCCGGGCCCGTCACCGTCTGCGCGGCGATCACCGGACTCCGCCGCCCGCCCGAGGGGCTGACCGACTCCAAGCTGCTGACGGTCAAGCGCCGTACGGAACTCGCTCTGATCCTCCAGTCATGGGTGACGGCCTACGCACTGGGGCATGCTTCCCCGGAGGAGATCGACGACCTGGGGATGACGGCCGCGCTGCGGCTCGCCGCGGTCCGCGCTCTGGACGCGCTGCCGGTCCGCCCCGACGCCGTGATCCTCGACGGGAAGCACGACTACCTCGGCGACCCCTGGCAGGTACGCACGGTGATCAAGGGCGATCGATCGTGTGTGGCCGTCGCGGCGGCGTCGGTGATCGCCAAGGTCCAGCGCGACAAAATGATGGCCGAACTGGGCATCGACCATGCAGACTTCGGATTTGCGGACAACGCCGGGTATCCGTCGCCCGTGCACAAGGCCGCACTGGAGGAGTGGGGGCCCACCCCGCACCACCGATTGTCGTGGGCGTATCTTGATGCGTTGCCCCAGTGGCGGCACCTCAAGAAGGTCCGCAACTGGGCGGACGGAAGCGTTCCGGAAATCGAGGGTCAGCTCGTTCTCGATTTCTGACGGTTCCGCTCGCACTGATGTGCCACCCGGTCATCCGCGCCGCACCAACGTTTGATAAATATCAGCTCATGCCTCTCATTCCCGAGGAGCCTCAGATTCACGAGAGTGCCCAGGGTCCCCGCGCCACTCCGGCCAGCGGCCGTACCGCGCCGACCCCACGCCCCGTACCCGGCCCCCGTCCCGCGGCTCCGTCCCGCCCCGGTCGTCCCGGCCCTGTGCGGCCCACGCCGCCGGTGCAGCGCACGCCGCGTGACGTGACTCCGGCCAAGCCCGGCCCCTCCGGCCCGGCCGCTCCCGCCGCCACCGCGGCGAGCCCGCAGATCCAGCTGATCCCGGCTTCGGCCGAGGGCGCGCTCGACGCCGCCGAGGAGGCCGTGGACCTGCTCCTGGACTCGGGCCGCGCCCCCGGCGACGTGCTCGTGATCACCACTGGTGCCCAGCACCCGTGGGCCGAGCACGAGTTGTCCTTCGGCGAGATGTCCTACTGGGCGCAGCACGACGCCGGTGACGACGTCTTCTACGCGGATGCGGCCGTCGCCTCCCGTGCCGCGTCCCGCCCGGTGGTCGTCGTGGCCGTCAACGGAGGCCCCGCCTCCGCCGCTGCCACCGCCCTTCCGCTGGCCCACTCCCGGGCCGGTGCCCTGCTGATCGTCTGCGGCGACCCGCAGCAGATCAACTCGGTGCTGGGCGCCGGCGTCTGAGTCGCGTCCGGCACCCCGGGTCACCGGGGTGCCGAGGTGGCCGCTCCGGCGGAGTCCGCACGGTGCGGCTTTTGGCATGCCCGCGTGCGGGCCGTGGCAGCACCGCTGACGGTGCGGCTCTCCGGGGGACCGCTTGAGAGCGGGACGCGGAGGGCCGGCACGCCTGATCCGGGTCGCGACAGCGCGGGCGCATGCCCGGCCGACGGAGCGTTTCCCTGTTTGGCCGTGGCCGTGGCCGTGACAGTGCCGTGCCCCGGCCGAGGCGACCGCGCCGGGGCTGCTACCGGAGTTGATCTGGCCGGAGTCGATTACGTACCGCCGGACCAACGCCTGAGCCCACGTGTGTTCTCGGCGCCGCTCGCGACAGACGACGGCCCGGCTCGGGCATCGCACACCGGGCGCCGCCTACCGGCTGGCCACGTGCTTTCGGCAGCCCGGCCCGCCGATCCGTTTGTGCCGCCCGGCTGGTTGCGGTGCTCGTGCGGCCGAGCCGGGTCGGTCGCGGCGATCGGGCACCCCGCTGTCGCAGCGTTCCTGGCGTTCGTACAGCCAGGTCGGCGGCATGAACCGTCGTACCACCGGCGCAGCGCTGCTCGGCGAACTTCAGCGAGCCGCAGCCCGGCGCAGCACCTCTGAGACCGGGCCACCGGAGCGCGGTACGAGCGGCGGAGCTTCCGCCGTGGCGAAGGGCTCGGGAGTCGAGTGCGCGTTGGGCCGGCGTCCGCCGCGCCCCTCGCCGAGCACCTGCCAGCCGTCATGCGTCAGCGTGATGTACGCCCCGCAGCGCAGCCCGTGCAGCGTGCAGGCATCGCGCAGCCCCCACATCCAGGCGCCGTCCTCTTCCGTCCAACGCGCGTCACCCTCGCGGCAGTAGAGCAGGACGGCCGTGCGCACAGGAGTGCGGCGGCGGAGGTCGTGCGGAATCACCCGGCGCAGCTGGGCCAGCAGCGCGTTGCGGAACATCCAGCCGTCGGCGGCAGCCGGACGGCGTGTGAACGAGGCGCTGGCCCGCAG
This sequence comes from Streptomyces corchorusii, assembly GCF_001514055.1. NCBI lineage: Bacteria > Bacillati > Actinomycetota > Actinomycetes > Kitasatosporales > Streptomycetaceae > Streptomyces > Streptomyces corchorusii. The sequence continues at coordinate 264,572 of NZ_KQ948361.1, read as the reverse complement.
CCGCTCGTCCGGGTCGAGAACCGCCACGATCGCCGTGAGCGGCTTCGGGTGGTGGCGGGTATGCAGCCCGCTGACGACCTCACGGGGGTTGCGCAGCAGCGGGATTCCGGCAGCGGCCCACTCGGCCGGCTCCAGCAGGCGACTGGCGGAAGCGGTGGACGTGGACGTCGACAACGAGGCCGCCGAGGACGAGGCGAATCCGAAGGTCACGTTCCTCCCTTCGGCTACGCGCCCACACTGCGGGCGAGGTCGGATTCGGGGGAGCGCGCACCGCAGCTGAGCCCAACCGGATCACGGACGAGCCGTGCGGGGAGCGGACCTCAATTCTTCCTGTCGAACTTGGCTGCGGCAACGAGCAATTGGCGCCGCCGACTGTTATCTGGTGGTGCGTGGCTTATATCCCTACCCAAAGGTTCGGCTGATGACGCCTGAGGTGCCCGGTCGCCGCCTGCCGGGCCACCGTGAGTAGCCGCGCGGTCCTCCTTGAGCAGTGAGGTGCTCCCTGAGCCCTGGGGTTCTGTGGCAACACGTCGCCCAGTCCGGGGGAGGCGAGAGCGGGCGGCGGCACGCCGGTCTCCCCGGACGGCGAGAAGCGGTGCCGACACTTCGCTTACCCGCGGACGGCGAGACGTAATGGCGACACGTCGGTCACCTCTGCACGGTGAGAAGTGGTCCGGGGCATGTCGGTCGCCCCTGCACGGTCAGAAGCGGTCCGGGACATGTCGGTCACCTCTGCGCGCTGAGAAAGCGATCCGCGACATGTCTGTCACCTCTGCACGTTGAGAAGTGATTCGACGGCACGTTAGTCACCCCTGCACCGCGAGGACCAGCGGCAGCACCGCGCGCGCCCCGGACTTCCGCAGCAGGCGTGCCGCGACCGCGAGCGTCCAGCCCGTCTCCGTGAAGTCGTCGACCAGCAGCACCGGACCGTTCCCCGCGGCGAGTGCCGACGCCAGGTCGGGCGGCACCGTCAACGCGCCGTCGAGGGCCTTCAGCCGCTGCGCGCTGTTGCTGCGTGGCGAGCGGGGAGCGTCCCCGGCGTACTCCACCGAGCCGAGCAGGGGCAGTCTGCCGACTTCGGCGATCCGGGTGCCCAGGGAGTGGATCAGCCGGGGCCGGCTGCGCGAGGCCACGGTGACGACGCCCACGGGCCGGGGCGGGGCGTCGGGCGCACCGGAGGCCCAGCCGCCGGGACCTCGGGCCCAGTCGGCCAGGACGTCCACCACAGCTCGCGCCACGTCGTCGGGGACTGCGGCGTCCGGCGTCTGGGGCGCGAGCAGCGGACGCAGGCGGTTGCCCCAGCCGATGTCGGACAGGCGTCCCAGCGCCCGCCCGGGCGAGGCCTGGTCCCCGGCCGGGATGCGTCCCTTGAGGTCGATGCCGATGGACGGCAGGCCGGTCGGCCACATGCGGCGGGGCTCCACTTCCACTCCGGCGCGGCCCAGGTCGCTCCGCGCGGCGTCGAGGGCCGCCGGGGAGAGACCGGAGGTGAAGCGCGGGCCGGCGCAGTTGTCGCAGCGGCCACAGGGTTTGGCGCCTTCGTCGTCCAGTTGGCGCTGGAGGAACTCCATCCGGCACTCGGTGGTGGTCGCGTACTCGCGCATCGCCTGCTGTTCGGCCGCGCGCTGCCGGGCCACCCACGCGTAGCGGTCGGCGTCGTAGGACCACGGCTGTCCGGTCGCGATCCAGCCGCCCTTGACGCGACGCACCGCCCCGTCCACGTCGAGGACCTTCAGCATGGTCTCCAGGCGTGAGCGCCGCAGCTCGACCAGCGGTTCCAGGGCGGGCAGCGACAGGGGGCCGTCCGCCCGGGCCAGGACGTCCAGGGTGCGCCGGACCAGATCCTCGGAGGGGAAGGCCAGCGACGCGAAGTACTGCCAGATCGCCTCGTCCTCCCGGCCCGGCAGCAGCAGTACCTCCGCGTGGTCGACACCACGGCCGGCCCTGCCGACCTGCTGGTAGTAGGCGATGGGGGAGGAGGGCGAGCCCAGATGGACCACGAAACCGAGATCCGGCTTGTCGAAGCCCATGCCGAGCGCGGAGGTGGCGACCAGGGCCTTGACGCGGTTGGCGAGGAGGTCGTCCTCGGCCTGCTGCCGTTCGGCATTCTCCGTCTTGCCCGTGTACGGGGCGACGGCGTGCCCGCGCTGCCGCAGGAAGGCGGTGACCTCCTCGGCGGCGGCCACGGTGAGCGTGTAGACGATGCCGGAGCCCGGCAGGTCGTCCAGATGGTCGGCGAGCCAGGCCATCCGGTGCGCGGCGTCCGGGAGCCGCAGCACGCCGAGGCTGAGACTCTCCCGGTCCAGCGGCCCGCGCAGGACCAGGGCGTCGGACGTGCCCCCCGTGCCGAGCTGGTCGGCGACGTCCGCGGTCACTCGCGCGTTGGCCGTGGCGGTGGTGGCCAGTACGGGGACCCCGGGTGGGAGGTCGGCGAGCATGGTGCGCAGCCGGCGGTAGTCGGGGCGGAAGTCGTGGCCCCAGTCGGAGATGCAGTGGGCCTCGTCCACGACGAGCAGACCGGTGGCCGCGGACAGCTTGGGCAGGACCTGGTCACGGAAGTCCGGGTTGTTCAGCCGCTCCGGCGAGACGAGCAACACGTCGACGTCGCCCGCCGCGATCTCGGCCTGGACGGTCTCCCACTCCTCGGTGTTGGCGGAGTTGATGGTCCGGGCGTGGATACCGGCCCGGCCGGCGGCATCCACCTGGTTCCGCATGAGCGCGAGCAGCGGCGAGACGATCACCGTGGGCCCGCTTCCTCTGGCCCGCAGCAGCGAGGTCGCCACGAAGTACACCGCGGACTTGCCCCATCCCGTGCGCTGTACGACCAGGGCCCGGCGCCGGTCCGCGACCAGTGCCTCGATCGCCCGCCACTGGTCCTCGCGCAGCCGGGCCGCGCCCGTGGCATCCCCGACGAGCCGGGCGAGGACGGCGTCCGCCTGCGCCCGGAGATCCGCGTTGCTCGTGTGCTCCATGCGTCCCATACAACAGGACGGCACCGACAAACGGGCGGGCCCGAGCCGAGGCTGTGGACAACGCGGGAGGCTTTGTCGTGTCCCTGATTCGAGTTATCCACAGGCTCAACCGGAACCTCAAGATCCGCGAGATCGTCGACGCATGACGAATCACAGCGAAACCACCGGACCGTTCGAAAGCAACGACATCTCGGGGCAGGAACCAGCGGCCACATCCGCGGACCACGCCACGCAGGTCACGCTGCGCACCCCGGCCGAGCTGGCCGACGCCCTGCCCTACCTCCTCGGCTACCGCCCGGAGGACAGCATGGTGCTCGTCGCCCTGCACGACCACGCGGGCCGCCGGGGCAGGTTCGGCGGCCGGGCCCGGCTCGGCATCCCCGCGACCGAGGAGGACTGGGAGGCCGCCGCCCGGCAGCTGGCCCGCGGCCTGGTCACCGGCAGCGAGCGGCGCGGCGCCCGGCCCGAGCGGATGGTGGCCTACGTCTGCCAGGAACCGGGCCCGGGAGAGTCCGGCAGGGACGTCAAACAGCGGCTGGAGAGGCTGGCCCAGCTGATGCGCACCGAGTGCGGCAACCTCGACGTGCCGGTCATCGAAGCCCTGTGCATCTCCGACGGCCGTTTCTGGTCGTACTGCTGCCCGGTCAAGGGCTGCTGCCCCGAGGACGGCTCGCCGATGGGCCTTCCCGGCACGTCCGTGCTCGCCGCGGCGGCCACCTACGCCGGCATCCAGGTGCGCGGCTCACTGCGGGAGCTGCGCGCCCGGTTCCAGCCGTGGGAGACCACCGCGGCGCTGGAACAGGAGATCGCCCTGGACGCGGCCGGCATGAGCCTGGTGCCCCGCCTCCTGGACGAGACGGCCCGTCAGGAGGTGGCCGAGGAGACCCTGGACCTGGCCGAGCGGATCATTCGCCGCTACGGCACCGCGGCTCCGGTCTCCGGCGCGCATCCGGCGGACGTGCGCGACGACAACCTCCTCGCGGACGACGAGGCGGCCGCCCTGATCCTCGGGCTCCAGGACCGGACGACCCGCGACAGGGCCGCCGCCTGGATGGAGGGGGACGAGGCCGGTCCGGCGCTCCGGCTCTGGCGCGCCCTGGCCCGCCGCTGCGTCGGGCCCTATGGCGAGCACGCCGCCGCACCACTGACCCTCGCGGGCTGGGTCGCCTGGTCCATGGGGGACGAACTGGAGGCGCGGGAAGCGCTGGCCATGGCCCTGGCCGCCGATCCCGACTACCTCTTCGCCCGCCTGCTGCACCAGGCCTGCAACGAGGGGCTCGACCCCGAGGCGGTCCGTCGCTGCCTGCGCACGGAGAGCGCACGGCACACAACGCCGGGGACGACCAAGGAGCGAACGGACCCGGCACCGCGGACCGCCCTCACCGAACCCCCGCAGCCCGCGGCCCCGGCACCCGCAGCCGGCATCCAGGCGGACGACCAGAGCGCCGAGCCCGGCTCCCGGACGGGCAGGCAACGACGGCGCCGCGCGCGCAACGCGGACGGCGACGACGGCCGTCAGACGGCTCGCGCGAAGGGAGACCGACAGAGGCCGGCCGACACCCGCCCCCGGCCGTCCGCCCCCAGGACCTCCAGGCTCGGCACCCGCAGCCCGATCACCACGCGCACGCGTGCGGTGGGTCCAGGCGGCGCCT
>NZ_KQ948361.1:0-259442 GCF_001514055.1 Streptomyces corchorusii | reverse complement strand
ATCGGCCGGTGTGAGCCCGGACAGGTGCCGGGCGCGCAGGGGAACGGCCGCCCGTCCACCGGGCCTGAGCGGAGGCATCTCCGGGCGTGCCGGGAGCGCGCTCCCGGCGAGGCATCGAGGCCGATCGGCTCCGGGTGCCCTGCTGGCCCCACGCGTACCGGTCGTGCCGGCACCAGGTGCCCTGCCGGCCCCACGCGTACCGGTCGCGCCGGCACCAGGTGCCCTGACGGCCACCCCCGCCGACCGGTCGCGCCACCATTCGGTCGGCTTCATCGGGCGAGCCGTGACCCGGACGAGTCCCCTGCCGTTCACCTGAGTGGCGGAAAGCCTGGACGGGCCCAGCCGCCGCACCCCCCCTGTCCTCCGGGGCGACCCACCGGCCGCCCAGCACGTCCGAGGCACACCGAGCGCAGAAGAAGCCAGCCCATGCACCAGCAGCCGACTCCGCCCTCCACCGCCGGCGAACGTCCGCCCCGGAGCAGTCCCGAGCCGTCCCTGACGGACGGCGCAGGCCCCCGCGCACCGAGGGCAGCCGACTTTCGACCGACCGCCTGCGCGGACGTCCGTCCCCCCGCCCCGTCCGCCCAGGGCAGCCCCCCGTCCGCTGTCACTTCCCGGCCCCGCCGCCCAGCCGTGGCTGCGCCGCCCCGTACACCTCCGGTCAGCCGCCCGGTGCCGGAGTTGCCGCCCACACACACCGCGCTGATCTGCGTGGCCCTGCCCGGCCTCGCCATCTCCGGCGAGTCGGGGCAGTTGGCAGGCCGGGGACTGGACGGGTTCTACCGGGGCGGCAGGCGGTTGCTGTCCCGGTGCCAGGTCCGTGTGGCAGGCCGTGAACCGCTGCCGGTGCAGGCCAGGATGACCGGGGCCGACAGCGCCCGTTTCGTGGGGACGCTGCGCACTTCAGCAGCGGCCGGCCCCGACCCCGATGTCGTCGTCGAACGGACACGCCACGCCGACGGAACCGAAAGGATCACACTCCGCAGCGCGGCCCCGCGTCCGCTGCGCCTGCCCGTCGAGGTGGCCCTCGGCACCGACCTGGCGGAACTCGGCGCCATCGCCGCCGGGACGGCAGGCCCCGAACTCCCGGCCAGCGTCCACGACTCGGGTCTGCGCTGGGCCGAGGCCGACACCGCTGCCTGCGTCACCGCGGACCCGTCGCCCACCGACGCCCTGGCGTCCGCCGGACTGCTGCGCTGGGAGCTGGAACTGCCACCGGGCGGGACGGCAGCCGTGGAACTGCGGGTCCGGCCCGAGGGCGCCGGTCCCCTGCGGGCCGTGGGACACGCCGCCACCAGCCCTGTGGCCCCCGCCCGGGCGGCCGGCGACGACCCCCGGGTCGGCCCGCTGCTGCACTCGGCCGTCGCCGACCTCCGGGCACTGCTCCTGCGCGACCCGGCACACCCCTCCGACACCTACCTCGCGGCGGGCGCCCCCTGGCGCTGCGGAATGGCCCCGGCCGAGGCGCTCGCCGCCGCCCGCATGACGCTGCCCCTCGGCACTCGCCTCGCCGCGGGCACCCTGCGCACCTTGGCCCGTACCCAGCTCCCGGGGCCGGGTCCCCGGACCGGCATGATCCCCGGCCCTCGACGCGACGCCGGCCCGCATCTCCCGCCGAGTTGCACCGCGACGGAGGCCACACTGCTCTTCCCCGTCCTGCTGGCCGAGGCCCGCCGCTGGGGGCTGCCCGAACGGGAGACCCAGGAACTGCTCCCCTCGGCCGAGCGCTGCCTGACCTGGCTGCGGACCACCGTCCGCGACGGCACCTACCTCTCCGACCCGCACCCCGCAGGACCGGCCCGCTGCGAGACCCAGGCCCACGCGCATCGCGCCGCCCTGCTCGGTGCCGACCTGCTCGACGCCTACGACAGACCGGGCGCCACGGAATTGCGCCAGTGGGCCCAAACCCTGCGGTCGGCCTTCCGGGCCGACTTCTGGGTGGAGGACCGCAGTGGTGGACGACCGGCCATGGCCCTGACACCGGACGGCCGGCCCGTGCCCCACCTGGCCGCCACTGCCGTCCACCTCCTCGACACCGGGCTGCTCGGCGCCGGCATGTTCGCCCCGGGCCTGCTCGACAAGGTGCACACCGCACACCTCGCCCGACTGCTCGGCACCCCCGCCATGGACGCGGGCTGGGGACTGCGCGGCCTCGGCACCAAGGAGGCGGGCCACAATCCGTTCGGCCACCGGACCGGAGCCGTGCGCGTCCAAGAGACGGCACTCGCGGTCGCCGGACTGGCGGCGGCCGGATACGAGAAGGAGGCGGCCGGACTGCTGAACGGGCTGCTGGACGCGGCGGAACACTTCGGGCACCGGCTGCCCGAGATGTTCGCCGGGGAACACCGCTCCGCCGGCACCGCGCCCCTCCCGCACCCCGCCGCCTGCCGTCCGGCGGCCACCGCCGCGGCCTCCGTGGTCCTGCTGCTCACCGTCCTCGCCGGTATCCGTCCCGACGCCCCCGCCCGCACTGTCACCCTGCGCCCCGTCCGCAGCGCCCCGCTCGGCGAACTCGGACTCAGCGGCCTGCGCGTCGCGGGCGCCCCTTTCGCCGTGCGGATCAGCCGACTGGGACTGGCCATGGTGGAGGAGGCGGCGGACGGCCTGCAACTGGGAGCGTGATACCCGCGGAACAGGCGGTGACCTCGTAGGACGGCACTGGATCGACGGACGGAGAGCCGGTTTTGCGCCCCGTTCCGCAGCCAAGCGGAATCGCCCCCGGTGCGACTGGCGAAGGGCGTGTTTATCGTCAGGAAGACGACTATGATCGCGGCATGCCCTACGACCCGTCAGCCTTTCCGCCCTTCGCCGTCACCGTGGATCTGGTCGTGCTGACCGTGCGCCGCCATTCCCTGTGCGCGCTGGCGGTCCGCAGGGGTGAGCCCCCGTTCCAGGGGCGCTGGGCGCTGCCCGGCGGCTTCGTACGGGCCGACGAGGATCTGTCCCAGGCGGCGGCGCGCGAGCTGGCCGAGGAGACCGGGCTGTGCGCGCACGATCCCTCGGTCCCGGCTCAGGACAACGGAGCCCACCTGGAGCAGCTCGCCACCTACGGTGACCCCAAGCGGGACCCGCGTATGCGCGTGGTCAGCGTCGCGCATCTCGCGCTCGCGCCCGACCTGCCCGCACCGCGCGCCGGCGGTGACGCCAGCAACGCGCGCTGGGCCCCGGTCGAGGAACTGCTCCAGCAGGGTGGATACGGCCGCGACGGCGAGCCCGTGGCGCCACTCGCCTTCGACCACGCGCAGATCCTCGCCGACGGAGTGGAGCGCGCCCGCTCCAAGATCGAGTACTCGTCGCTGGCCACCGCCTTCTGCCCGCCCGAATTCACCGTCGGAGAGCTGCGCCGGGTGTACGAGGCGGTGTGGGGCGTGGCCCTCGACCCGCGCAACTTCCACCGCAAGGTCACCGGAACGCCCGGCTTCCTCGTCCCCACGGGGGGCACGACCACACGCCAGGGCGGCAGGCCGGCCCAGCTCTTCCGAGCAGGCGGCGCCACCCTGCTCAACCCGCCGATGCTGCGCCCCGAGGTGTGAGGCGAGGGCGGTGGGCCCGCCTGGGCGACCGGCGCACCGGCTGCCCGTACTGAGCCCCGGGTCCATCGAACGGCGGACAAGATCGGGGCTAGACCACGCGGCATGTTTCCGCAAGTCGCCTTATACCGGGAAAACCGGACATGTAGCGCTATCTTGCTTCAGGTGATCCAGGCCTTCGGACTGACCAGCAACCCCCGCAAGGCGCATCCGCCCGCTGTCGACGACGTCTCCTTCGAAGCGCGCGCCGGGCATGTCACCGCGCTCCTCGGGGCCGCCGGTGCGGGCAAGACGACGGCGCTCAAACTCATGCTTGAGCTCCAACCCGGCCGCGGCATCACCTACTTCAAAGGGCGGCCCCTGCATCGGATCGCACATCCGTCGCGGGAAGTCGGCGTACTCCTCGGCGACGTACCGGGCCACCCGTCCCGCTCGGTCCGGGGCCATCTGCGCATGCTGTGCGCGGCGTCGGGAGTCCCCGCGCGGCGGGCCGACGAGATCCTCGAAGCGGTCGGTCTCGTCAGCCTCCGCGAGGAACGCCTCGGCACGCTGTCGCGCGGCATGGACCGCAGACTCGGCCTGGCCTGCGCCCTGCTGCCCGACCCGCACACGCTCGTCCTCGACGAACCCGCCGACGGCCTCTCCGCCCGTGAGGCCCAGTGGCTGCACAGCACGCTGCGGGCCTACGCCGTCCAGGGCGGCACGGTGCTCTTCACCACGGCCGACACCAAGGAGGCCGCGCGCACCGCAGACCGGGTCGTCACGCTCGACGCCGGCAGAGTCGTCGCGGACCAGGAAGCAAGGGCGTTCGCCCGCACCCGGCTTCGCCCTCGCGTGGCCGTCCGCAGCCCTCACGCCGTACGCCTCGCGGCGCTGCTCACCAAGGACGCGCGCACCACTCGCCGCTCCGTCGAGGTCGTACGCGAGGGCGGCAACCGCCTGTCGGTGTACGGCACCACGACCGCCGACGTCGGCGAGATCGCGTTCCGCCACGGCATCCTCGTCCACCAACTGGCGGACGAGGTCGGTGACATGGGGCCGGGAGCCGGTGCGGAGAGCGACACCGGGGTGTGCTCCACCGAGCCCCTCCCGGCGGTCCCGGACTCATCGCGGGTGGACCGGGAGACCCGGCAGGACCACACCCCGGCGGAACCGGAACCGGCGGCGCCCGAGACCCCGTACGAGGAGCCCAAGCAGGCGTCGGCGGGTCCTTCGTGGGCGCGTCGCCGACGTACCGTGCCGGGCTGCCCGGCGCCGGAGCCCGCCCCGGGCTCCGCGCTGGAACCCGGCTCGGCCGCGCTCGGCGACTCACCCGAGAACCCGCGTGGGACCGTGGACGAGTTGCCGGCGGCGCCCGAACGCGCGAGGCCGGGGTCCGAGGAGACCGCGACGCCTGCCCTCCACGCGGCGGACTCGCGCGCCACGGAGCCGCCGGTGGAGTCACGCGCCCCGGCGACCGATGCGGCAACGGGCGGGACCCGCGCGACGATCTCCGACCGATCCGCGTCCGAGCCGGACACCGCGGCGCCGGGGCACTCGTCGGTCGGCACGACCATCGCCGGGCAGCCTTCGGGACGGCGGGAACACGCCCTCGACTCCTCGGCGCCGGAATCTGAGCGGGCCGTGCGCGGCCTCTCCCCGGTCGGGGAAGGCCCATTGGCTCCCGGGCTCGCGGCGCGGGAGCGCGGGCGGACCGCCGACGGCGAGCGGACTGCGCCCGGCCGCGGTCTCGGCCAAGGCGGCGCGGTGGAACGTCCGCTGATCGTCTCCGGTGCTACGGCGCACGACGCGCCGTCGGCCGGTGCAGCCGCCGACGGCACCCATGGCCGCGGCGGAGTCGCCGCGTCCGGCGAGAAGGACACGGCCGCTGCCGACGCCGCTGATACGTCCGCCAGGGCCACCGGCGGCCGGTCCACCGACCCGGCGGCCACCCCGGACTCCGGCCCCGGCGGAGTCGCCACGGCTTCCGAACCGCAGACCGGACGTACCCGCACGCCCACGGCGACCGTCACCGGCACCCGTACCCTCCTGCCCGGGGCCAGGAATCCGGCCGCCCGGCAGCAGCGGACCGGCCGGGCTGCCCGGCCCGACGGTGGCCGCCCCTTCCCGGCCGCCTCCGCCCTCCCACCCCCCATCTCGGTCCGCCCCGCCCGCAGCCCCCTCCGCCCCCTGCGCTACGAGATCCGGCGCGCCGGCGGCATCGGCACCGGTTTCCTCATCTGCGGTGCCGTACTGGTGGTGTCCGCGTTCATCGCCGTACTCCTGGCGCGGCTCGGTCACACCCCGCAGGCGCGGCTGTTCGCGGCGTGGCCGCGGGAGCTGCCGCTGCCGCCCGCGGCGCTCGCGGCGGGACTGCTCGGTGCGCTGGCCTTCGGGGACGAGTTCCGCCACCCCGCCCTGGCGGCGGACCGCGGCACCGTCCCCCGCCGGCTGGGGCTGCTCACCGCGAAACTGCTCGTCTCCGGAGCCACCGCGGTGCTGCTCGCCTTCCTCACCGTGGGCTGCGACGCCGAAGTGCTCTACATCGTCTACGGACGGGAGCTGACGCAAGTTCCCGCGGACTGGCTTTCGCTGATCGCGAGTTGGTTCGGGCTGGTCGTCGGTTGCGCCTGGGCCGGTGTGCTGGCGGCCGGTGTGTTCAGGTCCACGACGGCCGGACTGGCCGCCGTCCTCGCCGTGCCCGTCCTTGTCGTGCCCCTCGTGCACAAGGCGATGCAGGGTCCGGCCGTACGGATGGCGGCGGACTTCCCGGTGCGGATGCGGGAGGTCTTCCTGCTGCGGTGGCCCTTCGGAGGGGAGCGGTACCTGGTCGCGGCCGTGCGGGTCCTCGCCCAACCTGTCGGGGGCGCGCTGGCGTTGTCGCTGCTTGCACTGCTGTGCGCGTACCTGCTCACAGCGCTGCGCATCCGGTTCCGATGACAACCGTCCGCACGCTTTCGTTCGCGCTGTGTGCACAACTCCCCGAAGAAGGCCCGTTTCTTTTCGATAAGGCGTCAATTGCGACGCCGTGAGCGATCACCCTTTCGTGTGCTTTTCACCAAAGACCTCAAGGGAGTTGAAGGCGGCGCCGACAAAGGATCCGTGAGTACCCTTGCGCACACCATGATGACCGCCGCCCGCTCCACAGACTCCGGTCTGGCCGGCCCGGGCGAACTCGACCGCTACCCCTACGCCGAGGCCCTGGTGACCGACCGCGTCGGCGCGCCTGCCTGGGACGGCGGGGACCCCGAGCTGGGCCGTGTCGGCAGGCGGGCCTCGGGCAGCCGCGGACGCGGACTGCACGGCCAACTCGTACAACAGCTGGGACAGATGATCGTCTCCGGTGACCTGGGCGCCGACCGCCCGCTGGTGCCGGAGGAGATCGGCCAGCGTTTCGAGGTCTCTCGCACCGTCGTCCGCGAGTCCCTCCGCGTCCTGGAGGCCAAGGGCCTGGTCAGCGCGCGCCCGAACGTCGGCACGCGCGTGCGTCCCGTCAGCGACTGGAACCTTCTCGACCCCGACATCATCGAGTGGCGGGCCTTCGGGCCGCAGCGCGACGACCAGCGCCGGGAACTGAGCGAGCTGCGCTGGACGATCGAGCCGCTCGCCGCCCGTCTCGCCGCCGGGCACGGGCGCGAGGAGGTGCAGCAGCGCCTCTGCGACATGGTGGAGATCATGAGCCACGCGCTGGCCCAGGGCGACGCGCTCACGTACTCGCGCGCCGACACCGAGTTCCACGCGCTGCTGATCCAGATCGCGGGCAACCGCATGCTGGAGCACCTGTCCGGCATCGTCTCGGCGGCGCTTCAGGTCTCCGGCGGCCCGGTCACCGGCTGTGACCGGCCGAACGAAGCGTCCCTCGCGCAGCACGCGCGGATCGTCGACGCGCTCGGCACCGGCGACGGCACGGCGGCGGAGACCGCCATGCGCCAGCTCCTCACCGTCCACCCCGAGGTGGAGCGCGTGGTCCCCGCCCCGCGCGAGCACTGACCTCGCGAGGAACGCGGTGCGGTCGCCGGTGTGCGGCGCTCTCGTGGTACTCGCGGTGGCACCAGGCCCGGGTACCGGCCGCCGCCGGACCCCGCCGGACCATCCGGAGTCCGGCCGGGTCCGGCGGTGACGGGAACCTCTGGTCGTGGGTGCGGATGGCTCGAAGGCCAAGGACGACATCTTTTGCACACGTCTGACCGTCTTTGACTGCTTACGGGGTGTGACTCGGGCCACGCAGATTGGGCGTAACGCTCGTGGAGACAGCGCGATGACCTAAGAGGTGACAGCCGAGGAGGGAATACGGACGCCGAACCAGGCGCTGTGCATCTTCCCGGCCCCCGCCCGCGCCGTCGGCCCATCCCCAGGCCGGTGGTCGGCTCCTGTCCTCACCGGACGGTGCCGGAAGCCGTTTTCCAACGTTCCGAGAGGTTGTTCGTGTCGGCCAGCACATCCCGTACGCTCCCGCCGGAGATCGCCGAGTCCGTCTCTGTCATGGCGCTCATTGAGCGGGGAAAGGCTGAGGGGCAGATCGCCGGCGACGATGTGCGTCGGGCCTTCGAAGCTGACCAGATTCCGGCCACTCAGTGGAAGAACGTACTGCGCAGCCTCAACCAGATCCTTGAGGAAGAGGGTGTGACGCTGATGGTCAGTGCCGCAGAGCCCAAGCGCACCCGCAAGAGCGTCGCAGCGAAGAGCCCCGCCAAGCGCACCGCCACCAAGACGGTCGCGGCGAAGACGGTGACCACCCGTAAGGCCACCGCGACCACGGCCGCCCCCGCGGCGCCCGCCGCTGCGGCCGCAGCCGATTCCGCCGAAGAAGCCGCACCCGCCAAGAAGGCCGTCGCCAAGAAGGTGACCGCCAAGAAGACGGTCGCCAAGAAGGCGGTCGCGAAGAAGACGGCCGCCAAGAAGACCACGGCCAAGAAGGACGACGTCGAGCTCCTTGAGGACGAGGTTCTTGAGGACACCAAGGTCGCCGACGAGCCCGAGGGTGCCGAGAGCGCCGGCTTCGTCCTGTCCGACGAGGACGAGGACGACGCGCCCGCGCAGCAGGTCGCCGCGGCCGGTGCCACCGCGGACCCGGTCAAGGACTACCTGAAGCAGATCGGCAAGGTCCCCCTGCTCAACGCCGAGCAGGAGGTCGAGCTGGCCAAGCGGATCGAGGCGGGTCTGTTCGCCGAGGACAAGCTGGCCAACGCCGACAAGCTCGCCCCGAAGCTCAAGCGCGAGCTGGAGATCATCGCCGAGGACGGCCGCCGCGCCAAGAACCACCTCCTGGAGGCCAACCTCCGACTGGTGGTCTCCCTGGCCAAGCGCTACACCGGCCGCGGCATGCTCTTCCTGGACCTCATCCAGGAGGGCAACCTCGGTCTGATCCGCGCGGTCGAGAAGTTCGACTACACCAAGGGCTACAAGTTCTCCACGTACGCCACCTGGTGGATCCGTCAGGCGATCACCCGCGCCATGGCCGACCAGGCCCGCACCATCCGTATCCCGGTGCACATGGTCGAGGTCATCAACAAGCTCGCGCGCGTGCAGCGCCAGATGCTCCAGGACCTGGGCCGCGAGCCCACCCCGGAGGAGCTGGCCAAGGAGCTCGACATGACCCCGGAGAAGGTCATCGAGGTCCAGAAGTACGGCCGTGAGCCCATCTCGCTGCACACCCCGCTCGGCGAGGACGGCGACAGCGAGTTCGGTGACCTCATCGAGGACTCCGAGGCCGTCGTCCCGGCCGACGCGGTCAGCTTCACGCTCCTGCAGGAGCAGCTGCACTCCGTCCTGGACACCCTGTCCGAGCGCGAGGCGGGCGTCGTGTCCATGCGCTTCGGTCTCACCGACGGTCAGCCGAAGACCCTCGACGAGATCGGCAAGGTGTACGGCGTGACGCGTGAGCGCATCCGCCAGATCGAGTCCAAGACCATGTCGAAGCTGCGCCACCCGTCGCGCTCCCAGGTGCTGCGCGACTACCTCGACTAGGTCGCGGTCGTACGACGGCGAAGGCCCGGTCCCCTCGCGGGAGCCGGGTCTTCGTGCTGCGCGCTGTGGTGGCGTGGATCACTCTGGGTGTCCCAGGAGGACCCAGAGTGAGGAGCATGCATGCGCCGTTCCGTTGTCCGGGCACTGATCCGGCCGCTGGCCCTGGCGGCCACCATGACCGCGATACCCCTGATGAGCGCGGCTCCCGCCGCCTCCGACAGCGTAGTGGTCGGAGGGTTCCCGATCGACGTCTCGCAGTCTCCGTGGACGGTCGCGCTGGCCAGCCGTGACCGGTTCGGAGGTATGCGGGCGGGCCAGTTCTGCGGCGCCGTGGCCGTCGGGCGCACCACCGTGGTCACCGCTGCCCACTGTCTGTCCGAGGAGGCCCTCGGGACACCGCCGGACCGTGTGCGTGACCTCAAGGTCATCGCGGGCCGCACCGACCTGCTCTCGGAGCAGGGCGACGAGATCGCCGTACGGGAGATCCGGCTCAATCCCGCGTACGACGTCACGACCCATTCAGGGGACTTCGCGGTCCTCGGGCTCGCCGGACCGCTGCCGCAGAGCGCGGTCGTCCCCATGGCGGGCGCGGGCGATCCGGCGTACGCACCGGGCACGCGGGCCGTGGTGTCCGGGTGGGGGGACACGACCGGCGCGGGGTCCTACGCGCACCGGCTCCATGCCGCACGCGTACGCGTCCTGCCCGACGAGATGTGTGCCCGTGCCTTTCCGGGGGGCCCCGAGGGCGCCTACCGGGCCGCCACCATGCTCTGCGCCGGTGAGGTCGGCGGAGGCCCCGACGCCTGCCAGGGGGACAGCGGCGGCCCTCTGGTGGCCGGGGGACGGCTGATCGGCCTCGTGTCGTGGGGGAGCGGCTGCGGACGGCCGGGGCTTCCCGGGGTCTACACGCGCGTCTCCGAGGTCGTACGAGCCCTGCGGCCGGCCGCGGGGACCGAGCCTTCCGGGCGCTCGTGAGCGAGCGTCCGAGGGTATGAGCACGGGCGGCCACTCCTGGTGAGGAGCGGCCGCCCGTTCACCGGCCTGTGCCGGGGCTGGCTCGTCGTGGTGCGAGATTCAGCGCTCTTCGTCGGAAGCGGTGTTCGGAACGGACGTCAGCCGCTCCGTCTCGTCCTGTATCTCAGCGGCGATCTTCTTGAGTTCCGGCTCGAACTTGCGACCGTGGTGGGCGCAGAAGAGCAGTTCTCCGCCGCTGAGCAGGACGACGCGCAGGTATGCCTGGGCGCCGCAGCGGTCGCAGCGATCGGCGGCCGTCAACGGGCTCGCGGGGGTCAGAACAGTAGTCACGTCGCCTCTTCTCTAGCTCGACGAGCTGTCGTACCAGGGTCAACATCCAACCAGCCCGAAAACGTTCCCGCTCGTGGCTTTTCCTCGAAAAAATCTTTCCGGGGCGGCTGTCTGCTGCCGGTTGGCGGCGAATGTGCCGTATTGCGTCTCTTGTATGCCTACGGGTTCGCGCTGTCTTGCTGTCTCGGTCCTCCCGGCCGGGTTGCCGGTTGTTCATGAGGACGTGCCCGGAGCCTAAATGGTTCATGCCTCGAAGGGAACGTGATGTGTGCTTCACTCCAACGAGGGATCGAACAGGCATGCGAGCCTGGACTAGTGTGAGGTGCCGACGAGGGTGGCGTTACACCGGCTCTACCAGGGCTCGGTACCCTCTGTGCGGCGACCGAAGCCGCCCCCTTACCCAAAGGGGGGCCATCTGAAATTCAGCGAGGAGCGAACCGCGTGACCGCCGATACGTCCGTGCCGTCCACAGCGCTGCTGGCAGGAGCAGACCGCGACGGTTCCAACTACACCGCGCGGCACCTGCTCGTCCTTGAGGGTCTTGAGGCCGTGCGCAAGCGCCCCGGCATGTACATCGGCTCGACCGACAGCCGCGGTCTGATGCACTGCCTGTGGGAGATCATCGACAACTCGGTGGACGAGGCCCTGGGCGGCTACTGCGACCACATCGAGGTGATCCTCCACGACGACGGCTCCGTGGAGGTGCGCGACAACGGCCGCGGCATCCCCGTGGACGTGGAACCGAAGACCGGCCTGTCCGGCGTCGAGGTCGTGATGACCAAGCTGCACGCCGGCGGCAAGTTCGGCGGCGGCTCCTACGCGGCCTCCGGCGGTCTGCACGGCGTCGGTGCCTCCGTGGTCAACGCCCTCTCCGCCCGCCTCGACGTCGAGGTGGACCGCGGCGGCCACACCCACGCCATCAGCTTCCGGCGCGGCGTGCCCGGAGCCTTCTCCGCCGAGGGTGCCGACGCGAAGTTCGAGGCCAAGAGCGGTCTGCGCAAGGCGAAGAAGATCCCCAAGACGCGCACCGGCACGCGCGTGCGTTACTGGGCCGACCGGCAGATCTTCCTCAAGGACGCCAAGCTGTCCCTGGAGAACCTGCATCAGCGTGCCCGGCAGACCGCGTTCCTGGTGCCCGGCCTGACCATCGTCGTCCGTGACGAGTTCGGCCTCGGCGAGGGCGGCAGCAAGGGCGAGGAGTCGTTCCGCTTCGACGGCGGTATCAGCGAGTTCTGCGAGTACCTGGCAAACGACAAGGCGATCTGCGACGTCCTCCGCTTCTCGGGCAGGGGCACCTTCAAGGAGACCGTCCCGGTTCTGGACGAACACGGTCAGATGACCCCCACCGAGGTCACCCGTGAGCTGGGTGTCGACGTCGCGATGCGGTGGGGCACGGGCTACGACACGACCGTCAGGTCGTTCGTCAACATCATCGCCACCCCCAAGGGCGGCACCCACGTCACCGGGTTCGAGCAGGCCCTCACCCAGACGCTGAACGATGTGCTGCGCGCCAAGAAGATGCTGCGCGTGGCCGAGGACAACATCGTCAAGGACGATGCCCTGGAGGGCCTCACCGCCGTCGTCACCGTCCGGCTGGCCGAGCCGCAGTTCGAGGGCCAGACCAAGGAGGTCCTCGGTACCTCCGCGGCCCGCCGCATCGTGAACAGCGTGATCAGCAAAGAACTGAAGGCGTTCCTCACGGCCACCAAGCGCGACGCCGCCGCCCAGGCCCGGGTGGTCATGGA
Source organism: Streptomyces corchorusii (assembly GCF_001514055.1). Classification (NCBI taxonomy): domain Bacteria; kingdom Bacillati; phylum Actinomycetota; class Actinomycetes; order Kitasatosporales; family Streptomycetaceae; genus Streptomyces; species Streptomyces corchorusii. The sequence continues at coordinate 246,916 of NZ_KQ948361.1, read as the reverse complement.
GAAGGTGGTCGCGGCGGCCCGCACCCGGGTCGCGGCCCGTCAGCACAAGGACGCCCAGCGCCGCAAGACGGCCCTGGAGTCCTCGTCCCTGCCGGCCAAGCTCGCCGACTGCCGCAGCGACGACGTCGACCGCAGCGAGCTGTTCATCGTCGAGGGCGACTCCGCGCTCGGCACGGCGAAGCTGGCGCGGAACTCCGAGTTCCAGGCCCTGCTGCCGATCCGCGGCAAGATCCTCAACGTGCAGCGGTCGTCGGTCACCGACATGCTCAAGAACGCCGAGTGCGGTGCGATCATCCAGGTCATAGGAGCGGGCTCGGGCCGCACCTTCGACATCGACCAGGCCCGCTACGGCAAGATCATCATGATGACCGACGCCGATGTGGACGGCTCCCACATCCGCTGTCTGCTGCTCACGCTGTTCCAGCGCTACATGCGGCCCATGGTCGAGGCCGGCCGGGTCTTCGCCGCGGTGCCGCCGCTGCACCGCATCGAGCTGATCCAGCCGAAGAAGGGGCAGGAGAAGTACGTCTACACGTACTCCGACCGCGAGCTGCGCGACAAGCTCATGGAGTTCCAGAGCAAGGGCATCCGGTACAAGGACTCCATCCAGCGCTACAAGGGTCTGGGCGAGATGGACGCCGACCAGCTGGCCGAGACCACGATGGACCCGCGCCACCGCACCCTGCGCCGCATCAATCTCTCCGACCTGGAGGCCGCCGAACAGGTCTTCGACCTGCTGATGGGCAACGACGTGGCACCCCGCAAGGAGTTCATCTCCAGCTCGGCGGCGACGCTGGACCGGTCACGCATCGACGCGTAGCCGCTGCGCTGGGCGTTGGCGGACGGGGGCGGGGGCTCGGCTGACGGGGTGGTGTCCCGGGGGTGAGGGCTGCCTCGGGGCGGTTTCCGTGCGGCGTCCGTTGCCGGGAGGCGCGGTGGCGTAGGCGGGGCTCGCTTGGCAGCGGGTCCCGCCGGTCGGGCGTGCAGGGGCGGCAGTCAGGGTTTGCCGGGTCGCAGCCGAGCGGGCGGCCGCCGGGGCATTCCGGGAGGAGCCGGGGCCGGACGGTGTGAGTGGCCGGCGCGGGCGGCAGGGTGTCCGCTGTCGCCAGCCCGCCAGCCCGCCAGCCCGCCAGCCCGCCAGCCCGCTTCTGGCTCCGCCTGTCCTGGCCTGCCGTCCCGCACCACGGTCGCCCCCCACCCCACCCCTGACAGCCACTCCCCATCAGCCCCCATCCGCCCCCGAAGGTCTCTCCACCCCTGGGTGGAGGTGAGCCGGTTCCAGGTTCCACCCGTGATCCACCCGGGCTCCGATCCCCTGGCCTGCGGACTTCCGTAGCTTCGAAGGCGTCGGCAGCACTCGCTTCCGATACCGCCCTCTCGCTCACGGAGGTCCAGATGGACGGGCTCGTCAACGTGCTGGTGACCGTTGCCGTGGTCGCCATAGTGATCGCGCGGCAGTTCCGCGCCCGGGCGATCGACACGGACCGGCGCTGGTGGCTGCTGCCGGTGATCCTGGCCGTCGTCTCACTGCGCGAGCCCGGCATCCTCGACGCCGACCACCGCGCCGAATCCGCCGTACTGCTCGTGGCGGAGCTGTTCATCGGCCTGGTCACCGGCGTCGGCTGGGGCTGGACCACCCGTCTCTGGACCGCGCCGGACGGCGTCGTATGGACCAAGAGCAGCAAGGCGAGTGGCGCTGTATGGATCGTGGGCATAGCCCTGCGGGCCGGCGTCTTCGCCCTCGGCTCCGCTCTCGGCGTGCATCAGGACAGCTCCGCGCTGATGCTCGGCCTCGCCGGCACCCTGTTGGTCCGCGGCGGGATCCTGACCTGGCGGGCCCGGTCCGTCGGCGCCCCTAGCCGCCCCACCCCGAGCCGCCCCGCTCCGGCGTACGGTGACGACGAGCGGTCGGCGTGGAAGGAGCGCGTGTGACAGAGAACGCCTGGACACGCTGGCCGTCACGCGAAGCGCTCGGCCGTTCGGGAGCCACCCGTCCCCGGCGCATGCTCGTCTGGGCCGTCCGACTGCTCCTGCTGGCCGTGCTCCTGTGGGGTGTCTTCAGCCAGAGGCACGTCGGTCGGTGGGAAGCACTCGCGGCAGCGGCGGCGATCCTCCTCGCCGGCCTCGTCTCCTGGACCTTCTTCCGGACCACCTACGAGCACCGGCTGGTGCCCTCCCTCGCGCTCATGGGCGTGCTCCTGGGCATCGCGGTCGCCGCGGAGGCCACGGGGTTCACAGGGCCGGCCCTCGTGATCTGGTGCGGCTGTGGAGTCAGCGCGCTGGAGCGGCTGCCGCTGGGGGCCGCGGTCCCCGTCGCGTCGGTGGCGCTGGCCTCGTACTCCGCGTTCACCAACGACGTCTGGCTGACCACGGCGGCCACCGTGGCCGGCATGGCCCTCGCCGGGTACGTCCTGCGGCTGGACGCGGAAGCCCGGGGCAGTGCGCAGCGTCTTCTCGCCCAGGAGCGCGCCGCCCGCGCGGCCGAGGCCGAGTCCGCCGCACTGGCCGAGCGTGCCCGCATCGCACGGGAGATCCACGACGTGCTGGCGCACAGCCTCTCGGCGCAGCTCGTGCACCTGGAGGCGGCCCGGCTGCTGATCGAGAACGGCGCGGATCGCGAGCGGATCCTGGACCGGGTGGTGGCCGCCCGTGGCATGGCCCGCGACGGCCTCGCCGAGACCCGGCAGGCGCTGTCCGCGCTGCGGGGCGAGCTGACCCCGCTGGAGGACTTCCTCGCCGAACTCGTCAGCACGGCCGACGGTGCCGAGGTCACCGTCACAGGTGAACGCAGACCCCTGCCGGCCGAGGCGTCCCAGGCGGTGCGGCGGGTCGCCCAGGAAGCGCTGACGAACGTCCGCAAGCACGCGCAGGGCGCCAAAGTGACCGTGCGGCTCGACTACAGCGAGCACGAAGTGACGCTGAACGTACGGGATTCGGGCAGCGAAGCGGGCGAACTGAACGGATCCGGAGGCGGGTACGGTCTGCTGGGCATGCGTGAGCGCGCCGAACTGCTGGGCGGTTCGCTGGACGCGGGACCGGACGAGGAGGGGTTCGTGGTGACGCTGAAGGTGCCCGTATGACGGAGACGGAAGGGGAGAGGAAGCCCGCGCGGGTGGTGGTGGCCGACGATCAGACCGTGGTCCGTGAAGGCATCGTGATGTTGCTCGGGCTGCTGCCCGGCGTGGAGGTCGTCGGGGCCGCGGGAGACGGGGAGGAGGCGGTGCGGCTGGTCGGGGAACTCGCGCCGGACGTCGTGCTGATGGACCTCAGGATGCCCCGCTGCGACGGCGTGGAGGCCACCCGGCGGATCCGGGCGCAGTACCCCGGTACGCAGGTCGTGGTGCTCACCACCTACGCGGACGACGATTCGCTGTTCCCCGCGCTCAGGGCCGGCGCCCGGGGTTACCTGACCAAGGACGCGGGCGGAGACGAGATCGTCCGTGCCGTGCACAGTGTGCTCTCGGGGGACGCGGGGCTGTCGCCCAGTGTCCAGCGACGGTTGCTGGAGAGGCTGTCGCAGGCCGATCCCGTGCCGGTGCCCGCGGCCGGCGAGGCACCCGACGGGCTGACCACGCGCGAGACCGAGGTCCTGGTGCTGATCGGCGAAGGCCTCACCAATCAGGAGATCGCCCGCCGGCTGCACGTGTCGACCGCGACCGTGAAGACCCACATCAACAACCTCTTCGCCAAGACGGGTCTCAAGGACCGGGCGCAGGCCGTGCGGTATGCCTACAGCAAGGGGCTGGTGCGGCCACCCACGGGGTGAATCACCTGATGGGGTGAAGAGCCGGAGGAAGAAGAGTCAGGGAACTTCCTGTTCTGTCCATCCTTGGGCATGCAGTCAAGCAACGGTCGTCCTCGTGGAGTCGGGGACGGTCCCGAGAGATCGGCCGGGAACCAGGAAGACGACGGCGCGTCCTCCCGTGACGTGGCGCCCGAGGACCCTTGGTACGACACGTCGGCCTCCGGCTGGGGCGAACTGGACGGTGCGGGCATGCCGGCGCCGGCCGTGCCGCCCGCGCGTGCCGAGCCCGACGCGGCGGCGGCGCGCGCCCGCGATGTGTACGTCGAGGTGCAGCGGAGCGAGGCGTTCCAGGAGGTGCGCGGAAGGTACCGACGGTTCGTGGTGCCCGGGGTCACGGCCTTCCTGGCGTGGTACGTGGCGTACGTGGTCGCCGCCACGACCGCGCCGGGACTCATGGCCCGGCCCGTGGTGGGGGCGGTGAACGTGGCGATGCTCGCGGGGCTCGGGCAGTTCCTCACCACGTTCCTGTTCACCTGGGCCTACGCCCGGCACGCGCGGCTGCGCCGGGACCGGGCCGCGCTGGAGCTGCGCTGGGACACCCAGGAGCTGGCCCGCGGAGCGCAGGGAGGGACCTCGTGACCGGTGATCATCAAACACTGGCGTTGCTGCTGTTCAGCGGGTTCGTGGCGGTCACCCTCGCGATCACGACGTGGGTGAGCCGCAGGCGGCACGGTTCGGCGGAGGAGTTCTACGCGGGCGGGCGGCTGTTCTCTCCGATGGAGAATGGTTTTGCCATCGCGGGCGACTACATGTCGGCGGCCTCCTTCCTGGGGATCAGCGGGCTCATCGCGCTGTACGGGTACGACGGGCTGCTGTACGGGGTGGGGTTCCTCGTCGCGTGGCTGGTCGTGCTGTTCCTGGTGGCCGAACTGGTGCGAAACTGCGGGCGGTTCACCCTGGCCGACGTGGTGGCCGCCCGGATGAGCGAGCGGCCGGTGCGGATCGCCGCGGGAACGTCCTCGGTGACGGTGTCCGTGCTGTATCTGGTGGCGCAGATGGTCGGCGCGGGCAGTCTGGTGGCGTTGCTGCTGGGGCGGACGAGCGGCGCGGCCCAGGCCTGGACGGTCATCGGTGTCGGCGCGCTCATGGTGATCTACGTGTCGTTGGGAGGGATGCGGGCCACCACCTGGATCCAGATCGTGAAGGCGGTCCTGCTGCTGAGCGGGACGGTCGTGCTGACCGTCCTGGTCCTGCTGCGCTTCCACGGCGATGTCGACCGGCTGCTGCTCACGGCGGCGGAGCGCAGCGGCCACGGCAGGGCGTTCCTCGCGCCGGGGCTGAAGTACGGCGGGGACTGGAACGCCCGGTTGGACTTCATCAGCCTGGGGCTGGCGCTGGTGCTGGGCACGGCCGGGCTGCCGCACATCCTGGCCCGCTTCTACACCGTGCCGACCGCGCGGGCCGCCCGCCGCTCCGTGGTGTGGTCCATCGGCCTGATCGGCGGCTTCTACCTGATGACGATCGTCCTCGGCTTCGGGGCGGCGGCGGTGGTGGGGCCGGGGGCCGTACGCGGATCGAACGCGGCCGGGAACACGGCGGTGCCCCTCCTCGCCCTCGACCTGGGCGGCGGAGCGGGCTCGACCGGGGGCACCGTGCTGTTCGCGGTGGTCGCCGCCGTGGCCTTCGCCACGATCCTCGCGGTGGTCGCGGGCATCACGCTCGCTTCCTCGGCCTCGGTGGCCCACGACCTGTACGCGTCACTGCGCCGACGGCGCGGCAAGCACCGCAGCGAGGTGGCCGTGGCCCGGTGCGCGGCGGTCGGCATCGGTGTCGTCGCGATCGGGCTCGGTCTGCTGGCCCGTGATCTCAATGTCGCCTTCCTCGTCGGCCTCGCCTTCGCGGTCGCCGCCTCGGCGAACCTGCCGGTCCTGCTCTACTCGCTGTTCTGGCGCGGCTTCACGACGCGGGGCGCGGTGTGGGCGGTGTACGGCGGGCTGCTCCCGGCGATCGGGCTCGTGCTGCTCTCCCCGGTGGTGTCCGGCAGCCCGGAATCCCTCTTCCCCGGCGTCGACTTCCAGTACTTCCCGCTGGAGAATCCGGGCATCGTCTCCATCCCGCTCGGCTTCCTCGCCGGCTGGCTGGGCACGGTGACCTCGGACGAGGTTCCGGACGAGGCCAAGTACGCCGAGACGGAGGTGCGTTCGCTGACCGGGGCCGGAGCGGTGTAGCCGGAGCGCGGCCCCGTTACGGCGCAACCCAGGCGTACCGGTGTTCCGGGCGGCCGGTGTCGCCGTACTTCAGGGAGAGGCGGAGACGGCCCGCCTGTTCGAGGTGGCGGAGATAGCGCTGGGCCGTGGAGCGGCTCAGGCCCGTGCGGGCGGCCACCTCGTGGGCCGAGAGCGGATGGTCGGCGCGGTGCAGGACACCGCAGATGAGGTCGGTCGTGGGCTCGGAGTGGCCGCTCGGCAGACCGGGCGCGGAAGGGGCGGGGGCGGTGCGCAGGGCGCCGAAGATCCGGTCGACCTGCTCCTGGCCCGTCAGGCCCCGGCCGCCCACCCGGTCGACCGTGCGGCGCAGGGCGGCGTAGGAGTCCAGGCGGGTGCGCAGCGCGGCGAAGGTGAACGGCTTGACCAGGTAGTGCAGGGCGCCCAGGCGCATCGCCTGCTGGACGGTCGTCACATCGCTGGCCGCCGTGATCATGATGACGTCGGTGCGGTGACCCTGCTCGCGCATGCGGTGCACGAGTTCGAGGCCGGTCTGGTCCGGCAGGTAGTGGTCGAGCAGCACCAGGTCGATGGAGCCGCGTTCCACGGCGGCCAGGGCCTGGGCGGCGCTGTGCGCGCGGGCGGCCACCCGGAAGCCGGGAACCTTTCCCACGTACTTGGCGTTGATCTCAGCGACACGGAAGTCGTCGTCGACCACCAGGACGTCAATCATCAGGCCTCTCCTTACAAGGCCGGCGAGCGTTCAGCCCGTGTTTCGGCTCCGCAGTTGTAGCGCGAGCAAAACGAGCACAACAGGTTCTTGCGAGCAAAAGAACGGCTTGTGCTCACAAGACTCCAGCCGTGGCCGGGGCCACACCTACCGTCCCGGCCCATGAGCGCACACACCAGCCCCGCCATCGAGTTGCGGGGCGCGAGCAAGACCTTCAGAACCCCGTCCGGGGGACTGCACACGGCGGTGCGCGGCCTGGACCTCACCGTGGAGCGCGGCGAGTTCGTGGCCGTCGTAGGACCGACCGGATGCGGCAAGTCCACGACGCTGACCCTGGTCAGCGGCTTGGAGGAGCCCACCGAGGGCGAGGTGCTGGTGGCCGGGGAACCGGTCGACGGGGTCGGCGACAAGGTCGGCTTCGTCTTCCAGCAGGACGCCACCTTCCCCTGGCGGACCGTGCTGTCGAACGTCATGGCGGGCCCGCGTTTCCGGGGCGTGCCCAAGGCGGAGGCCAAGCAGAGGGCCCGCGACTGGCTGGCCCGGGTGGGGCTCGCCGCCTTCGAGGACCGCTATCCGCACCAGCTCTCCGGCGGCCAGCGCAAGCGGGTCGCCCTGGCGGCCACCTTCGTCAACGACCCCGAGATCCTGCTGATGGACGAGCCGTTCTCGGCGCTCGACGTGCAGACCCGCGCGCTGATGTCGGACGAGTTGCTGGAGCTGTGGGAGGGCACCGGCGCCTCCGTCGTCTTCGTCACCCACGATCTGGAGGAGTCCATCGCGCTGGCCGACAAGGTCGTCGTGATGACCGCCGGACCCGCGACCGTGAAGCAGGTCTTCGACATCGACCTGCCCCGCCCGCGCAAGGTCGAGTCGGTGCGCCTGGAGCCGCGGTTCATCGAGATCTACCGCGAGATCTGGGAGTCCCTCGGCGAAGAGGTCCGCATCACCCGTGAGAGGGGTGCCGCCCATGTCGCCTGAGGTCCTCAGCACCCCGGTCGTGGACACCGTCAAGACACCCGATCGCGCGCAGACCCGCGCGCAGGCCGCACGCCGGCGCAAGCTCTTCGTCAACGCCGTGCGCGTGGTGCTCCTGGTGGTCGTCCTCGGACTGTGGGAGGTGCTGTCCCGCGCCAAGGTCATCGACCCGTTCAACTTCTCGATGCCCTCGAAGATCTGGGACCAGATCTGGACCTGGGTGACCCACGGGACAGCGCTCGGCTCCCTGGGCGAGCAGATCTGGTACACGCTGTACGAGGCCCTGCTCGGCTGGGTCATCGGCGTGGTCGCCGGTGTGCTGCTCGGTATTGCGCTCGGGCGGATCAGATTGCTCGCCGAGGTTCTTGGTCCTTACATCAAGGTGCTCAACTCGATTCCCCGGATCGTGCTGGCGCCCATCTTCCTGATCTGGTTCGGTCTCGGACCGTCCTCCAAGGTGGCCTCCGCCGTCGTACTCGTCTTCTTCCCGGTGTTCTTCAACGCCTTCCAGGGCGCCCGCGAAGTGGACCGCAACCTGGTGGCCAACGCCCGCATCCTGGGCGCGAGCGACCGCAGGGTGACCCTCCAGGTTGTCATCCCGTCGGCCACCTCCTGGATCTTCACCAGCCTGCACGTCAGCTTCGGCTTCGCGCTCATCGGTGCCATCGTCGGCGAGTACATCGGCGCCACCAAGGGCATCGGCCTGCTCGTCTCGCAGTCGCAGAACACCTTCAACGCCGCCGGCGTGTACGCCGCGATGGTCATCCTCGCCGTCGTCGCCCTCGTCGCCGAGGGGCTGCTGACCTTCGCCGAGCGCCGCATCTTCCGCTGGAAGCCCGCCGGTTCCGAGGACTGACCGACCCTCTCGCCACCCCCCGCTCCTTCCCGCACCGCCCTCTCACAAGGACGTGAACCCGCATGCGCAAGACCGCCAGATACGCCTCCCTGGCCGCCACCGGACTGCTCGCCCTCTCCTCGCTCACCGCCTGTGCCAACGACGCGGCGAGCTCCACGGCCGACACCGGCAGCGGTGGGGGCGGCGGAAAGGGGGAGACCGTCAAGATCATGGTCGGTGGCCTGGACAAGGTCATCTACCTGCCCGCGATGCTCACCCAGCGCCTCGGCTACTTCCAGGCGGAGGGGCTGAACGTCCAGCTCCTCAGCGAGCCCGCCGGGGTCCAGGCCGAGACCGCGCTCGTCTCCGGGCAGGTGCAGGGAGCGGTCGGGTTCTACGACCACACCCTGGACCTCCAGGTGAAGGGCAAGTCGGTGGAGTCGGTCGTGCAGTTCTCGCACGCGCCCGGCGAGGTCGAGGTCGTCTCGAACAAGGCCGCCGGTGACCTCACCTCGCCCAAGGACTTCAAGGGCCGCAAGCTGGGCGTGACCGGGCTCGGTTCCTCGACCGACTTCCTCACCAAGTACCTGGCGGTCAAGAACGGAGTGAAGATCAGCGACTTCACGCCGGTCGCGGTGGGGGCCGGCCCCACGTTCATCGCGGCGCTCAAGAAGGGCGCGATCGACGGCGGCATGACCACCGACCCGACCGTCGCGACGATCCTGGACAAGAAGGCCGGCAAGATCCTCATCGACATGCGCACCCCCGAGGGCTCGCAGGAAGCGCTGGGCGGCCCGTACCCCTCGTCAAGTCTGTACATGCAGACGGACTGGGTGAACGGACACAAGGAGACCATCCAGAAGATGGTCAACGCATTCGTCAAGACGCTCAAGTGGATGTCCACGCACAGCGCCGACGAGATCGCCGCCAAGATGCCCGCCGACTACTCCCAGGGCAACAAGGCGCTGTACGCGCAGGCCATCAAGAGCACCCTTCCGATGTTCACCGATGACGGCGTGATGCCCCAGGGCGGCCCCGAAACCGTCGAGAAGGTCCTCAAGGCGTTCAACCCCAACATCAAGAACGCGAAGGTCGACTTGAGCAAGACGTACACGACGGAGTTCGTCAAGGCGGTCAAGTGACCGCCGACGCGTCCATGTGAATCGCGCTCAGGCGCGGGTCGCCCACACGTAACGGTGTTCCGGGCGGCCCGCGTCGCCGTACTTCAGGGTCAGCCGCGCCCGGCCCGTGCGCTCCAGGAGTTTCAGATACCGCTGGGCGGTCTGCCGGCTCACCCCCGTCCGCTCCGCGATCTCCTGGGCGGACAGGGGGCGTTCGGCGTTCAGCAGCGCCTGGCGCACCAGCTCGGCCGTCGTGGGGGAGTGCCCCTTGGGCAGCCCGGGCTCCGACGGGGCGGACAGGGCGCCGAAGATGCGGTCCACCTCCGCCTGCTCGGCCTCCCCGCCGCCGTCCAGGGTGCGCCGCAGCTCGGCGTACGCCTCCAGCTTCGCCCGCAGACCGGCGAATGCGAACGGCTTCACCAGGTACTGCAACGCGCCCTGCCGCATGGCCGCCTGCACGGTCGACACGTCCCGCGCGGCCGTCACCATGATCACGTCGGTCTGGTGGCCGCGCCGGCGCATCTCCTGGACCACCGCGAGACCCGTGTCGTCGGGCAGGTAGTGGTCCATCAGGACGAGGTCCAGCCGGGGCAGCACCTCGACCTGGCGCAGCGCCTCGGCCGCATTGTGCGCCTCGCCGGCGACATGGAAGCCGGGCACCTTCTCCACGTAGGCGGCGTTGACCCGGGCGACCCGGGCGTCGTCGTCCACCACCAGGACCTCGATCATCGCGCCTCCTCCTCGGCGACGGCAGCGGTCCCGGCAGACCCCTCGGGCACCGCCGGTTCCAGTTCCGGCTCGGTCAGCGCCTCGGGCAGGACCACGGTGAACTCCGCGCCACCGCCGGCCGCCGCGCCCACGGCCGCGCTCCCGCCCTGCCGTTCGGCGAGCCGGCGCACCAGGGACAGCCCGATGCCCCGCTTGCCGTGCGTCGGCGGCTTCTTGGTGGACCATCCGTCCGTGAAGATCAGCTCCCGCTGGTCCTCGGGGACCCCGGGACCCGTGTCACATACCCGCAGGACCACCGTACGGCCCTCCGCGCGCAACTCGACCTCCACGCGCGCGTGCGGTGTGCCCGCGACCGCGTCGAGGGCGTTGTCCACGAGGTTGCCCACGACCGTGACCAGCCCCCGGGGATCGATCAGCCGGTCCGGGAGCCGGGTGCGCTCCGACACCCACAGGGCGACCCCGCGCTCGGCCGCCACGGTCGCCTTGCCGACCAGCAGCGCGGCCAGCAGCGGGTCCTGGATCTTCTCCGTGACCTGCTCGGCGGTGGCCCGGTGGTCCCCGACCACCTCGCCGACGAACTCCACGGCGTCGTCGTACATCTCCAGCTCCAGCAGCCCCAGCAGGGTGTGCATGCGGTTGGCGTGTTCGTGGTCCTGGGCGCGCAGGGCGTCGATCAGCCCGCGCGTGGAGTCGAGTTCGCGTCCCAGCTGTTCCAGTTCGGTGCGGTCGCGCAGGGTCGCCACCGCGCCGCCGTCGTCGGTGGGCATGCGGTTGGCGACCAGGACGCGATGGCCGCGCACGGTGAGCAGGTCGGTGCCGGTCACCCGGCCGGCCAGCACATCCGTCGTACGGCCCGCGCCGAGCGCCTCGTCCGGGGTCCGCCCGACGGCCTCGTCGCCGATGCCCAGCAGCCGCCGTGCCTCGTCGTTGAGCAGGCGGATACGGCCGCCCCGGTCGAGGGCGACCACGCCCTCCCGGATGCCGTGCAGCATCGCCTCGCGCTCCGCCAGCAGCGCGGAGATGTCGGAGAAGGCCAGGTCCCGGGTCTGCCGCTGGACCCGGCGCGAGATCAGCCAGGCGGCCAGCGCGCCCACCGCGAGCGCGCCGCCTGCGTACGCGAACAGGCCCGGGATCGCGCTGATCAGCCGCGCCCGCACGCTGTCGTAGGCGATGCCGACCGATACCGCGCCGACGATGCGGTGATCGGCGTCGTACAGCGGGACCTTGCCGCGCGCCGAGCGGCCCAGAGTGCCCTTGTCGATCTCCATGACCTCCTGGCCGGCCAGGGCGTCGGTGGGGCTGGTGGAGACGCGCCGGCCGATCTCCGAGGCCGTGGGGTGCGACCAGCGCACCCAGTTCCGGTCGAGCACCACGATGTACTCGGCGTGCGTCGCCCGCCGGATCCGCTCGGCCTCCTTCTGCACCGGGCCGTTCCTGGTCGGCGGGGTGGTCAGGACGCCCTCGGCGATCTGCGGGTCCTGGGCCACGGTCTCGGCGATGGCCAGTGCGCGGCGCATCGCCTCCTGGTCCAGCTGCTTGCTCAGCGGGGCGAGGAAGAGCCCGGTCGCGAGCACCGCGACTCCCGCGGCGATCGCCACCTGCATCAGCAGCACCTGGGAGAACATCCGCCGAGGCAGACCGAGGCGCAGCCGGCGGGCGGGGGGAGTGGGGCTCATACCCATGACGGTACGTGGGGCCGCCGGACGCACCCCAGCGGGTGTGGTGTGGATCTCTTGATCCATGCGTTGATCGAGGGTTGACGGCAGCCATGTCCAGGGCGGCGCCCCTGCCCAGGGCGGCGCTCATGTCCAGGACGCGCCCATACCCAGGCGGCAACCCTCCCCAAGGCGGCGGCTCCCATGCCTCAGGACGGCACCCGCGCCCGGCTAGCTCGCCAGTGCCGTCGGGCTCAGCTCGCGCACCTCGATCACGTCCATCCGCGCGGGCGCGCCGAGCACCGCCGCGCCACAGCTCTCCGGGCGGGGAGGCAGCGACATGCCCTGCGCCACGGTGACCCGCCACCGGCGGCCGTCGGAGTGCCGGACGGTGACCTCCCAGCCCGAAGCCGTGCCGTCGGTCCGTACGACGCTGAGCACACCCGCCCGGTACTCGCCCGCGGCCGACCGGACGGCCAGTTCCGCCGCTTGGCCGGGGCGTTCCCATGCGGAGCACCCGCGGCACCCCTCCACGACCACACGTCCCTCCCGGACGCCGTGCAGGGCTTCCTTGACGGTGTGCGCCTCGGCGCGGCCGTAGGCGTAGCCGTACGGCAGGACCAGCACGGTGGGCGAGAACCGATGTCCACCCAGATGGGTGACCTCCCAGACGCCGCGCACACCCGAGGCGACCAGCTCCGTGGCCAGCGGGCGGCCCAGGAGGGCACAGCAGCGGTCGCGCTTGCCGTTGGTGCACACGAGCGCCAGCGGATCACCCCGGTGCGGCCGTCCGCCGAGCACCGCGCCGAAGGAACGGTGGTCGCCCGCTCCGAGGCCGGCGAAGTCGAGGTCGAGCAGCCGCCGGGGATCGCGCGTGGTGGCGCCGTGCAGCCACACGCGCCCGGGAACGGTGTGCGCGGCGTACACCTGCCGGATCGGGGGCGTACCGGGGTCGGCGTGGCGCCCGGGGCGCCGGATGAGAGCGATCCGCACGCCGGTCCCGTCGGCGGCGGCCTCCAGCGCCCGGCCCAGCTCGGGGTCCAGGTGGCTGGACGTGAGCGCCTTGGCGCCCCAGGGGCCGGGCTGTTCCAGCAGCAGCCACGTCGTCGCCGTCGCCGCCGTACCGGACACCGGCTCGTCGAGGCTCCGGGAGACGGTCGCACACCTACTCACAGAGGTGAGCCTAACCTGACTTTGCCCGGGGTGACTTCCGGCCCACCCGTGTCCTACTCCGGGAGGGGCTGCGGCGGGCGCGGACCGACGTAGTGGCCGCTGGGCCGCATGCGCAGCGGACGCTCGCCGTACTCCTCCAGGGCGTGGGCGATCCAGCCCGCGGTCCGCGCCACGGCGAAGATCGTCTCACCGGCCGTGGCCGGCATGCCGCTGGACGCGGTGAACACCGCCAGGGCCAGGTCCACATTGGCGTGCAGCGAGGTGTGCCGGGCGGTCGTCGCGACGATGTCACGGGCCGCGAGCAGGGCGGACTCCGCGCGCGGGAGTTGCTCCAGGAGGCCGAACAGCACCCGCGCGCGGGGATCCTCTCCGGTGTACAGCCGGTGGCCGAGACCGGGGACACGGCGGCCCGCGCGCAGTTCGTCGGCGATCACCGGGACCGCCGTGCCCTGGTCGAGCACGTCCAGGAGCATCCGGTGGGCCAGGCCGCTGGCGGCGCCGTGCAGCGGGCCCTCCAGCACGCCCAGCCCGGCCGAGACGGCGGCGTACGCGTGCGCCCGGGCCGAGGCGGCGACCCGGACCGCCAGCGTGGACGCGGCCAGGTCGTGGTCGGCGAGCAGCGCGAGCGCGGTGTCCAGAACACGCAGGGACGCGTCGTCGGCCGGGTGGCCGGTCAGCCGTCCCCACAGCCGCTGCGCCAGCGGCCCGCCGTCCTTGTGGCCGGGACGGACCGGCGGGAGCGCGGCGACGAGGGTCGGGATGAGGACGCGCGCCGTGTTCAGCACGGCGTCCTCGGACAGGTCGAAGCGCAGCGGGTCCTCGGCCGCCGCGGCGATCGCGGCGACTCGCAGCCGGTCCACCGGGGAGGCGTGTTCGGACAGGGCGTCCACCGCGCGGCGGGCGACCGCGACGGTGGGCCCGGGCGCGGAGAACGTCACCCCGGGGCTCAGCCGGCCGGTCCACAGCCACTCCGCGACCTCCTCGTAGGAGTGGCGGGTGGCCAGGTCGACGGCGTCCACGCCCCGGTAGAAGTACCTGTCCTGTTCGATGAGCGTGATCCGGGTGCGGACGGACAGGTCCCCGCCGGAGCCCGGACTCCCGGCCGCCTCGCGCCGGTTGCGGCGGGCGAGCGCCTCCACCTCCTTGGCCTCGAACGTGCTGGACCGGCCGCCGGGTTCGCGTCTGCTGCTGAGCAGGCCGCGGCTCACGTACGCGTAGACCGTCTCGGGCTTCACGCCGAGCAGTTCGGCGGTCTCCTTGGTGCTCAGCCGGCGCCCGGGACGGTGGGGGGCGGTGTCGTGATCGCGCATGGGGGCCACCGTAGTCGCCTCTGCACATCTTGATGAGTGCACATTGATTGAATCAACGTTGACAAGGAATCTGTCAAGCATGGACAGTCGGATCAAGTAACTGGATGGCATCCAAGGAGGAGTTCATGGCCGTCAACATGCCCGCGACCCCGCTCATCGACGTCCCGCGCGGCCTCGCCGGCGTCGTCGTCGCCGAGACCGAGGTCGGTGACGTCCGGGGCCGGGAGGGCTTCTACCACTACCGCCAGTACCCGGCCGTCGACCTCGCGCGCACCCGGAGCTTCGAGGACGTCTGGCATCTGCTGGTCCACGGCGTACTGCCGGACGCCCGGCGCGGTGCCGCCTTCGCCGCCGAGACCGCCGCGCTGCGGCGCCTGCCCGAGGACGTCCACGCGGCCCTGCCCGCCATCGCCGCGGCCGGGCGGGGCTCCGGGCCGCTGGCCGGACTGCGCACGGCCCTGTCCCTGCTCGGTGCGGCCCAGGGCTTCCGGCCGGTGTACGACACCGACACCGACCAACGTCGCGCCGACACCGTGGCCGCCTGCGCGGCCGTACCCACCCTGCTCACCGCGCTGTACCGGCTGGGCCGCGGCCTCGATCCGGTCGAGCCGCGCGAGGACCTCTCGTACGCGGCGAACTACCTGTACATGTTGACGGGTTCGGAACCGGACCCGCGCCGGACGCGTGCCATCGAGCAATACCTCATCTCAACCATTGATCATGGATTCAATGCGTCAACCTTCACCGCACGCGTCATCGCCTCCACGGGCGCCGACGTGGCGGCCTGCCTGACCGGTGCCGTCGGTGCCCTGTCCGGACCGCTGCACGGAGGCGCGCCCAGCCGGGCCCTGGACACCCTGGACGCGATCGGCACGCCCGACCGGATCGACGCCTGGATCCGCGAGCGGGTGCTCGCCGGTGACCGGATCATGGGCTTCGGGCACGCCGTCTACCGCACGGAGGACCCGCGGTCCCGGATGCTGCGCGAGATCGCCCTCGGCTTCGGCGGCCCGCGGGCGCACTTCGCGGTCGAGGTCGAGCGCCGCGTGGAGGCGATCCTCGCCGAGCTGAAGCCCGGCCGCGAACTCCACACGAACGTCGAGTTCTACGCCGGCGTGGTCATGGAACTGTGCGGCCTGCCCCGGGAAATGTTCATCCCTACCTTCGCGGCGGCACGGGTCGTGGGCTGGAGCGCCAACATCTTGGAACAGGCCGCCGACTCGAAGATCATCCGCCCGGTGGCGCGGTACGTGGGCCCGGAGCCGGGGGCTGAGGTGCCCGCCGCCGAGTGAGCGCGGCGGACCGCCACGGCGCCCATGCCACCCGCCGCGTCCCCGTGCCGCCCACGGTGTCCCCGCGTCGCCTGCTATGACGCCGTGCCGTCCGCCGTATCCCCGCACCGTCCGCCATATCCCCGCACCGTCCGCCGGTCCCGGCGCCGACCTCCGTTCCCTGCGTCGCCCGCAGTCTCCCTGCACCACTCGCCGCGTCCCCGCACCGCCCGCCATGGCGCCCATGCCACCCGCCGCGCCCCCGTGCCGCCTGCCGCGTCCCCGCACCGCCCGCCATGGCGTCCGCGCCACCCGCCACGCCCCCGCACCACCCGCCGTACTCCGCCCCCACCGACGGCCGCGCAGCTTCGTGTCCCGTCCCGCTCGTATCCTTGACGCGCAGTCCATGCCCGTCCGCGCATCGGGCCGCGATCCGGTGCGCTCTGGTACGTCAGAGAGGTCGCCCGTTGGGGAACAGCCTGGCACGCGGCGGCAGCCCGCGGCAGATCCCGGTCGTCGTGCTCGCCGGTTTCCTGGGCTCCGGAAAGACCACGCTCCTCAATCATCTGCTGCACCGCAGCGGAGGCAGCCGGATCGGGGCCGTCGTCAACGACTTCGGGGCCATCGAGATCGACGCGATGGCCGTCGCCGGCGCCCTGGGCGACTCGACCGTCTCGCTCGGCAACGGCTGCCTGTGCTGTGCCGTCGACGTGAGCGAACTCGACGGCTACCTGGACCGGCTCGCCGCGCCCGACGCCGGGATCGACGTGATCGTCATCGAGGCCAGCGGGTTGGCCGAGCCCCGGGAACTCGTGCGCATGGTGCTCGCCAGCGAGCACCCGGGCATCGTCTACGGCGGCCTCGTGGAGGTCGTCGACGCCGCCGAGTTCGACGACACGCGGGCGAAGCACCCCGAGATCGACCGGCACCTGGCGCTCGCCGACCTGGTCGTCGTCAACAAGCTCGACCGAGCGGACGACGCCGAGCGGACGCTGGCGGCCGTCCGTGCGCTCACCGGCCGAGCCGCCGTCGTCCCCGCCACCTACGGCCGGATCGACCCCGAGTTCCTCTTCGACTGCCGGCCGAGCGAGGAGCGCCTCGGGCAGCTCTCCTTCGACGACCTCACCGACCGCGACGCCGACGACCACGCCGGACATCTGCACACCGGCTACGACAGCCTGTCCTTCACCTCCGGCGTGCCCCTGGAGCCCCGTCGGCTCATGCGGTTCCTGGACAGCCGGCCCGAGGGGCTGTACCGGATCAAGGGGTACGTCGACTTCGGGCCGTACGACCCGCTCAACCGCTACGCCGTGCACGCCGTCGGCCGGTTCCTGCGCTTCTACCCGGAGCCCTGGGCACCCCGCGAGGACCGCCTCACCCAGCTCGTGCTGATCGGCACCGGCATCGACGCCGACACCCTCGGCAAGGAACTGGAGGCGTGCAGGGGCGACGACGCCCCACACACCGACGAACACGGCATGTGGGGCGTCCTGCGCTACGTACAGGGCCCGGACGAAGCGGACGCCGACGTGGAGGATCCGCCCGCCTAAAGCCCCGCCTAAAGCCCCGCCTGGAGCCCCGCCTGGAGCCCCGCCTAGAGCCACCGGGCGGCCCCCGGGGAGCCCGCCCGGAGCCCGTCTACAGCACCGGCCCCGCCACCACCGCCACCGTCTTCGCCAGCGACGTGCCCGAGCCGTCCCGGCGCGGGTCCGGCTCCGGCAGGTCCGCCGGGGTGCCGTTCTTCTGCGCCGCGAGCGCGGGCGTCGGGCCCGCCCAGGCCAGCGACAGGCAGTCCTCGCCCTTCAGGAACCGCTGGCAGCGCACGCCGCCCGTGGCCCGGCCCTTGCGCGGGTACTGGTCGAACGGGGTGAGCTTGGCCGTCGTCTGCACCGAGTCGTCCAGCGTGCCGCGCGAGCCCGCGACCGTGAACACCACCGCGTCGACGGCCGGGTCGACCGCCGTGAAGGAGATCACCTTCGCGCCCTCGGTGAGCTTGATGCCCGCCATGCCGCCCGCCGGGCGGCCCTGCGGGCGCACGATGGAGGCCTGGAAGCGCAGCAGCTGCGCGTCGTCCGTGATGAACACCAGGTCCTCCTCGCCGGTGCGCAGCTCCACCGCGCCGACGATCCGGTCGCCCTCCTTGAGCGTGATGACCTCCAACTCGTCCTTGTTGGACGGGTAGTCGGGCACCACGCGCTTGACGACGCCCTGCTCGGTGCCGAGCGCGAGACCCGGGGACGATTCGTCCAGCGTGGTCAGGCAGACCACCGTCTCGTCGTCCTCCAGGGAGACGAACTCCGCCAGCGGGGCACCTCCGGAGAGATTCGGCGCGCCGGCCTGCTCGGGCAGCTGCGGCAGGTCGACCACGTTGATCCGCAGCAGCCGGCCCTCCGAGGTCACCGCGCCGATCACCCCGCGCGCGGTCGCCGGCACCGCCGAGACGATCACGTCGTGCTTGACGCGCTTGGCGCCCGCCGCCTCCGGGAACGGCTCGTCGGTCGCCGTACGCGCCAGCAGCCCCGTCGAGGACAGCAGCACCCGGCACGGGTCGTCGGCCACCTGGAGCGGGACGGTGGCCGCCGGGGCGCCCGCGGACTCCAGCAGGACCGTGCGCCGGTCGGTGCCGAACTTCTTCGCCACGGCGGCCAGTTCGGCCGAGACCAGCTTGCGCAGCTCCACGTCCGACTCCAGGATCCGGGTCAGCTCCTCGATCTCCGCGGTGAGCTTGTCCTTCTCCGCCTCCAGCTCGATCCGGTCGTACTTGGTGAGCCGGCGCAGCGGCGTGTCGAGGATGTACTGCGTCTGCACCTCGCTCAGCGAGAAGCGCTCGATCAGGCGCTCCTTGGCCTGCGCGGAGTTCTCACTGGACCGGATGATCCGGATGACCTCGTCGATGTCGACCAGCGCGGTCAACAGGCCCTCGACCAGGTGCAGCCGGTCGCGCTTCTTGCCGCGGCGGAACTCGCTGCGGCGCCGGACCACGTCGAAGCGGTGGTCCAGGTAGACCTCCAGCAGCTCCTTCAGGCCCAGGGTGAGCGGCTGGCCGTCGACCAGGGCGACGTTGTTGATGCCGAAGGACTCCTCCATCGGGGTCAGCTTGTACAGCTGCTCCAGGATCGCCTCCGGCACGAAGCCGTTCTTGATCTCGATGACCAGGCGCAGGCCGTGCTCGCGGTCGGTGAGGTCCTTGACGTCGGCGATGCCCTGGACCTTCTTCGCGTTGACCAGGTCCTTGATCTTCGCGATGACCTTCTCGGGGCCGACCGTGAACGGCAGCTCGGTGACCACCAGGCCCTTGCGGCGGGCGGTGACCGTCTCGACCGAGACGGTCGCGCGCATCTTGAAGGTGCCGCGGCCGGTCGCGTACGCGTCCCGGATGCCGTCCAGGCCGACGATCCGGCCGCCGGTGGGCAGGTCCGGGCCGGGGACGTGCTTCATCAGCGCGTCCAGGTCCGCGTTCGGGTTGCGGATCAGGTGGCGGGCGGCGGCGATGACCTCGCGCAGGTTGTGCGGCGGCATGTTCGTCGCCATGCCGACCGCGATGCCCGAGGAGCCGTTGACCAGCAGGTTCGGGAAGGCGGCGGGCAGCGCCACCGGCTCCTGCTCCTGGCCGTCGTAGTTCGGCGCGAAGTCGACCGTGTCCTCGTCGATCGACTCGGTCATCAGGCTCGTCGCCTCGGCCATCCGGCACTCGGTGTACCGCATGGCGGCCGGCGGGTCGTCGTTGCCCAGCGAGCCGAAGTTGCCGTGGCCGTCGACCAGCGGCACGCGCATGGAGAAGGGCTGCGCCATGCGCACCAGGGCGTCGTAGATCGACGCGTCGCCGTGCGGGTGCAGCTTGCCCATGACCTCGCCGACGACACGGGCGCACTTCACATAGCCGCGTTCGGGGCGCAGGCCCATCTCGTTCATCTGGTACACGATGCGGCGGTGCACCGGCTTCAGGCCGTCGCGGGCGTCCGGCAGGGCGCGCGAGTAGATGACCGAGTACGCGTACTCCAGGTAGGAGCCACGCATCTCGTCCACGACGTCGATGTCGAGGATCCTCTCCTCGAACGAATCGTCGGGCGGCGGGGTCTTCGTGCTGCGGCGGGCCATCGCTGCCGGCTCCTTGCTGAAAGGATGGACGGAACTGACGCCGACCATTGTGGACCGAGGCAGTGACAACCCGTGCCGCGACCCGGTTCCCAAGGCCCCGCCGGGAGCCGGGAGCGGGTCCCGGGCGGGTCACGGGATCCGCTGTGGGCGTACGCCCCGCGGGAACTTCGCCGAGGCCCCGCACGCTTTGCATACAGTGGCAGGAACGGCAGGAAAACCGCGGTTTCCATCAACCGCCTCCGCTCGCGAAGGGACGTACATGCCCATGGGTCACACGACCACAGCCGAGGCAGGCTCCGGGGGCCTGACAGCGACCGAGCACCGCCTGGCCAACGGTCTGCGCGTGGTGCTCTCCGAGGACCACCTGACCCCGGTGGCGGCGGTCTGCCTCTGGTACGACGTCGGCTCACGCCACGAAGTCAAGGGGCGTACCGGCCTGGCTCACCTCTTCGAGCACCTGATGTTCCAGGGCTCCGCGCAGGTCAAGGGGAACGGCCACTTCGAGCTGGTGCAGGGCGCCGGCGGCTCGCTGAACGGCACCACCAGCTTCGAGCGGACCAACTACTTCGAGACCATGCCCGCCCACCAGCTGGAGCTGGCGCTCTGGCTGGAGGCCGACCGCATGGGCTCGCTGCTGGCCGCCCTGGACGACGAGTCCATGGAGAACCAGCGGGACGTCGTCAAGAACGAGCGCCGCCAGCGCTACGACAACGTGCCGTACGGCACCGCCTTCGAGAAGCTGACCGCGCTCTCCTACCCGGAGGGCCACCCCTACCACCACACGCCGATCGGCTCGATGGCGGACCTGGACGCGGCCACCCTGGAGGACGCCCGCCAGTTCTTCCGCACCTACTACGCGCCGAACAACGCGGTGCTCTCCGTGGTCGGCGACATCGACCCCCAGCAGACGCTCGCGTGGATCGAGAAGTACTTCGGCTCCATCCCGTCCCACGACGGCAAGCCCGCCCCCCGCGACGGCTCCCTGCCGGACGTCATCGGCGAGCAGCTGCGCGAGGTCGTCGTGGAGGAGGTCCCGGCGCGTGCCCTGATGGCCGCCTACCGGCTCCCGCACGACGGCACGCGCGCGTGCGACGCGGCCGACCTCGCCCTGACCGTCCTGGGCGGCGGAGAGTCCTCCCGCCTGTACAACCGGCTGGTGCGCCGGGACCGGACGGCCGTCGCGGCCGGCTTCGGTCTGCTGCGACTGGCCGGCGCTCCCTCCATGGGCTGGCTGGACGTGAAGACCTCCGGTGACGTCGAGGTGCCGGTCATCGAGGCCGCCATCGACGAGGAGCTGGCCCGGTTCGCCGCGGAGGGCCCCACGGCCGAGGAGATGGAGCGCGCCCAGGCCCAGCTGGAGCGCGAGTGGCTGGACCGGCTCGGCACGGTCGCCGGCCGCGCCGACGAACTGTGCCGGTACGCGGTCCTGTTCGGCGACCCGCAGCTCGCCCTGACCGCGGTCAAGCGCGTCCTGGAGGTGACCCCGCAGGAGGTCCAGGAGGTCGCCAAGGCCCGTCTGCGGCCCGACAACCGCGCGGTCCTCGTCTACGAGCCGAAGTCCCCGGAGTCCGTCCCGGACGCCGGGGTCCCCGAGGACCCGGAGCAGGAAGCGACCGTCGAGGCGGGCCGCGACGAGACCGAGAACGAGGAGACGGCCAAGTGACCGAGCTCGCCACCATGGACTTCCACCCCCAGCCGCGGCCCGGCGAGGCCAAGCCGTGGGCGTTCCCGGCGCCCGAGCGCGGCACGCTGGACAACGGCCTGACCGTGCTGCGCTGCCACCGCCCGGGCCAGCAGGTCGTCGCCGTCGAGGTGCTGCTGGACGCGCCGCTGGACGCCGAGCCGGCCGGCCTGGACGGCGTCGCCACGATCATGGCGCGGGCCTTCTCCGAGGGCACCGACAAGCACTCCGCCGAGGAGTTCGCCGCCGAGCTGGAGCGCGCGGGCGCCACCCTCGACGCGCATGCCGACCACCCCGGCGTGCGGCTCAGCCTGGAGGTCCCGGCCTCCCGCCTGGCCAAGGGCCTCGGCCTGCTCGCCGACGCCCTGCGCGCGCCCGCCTTCGCCGCGAGCGAGGTCGAGCGGCTGGTCCGCAACCGCCTGGACGAGATCCCGCACGAGCTGGCCAACCCCTCCCGCCGGGCCGCCAAGGAGCTCTCCAAGGAGCTGTTCCCGGCGACCTCGCGCATGTCCCGTCCGCGCCAGGGCACCGAGGAGACGGTCGAGAAGATCGACGAGGCGGCCGTACGCGCCTTCTACGACCGTCATGTGCGGCCCGCCACGGCCACCGTGGTCGTCGTCGGCGACCTGACCGGCGCCGACCTGGACGCGCTGCTGGGCGACACCCTGGGCGCCTGGACCGGCACCCCGGGCGAGCCCCGGCCGGTGCCGCCGGTGACCGCCGACGACACCGGGCGCGTGGTCATCGTGGACCGGCCCGGCGCGGTCCAGACCCAGCTGCTCATCGGCCGGATCGGTCCCGACCGGCACGACCGGGTGTGGCCCGCCCAGGTGCTCGGCACGTACTGCCTCGGCGGCACCCTCACCTCCCGCCTGGACCGGGTGCTGCGCGAGGAGAAGGGCTACACCTACGGCGTGCGGTCCTTCGGGCAGGTCCTGCGGTCCGCGCCGGACGGCACGGGCGCGGCGATGCTCGCCATCAGCGGCTCCGTGGACACCCCGAACACCGGCCCGGCGCTGGACGACCTGTGGAAGGTGCTGCGCACGGTCGCGGCGGACGGTCTGACCGACGCCGAGCGGGACGTCGCCGTGCAGAACCTGGTCGGTGTGGCGCCGCTGAAGTACGAGACCGCGGCGGCCGTCGCGAGCACGCTGGCGGACCAGGTCGAGCAGCATCTGCCCGACGACTTCCAGGCGAGGCTGTACCAGCAGTTGGCGGCCACGGGCACGGTGGAGGCCACCGCGGCCGTGGTGAACGCCTTCCCGGTGGACCGCCTGGTGACCGTCCTCGTCGGGGACGCGTCGCAGATCAAGGCGCCGGTGGAGGCGCTGGGCATCGGTGAAGTGACCGTGGTGGCGGCCGAGTAGGCGACCGCGGTGGCGGCCGGACGACGGCACGCGCGCGTGGGGCCCTGGCGACCTACGGGTCGTCAGGGCCCCACGCTGTTCCACTCCGTCCGCCAGATGCCCGTTTTGGGGCGGAGGTTGCCTGTCTGCCCTGTGGGATGCGCTACAAAATCCGGGATGTGTTTGAGGATTGACAGCGTGCTTGCGTAGTTTCGTCCGGGCTGTTCGTCAGGCAGTGCGCCGCACCCGCGGCACCGGACAGTCATCGCCGAGTCCCCGTACGGCGCGAGCCAGGGGAGCCGGGGACCCACCGTCCCTGGGGTGAATCGGGCGCCCGCGCTGCTGCGAGGGGGCCCGTAGGAGACCTTCCTGCTCCGAACCCGTCAGCTAACCCGGTAGGCGAGAGGGAAGGAAAGGACCAGCCACTTCATGGCGTTCATGTGCGCCACCGGGAAGCACCGCAAGCCCGGCCGGGTCAAGCGGACCACCGTCCAGGCGGCCGGCGTCGCGGCCCTCACCACCACCGGTGTGATCGGCACCCTCGCCGCCTCCCCGGCGCTCGCCGCCGAGACATCCACGGAGCAGACCGGCCTCACCCCGGTCGTCGCCGTGTCCGAGGACGTCGCCGACGAGATCGACGCGCAGGCCGCCGCGCAGCAGCAGGCCGCCGAACAGAAGGCGGCCGAGGAGGCCGCGGCGAAGGCGGCGGCGAAGCGGGCCGAGGAGGTCCGCGCCGCCAAGGCCCGGGCGGCCCGGGAGGCGGAGCGCAAGCGGCTGAACGCCTTCGTGGCCCCCATCGTGCACTCCTACGTCTCCACCGCCTACCGGGCCAGCAGCTCCCTGTGGTCCTCCGGTGCGCACACCGGCATCGACTTCCACGCGGCCAGCGGCACGGCCGTCCACGCGGTGGGCTCCGGCACGGTCGTCTCCGCGGGCTGGGGCGGCGCGTACGGCAACCAGGTCGTGATCCGCATGGCCGACGGCATGTACACCCAGTACGGCCACCTGTCGTCCATCGGGGTCGCGGTGGGCCAGAAGGTCGTCCCGGGCCAGCAGATCGGCCTGTCCGGCGCCACCGGCAACGTCACCGGTCCGCACCTCCACTTCGAGGTGCGCACGACCCCCGAGTACGGCTCGGACGTCGACCCCGTCGCCTACCTCCGCAAGCACGGCGTGCACGTCTGACACCGACCGCACGGCTGTCCGAGGCCCCGGCTCACCGAGCCGGGGCTTTCGCCGTTTTTCACGGTGTCCGCCGGATCCGCTGTCCAAAAAATCGCCATGGATTAGGGTCCGCCGTCGGAAATTCCGGTTCGTTGGAATAGAGTCTCGGAACACGCGTCCATCGTCGACGTTTCACGGGGATTAAGACGGAGGTCGGTCATGCGTATTCCGGCGCACTCGGTGTGCACGGCCATCCGGGACGACATCGTCGCGGGTGTCTACGAGCGCGGCAGCCGCCTCACCGAGGAAGTCCTGGCCCGCCGCTACGGCGTCTCGCGCGTCCCCGTGCGCGAGGCCCTGCGCACCCTGGAGGCCGAGGGCTTCGTGGTGACGCGCCGGCACGCGGGCGCGTGCGTGGCCGAGCCGACCGAGCAGGAGGCCGCCGACCTGCTGGAGATGCGGACGCTGCTGGAGCCGCTGGGCGCCGCCCGGGCCGCCCAGCGGCGCACCGAGGCGCACCTGAAAGTGCTGCGCGGTCTGGTCCGGCTGGGCCAGGAGCGGGCCCGCAGGGGCAGCAACGAGGACCTGCGCTCGCTGGGCGGCTGGTTCCACGAGACGCTGGCCCAGGCCTCCGGCAGCACCTCGCTGACCTCGATGCTCACCCAGTTGCGGCACAAGATCGCCTGGATGTACACGGTGGAGGCGCCGGTCGGCCCGGTGGAGTCCTGGACGGAGCACGGTGCCATCGTGGACGCGGTGGCGCGTGGCGACGCGGAGCGCGCGCGGGCGCTCACGGCGCTGCACGCCGAGCGTGCGACGGGGGCGCACCGATTGCGGTTTTCTCCCGCCACGGAGCGCGTGAGGACTTCGCAACATGCCGTAAACATGCCGGGCCCGCGGCATTAACAAGGGCACCGTATACAAAGAAGAGGCATTTCCCGTCGGGGTATTTCCTGCTGCCCCGAATTCATCGTGCCGTAATTCCGCGGAGTTCACCGGGCGCCTGCGGGCGGTGAATCGACGGCACATCGGGTCGAGTGCGTCCGTGTGCGGTCGACTTCGTCCCGGATACGGCGGAGCCGCGCCGCCCCGAAAGGCGAACGCGGCTCCGGCGCTCTGCGCGGTGGTCGCTCAGACGGTCTCGGGCAGCTCTTCCAGGCCCTCGGAGACCAGCTTGGCCAGACGGTCCAGGGCGGCGTCGGCGCCCTCAGCGTCGGAGGCGAGGACGATCTCCTCGCCACCCTGGGCACCGAGGCCCAGGACGGCCAGCATGGAGGCCGCGTTGACGGGGTTGCCCCCGGCCTTGGCGATCGTCACCGGGACGCCTGCGGCCGTGGCGGCTCGGACGAAGATGGAGGCGGGGCGGGCGTGGAGGCCCTCGGCCCAGCCGACGTTGACGCGGCGCTCAGCCATGTGTTGCTGCCCTTCGGTGTTCAGGTTGTCTAGACCAGTTTCCCATATCGTGAAGCCTCTCCGGAGCGGACGTGCGTCCCCTCCGGTGCGGCACCGGACCGCGGCCTCGGTCCGGCTTCTCGTCCTCCACAGACTGCCTCGCGACGTTGTCGGACGCGAGCCGTACTCTGGGGCCCATGCAGACCTCGGCGGGCCGGCAGGACCGGCACCAGTACCCCGCCCACTGGGAGGCGGACGTGGTGCTGCGCGACGGTGGCACCGCGCGCATCAGGCCCATCACCGTTGATGACGCCGACCGCCTGGTCAGTTTCTACGAGCAGGTCTCGGACGAGTCGAAGTACTACCGCTTCTTCGCGCCGTACCCACGACTCTCCGCCAAGGACGTCCACCGCTTCACGCACCACGACTTTGTGGACCGGGTGGGACTCGCGGCCACCATCGGCGGCGAGTTCATCGCCACCGTACGCTATGACCGCATCGGCACCGGCGGCATGCCCGCGTCCGCGCCCGCCGACGAGGCCGAGGTCGCCTTCCTGGTGCAGGACGCCCACCAGGGCCGCGGGGTCGCCTCCGCCCTGCTGGAGCACATCGCGGCCGTCGCGCGCGAGCGGGGCATCCGCCGCTTCGCCGCCGAGGTGCTGCCCGCCAACACCAAGATGATCAAGGTGTTCACGGACGCGGGCTACACCCAGAAGCGCAGCTTCGAGGACGGCGTCGTCCGCCTGGAGTTCGACCTGGAACCCACCGACCGCTCCCTCGCCGTGCAGCGCGCGCGGGAGCAGCGCGCCGAGGCCCGTTCGGTACGCAGGCTCCTCGCGCCCGGCTCCGTCGCGGTCGTCGGCGTCGGCCGCGCCCCCGGCGGGGTGGGCCGCGGCGTCCTCGGCAACCTCCGCGACGCCGGCTACCCCGGCGCCCTGTACGCCGTGAACACGGCCTTCCCCGTCGACCTCAAGGAGGTCGACGGGGTGCCCGCGCACCGCTCGGTGCGGGACATCGACGGGCATGTCGACCTGGCCGTCGTCGCCGTACCGGCCGCGTACGTGCCCGCCGTCGTCGCCGAGTGCGGGGAGCACGGCGTCCAGGGGCTGGTCGTGCTCTCCGCCGGATACGCCGAGAGCGGGCCCGAGGGGCGCGAGCGGCAACGGGCCCTCGTCCGGGCCGCGCGCGCGTACGGCATGCGGATCATCGGCCCGAACGCCTTCGGGATCATCAACACCGCCCCGGACGTCCGGCTCAACGCCTCGCTCGCCCCGCAGATGCCCCGCCCCGGCCGCATCGGGCTGTTCGCCCAGTCCGGCGCCATCGGCATCGCCCTGCTCTCCCGGCTGCACCGGCGCGGCGGCGGGGTCACCGGCGTCACCGGCGTCTCCACCTTCGTCTCCGCCGGCAACCGCGCCGACGTCTCCGGCAACGACGTCCTCCAGTACTGGTACGACGACCCCGAGACCGACGTCGTCCTCATGTATCTGGAGTCCATCGGCAACCCCCGCAAGTTCACCCGCCTCGCCCGGCGGACGGCGGCGTCCAAGCCGCTCGTGGTGGTGCAGGGGACCGGCACGGCACCGCAGGGGCACGCGGTACGGGCCACCCGGCTGCCGTACGAGACCGTCTCCGCGCTCCTGCGGCAGGCCGGTGTGATCCGGGTCGACACGATCACCGAGCTGGTCGACGCGGGCCTGCTGCTCGCGCGGCAGCCGCTGCCCGCCGGACCGCGCGTGGCCATCCTCGGCAACTCCGAGTCGCTGGGCGTGCTGACGTACGACCGGTGCCTCGCCGAGGGACTGCGGCCCGCGCGGCCGGTCGACCTGACGACCGGGGCGACGGCCGAGGACTTCCACCATGCGCTCGCCGCCGCCCTGGCCGACGGCACGAACGACGCCGTCGTCGTCACGGCGATCCCCGCGATCGGGGAGAGCTCGCCGGGGGACCCGGAGCTGGCGGAGGCGCTGCGGTCGGCCGCGGCGGCGGTGCCGGGCAAGCCGGTGCTCGTGGTGCACGTGGAGCTCGGGGGACTGGCGGAAGCGCTGTCGGCGGCGGCGAGCACCGCACCGGGAGCCGCCGACAGGGCGCCCGGCACCGAGGGAGCGGCGGCCCCCGCCTCGCTGACCACCCCGCCCGAGGGCACCCACCTCATCCCCGCCTACCCCGCCGCCGAACGCGCCGTCCGCGCCCTCGCGGAAGCCGTGAAGTACGCGCAGTGGCGGCGGGAGGCGGCCGATCCCGGGAGGGTGCCGGAGTACGACGACATCGACGAGAAGGGGGCCGCCCGGCTGATCGGCGAGCTGCTCGCGCGCGGGCAAGGGCTCACCATCTCCGACGCGGAGACCTGCCGGCTGCTCGCCAAGTACGGCATACCCGTGCGCCGCGCCCTGCCCGCCCCCACCCCGGACGCCGCCGTCGAGGCCGCCCGCGCGCTCGGCTACCCGGTCGCCCTCAAGGCCACCGCCCCCCACCTCAGGCACCGCGCCGACCTGGGCGGCGTCCGCCTCGACCTCGCCGACGAGGAGCAACTGCTGCGGGCGTACGCCGAACTGACCGAGCTGTTCGGGCAGCCGGAGGAACTGCGGCCGGTGGTGCAGGGCATGGCACCGCGCGGGGTCGACACGGTTGTACGCGCGGTGATCGACCCGGCGGCCGGGGCCGTGCTGTCCTTCGGCCTGGCCGGGGCCGCCTCACAGCTCCTCGGGGACATGGCCCACCGGCTGATCCCCGTCACCGACCGGGAGGCGACCTCGCTGGTGCGGTCGATCCGGACGGCACCGCTGCTGTTCGGCTGGCGCGGCTCCACCCCGGTGGACACCCCGGCCCTGGAGGAGCTGCTGCTGCGGGTGTCGCGGCTGGTCGACGACCATCCGGAGGTGGTCGCGGTCACCCTGGAGCCGGTCGTCGTCGCCCCCCACGGAGCCAGCGTGCTCGGCGCCACCGTGCGGCTCGCGCCGCCGCCCGCCCGTGACGACCTCGGCCCGCGCACCCTGCCGGCCTACTGAGCGGGACCGGGGGGCCACATGGAGATCGCCGGACGCGAGCTGCCCGAGGGCAGCCGGCGGGACTGGGAGATCATCGCCTGCGACGCGGGACGGCTGCGCCTGGCCGCCGGGTACGGCCTCACCCGTCCCCACGGCCTGGAAGTGATCTTCACCGACCCGCGTTCCGTCTCCTGCCCGCCGAGCTTCAACCCCGTCTTCCGTCCGCCCACGCCCGAGGAGACGGCACGTCCCGCGTACGGCCTCGGGGACGGCGCGCCCCTCGTCGTCGCGTTCGAGGCGGACGCCGGAGGACGGGCGGCCGTCTCCTGCCTGACCGCCGCCGAAGGGCTGGAGATCCGGCCGGGGTTCGTGCCGAGGCCCCCGCGCGCGGGCGCACAGACCACCGCCGGTCCGCGCGACTGGCCCGGACCCCCCTTGCCCACGGATTAGGATGGACGCCATGGCCAAGACCAGTACGACGACCCAGGGGCTGCGCGCGGCGATCGAGCGCAGCGGCTACTACCCGGCCCTCGTGGCCGAGGCGGTGGAGGCCGCTGTGGGCGGCGAGCCCATCCGGTCGTACCTGGTCCACCAGGAGACCACGTTCGACCAGAACGAGGTGCGCCGGCACGTCACCGTGCTGGTCCTGACCGGCAACCGCTTCATCGTCAGCCACACCGACGAGCAGGCCGCCGACAGCACGTCCCCGACGCCGTACGCCACCACCTCCACCGAGTCCGTGAAGCTCGACCGGATCTCCTCGGTCGTGGTCAGCCGGGTGGTCGCCAACCCCGAGCAGTACACGCCGGGCACGCTGCCCCGCGAGGTCGTGCTGACCATCGGCTGGGGCGCGGTCAGCCGCATCGACCTGGAACCCGCCGCCTGCGGCGACCCCAACTGCGACGCCGACCACGGCTACACGGGCAGCTCCACGGCGGACGACCTCAGCCTGCGCGTCAGCGAGGCCGGGGACGGCCCGGAGACGGTGCGCCAGGCGCTCGCCTTCGCGCAGGCCATCTCGGAGGCGACCGCGGACGTCACGCGCTGATGTCCCAGCTCTCCGCCTGGGACCACCCGGAACCCCTCGCCCTGGACACCGCGCCGCTGCCCGAGTACGGCAGCGGCTCCCTCGCCGACCTGCTGCCCACCCTGGCCGCCGGCATGGGCGTGCCCGGCCTGACCGCCACGATCGAGGAACTGACCCCCGCCGACCGGGTCTGCGTCTTCCTGATCGACGGCCTCGGCTGGGAGCAGCTGAAGGCCCACCCGGACGAGGCCCCGTTCCTGACCTCCCTGCTCGGCAGTTCACGCGGCGGCACCGGCCGCCCGCTCACCGCCGGCTACCCGGCGACCACCGCGACCTCCCTCGCCTCCGTCGGCACCGGCCTGCCGCCCGGCGCCCACGGTCTGCCCGGCTACAGCGTGCGCAACCCGGACACCGGCGCGCTGATGAACCAGCTCCGCTGGCAGCCGTACACCGAACCGCGCCCCTGGCAGCCGTACCCCACCGTCTTCCAGCTCGCCCACCAGGCCGGGGTGCACGCCGCCCAGGTGTCCTCGCCCGCCTTCGAGCACACCCCGCTCACCAAGGTGGCGCTCAGCGGCGGCAGCTTTCACGGACGGCTCACCGGCGAGGAGCGCATGGACCTGGCGGCCGGGCAACTGGCCGCCGCGGACCGCGCGCTGGTGTACACGTACTACGCCGAACTGGACGGCTCCGGACACCGCTACGGCATCGCCTCCGACACCTGGCGCGGCCAGCTGATGTACGTCGACCGGCTCGTCCAGCGCCTCGCGGAGCAACTGCCGCCGCGCAGCGCCCTCTACGTCACCGCCGACCACGGCATGGTCGACATCCCGTTCGACGAGCGGCACCGCATCGACTTCGACGAGGACTGGGAACTGCGCGCCGGTGTCGCCCTGCTGGGCGGCGAGGGCCGGGCCCGGCACGTGTACGCGGTGCCGGGCGCCGAGAACGACGTGCTGACGGTGTGGCGCGAGGTGCTCGGGGAGCAGTTCTGGGTGGCCTCGCGGGACGAGGCGATCGCGGCCGGCTGGTTCGGGCGGCCCGGCGAGTGCGACGAGCGCGTGTACCCGCGGATCGGGGACGTGGTCGCCGCCGCGCACGACGACGTCCTGATCATCGCCTCCGAGCGGGAGCCCAAGGAGTCGGCGCTGGTCGGCAACCACGGCTCGATGACCCCTGCCGAGCAGCTCGTCCCGCTGCTCGAAGTACGCTCCTGAACCGTCCCCCCTCCTCAGCGACTCGCCGAAAGGTGCTCAACTCCTCATGCCCGAGCTGGTGTTCTTCTCCGGAACGATGGACTGCGGGAAGTCGACGCTGGCTCTCCAGATCGAGCACAACCGCTCCGCGCGCGGCCTGGCCGGCATGATCTTCACGCGGGACGACCGCGCCGGCGAGGGCAAGCTGTCCTCCCGGCTGGGCCTGGTCACCGACGCGGTGGAGGTCGAGGACGGCCAGGACGTGTACGCCTTCCTCGTGGACCACCTCTCGCGGGGCGGCCGGGCCGACTACGTGATCGCGGACGAGGCGCAGTTCCTCGCCCCCGAGCAGATCGACCAGCTCGCGCGCATCGTGGACGATCTCGGCCTGGACGTGTTCGCCTTCGGCATCACCACCGACTTCCGCTCCAAGCTGTTCCCCGGCTCCCAGCGGCTGGTGGAGCTGGCCGACCGGATCGAGGTGCTCCAGGTGGAGGCGCTGTGCTGGTGCGGCGCCCGCGCCACGCACAACGCCCGCACGATCGACGGCGAGATGGTGGTCGAGGGCGCCCAGGTGGTCGTCGGCGACGTCAACCAGTCCGCGGGCCAGGTCGGCTACGAGGTGCTGTGCCGGCGCCACCACCGGCGCCGGATGACAGCGGCGACGGCCCGCGCGGCGGCCCTGTCCCCGGACGTGCTGCCCGTCCCGACCTCCGGCACGCCCTGAGGGCTCAGCGCGGACCCTGGACCACCGAGAACTCGGCGCCCTCCGGGTCCGCCACCGTCGCCAGCCGCCCGTGCGGGCTGTCATGGGCCGGCTTGAGGATCCAGCCGCCCAGGCCGGTGACCTGCCGCAGCGTTTCGGCGAGGTCGGCGACCTCGAAGTACGTCCGCCAGTACGGCCCCCGGTCCGGGGGCAGGCCGTGGCCCACGCCGTGCAGCCCGGCCACCGGACGGCCCTCCAGGCGCAGGGCCAGGTAGTCGAAGTCGGCGGAGACCACCGGCTCCTCCTCGTAGCCGAACACGCTTCTGTAGAACTTGGCGACGCTCTCCGTCTCGTAGGTGACCAGTTCGTTCCAGACGGGCGTGCCGGGTACGCCGGTGATCGACGTGCCGAGATGCGCGGAGCCCTGCCAGATGCCGAACACCGCCCCGGAGGGGTCGGAGGCGATCGCCATCCGCCCGGCCTCGGCCGCGTCCAGCGGGCCGACGGCCAGCGTGCCGCCGCACAACCGCACGGTGTCCGCGGTCCGGTCCACGTCCTCCGAGGCGAAGTACGGAGTCCAGGCGACCGGCAGCCGACGGTCCGCCGGCAGCCGGCCCATGCCGGCGACCTCCCGCCCGTCCAGCAACGCCCGCACATAGGGCCCGAACTGCTGCGGGCCCGGCAGGAACTCCCAGCCGAACAGCTCACCGTAGAACTCCTCGGTGGCGTCCAGCGCGTGCACCATCAGGCTCACCCAGCAGGGCGTGCCGGGCACGCGCCGCGCGTGCGGACCGGCCGACTCCCGTGCCTCGGTCATCGATCACTCTCTCCCCGGCCCCTCGTGGTGGCCGTGTCGCTTCCGCTCCCCGGAAGGGTGTCCGCGCTGGTGGCGCGTACGCCCGTGCCGGTGCCCGCATCCTCGCGGTGCCGTGGGGCCGTACCGCGCCGCTCGGCCGTATGTCCGGGAGGATGCCCGATCTGCCGTCTTTCGCCGCTTCCTGACGATGGCCGGCGGGTGTCCGTCGGCTGTACAGCACGTGCTCGATCACGCACAGTGGGTGATCGAGCGTGTCCGGCCGAGCAGAGTAGCGGGACCTGGACGCCGCGGCCACCCCTGGCGTATGGATGGACGCCATGACAGCCATCATCACCGCATCCGAACTCGCACACGAGCTGACCGGCGGCAACCCGCCGGTGCTGCTGGACGTGCGCTGGCAGCTGAGCACGGCGAAGGCGGCGGGCGCGCCCGCCTTCGACGGACGGGCCGAGTACGCGGCCGGTCACATCCCCGGCGCGGTCTTCGTCGACCTGGACCGCGAGCTGGCCGCCGCCCCCGGCGCGCACGGCCGGCATCCGCTGCCGGACCTGACGGAGTTCGGTGCCGCGATGCGCCGCGCGGGCGTGTCGGCGGGCCGGCCGGTCGTCGTGTACGACGGCGGGCAGGGCTGGGCCGCGGCACGCGCGTGGTGGCTGCTGCGCTGGACGGGTCACCCGGACGTGCGGGTGCTCGACGGCGGGTTGCCGTCCTGGGAGGGCGAGCTGTCCACCGGGACGCCGGTCCCGGCCGAGGGCGACTTCGAGCCGGCGCCGGGCGCGGCGGGTCTGCTGGACGCGGACGGCGCCGCGGCCCTCGCCCGCACGGGTGTGCTGCTGGACGCGCGCGCGGGGGAGCGGTACCGCGGTGAGGTGGAGCCGATCGACCGGGTCGGCGGGCACATCCCGGGCGCGGTGTCGGCGCCGACGACGGAGAACGTGGGCCCGGACGGCCGGTTCCTGCCCGCGGCGGAGCTGAGGGACCGCTTCAAGGCCCTGGGGGTGTCCGAGGGTACCGAGGTGGGCGTGTACTGCGGTTCGGGCGTCTCCGCCGCCCACGAGGCCCTCGCGCTCGCGGTGGCGGGCATTCCGGCGGCCCTGTACGTCGGTTCCTGGTCCGAGTGGTCCGCGGACCCGTCCCGGCCGGTGGCGGTGGGAGCGGATCCGCAGTAACCGGGCAGCCGGAAGAGGGGGCACGCGCGCGTGCCCCCTCTTCCGGTCGGTAGGACCGTCCTGCTCCTACTCCTGCTTCTTGCGGCGCGTGCCGAACACGATCTCGTCCCAGCTCGGTACGGCGGCGCGGCGGCCGGGGCGGACGCCGTCGGCCTCGGCCTGGCGGTCGGTCGCGCCGACGAGCCGGTCGCGGTGGCTGCCCACGGAGCGCGGCATGAGGACGTCCGCGTAGGCGGAGCCGGCGGACGCGGCGGGCGCCGGCGGCTCCTCGGCGGCGGACTCCTCCTCGGCGTCCTCCGAGGGTTCCGACGGGCGTTCGGGGACCACCAGGTCGCCGCGGAAGCTCGGAACGGCCTCCAGCAGGCTGGTCAGCGAGTCGCGTTCGCCCGTGCTCTCCTCGGCCGGCTCCGACGACGGCGCGGGCAGGCTGGGCCGCTCCCGGTCGCTCCGGTCGAGAGCGCGGTCCATGGTGCGCTCGCGCGGCAGCCGGGCGATCCTCGGGACGAACGGGAAGCTCGGCTCCGGTACGGCGAGGTCGTCGGACTCGCCGATCAGCGAGCGCGCCTCGTCGTCGACGGCCTGGACGAGCCGCCGCGGCGGGTCGTACGTCCAGCTCGCCGAGTGCGGTTCGCCCGCGACCCGGTAGACGAGGAGCACCTCCCAGGTGCCGTCGTCGCGGCGCCAGGAGTCCCACTGCACGGTGTCCTTCTCGGCGCCGCGCAGCAGCAGCCGCTCCTGCACGGCCTCGCCGAGCAGCGGGCCGGAGTTCTCGCCGGGGCGGCGGACCGGGGTCTTGCGGGCCCGCTCGGCCATGAAGGCGCGCTCGGCCAGCACCGGACCCTCGAAGCGCCGTACCCGGTCGACGGGGATGCCGGCGAGCTGCGCGACCTCTTCCGCCGTGGCACCGGCTCGTATCCGCGCCTGGATGTCGCGCGGGCGCAGATGGCTCTCGACCTCGATCTCGATCTGGCCGAGGCGGGGCCGGTCGCCGCGGACCGCGGCGCGGAGCCGTTCGTCGATCGGAAGCGTGTACTCCGTAGAGTCGGCAGCCTTCAGCACCAGCCGTGTGCCGTCATTCGAGACGGCCACGACACGCAGTTCGGGCATGGGGACCTCCCGGGTGGTGCCTGCCGACGTCACGTGCGTCGCTGCTTCCGCTAGTCGAGTGTGGCCTGCCCGGGTGCAGCCTGCCACAACCTTGCCGAGTTGCCCGGCGTGTCGGGCACGGGCCCAGGACCGCCGTTATGGCACGGTTACCTGTTCGCAACGCTAAGTGACCAACTCCGTCACCCTGAGCAACTAGCCCCCTCCCGGCGATCCTGCAAGGCCGCGGGCACCCTGATGGGAGACCGGACCCAGGGCTCGCAACAGTACTCCATTTGGACCACGTGCGTGGATTGGCGCGCCGCCCAACTTCTGGCAAGGGGTGCGACTTGGTCGTCCGCAACCGGTTTTGTGGATCATGAACGTGGCGAACTTCACGCAATCGCCAGAAACGGAACTAATGGTTTCGTTCGTACGTCCCTTTCTCGTGCGGTCGGTCGGCCGATGTCGTCGACTGCGGCAAGTGCTCCATGAGGTGCGGGAAAGGCAGGCAAGTTCCGGGTATGCGTGAGACGCCCGATACGGGTCGCAAGCGGATCGACCTGAACGTCCCCCAGGTCGCGGGCAGCGCCCTCGCGGCGGTGGTGGCGGCCAAGCTGGCGTCGTACTTCGGCGTGTACGGCACGATCCTCGGCGCCGGTGTCGTCAGTGTCGTCGCCACCTGCGGCGGCTCGGTCTTCCAGCACTTCTTCAAGCGGACCGGGGAGCAGCTCCGGGAGAAGACCGCGGTGGCGGCCCGGCCGCTGGAGGACCGGGAAGCGCGGGCACGGGGGCGGCGGGTGCCCCCGGCGCCGGACGGGTTCACCGAGGGCACCGTCTACCGCGCGCGGGCCGGGAGCCGGCGCCGCCCGCTGGTCGCCGCCGCCCTGGTCTTCGGGGTCACGCTGGCCGGCATCACGGCGTACGAGCTGGTCTCCGGCAGCAGCTTCAGCGGCGGTACCGGTACGACGGTCAGTGACGCCGTCACCGGCCGGGGCTCCTCCGGCGCCGCGTCCGACCGGACACCCGCCCCTTCCCGTACCACCTCCCCGGAGCGCACGCCGTCCACCGGCGACGGTGCGAGCCATGGCACGTCCCCGGCGCCCGGCGCCTCACCGAGCGGCCGGCCGACCGGGCAGCCGGACCCCGAGCGGAGCGGGGAACCGAGCGGCGACCCGGCCGCTTCGGCCCCCACGCCCAGTGCCCCCAGCGCGTCCGCCACGACGCCTACGCCCCCAGAACCCTCCGCAGATAGTCGTTCTGGAACAGCCGGTCCGGGTCCAGACGGTCCCGCAGCGCCGTGAACTCGCCGAAGCGCGGGTACACCCGGGAGAAGTACTCCGCGTCGCGCGTGTGCACCTTGCCCCAGTGCGGACGGCCCTCGTGCGCGGTGAAGATCCGCTCGGCGGCCGTGAAGTACGCCTGGTACGGCGTGCCCCGGAACATGTGCACGGCGATGTAGGCGCTGTCCCGGCCGGAGGCGGTGGACAGGGTGATGTCGTCGGCCGGGGCGGTGCGCACCTCGACCGGGAAGCTGACGCGCAGCCCGGAGCGGTCGACCAGGGCCTTCAGCTCGCGCAGCGTCTGCACCAGGGCCGCGCGCGGGACGGCGTACTCCATCTCCACGAAGCGCACCCGGCGCGGTGAGGTGTAGACCTTGTGGGGGATGTCCGTGTACGTCCGCGCGGACAGGGCGCGGCTGGAGATCCGCGCGATCGCCGGGACGGTCGCCGGGACCGCGCGGCCGGCCCACTGGGCCACCTGGAAGACGCCGTTGGAGAGGAACTCGTCCTCGAACCAGCCCGCGAGCCGGCCCACCGGCTGCTCGGGGCCGGCGCTGCGGTTGTTCCGCTTGGTGTTGGTGTTGCCGGTGTGCGGGAACCAGTAGAACTCGAAGTGTTCGTTCTCGGCCCACAGCTGGTCGAACTCGGCGAGGACCCGCTCGAAGGGCATGGGTTCCTCGCGCGCGGTGAGCAGGAAGAGCGGCTCCACGGCGAAGGTGATCGCGGTGACGACGCCCAGGGCGCCGAGGCCGATGCGGGCCGCCGCGAAGACCTCCGGGTTCTCCTTCTCGGAACAGGTGAGCACCGAGCCGTCGGCCGTGACCAGTTCCAGTGCCTTGATCTGGGCGGCGATGGAACCCGACGCGCGGCCGGTGCCGTGCGTGCCCGTGCTGGTGGCCCCGGAGACGGTCTGCTCCATGATGTCGCCCATGTTGGTGAGCGAGAGACCCTCGCGCGCGAGAGCGGTGTTGAGTCTCTTGAGCGGAGTGCCCGCCTCCACCGTGACCGTCATGGAAGCCCGGTCGATGGTGCGTATACCGGTCAACAGTTGAGGGCGGATCAACACACCGTCGGTGGCGGCGATCGAGGTGAAGGAGTGCCCCGTGCCGACCGCCTTCACCTTCAGGCCGTCCTCCCGGGCCCGGCGCACCGCACCGGCCAGCTCCTCCACCGAGGCCGGCGTGACCTGCCGGACGGGCCGGGCGGAGACATTGCCGCCCCAGTTACGCCAGGTGCCGTTCTTCCCGCTCGCTGTGCTGCTCAACGGTGCCTCCCCGACCCGAGGCCGGCCTGCGCAGCCGGCGGTACCCGAGGAAACCGACCGCGACCGCGACGGCCCCGGACACGGCCGGGACCCCGTACCCGGCCCGCGCCCCTGCCGCGTCGATCACCCAGCCGGCCACGGAGGAGCCGGCCGCGATGCCGACGGCGAGGCCGGTGCTCACCCAGGTCATGCCCTCGGTGAGCTGCGCGCGCGGTACGTGCTCTTCGATCAGGGACATCGTCGTGATCATCGTCGGCGCGATGGACAGCCCCGCCACGAACAGCGCCACGGCCAGAAGCGGCAAGTTTCCGACCAGTAGGAGGGGGATCATACTCACGGCCATCGCCGCCACGCCCAGCAACCAGCGACGTTCCGGCGCACCGCTGAGGCGCAGCAGTCCGAAGACCACGCCCGCGACGCACGAACCGGCCGCGTACAGCGCCAGGACCAGGCTCGCGGCGCTCTTGTGGCCGCGCTCGTCGGCGAAGGCGACGGTGACCACGTCCACGGCTCCGAAGATCGCGCCGGTCGCCACGAAGGTCGCCACCAGCACCTGGAGCCCCGGCGCGCGCAGGGCGCTGCCGCCGCCCCGCCGCTCGCGCGGATGCGGTTCCGGCTCGGTGGCGCGCTGGGCGGTCAGCCAGCAGACGCCGGCCGCCAGGAAGCAGGCGGCGAGCAGCGGGCCCGCCTCCGGGAACCAGGCCGTGGACAGGCCGATGGAGATGATCGGGCCGAAGATGAAGCACACCTCGTCCACGACCGACTCGAACGAGTAGGCGGTGTGCAGCTTCGGGGTGCCCCGGTACAGCGCGGCCCAGCGGGCCCGGATCATCGCGCCCAGGCTCGGCACCGAGCCGATCCCGGCCGCGCAGACGAACAGCACCCAGTCCGGCCACCGGAAGTGTGCGGCGAGCAGCAGCCCGGCCGCCGCGAGCAGGGCCACCAGGGTCGCGGGGCGCAGCACCCGGCGCTGCCCGTGCCGGTCCACCAGCCGGGAGATCTGCGGACCGATCGCGGCAGCGGACAGCGCGATGGCGGCCGACAGGGCGCCCGCGAGGCCGTAGCGCCCGGTGAGCTGGGAAACCATCGTGACGACGCCGATGCCCATCATCGACAACGGCATCCGCCCGAGGAATCCCGCGGCGGAGAACGCCTTGGTGCCGGGCTCGGCGAACAGGGCTCTGTAGGGGCTGGGCACGTGGTCTCCGAAGCGGCTCGGTAAGGCGCGAATGCGGCTGATACAGCTTACGAGTTAGGGGACCCTAAACGCACCCGATATGACACCTGGACAAACCCCCCTGAACCGACTGGAATCCGACTCTTCACCCCGCTGTTTCCCCGCCGTCAGTGCCGGGTGGCAGGATCGACCCATGCCAGACGCGCTCGATCCCACCCCGTACGACGCCCTGCTCCTGCTCTCCTTCGGCGGCCCCGAAGGCCCGGACGACGTGGTCCCGTTCCTGGAGAACGTCACGCGCGGGCGCGGCATCCCCAAGGAACGCCTCAAGGAGGTCGGGCAGCACTACTTCCTGTTCGGCGGGGTCAGTCCCATCAACGCCCAGAACCGCGCCCTGCTGGACGCCCTGCGCGAGGACTTCGCCGACCACGGCCTGGACCTGCCGGTCTACTGGGGCAACCGCAACTGGGCGCCGTACCTGACGGACACCCTGCGCGAGATGGTGGCCGACGGCCGCCGCCGGATCCTGGTCCTCGCCACCAGCGCCTACGCCTCCTACTCGGGCTGCCGCCAGTACCGGGAGAACCTCGCCGACGCGCTGGCCACCCTGGAGGCCGAGGGCCTGGAGCTCCCCAGGATCGACAAGCTGCGGCACTACTTCAACCACCCCGGCTTCGTCGAACCGATGATCGACGGCGTACTGCGCTCCCTCGCCGACCTCCCCGAGGACGTCCGCGCGGGCGCCCACATCGCCTTCACCACCCACTCCATCCCGACCTCCGCCGCCGACACCTCCGGTCCCGTCGAGGCCCACGGCGAGGGCGGCGCCTACGTCGAGCAGCACCTGGACGTGGCCCAGCTGATCGCCGACGCCGTCCGCGAGCGCACCGGCGTCGACCACCCCTGGCGGCTCGTCTACCAGTCCCGCTCCGGCGCCCCGCACATCCCCTGGCTGGAGCCGGACATCTGCGACCACCTTCAGGAGCGGCACGCCGCCGGCGTCCCGGCCGTCGTCATGGCCCCCATCGGCTTCGTCTCCGACCACATGGAGGTCCTCTACGACCTCGACACCGAGGCGACGGCCAAGGCCGGGGAACTGGGCCTGCCGGTGCGCCGCTCGGCCACCGTGGGCGCCGACCCGCGGTTCGCCGCGGCCGTCCGCGAGCTGATCCTGGAGCGGGCCGCCGTGGAGCGCGGCCAGGGGGCCACCCCCTGCGCCCTGGGCGCGCTCGGCCCCAGCCACCACGTCTGCCCGGTCGGCTGCTGCCCGGCCCGCGCCCCGCGCCCCGCCGCCGCGGGCGCCGACAGCCCCTACGCGTGAGGAGACCCGTGACCGACGCCCTGCACCGGGACCTGCTCGAACTGGCCCAGGAGGCCGCCCGCCGCGCCGGTGAGCTGCTGCGCGACGGCCGCCCCGCCGACCTCGCCGTGGCGAAGACCAAGTCCAGCCCCATCGACGTCGTCACCGAGATGGACATCGCGGCGGAGAAGCTGATCACCGATCTGATCTCCGGGCAGCGCCCCGACGACGGCTTCCTCGGCGAGGAGGGAGCCTCCGTCGAGGGCACGAGCGGCATCCGCTGGGTCATCGACCCGCTGGACGGCACCGTCAACTACCTGTACGGCCTGCCGACCTGGGCGGTGTCCATCGCCGCCGAGCAGGACGGCGAGACGGTCGTCGGGGTCGTCGCGGCTCCGATGCGCGGCGAGACGTACCACGCGGTGCGCGGCGGCGGGGCCTGGGCCACGGGCGCGTGGCAGGGCGAGCGGGCGCTCGCCTGCCGCCCCGCGCCCCCGCTGGACCAGGCCCTGGTCTCCACCGGCTTCAACTACGTCACCGAGGTCCGCGCCCGCCAGGCCGAGATCGCCGCCCGGCTGATCCCCGTGTTGCGGGACATCCGGCGCGGCGGTTCGGCGGCGGTGGACCTGTGCGACGTGGCCTGCGGCCGGCTCGACGGGTACTACGAGCGGGGGCTCCACGCGTGGGACTTCGCGGCGGGGGACCTGATCGCCCGGGAGGCCGGCGCGCTGACCGGTGGACGGCCCGGGGAGCGGCCGTCGCGGGGTCTGACCGTGGCCGGGTCGCCGGGCGTCTTCGAGCCCCTCCAGCGGCTGCTGGAGGACTTCGGAGCCTGGCACGACTGACCCCGGTGGAGTGGGCATGCGAAGGGACCCCGGCGCTGGATTCGCAGGGGTCCCTCCTTGTGCTGCCGGGCTGATCAGACGCGTGACGTCGCGCCGACCTCCACACCGTGTTCGGCGGCGAGGCGTCGCAGGTCGTCGAGCTCTGCCTGCTCCACCTCGACGAGGAAGTCGTCGCCTTCGTCGCGAGCCCGCGACAGGTCGGACTCGGTCGCCTTTATGCGCTGGAGAAGTCCTGCGGTGAAAGCGTCCATGCTGCGCCCCCTCGTCCTGGGTCGTGGGTCGGTGGCACGGGGGTGTGCCGTAGAAAAGGGGCGATCACGTCTCTCGCAGGTGCCCAGCGCTGCCCGGCCGGGCGGCGACGGTGCCGGACACCCACGCCCGCTCTGCGAAGCGGAGGCCGAAGTACCGCATGGTGCTGCGGCACATGCAGAGCGTGATCGCGGGGTGTAAAGCCGTCCTCCCCCCGCTCCCCTCCGCGGAAACCTCAACCGGAGGAGAAAATCTCGTATTCCCGCCCCCGGACCCCGTCCCCGCGGTCCGGACACCGCCTTACAGCCGACTTATGGCCGAAAAGGGCAGGATGGGGGTCACATCCACGGACACCCCTGCCCGCACGCGCCCACGGCGCGTCCTCGCGGGTGGACACAGGAAGGACAAGCGACGTGCGCGTACTCGTCGTCGAGGACGAGCAGCTGCTCGCCGATGCGGTGGCCACCGGACTGCGCCGGGAGGCCATGGCCGTCGACGTCGTGTACGACGGTGCGGCCGCCCTGGAGCGCATCGGCGTCAACGACTACGACGTGGTCGTCCTCGACCGCGACCTCCCGCTCGTCCACGGCGACGACGTCTGCCGCAAGATCGTCGAGCTGGGCATGCCCACGCGCGTGCTCATGCTCACCGCTTCCGGTGACGTCAGCGACCGCGTCGAGGGGCTGGAGATCGGCGCCGACGACTATCTGCCCAAGCCGTTCGCGTTCAGCGAGCTGATCGCGCGCGTGCGCGCCCTCGGCCGGCGGACCAGCGTGCCGCTGCCGCCGGTCCTGGAGCGCGCCGGCATCAAGCTCGACCCCAACCGCCGCGAGGTCTTCCGCGACGGCAAGGAGGTCCAGCTCGCGCCCAAGGAGTTCGCGGTGCTGGAGGTGCTGATGCGCAGCGAGGGCGCGGTCGTCTCGGCGGAGCAGCTGCTGGAGAAGGCCTGGGACGAGAACACCGACCCGTTCACCAACGTGGTGCGCGTGACGGTGATGACCCTGCGCCGCAAGCTGGGCGAGCCGCCCGTCATCGTCACCGTCCCCGGCTCCGGCTACCGGATCTGATCCCCGTGGCCACGACACCGGCGCCGCCCCAGGCACCCCCGAAGCCCACCTGGGACCCCAGGAGGCCGCAGCCGCCCTTCCCGTGGCTGCGCCCGACCATCCGCATACGGCTGACGCTGCTCTACGGCGGCATGTTCCTGATCGCCGGCATCCTGCTGCTGTCGATCATCTATCTGCTGGCCGCACAGGCGATCAGCACCGGCAACCAGCCGCTGTTCAAGATCGTCAGCGGTTCGGCGATCAAGGTCACCAGCGACAACTGCCCCGCGGTCACCGCGATCAACTCCGGCCCGGTGCCGCTGTCGGACTTCAACGAGGCCATCGCCCACTGCGTGGACCAGCAGCGCCAGGCGGCCCTGGACAACCTGCTCAGCCGCTCCCTGCTGGCGCTGCTGGGCCTCGCCGTGATCGCCTTCGCGTTCGGTTACGCGATGGCCGGCCGTGTGCTCTCCCCGCTCGGCCGGATCACCCGTACCGCCCGCCAGGTCGCCGGCTCGGACCTCTCGCGCCGGATCGAGCTGGACGGCCCGGACGACGAGCTGAAGGAGCTGGCCGACACCTTCGACGACATGCTGGAGCGGCTGGAGCGGGCCTTCACCGCCCAGCAGCGCTTCGTGGGCAACGCCTCGCACGAGCTGCGCACCCCGCTCGCGATCAACCGCACGCTCCTCGAAGTGCACCTGTCGGACCCGAACGCGCCGATGGAGCTCCAGCAGCTCGGCAAGACCCTGCTCGCCACCAACGAGCGCAGCGAACAGCTGGTCGAGGGGCTGCTGCTGCTCGCCCGCAGTGACAACCAGATCGTCGAGCGCAAGCCGGTCGACCTGGCCGAGGTCGCCACGCAGGCCGTCGACCAGGTGCACGCCGAGGCCGAGGACAAGGGCGTGAAGATCCGCGGCGAGCGCAAGCCCGCCGTGGTGCAGGGCAACGGCGTGCTGCTGGAGCGGATCGCGCTGAACCTCGTCCAGAACGCCGTGCGGTACAACGTGCCGGAGGACGGCTGGGTCGAGGTGGACACCGAGATCCAGCACGGGCAGGCGGTGCTGACCGTCACGAACACCGGGCCGGTCGTGCCGGCGTACGAGATCGACAACCTCTTCGAGCCCTTCCGGCGGTTGCGTACCGAGCGGACGGGCAGTGACAAGGGGGTGGGCCTCGGCCTGTCCATCGTCCGGTCCGTGGCCCGCGCGCACGGCGGTCACATTCTGGCCCAGCCCCGGGAAGGCGGCGGTCTGGTGATGCGCGTCACCCTGCCGCTGTGATCAGGGACGACACACGCGGAGGACGTTCGCTTCGCGCGGAATTTTTCGACCGCCGTACGTGGTTCTTCCTGTGTGATCGATCACATGGGCGGATTTCCGGCCATGTACGCACGGTGATCATGACAGAAGGTGGAAAGCCGGGAAAGTCCGGGTTTTCAGGGCTCTTGATCACGGGAAGTACACGGTGAGGCGCCTTTGAGGTGCGGCATTCGAACCGTGTACGGTCCTCACCGCCATCCAAGCCGATCACTCTTGAGGGATCGGGTTGGGTGTCGATTGAGTAACAGACCTTGATGTGAGGCAAAATCTCCGCCTCAGGTCGGGCACAAGTCCGGCCTCTCACGCGTTACGTGCGCTGGAGACACCGCAGACACCCAGAGGGGGAGAGCGATATGGCAACCGATTACGACACTCCACGCAAGACCGACGACGACGTCGACTCGGACAGCCTTGAAGAGCTGAAGGCCCGGCGGAACGACAAGTCCACCTCGTCGGTGGACGTCGACGAGTTCGAGGCCGCAGAGGGCCTCGAACTGCCCGGCGCCGACCTCTCGAACGAGGAACTGGCCGTCCGGGTGCTGCCGAAGCAGCAGGACGAGTTCACCTGCATGAGCTGCTTCCTGGTGCACCACCGCAGCCAGCTGGCCAGGGAGAAGAACGGCCAGCCGATCTGCCGCGACTGCGACTGAGGACGGGTCGGCCGTGTCTGGCTCGACCCCTCCCCGGAAGCGCCGCTTCCCCCTGCGGAAAGCGGACCAAGGGCCGTTCGGCGGCCCGCACGGCGCGCGTGACGGCGAGCGGGGCTCTCCTGTGACGGGAGCCCCGCTCGAACCGGCGGCCGACCGGGAGAACCCTCCCGCGCCGGCGCAGCACCCCGCACCCGTCGCCCGTCGCCGGGCGGCGGTCATCCGTGAGAAGGCCCGGGATCTGGCCCGGGAAGGCGCCCGTAAGGGCGGCAGCCGGGCTCGCGCGGGACTGGCGTACCTCGCGGACC
Source organism: Streptomyces corchorusii (assembly GCF_001514055.1). Classification (NCBI taxonomy): domain Bacteria; kingdom Bacillati; phylum Actinomycetota; class Actinomycetes; order Kitasatosporales; family Streptomycetaceae; genus Streptomyces; species Streptomyces corchorusii. Next base: position 203,061 of record NZ_KQ948361.1, on the reverse strand, counting down.
GGATCATCGAGATCGCCCCGCGTATCCCCGTACGCGACCTCGCGACCCTGCGCGGGCAGTTCCCCGGCCTCGGACCCGAGGAACTGGCCGACAAGCTGGTGGCGGGTGCGGCGGCCGGCACCTCCACTGTCGGAGCCGGGATCGGAGCCGCGGCCATGCTGCCGGTGCCGCCGGCCATGCCGACCGAGCTGGCCGCGGAGATCACCGGGGTCGCCGCGATCGAGCTGAAGCTCATCGCCGAACTGCACGAGGTCTACGGCGTACGCCCGCCCGGGAACCTCAAAGCCCGCTCCGCCGCGTATCTGTCCTCCTGGTCGGGGGAGCGCGGGATCGACGTGATGAAGCCGTCGACGTACGACACGGCCATGGGCGGCCACATGAAGCGCCGGCTCCGCCAGCAGATCATGAAGCGGATGGTGCGCGACCTGCCCAACCTGATGCCGTTCATGGTCGGGGCCACGGTCGGGGCGGTCATGAACCGCCGGGACACCAAGAGACTCGCGGCCCGCATCCGGGCCGACCTGCGCAAGATCCAGGTGCCCTGGGACGAACTGCCGGAACTGCCGCCGCTGGAGAAGCCGGCGGAACCGCTGAGACTGCGCGAACTGCCCGACGGACTCTAGGCGTGCGCCTTGCGCGCCGCCTCGATCGCCGCGGCCAGCTTCTCCGGCTCCCGCGTCGACAGGTACAGGTACGGCGTCGGGTCCTGCGGGTCCGTGACCTCCACGCGCAGCGCCGTCGGGATGTAGGCGCGCAGCAGCAGGAACGCCCGGGTGTCGGCCTTGTACGTCCGCCAGGCGCGGGCCTCCTCCGCGTCCAGGATCCGCGCCTCGCCCAGCGCCGCCACCGGGATCTTCGCCTCGCCCGCGATCAGGGAGTCGCCCACGAGCCGGATGCGCGGGGAACCGTAGGCGCTGGCCACCACCGCCGCCGCGGCCGTGCCGCCGACCAGGCCGCCGAGCAGCGGCAGGGTGCCGAAGGGCAGCAGGATCAGGGCGAACGAGACGCCCACCAGGAAGCTGATCAGCCACCACGAGCGGGGGGCGGTGAGGCGTTCTTCGTACGGGGTGGCGGAGAGCTGCATGGAGCCAGCTTGGCACGGGATCGGCATACGCCAGGAGCCGGGGCGGTCGGCGCGGAGCGCTGTCGAGTGGGGCGGTGGCGGGTGACGGGCGGGCGGGTAAGGTCTGCGCCTGTGAGTGGTAGTTCCGCAGCTCTTCAGCCCCCCGCCGACGCGGGGAAACCGGTACGGCACCCCGACGCACCCGCGCCCGGGGAGCTCCTCGGCGCCCACTACGAACACTGTTTCGGGTGCGGTCCCGGGCAGCCGCACGGACTGCACCTGGAGGCCCGCGCCGGCGAGGGCGTCTCGCTGACCGCCGAGTTCACCGTGCAGCCCGCCCACCAGGGCGCCCCGGGCCTCGCGCACGGCGGAGTGCTCGCCACGGCCCTGGACGAGACCCTCGGCTCGCTGAACTGGCTGCTGCGCACCATCGCCGTCACCGGACGGCTGGAGACCGACTTCGTACGGCCCGTGCCCGTCGGCACCACGCTGTACCTGGAGGCCGAGGTCACCGCCGTCGCCGGGCGGAAGATCTACTCCACCGCCACCGGACGCATCGGCGGCCCCGACGGGCCGGTGGCCGTCCGCGCCGACGCCCTCTTCATCGAGGTCAAGGTCGACCACTTCATCGACCACGGCCGCCCCGCGGAGATCCAGGCCGCCATGAACGACCCGGACCAGATCCGCCGCAGCCGCGCCTTCGAGGTGAACCCGTGAGCCGAGACCCGCTGAACGTCCTGATCCGGCGCGTCGACCCGGACGTACCGCTTCCGGCGTACGAGCATCCCGGGGACGCCGGAGCCGATCTGCGCACCACCGAGGCGTGCGAGCTGGCGCCCGGAGAACGGGCCGTCCTGCCCACGGGTGTGTCGATCGCCCTGCCGGAGGGGTACGCGGCCTTCGTGCATCCGCGTTCCGGTCTCGCCGCCCGCTGCGGTGTCGCCCTCGTGAATGCCCCGGGGACGGTTGATGCCGGGTACCGTGGGGAGATCAAGGTGATCGTGGTGAATCTCGACCCGCGCGAGAGCGTGCGGTTCGAGCGCTTCGACCGGATTGCCCAACTGGTCGTCCAGCAGGTCGAGAGGGTCCGCTTCCAGGAGGTCGCGGAACTTCCCGGCTCGGCGCGGGCCGAAGGGGGCTTCGGGTCCACCGGTGGCCATGCCGCGGTGGGCGGCGAGAGCGGCACAAGCGGTCAGGCCGCCGACGGCGGTCCGACGGGTGGGAATCGATACGCTTCGGTCGTATCCGACCGGGAAGGACAGTGACGTGTTCGGACGTCGCAAGAAGAAGGGTGCCGCCGAGGACGCGGCCGGCGAGGCCGAGCAGGTCGTCGACAGCGTCGACACCGAGGCGGACGAAGAGGAGGCCGAGCGCGAGCGCGTCCGGCTTGAGCCCGGGCCCCGGCCCGACGGGCCGTGGGACAGCAGCGAGGTGCGCGACCCGGCCGAGGGCCGCGTGGACCTCGGCGGTCTGTTCGTACCGGGCGTCGACGGCATGGAGCTGCGGGTCGAGGTCGCCGGTGACGCCATCGTCGCCGCGACCGTCGTGCTGCGCGACAGCGCCATCCAGCTCCAGGCGTTCGCCGCGCCCAAGCGCGAGGGCATCTGGGGCGAGGTCCGCGAGGAGATCGCGTCCGGCATCACCCAGCAGGGTGGCATCGTCGACGAGGTCGAGGGCCCGCTCGGGTGGGAGCTGCGCGCGCAGGTCCCGGTGCAGCTTCCGGACGGCACCGGCGGCTTCCAGGTCGTCCGGTTCGTCGGCGTGGACGGCCCGCGGTGGTTCCTGCGCGGGGTGATCTCCGGCCAGGGCGCGGTGCAGCCGCAGGCCGCCGGGCTGCTGGAGCAGATCTTCCGGGACACCGTCGTGGTCCGCGGCGAGGGTCCGATGGCCCCGCGCGACCCGATCGTCCTCAAGCTGCCGAACGACGCGCAGATGGTCCCCGAGGGGGTCCAGCAGGAGGAGGGCTCGCGGTTCTCCGGCGGGATGGGGCAGTTGCAGCGGGGACCCGAGATCACCGAAGTCCGCTGACGGCTTCGGCAGCGATACAGCGATACACGGGCCGTCCCCCCAGGGGGGCGGCCCATTCTCCTGCGGGGGCGCGCCGTCGGGGTGCCCGGCCGTCGCCGGGTGCGGGTTCGTCGTCGTCGCTCGCGCAGTTCCCCGCGCCCCTTACGAGGCGCCACCCTGACCGGTGATACTGATGCGCGGTCGACCGGGGGAGGCGGTATGAGCGGGCGCGTGGTCACCGAGACCATGGTGCGGGTCGAGGGCGTGCACAAGTCGTACGGGGTGGGGGCCGCCGCCGTGCACGCGTTGCGCGGGGTGTCCTTCGAGGTGCCCCGGGGGCAACTCGTCGCCTTGAAAGGGCGGTCGGGGTCCGGCAAGACCACCCTGCTGAACATCGTCGGCGGGCTGGACACACCCGACCAGGGCCGGGTGGAGGTCGAGGGGCGGGACCTCGCCCGGCTCGGCGAGAGCGAGCTGCTCCGGCTGCGGCGGGACCGGGTCGGGTTCGTGTTCCAGTCCTTCGGGCTCATCCCGATCCTGAGCGCCGCCGAGAACGTCGGCGTACCGCTGCGGCTGCGTCGTGCCGACCCGCGTGAGCGCGAGGAGCGGGTGGAGCTGCTGCTCTCCCTCGTGGGGCTCGCCGGGCACGCGGCCCAGCGGCCCGGCGAGCTGTCCGGCGGCCAGCAGCAGCGGGTCGCCATCGCGCGGGCCCTCGCCAACCGGCCCGCCCTGCTCATCGCGGACGAGCCCACCGGCCAGCTCGACGCCGAGACCGGGCACGCCGTGATGGAGCTGCTGCGGGCCGTCGTCCACAGCTGGGGGCACCTCCCAGGCCCTTTGGGGCACTGGGGGAGGGTCACGGCGCTGGTCGCCACGCACGACGCGACCCTGCTGGACCTGGCCGACCGGGTGCTGGAGCTGCGCGACGGGGAGATCACCGAGCACTGAGCCGCGCCGCCCGGCGGGCTCTCATCAGGGTTCCGTCAAAGTTGCGCCCCGCTCCCGCTCCCCGTCCCGTTCGCCGTGATCGCGGGCCGTAGGGTCGACGCTGCGCAGGCGACACGCACGGGAAGACAATGGGGCCATGGCACGCGGCAAGCTTCGGATCTACCTCGGTGCGGCACCGGGCGTGGGTAAGACCTACGCGATGCTCTCCGAGGCGCACCGCCGGGTCGAGCGGGGCACCGACTGCGTGGTCGCGCTGGTGGAGAGCCACGGCCGGCCGCGCACCGAGGTGATGCTGCACGGTCTGGAGCAGGTGCCGCGCAGGCAGCTGGAGTACCGGGGCGCCGTCTTCGGCGAGATGGACGTCGAGGCCGTGCTGCGCCGGGCGCCCGCCGTCGCCCTCGTGGACGAGCTGGCCCACACCAACATCCCCGGCTCCCGCAACACCAAGCGCTGGCAGGACGTGGAGGAGCTGCTGGCCGCCGGCATCGACGTGGTCTCCACCGTCAACATCCAGCACCTGGAGTCACTCGGCGACGTGGTCGAGTCGATCACCGGGGTGCGGCAGCGGGAGACCGTCCCGGACGAGGTCGTACGGCGGGCCGACGACATCGAGCTGGTCGACATGTCCCCGCAGGCCCTGCGCCGCCGCATGGCCCACGGCAACATCTACCAGCCGGACAAGGTCGACGCGGCCCTGTCCAACTACTTCCGCCCCGGCAACCTCACCGCCCTGCGCGAGCTGGCGCTGCTGTGGGTGGCCGACCGGGTCGACGCGTACCTCAACGCCTACCGCAGCGAGCACCGGGTCTCGACGATATGGGGCTCCCGGGAGCGGATCGTGGTGGGCCTGACCGGCGGCCCCGAGGGGCGCACCCTGATCCGCCGGGCCACCCGGCTCGCCGAGAAGGGCGCCGGCGGCGAGGTCATGGCCGTCTACATCGCCCGCAGCGACGGGCTGTCCTCGGCCTCCCCGAAGGAGCTGGCCATCCAGCGCACCCTGGTCGAGGACCTCGGCGGAACGTTCCACCAGGTGGTCGGCGACGACGTCCCGGCCGCCCTGCTCGACTTCGCACGCGGGGTCAACGCCACCCAGATCGTGCTCGGCTCCTCCCGCCGCAAGGCCTGGCAGTACGTCTTCGGGCCCGGCGTCGGCGCCACGGTCGCCCGGGACTCCGGCCCCGACCTGGACGTGCACATCGTCACCCACGAAGAGGTCGCCAAGGGCCGGGGACTGCCCGTGGCCCGGGGCGGCCGGCTCGGGCGGGCCCGGATCATCTGGGGCTGGGCGGTCGGTCTGGCCGGTCCGGCGGTCCTCGCGGTGCTGCTGAACACCGTCGACCTCGGCCTCGCCAACGACATGCTGCTGTTCCTGGCCGTCACCGTCGCGGCGGCCCTGCTCGGCGGCCTGCTGCCCGCGCTGGCCTCGGCGGCCTTCGGCTCCCTGCTGCTGAACTACTTCTACACCCCGCCGCTGCACCGGCTGACCGTCGCCGACCCCAAGAACATCGTCGCCATCGCGATCTTCTTCGGGGTGGGGATGGCGGTCGCCTCGGTGGTCGACCTCGCCGCCCGGCGCACCCACCAGGCCGCCCGGCTGCGCGCCGAGTCCGAGATCCTCTCCTTCCTGGCCGGGAACGTGCTGCGGGGCGAGACGAGCCTGGAGGAGCTGCTGGAGCGGGTCCGCGAGACCTTCGCCATGGAGTCGGCCGCCCTGCTGGAACGCGCCGGCGACGTGGCGCCCTGGACGTGCGCGGGCCGCGCCGGCTTCGGGCCGCCGCTGGAGCGCCCCGAGGACGCCGACGTCGACGTGCCCGTCGGCGACCACATGGCGCTCGCGCTCAGCGGCCGGGTGCTGCCCGCCGCGGACCGCCGGGTGCTCGCCGCGTTCGCCGCCCAGGCCGCCGTCGTGCTCGACCGCAGGCGCCTGAAGGAGGAGGCCGACCGGGCCCGCACCCTCGCCGAGGGCAACCGCATCCGCACCGCCCTGCTGGCCGCCGTCAGCCACGACCTGCGCACCCCGCTGGCCGGCATCAAGGCCGCCGTGTCCTCCCTGCGCTCCGACGACGTCGCCTGGTCCGAGGAGGACCAGGCGGAGCTGCTGGAGGGCATCGAGGAGGGCGCCGACCGGCTCGACCACCTCGTGGGCAACCTCCTGGACATGTCCCGCCTCCAGACGGGCACGGTCACCCCGCTGATCCGCGAGATCGACGTCGACGAGGTCGTGCCGATGGCGCTGGGCGGCGTACCCGAGGACAGCGTGGAGCTCGACGTGCCCGAGACGCTGCCCATGGTCGCCGTCGACCCCGGGCTGCTGGAGCGGTCGGTGGCCAACCTGGTGGAGAACGCCGTCAAGTACAGCCCGCACGGGCGGCGCGTCCTGGTGGCCGCGAGCGCCATCGCCGACCGCGTGGAGGTGCGCGTGGTGGACCGCGGGCCGGGCGTCCCGGACGAGGCCAAGGACCGCATCTTCGAGCCCTTCCAGCGGTACGGTGACGCTCCGCGCGGTGCCGGCGTCGGGCTCGGCCTCGCGGTCGCCCGGGGCTTCGCCGAGGCCATGGGCGGCACCCTCACCGCCGAGGACACGCCGGGCGGCGGGCTCACCATGGTGCTGAGCCTGCGCGCCGCAGGACCGCGTCCCGAGCCCCTCCCCGCCGGGGAGTCCCGTACCGAACCGGAAAGGCAGGCCACATGGTGAGCCCGGCTGGGGGGTCCCCCCAGACCTCCACGAGGGTGCTCGTGGTCGACGACGAGCCGCAGATCGTGCGCGCCCTCGTGATCAACCTCAAGGCACGCAAGTACGAGGTCGACGCGGCCCCCGACGGCAGGACCGCGCTCGAACTCGCCGCCTCCCGCCACCCCGACGTGATCGTCCTCGACCTGGGCCTGCCCGACATGGACGGCGTCGAGGTGATCAGGGGGCTGCGCGGCTGGACCCGGGTGCCGATCCTGGTGCTGTCCGCCCGCCACTCCTCCGACGAGAAGGTCGAGGCGCTGGACGCGGGCGCCGACGACTACGTGACCAAGCCGTTCGGCATGGACGAGCTGCTGGCCCGGCTGCGGGCCGCCGTCCGCCGGGCCGAGCCGGCCGGGCCGGGCGAGGACGACGTGACGACCGTGGAGACCGAGGGCTTCACCGTCGACCTCGCCGCCAAGAAGGTCAACCGGGGCGGCAAGGACGTCCGGCTCACCCCGACCGAGTGGCACCTGCTGGAGGTGCTGGTCCGCAACACCGGCCGGCTGGTCAGCCAGAAGCAGCTGCTCCAGGAGGTGTGGGGGCCGTCGTACGGGACCGAGAGCAACTACCTGCGGGTGTACATGGCCCAGCTGCGGCGGAAGCTGGAGTCGGACCCGTCGCACCCGAAGCACTTCATCACCGAGCCGGGGATGGGGTACCGGTTCGAGACGTGAACCGTGGGGTATCGGTTCGAGACGTGAACCGCCCGGCGGGCAGGAGCCGCCCCCGGGGGGGAGAGCCAGCCGCGGGAGTGAACTGCGCTACGGCCCTGTCGGCGCACCCCGGTACGCTTCAGGTATGACTGCTGTTCCTCGTTCCGAAAAGCAGGCCGGCCGGTTCCGGCGCATGCTCGACCGGCTCTCCTCGTCGCAGGAGGACCTGGAGTCCGAGGAGCTGCGCGAGGACGCGGAGACGGCCGGGTGCACGAAGATCGGTGACTGTCACGACCGGCAGATCGTCACCGTAACTGGTACCTTGCGCACGGTCACCCTGCGCCCGCGCGCCGGCGTCCCGGCCCTGGAGGCCGAGCTGTTCGACGGCTCCGCCGCGCTGGACGTGGTGTGGCTCGGCAGGCGCTCCATCGTGGGGATAGAACCGGGGCGCAAGCTGATCGCATCGGGCCGGATCTCGATGAGCCGGGGCCGCCGGGTGCTGTTCAACCCGAAATACGAACTGCGACCCCTCGGACGGGAGTAGCCGGTGACGTCCCTCGACAAGCCGACCCAAGACACCGACCAGACTCAGCCCGACGACGCCCGCGCGGTGACCGAGGCGGCGCTGTTCGAGGCCTTCGGCGGGGTCCGCGGCATGGTCGAGACGGTCCTGCCGGGCCTGCTCTTCGTCGCGATCTTCACGGTCAACAAGAACCTGCACATGGCGGCGATCGCCGCGCTGGCCCTGTCGCTGATCCTGGTCGTGGTCCGGCTGGCGATGAAGGACACCGTCAAGCACGCCTTCAGCGGTGTCTTCGGCGTGGTCTTCGGTGTCGTGTTCGCGATGTTCACCGGCAACGCCAAGGACTTCTACCTCCCCGGCATGCTGTACACGCTGGGCCTGGCGCTGGCCTACATCATCACCACGCTGGCCGGTGTGCCCCTGATCGGTGTCGTCCTCGGCCCGGTCTTCAAGGAGAACCTCTCCTGGCGCACCCGCAACCCCGGCCGCAAGAAGGCGTACGCCAAGGCCAGTTGGGCCTGGGGCCTGATCCTGCTCGCCAAGTGCGCGATCCTCTTCCCGCTGTACTGGTGGGCCGACACCGCGCAGCTCGGCTGGGTCCTGGTCATCCTGAAGATCCCGCCGTTCCTGCTGGCGGTGTGGCTGACCTGGGTCTTCCTCGCCAAGGCGCCCGCGCCCATCGACGTGTTCGCGGAGATGGAGGCGGAGGAGAAGGCGGCCGAGGAGAGGAAGGCCGCTGCCGATGCGGCCGGCGGCCGACACCGCCGGGAGAGCTAGGCCGGCCCCTCCGGGGACTTACGACGACGAAGGGCGCCCTTGGTGACAAGGGCGCCCTCCGTCGTCGTACGGTCAGTCCTTCCGCCGCACCGACAGCAGGTCCTCCAGCTGCTCCTCCCGGGCCTGCGCGGCCACGAAGAGGAGTTCGTCGCCCGGCTCCAGGGAGTCCTCCTTGGAGGGCGTCAGCACCCGGGTGCCGCGGATGATCGTGACCAGGGAGGTGTCCTCCGGCCACTGCACGTCCCCGACCTGGGTGCCGGCCAGCGCCGACTCCTCCGGCAGGGTCAGCTCGACGAGGTTGGCGTCGCCGTGGCTGAAGCGCAGCAGCCGGACCAGGTCGCCGACGCTCACCGCCTCCTCGACCAGGGCGGACATCAGACGCGGGGTGGAGACGGCGACGTCGACGCCCCAGGCCTCGTTGAACAGCCACTCGTTCTTCGGGTTGTTCACCCGGGCCACGACGCGCGGAACGCCGTACTCCGTCTTGGCGAGCAGCGAGACGACCAGGTTCACCTTGTCGTCGCCGGTCGCGGCGATCACGACGTTGCAGCGCTGCAACGCCGCCTCGTCCAGCGAGGTGATCTCGCAGGCATCGGCGAGCAGCCACTCCGCCTGCGGGACGCGCTCGACCGAGATGGCGGTCGGCGCCTTGTCGATCAGCAGGACCTCGTGGCCGTTCTCCAGCAGCTCGCCCGCGATCGAGCGGCCGACGGCGCCGGCCCCGGCAATGGCGACCCTCATCAGTGACCGCCCTCCTCTTCCGGGCCCCCGGCGAACGCCGCCTCGACCTTGTCCACGTCGTCCGTCCGCATCATCACGTGCACGAGGTCGCCCTCCTGCAACACCGTCTGCGAGGTGGGCAGGATCGCCTCGCCCAGGCGGGTCAGGAACGCCACCCGGACGCCCGTCTCCTCCTGGAGCTTGCTGATCTTGTGGCCGACCCACTTCGGGGAGGCGTGCACCTCGGCGAGCTGCACCCCGCCGGTGGGATCGCGCCACAGCGGCTCGGCCCCGGAGGGCAGCAGCCGGCGCAGCATCTGGTCGGCGGTCCAGCGCACCGTGGCCACGGTGGGGATGCCCAGGCGCTGGTAGACCTCGGCACGGCGGGGGTCGTAGATGCGGGCGGCCACGTTCTCCACGCCGAACATCTCGCGTGCCACGCGCGCCGAGATGATGTTGGAGTTGTCGCCGCTGGAGACGGCGGCGAAGGCGCCGGCCTCCTCGATGCCCGCCTCGCGCAGGGTGTCCTGGTCGAAACCGACGCCGGTGACCCGGCGGCCCCCGAATCCCGGGCCCAGCCGACGGAAGGCGGTGGGGTCCTGGTCGATCACGGCGACCGTGTGTCCCTGTTGCTCCAGGGTCTGGGCAAGAGCGGAACCCACTCTTCCACAGCCCATGATGACGATGTGCACGACCGTCCTTCCGGTGTCCAAAAGCTACTGCTCAGCATCAGGGTCTCAGACCGACGCCCAAAGCTACACACGGGCGCCGCGCGGTGGGCACCCCTGTGCCGCGGGTGGTGGCCGCAGCCGTCGGCGAGTGATGCTGCGCACGCTGCACAGGGTCAGGATTCCGAGGCCGCCGAGGGCGAGCAGCGCCCCGATCAGCTCCGCGGTCGCGGGCATGGAACCTCCGAAGTGCGATGACAGGCGGGGTTTGCCATCTAGGCACGACGGGCACACGAAGCACGGATTCCGTAGTTCCGTGCGCCCCCGATTTCACTCGTGAGGCAGATCCAGCACGCCGGGTGGGCGGGTGCCAGTTCGAAGGCTTACGATCCTCTCTCGTGTCCAAACTGACCGACGTGCCCAAACGGATCCTGATCGGGCGCGCACTGCGCAGTGACCGGCTGGGCGAAACGCTCCTGCCGAAGCGCATCGCACTCCCCGTCTTCGCTTCCGACCCGCTGTCCTCCGTCGCCTACGCGCCGGGGGAGGTCCTGCTGGTCCTGTCCATCGCGGGCGTGTCGGCGTACCACTTCAGCCCGTGGATCGCGGTCGCGGTCGTCGTGCTGATGTTCACCGTGGTCGCCTCCTACCGGCAGAACGTGCACGCCTACCCGAGCGGCGGCGGCGACTACGAGGTCGCGACCACCAACCTCGGCCCCAAGGCCGGCCTCACCGTGGCCAGCGCCCTGCTCGTGGACTACGTCCTGACCGTCGCCGTCTCCATCTCCTCCGGCATCGAGAACCTCGGCTCCGCGATCCCCTTCGTGGTCGAGCACAAGGTGTTCTGCGCGGCCGCCGTGATCGTGCTGCTGACGCTGATGAACCTGCGGGGCGTGAAGGAGTCGGGCAAGCTCTTCGCGATCCCGACCTACGTCTTCGTCGGCGGCGTCTTCATCATGATCGCCTGGGGTGCCTTCCGCGGTCTGGTCCTCGGGGACACCATGCGGGCGCCGACGGCCGACTACCACATCAAGGCCGAGCACCAGGGCCTCGCCGGCTTCGCGCTCGTCTTCCTGCTGCTGCGTGCCTTCTCCTCCGGCTGTGCCGCCCTCACCGGCGTCGAGGCCATCTCCAACGGCGTCCCGGCCTTCCGCAAGCCCAAGTCGAAGAACGCGGCCACCACGCTCGCCATGATGGGCCTGCTGGCCGTCACCATGTTCTGCGGCATCATCGCGCTCGCCATGACCACCAAGGTCCGCATGGCCGAGCGGCCGGCCACCGACCTGCTGCACAACGGCGTCCCGCTCGGCTCCGGCTACGTCCAGAACCCGGTGATCTCCCAGGTCGCCGAGGCGGTCTTCGGCAAGGGCAGCTTCCTGTTCGTCCTCCTCGCCGCCGCCACCGCGCTCGTCCTGTTCCTGGCGGCCAACACGGCGTACAACGGCTTCCCGCTGCTCGGCTCGATCCTCGCGCAGGACCGCTACCTGCCGCGCCAGCTGCACACCCGCGGCGACCGGCTCGCCTTCTCCAACGGCATCGTGCTGCTCGCCGGCGCGGCGATGCTGCTGGTCTTCATCTACGGCGCCGACTCCACCCGCCTGATCCAGCTCTACATCGTCGGCGTGTTCGTGTCCTTCACGCTCAGCCAGACCGGCATGGTCCGGCACTGGAACCGCCACCTGCGGGTCGAGAAGGACCCGGCCAAGCGCAGCCACATGATCCGCTCCCGGGCCATCAACGCGTTCGGCGCCTTCTTCACCGGCCTGGTGCTCGTCGTCGTCCTGGTCACCAAGTTCACGCACGGCGCCTGGGTGGCCCTGCTCGGCATGTGCATCTTCTACGCGACGATGACCGCCATCCGGAAGCACTACGACCGGGTCGCCGAGGAGATCGCCGCGCCCGAGGGCCCGGCCGACGACATGGTCCGCCCGTCGCGGGTGCACTCGGTGGTGCTGATCTCGAAGATCCACCGTCCGACGCTGCGCGCCCTGGCCTACGCCAAGCTGATGCGCTCGGACACCCTGGAGGCGCTGACCGTCAACGTCGACCCGGCCGAGACCAAGGCGCTGCGCGAGGAGTGGGAGCGGCGCGGGATCGACGTACCGCTCAAGGTCCTGGACTCGCCGTACCGCGAGATCACGCGGCCGATCATCGAGTACGTCAAGGGCCTGCGCAAGGAGTCCCCGCGCGACGCGGTCTCCGTGATCATCCCCGAGTACGTGGTCGGCCACTGGTACGAGCACCTGCTGCACAACCAGAGCGCGCTGCGCCTCAAGGGCCGTCTGCTGTTCACACCCGGCGTGATGGTCACCTCCGTCCCCTACCAGCTGGCCTCCTCCGAGGCCGCCCGGGCCCGCGCCCGCAAGCGGCAGGAGTGGAACGCACCGGGCGCCGTCCGGCGCGGTCCGGCGGTGGTACGGCCGAAGGAGCCGTCGGGCAAGGACTGAGCCGTCGGGAACCGGGGCCCTCGGCGAGGTCCGAGTCGGTATCGCCCGAGTCGGCGTCGACGGAAGCCCCGGTGAAGTCCGAGTCGGCGTCGTCCGAGTCGGCGTCGTTCCCGCCCCGCCTCGGGCGAGGCCCGAGGCGGGGCGGGAAGGCCGTAGACTGGTGGGCTGTTGTCGGGCCCGCCGGTGCGGGCCGCCCCCTTTCCCCGATTTCCCGGTCTGGAGTCACCCCACCATGCAGGCAGAACCGACCAAGTCTCTGGTGGGCGAGGAGTACGAGGTCGAGATCGGCCCCGTCGCCCACGGCGGCCACTGCATCGCCCGTACCCCCGAGGGACAGGTGCTGTTCGTCCGGCACACGCTGCCCGGCGAGCGGGTGGTGGCGAGGGTGACCGAGGGGGAGGAAGGCGCCCGCTTCCTGCGCGCGGACGCCGTACGGATCCTGGAGGCGTCCAAGGACCGCATCGAGGCGCCCTGCCCCTTCGCCGGCCCCGGCCGCTGCGGCGGCTGCGACTGGCAGCACGCCAAGCCGGGCGCCCAGCGCCGGCTGAAGGCCGACGTCATCGCCGAGCAGCTTCAGCGGCTCGCCGGCCTCACCCCCGAGGAGGCGGGCTGGGACGGCACCGTGGTCCCGGCCGAGGGCGACAAGCTGCCCGCCGGACAGGTCCCGCAGTGGCGCACCCGCGTCCAGTACGCCGTCGACGCCGAGGGCCACGCCGGTCTGCGCCGGCACCGCTCGCACGAGGTCGAGCGCATCGACCACTGCATGATCGCGGCGGCAGGCGTCAGCGAGCTGGGCATCGAGAAGCGGGACTGGACCGGCATGGAATCGGTCGAGGCCGTCGCGGCGACCGGATCCCAGGACCGCCAGGTCATCCTCACCCCGCGCCCGGGCGCCCGCCTCCCGCTGGTCGAACTGGACCGGCCGGTGTCGGTCCTGCGGGTGGACGAGAAGTCCGGCGGGGTGCACCGCGTCCACGGCCGCCCCTTCGTCCGCGAACGCGCGGACGGCCGTACGCACCGGGTGGGCAACGGCGGCTTCTGGCAGGTGCACCCGAAGGCGGCGGACACGCTCGTCACCGCCGTCATGCAGGGCCTGCTGCCCCGCAAGGGCGAGACGGCCCTGGACCTCTACTGCGGTGTCGGCCTCTTCGCCGGCGCGCTCGCCGACCGCCTCGGCGACAAGGGCGCGGTCCTCGGCATCGAGTCCGGCAAGCGGGCGGTGGAGGACGCGCGGCACAACCTGGCCGACTTCCCGCGGGTCCGCGTCGAGCAGGGCAAGGTCGAGTCGGTCCTGCCGCGCACCGGCATCACGGAGGTCGACCTGATCGTCCTCGACCCGCCCCGCGCCGGCGCCGGCCGCGACACGGTCGCCCACCTGTCCTCCCTCGGGGCCCGCCGCATCGCCTACGTCGCTTGCGATCCCGCTGCGCTGGCCCGGGACCTGGGGTACTTCCGGGAGGGCGGCTACCGGGTGCGGACGCTTCGGGCGTTCGATCTGTTTCCTATGACGCATCATGTGGAGTGCGTCGCCATCCTTGAGCCTGCCGGGAAGGGCTCCTGACCCGCGGTTTCGTCGAATTCCCAGACGCGGCCAGGTGTGCCCGACCGGTTTCCTGAAGTGCACCATGTGAACCACGACAAATGCAGGGTGCATGGCACTGACCTGGTGTTTCGCGAGTCGCGCCGAGCGCTGGACGCGCTCCGTCCGGCCCACCTCGGCTCTCGCGGCGGCAAGTGGTCTTGGCACTCGGTCGACGCCGGTTCTGACGGCTGTCAGGGCCTCCTGCGAGGTGTGTGCAGCGAGTCGGCAGGCCAGCCCGCCGCCCACCGCCTTGCACGACTGGCGCGGATGCTGGCGCCGATCACCGCCGTGCCAGGGCGGAACCGCCCTACGAGGCGGTGGCGCTGCGGGAGGCGCTGTGGCGGCAGCGGGGCCACGCCCACGACGCGGCCCGCATCCGGCTTCGCGAGGAGAGCCGCCCGGATCGGTGCACCACTGCCCGCACAGGCTAGGAGCGAGACGATGATGGCACCTCCCAGGCGTCGGTCCTCTCCCGTGCCGCTCGCATCTCGGAGGCGTTCAGCCCTGTGCGGCGACCGGTAGGGCCCGTACACCTACCGCGTCGCCGTCCTGCGCGAGCCCGCCGGGCGCGGAGGGCCGGCCTACGTGCACGACCGACTGATGGCCCGATGACCGGGTGGGCGTCGGAGGCCTGCACCATTACTTCCCCTCGTGTCGGCCGACCGCTCCCTGCTCGTCGCGGGCGGCATGTGGGTCCACGTGGCCGACACCTGCCTCGCACTGTCGCCGTGCAAGGCTCCGGAGGTTGCACCGCCTGACCTTCAGCGCCTTTCCCTGCCCATCCGTATGTCCGTGTTCCATGCATTGCTCCGGCCGTTGGCCCCGGTCTTGCAGACCGCGTCGTAGCAGCGCCAGAACCAGCTTCCGTTCTTGTGGCGGCGCAGCTCGATGCTCGTGCCGCCGCAACGGGCACAGTTCGGCGGGCGGGTGAAGAGCTCGGCGTGCTCGTGCTCCAGCAGCTTGCGGGCGAAGTGGCCGCCACGCATCGTCACCATGACTTCTCGGGTCCGCGACTGGGACAGGGTGTTGAGGCTCCCGATCATCACCGTGAGTTCGTCGATCACCGCGATCTTCTGGTGCATGACGTTGACGGGGATGACGGTGTGGACGACGGCTCTGAGGTCGGCGATGAGGCTCTGGTTGTCCGGGCGGGCCTGGAGCTGGTCTGTGTCGTCACGGATGAACACGGTCACGCGTACACCGCGTCCGGTGGCCTCGCGCAGCAGCGGCAGGATGCCGCGCACTCGGTTCGCGACCCACGGCGCCCACAGCCAGACCGAGGTGCGGGCCTTGCGGATCTCGTCCTCGAACGTGCTGAAGAAGGTGATTTCGTCGTCGATGCCCGTCACCTCGACGTGCCGGGCCAGGACGTCGGCGAGTGCGGCCCCGAAGCCGCCGAGGTCCCGCGCCTCCTCGTGCGGCGGGGTGATCAGATGGCTGGCCCGCAACCGTCGTACGCCGGCGGTGCCGACCAGTGCCGCCAGATGCGAGAAGGCCCTGCCGTCGCGTGCCGAGCGGATTCTTTCCCAACTGCCGATGACGTAAAGGCGCGACTGGACGTGGGTGGCCGCCACGTTGAACAGGCGTACGCCGTTGCGCGCCCAGTCCGACGCGTCGGGCTCCCGGTGTGCCAGGGACATCCACAGTTCCCGGCCGTCGGCACCCTCGACCGTGTCGAAGATGACGACGGGGAACTCCCGGCCCTGGAAGCGGTGCGCCGTGCCCACCTCCGCCAGGGCGCCGCCCCCGGCCTCCACGTCCCGCAGAGCCTCCAGGGTCGCGTCCGCCTGCGTACCGTACGGCGTGACGATGCCCGTCTCCTCACCCTCTGCGCGGTGGTACTCCACGAGGGCTCTGGAGATCAGCACGCCGGCCGGCCACCAGCCGCTGCGCCGGCCGGTCAGGTGGGGCCGCGCCAGCTCGTGCAGTCCGTCGGTGTCGACAACGACGATCTCCGGGTCGTCGGGTAGCCTCGGCGCCACGGTCTGCTTGCCACCCCGCAGTGTCCCGCCGTAGGCCAGTGAGTTGGCCAGCCGCATGACCGCAGGGCCGAAACGATGCTGTTCGGTCAGGGTGACGCAGGCCGGGTGCCGGTGGGCGTCCGCCGGTTCCCGGATGCCGCAGTGCTCGAAGACGTCCGGGAGCAGCCAGCGCTTCACATCCGGGCGGTCGAAATCCTTCAACTGCTCCTCGATGACGGGGCCGAGTTGCATGAAATCACCGAGAAGCACAGCCGTCCGGGTCGCCTTCGCCGCCGCGAGGATCACCTCGGGCAAGGTCGCCGCACCGGCCTCGTCGACGAGGACGACGTCATACGGGCCTTCGAAGACCGCCTTGTTGGTGCGGAACCGCGCGAGCGTCGTGGCGATGAGCCGGGCACCTTTGACGATCTCGCCCTGGGCGTTGCGGGCGAGACGTTCGTACTCCTCCTGGACCTGCCGGAACTGTTCCTCCAGAGCGGTGCGACCGGCGGTGTCGGCCGTCACCTGCGGGCGCAGCCGTTCGGCGCGGGCGTGGCGGGCGGGCCAGTCCTCCCGCTGGGCGAGAGCGGTCATCTCTGCGGCGTCGAGGGCGCGGACGACAGCCCGCTCAAGTTCGGTGGCCTCGTCCCTGCGGGCGGCTGCGGCGTCGGCGGCTGATCTGCCGGCCGCCCGGGCCGTGGCGAGCGCCTGCTCCCGGGAGGCGATCTGCTCTGGTGTGTGCGCGATGCCGGCGATCAGCTCCGCCAGTTCCTTCTCCAAAGCGGCGGCGTACGCCTCGGCCGTCGCGCGTGCGGCCTGCGCGGCGCGGCGTGCACGGTCGACCTCTTCCTCCCCGGCGGCCACCTGCTCGCGGAGAGTCTGCCGTCTCTCCCGGGTGCGCCATCTGGCCATGGACCCCTGGGCGTCGAGCTGCCTCAGATCCTTTTGCAAGGAGTGGAGTTGCTCCTCGGCCAGCAGGGCCGCGGCCTCTTTCTGGTCCGCTGCCTGGCGAATGCGTGACCGCTCCGTGTGCAGGCGGTCGGCCTCCGACCACTGACGGCGGGATTCCGCCGCTTCCTCGTGGCGCCGCATCGCAGCCGCGACGGCCCTCTCGGCCGTCTCCCGGGCAGCTTCGGCCTGCTCCAGCAACTCCGTGGCGTGCTCCATGCGTTGCCGCGCGGACACCGGATCCTGGCCGGGCGTGCGCAGCAGTTTCAGCGCGGCGAAGTAGGCGGGGGGATCGAAGCGGATGAGGGAGGCGTCCAGCGCGGCGAGTTCCGCCGCGCGGCTGCGCATGTCCACGAGTGCGGCCTCGACGGCACGCCTGCGCTCCTCCGTCTCGGCCAGCCGTTCACGCACCATGAGAGGAAGCGACACACGGGGGTTGTCGGCGACCTCTCTCAGCTGCGGCGGGCCGACGCGCACGATGGCGCCCGGTGCGTGCCGGTTTTCCTTCAGCACGCCCAACAGGGCATTGTCCACGGCGATGTTGGTGGCCGAGACCAGCAGTATCCGGTCGCCGCGGGCGATCAGGTCGCCGATGGCGCGCTTCAGCACGGTCGTCTTGCCGGTGCCCGGCGGACCCCATACCAGGTGCACGCCCTGGCTCAGGCACGCGCGGTAGGCGTCCGCCTGTGCGGGATGGAAACCGGGAGGGTCCGGGGCGGAGGAGGACGCACCACCGATGACCCCCGCGGCCAGGGCACTCGCCAGCGGGGTTTCGCCCAGCCCGGCGATCCCGTCGCGCAGTGCCTCCACGAGGAAGGTCGGCGGTTGCTTTAGCAGCCACAGATACGCATCCGGGAGGTCGGCGAACTCGGCGACCTTCAACGTGAGCAGGGAGCCGTTCTGCACCGTCTCCGAGACGGCGAATCCCTTCGTCTCGACGTGCTCCGGCTCCGGGCCGGCGAGTCGCAGCGAGTCCAGCTGGTCCGGGCCGATGTCCGAACCGCGCAGGTCCACCGCGTACCAGCCCGCCTCCCTGGCGCGGACCGCGCGTCCCACGCGCTGCCAGCGCGGTTTGCTCCCTGAGCCGCCCATGAGCCTGACGAGCTCACCCAGGGCTGTGGCGATCTCCTCACGCCACCCCACCCGCGTCACCCCCCCCGTTGCGCGACGTGCTGGAGATTCCGGTCGTCGTGGCGGTCTCCGTGCGGACCTTACCCAGGCCTCCCCCCGGGTGATTCCGCAGGACGGTCCCGCAGGCGATTTTCGGCCGAGGGGCCGGGGCGACGGGCTTGAGGGGCCGGAGCCACGGCGGCCCGTCGATCTAGACTGTGGCCGGCCGTCCGCACGGGTGCCGCGCGGGGCGGGGAACCAGACGCCGAGGGGGAGATGGGCCGCTGTGGAACCGCTGAGGAGTGACGACCCCACGCACATCGGGGGCTACGCCCTTCGCGGCCGGATCGGCTCCGGCGGCATGAGCCGGGTCTACCTGGGCGAGTCACCCGCCGGTCAGCTGGTCGCCGTCAAGGTGATCAAGTCGTCCGTGTTCGACGCCGAGACCCGCAGCCGGTTCGTGCTCGATCCTGATGGACAAGAACGATCCGGACAGCGTGTTCGCGCCGGGCAAGAATGCGGAAGGGCACCTCGACTTCTCGGACACCGCGGACGGGAACGGGCGGAGCGTCGTCCGGGGCTTCCTCAGCACCCTGGGCCAGCACCCGGACGCCTACGCGACGGTCTCGACCGCGGAGCAGGTCTACACCCGTAGCGCGCTGGAAGAGACGGTGGGCCCGGACGGAAGGATTCACGAGGGCGCTGCCAGGGCGACCGTGCGCGTGGGCGCCGAGGTGCAGGGCATGCTGGACCAGTCCCGGGCCGACCAGGTGGAGGCGACGAACCTCAAGACCCACGAGGACTACGAGAAGGCGGTCGCCAAGCGGTCCGGCTGGGTCGAGTTCGGGGCCACCGCGGGCATCGCGGCGGGCGTCGCCTTCCTGCCCGCGACCGCGGCCGTGGGAACGGCCGCGGTGCTCATTCCGCTGGCGACCGATACGGCCAGTGGTGCCGCCGAACAGCTCATCGGCCAGATGGTCGGCGACGTCTCCGACAACTCGGTGGACGAGCACAAGGAGAAGATGGAGGACCTCACCAGGGAGGAGAAGACCAGGGTCTACTCCGCTGGTGAGGGCATGGCCGAGGCCCCGATGGAGGAGTTCCTGGAGCGTCGCGGTGTGGGGAAGGACAGCGTTTTCGGGCAGGACCTGCACGAATCGATGCTGATCGGCTACGGGGTCGGCAACGACCGGGAGAACCAGCAGGGAAACGACCCGGAGACGGGCTGAGGCCGGTGGACGGCCGAGGACACGTGAGGATGCGGACAGTGATCAGTCGTAGGTCGGTACGCGGGGGGCTTCTCTCGGCGGCCGTGGCCGGCTCGTTGTTTCTCGGGGCCACGGGTTGTGGAGGGAGCGGAGACGTGGACGGAACTCCGAAAACTCCGAAGGACTACGCGGTCGTTGCGGGGACACGACTCTGCGGTGGCGATGCCATGTCCGCTGACGCGTCCAAGGCACTGAAGGTGATCACGGGGTCGTCGCGGTTCGAGGCCTCGGCGGAGAAGTACACCGTGGCGAAGGCCGCGGCGAACCTTGCCGGAACGTTCCCGGGCTCCACCGTGCCGAAGGACGCCTGCCGTGTGTACACGCCCATCGGTACGCCGGGCTTCGAGCTCAGAATCACCTGGGACCTGGCCGACAACGCCCCGACGGGTCTCTCGGCCCCGCAGTTCACCGAGCTGAAGATGGGGGAGCGGGCCGTGGCTGCGGCGGACAAGGCGTACGTCTTCTTCGCGTGCCGGAGCGACAGGCTGTCCGGCTCGTCGGAAGCGGCCCACATCATCATCGGCGTGGAGCGCGGGGGCATGCCGAAGCCACCCGAGGGCGACGTGGAGACGTTGAAGGACGCCTACGCGACCGTGGCCCATTCCTTCTCCCTGGCCATGGCCAAGGAGCTGCGCTGCGAGAAGAACGGCGGGCTTCCCGCGAAGCCCGTGCTGAATCCCGCGTAGCCGCTGACGAGCGCGGAAACGAGCATGCCGTATGCGGTGTGCCACGGACGAGCGGGGCACGGGCCTCGTCTCCAGGGGGCGCCGACCTCGCGCTCGCCCACGACTTCGACCCGGTCCGGCTCCCCGTACCGGGCGGTGCGGAGAAGCCCTCCTCGGCGAAGAACCAGTCGGGATCTGCCGTCGGTGGCGAGCTTCCATCCCCATGCGGTCCGCCGTGCCACCGGCGCCCTGCTCTGCCTGCCGCCGGAAGTGAGCGCGGCTCCTGGCCGGCCCACTCGCCAGATCCTTCGACGCGGCCGGACGAGCAGAAGCGAGCACCGCCCGGGGTGCCGGCTGGAGGAGCAGAGGTAGTTCTCAGTCATGACGCTCCGGCCGCCTCGCAGCCGGCGCCTGGGGCGGGAAAGCAGGCGATCCTCGACCGGCGGCCAAGGGTTCCTGACCGCCGCTGCGAGCAGTGCCGGGAATGCCGGCGCCTGGTGCGTGCTCCCGGCCTTGGCGGGGTCCGCGCCGGGCAGTTCTGACGTAGCACACAGCGGGCCATCCGGTCGAGGTGTTCCACCAGCGCTGCCGCATCCGCCGCCACCGGGCGGCAGCTTGATCATCCGCCACTGGGGTGTGGCGCATGGGTGTCCGCCGCGGTGAGCATGCCGGTCGCCCGGGTCGCCACCGCGGCGGCGACCCGGGACCGCGGCGACGTCCTGCCGGTGGGGCGGGAGGAGCCGCACCGTAGGCCGTCGCCGCTTGACCCCTTCGTGTGTGGCAGGTCCCGTCAGGTGCGGGTCCAGCGTTGGTTGCTGCCGTTGGAGCAGGAGTAGAGCTGGATCAGGGTGCCGTTGGCGGTTCCGCCTCCGACGGCGTCGAGGCAGAGGCCGGACTGGACGCCGACGATGGATCCGTCGGAGTTGAGGCGCCATTTCTGGTTGTCGCCGCCCCAGCAGCTGTAGATCTGGACCTTGGTGCCGTTGCCGGTGCCGGCGGCGTCCAGGCACTTGTCGCCGTAGACCCTGAGCTCGCCGGCGTCGGTGTACGTCCACTGCTGGTTGGTGGCGCTGTGGCAGTCGTACAACTGAACCTGGGTGCCGTCGGTGGTGCTGGCGTTGGGCACGTCCAGGCAACGGCCCGAACCGACGCCCTTGATCTGTCCGCCACCCGAAGGCGGCGGCGTGGAGGAGCCGCCGTTGAGTGCGTTGAGGACGGCGGTGTAGGCAGCCTTCTTGCTGCCGTCGCCGTTGAACAGCAGCGGCGTGTCCCCCGATCGCCAGGAGTCGGTGTCGCGCACGCCCCAGACGGTGATGCCCAGGCAGCGCGAGACGGCCAGGCAGTCGTTGGTCACGGCGGCGTAGGTCGAGGACGACGCGCCCTGGATGTCGAGTTCGGTGATGGCCACGTCGACGCCGAGGGCGGCGAAGTTCTGGAGGGTGGTGCGGAAGTTGCTGTTGTAGGGGCTGCCGCTGTTGAAGTGCGACTGGAAGCCGACGCAGTCGATCGGCACACCGCGCTGCTTGAAGTCGCGGACCATGTTGTACACGCCCTGGGTCTTCGCCCAGGTCCAGTTCTCGATGTTGTAGTCGTTGTAGCAGAGCTTGGCCGCCGGGTCGGCGGCGCGCGCGGTGCGGAAGGCGACCTCGATCCAGTCGTTGCCGGTGCGCTGCAGGTTGGAATCCCGGCGGCCGCCCGAACCGTCGTCCGAGAAGGCCTCGTTCACGACGTCCCACTGGGCGATCTTGCCCTTGTAGTGGCCCATCACGCCGTTGATGTGGTCGATCATCGCCTGGCGCAGTGTGCTGCCGCTGAGGCTCTGCATCCAGCCGGGCTGCTGGGAGTGCCAGGCCAGGGTGTGGCCGCGCACCTGCTTGCCGTTCTGCACCGCCCAGTTGTAGACGCGGTCACCGGCGGAGAAGTTGAACTGGCCCCGCTGCGGTTCGGTGGCGTCGATCTTCATCTCGTTCTCGGCCGTCACCATGTTGAACTCACGGCCCGCGATCGTCGTGTACGCCGAGTCGCCCAGCTTGCCCGAGGCGATGGCGGTGCCGAAGTAGCGGCCGCTCTGTGCCGCCGCGGCGCCGAGCGTGCTCTCGGCGGCGTGTGCGGTCGGCGGCGCCACCAGTGCGGTGACCGTACCGAGGACGCCGACGACCAGCGTCAGCAGCAGGCCGTGGATCTTCCGGCGGATACCGGATCTGGGAAGGGCGTACGAGCCCATGACTGTGCCTCCAGGGTAGACGTCACGGATGGACCGAAGCGCTGGGGATTGCGCCGTCCGCTCCGATGCGGCAGACGGACGGGGCGGGCCGGAGCCCCGGCAGCACGGCATCACCGGGCACCGCGGTCATGGGTCGACACAGGCATGGGCTACTCCATCGCGGCTCAGCCGGGGGACCGTCACACGGCGTCGCGGGCCTCTCCGACTGCGCGAAGAGCCAGGATGCGCTGGTGCGAACCTCACCGGAACGAAACGGGGTGGCGCAGGTGCTGCGGTGCGCGGATCTGTCGTGGATCTGTCGTGCGGCTGGTCGTGATCTGGCGTGCGGTACGGATCGTCCAAGCCGACAGGGCACGGAATCACGAACCGGGGCCGGTTTCCCAGACACGGATGATTGAGGTGGTGACCGTGGGTCGTCAATACTCCCCGCAGAAGAAATTTCCGATTGTCGTGCGAAACTTTCGGAATTCGGTGAGCCGGATGGCGAACCCCGGGTGCCGGCGTCGGTGGATGTCGGAGATCAGGGCCGGGAGCAGGGCGGCCGTACGGATGCTGATCACTTCGGGGCACGGTCGAGTGGGTGTCGGCGCCGTCCCTACCTCGCTCGGTTCCGGGGTCAAGGGGCGTACCGGCCGACCATTTGACGTGTGTCGCGTGCGCACTTCGGCCCGTAGGAGTCCGAATACTTTCGGTGCTGACGGCGATTCATGCGAGAGGTATTGACGCCGTCCGCCGGTTCTTTATCATCCGGATGGCTCGATACATCGACCGTTGTTCGGTCCGCCGCGCGTCGAGCGATCCGACCCATCCCCAGGCTGGTCCGCTCCGCAGCCGCT
This sequence comes from Streptomyces corchorusii, assembly GCF_001514055.1. Classification (NCBI taxonomy): domain Bacteria; kingdom Bacillati; phylum Actinomycetota; class Actinomycetes; order Kitasatosporales; family Streptomycetaceae; genus Streptomyces; species Streptomyces corchorusii. The sequence goes on along the minus strand of NZ_KQ948361.1, from coordinate 179,927 downwards.
GTTCACGGGAGCCAACGGCGAGGTCTGCCGGGCGAGAGGGGGCGTGAAATGAACGCGTCATAGGATGACTCGTCCCAACTCACGGCTTACTGAAGGAAACAGATGGGTAGACAGATACGGCGCTGGGCGGCACTCGCCGCCCCGCTCGCCCTCGGTGCGGCACTGCTCGCTCCGGCCACCGCTCAGGCGGAGACCGTCGTCTCCGGGAACTACACCGCGGTGTTCAACTACCCGACGCCCACGACCTACGACTCCTCGATCAACACGTCGGTCGGCAGCCTCATCGATCTCGCGGCGCCCAACTCGACGCTGTACATGGGCATGTACTGGTTCAGCAGCTCCGATCTCCAGGGGAGGCTCGCCGCCGCCCAGAGCCGCGGCGTCACGCTGCGCATCATCTCGGAGTCGGCGAACCGGGCCAGCAGCAACCTGGACGGTCTGACGCTGACGGGCAACTCCAGCCTCACCTGGTGCTCCCGCGGCTGCCTGGGCAACGGCTCGGGCGACACGAACGCGATCGACCACGACAAGTACATCGTGTTCGACGCGCTCACCGACGGCCGCACGAACGTCGTCTGGCAGAGCTCGCAGAACCTCGCGGGCGGCCAGGACGGCGAGATCAACAACGCGGTCGTCGTGTCCGGCAACGCGGCCCTCGCCGCCCGGTACCGCGCGCACTTCAACGACCAGATCAAGCACGCCGGCGACAGCCTGCACACCACGTACGACTACACCACGGGCGACCCGAACTCTCCCGTCGAGGCGTTCTTCTTCCCCCGCAACACCGCCTCGGACGCCACCCACTACGGCAACGCCGACATCCTCGCCTCGTTCATCGACAAGGTCGACTGCTCGATCGACGGCAAGATCAGGATCTCGGCCGCCGAGCTCGACCAGCGGACCACCCGCCCGGCCGTCTACGACGCCCTCCAGGCGAAGCGGTCCCAGGGGTGCAGCGTCGACGCGAACGTCCGCGACCTCAGCAACGGCGGTGGCAACGACGGCGTCAACGACCTGACCGCGCTCGACGTCGCGGCCTACGGCAACCGCCCCGGCGGATGCCGCTACAAGTCCTCGGCGACCGCCTCCTGCAACCACGGCACCACCCACTCCAAGTACCTGCTGACGGAGTGGACGAAGTCCGACGGCACCAAGGTCCAGCACGTGTACACGGGCTCCCACAACTGGACCGCGGGCTCGCTGAAGACGAACGACGAGACGCTGCTGCGCATCGACGACCCGGCGGTCTACCAGGCCTACGTCGCCAACTTCAACAAGGTGCGTTCGGGTGCGGTCGACATCGACGCGTCGAAGTACGGCTCGACGTCCCAGCACTACTCCCGGGTCAACGTGCAGGCCGACGGCGACCAGCACTACAGCGCCGTCGCCTCCGGCGGCACCTCGTCCGTCTACACCGCTGTGGTGTACGAGCAGGGCGACCGGCACGACTCCTCGGACACCGAGCTGGGCACCGACGTGTACATCCGCATGTACAAGGACGGCGCCCCGCTGTGGAACGAGAAGCTGCTGAGCAACAGCGGCACCGCCGGCAACACGACCTGGTCGCACCAGAAGCCCGACGTCGGCGTGGACGACCAGGGCAACGCGATCGTCGCATGGGCCAAGGACGACGACGGCAACAAGTACGCCGACATCGCCGTGGTCAAGGTGGCCCCCGACGGCACGGTGACCGCCCTGCCGCGCCCGCACGCCTCCGGTAGCGGGGACCAGCTGCGGCCGACGGTCGCGGTGGCCGGCGACGGCTCCTACACCGTGGCCTGGGAGAGCACGGCCGACGGCGCCACGCTCAACCAGGTCTACGCGAGCAGCTGGTCCGGGACCGGTGCGCTGCGCTACCAGGACGTCCAGGTCAGCACGATCAACTCGGGTGCTGCCGGGTCGAACCGCCGCCCGGACGCGGCGATCGACGACGCGGGGAACACCGCGATCGTCTGGGAGGAGGACGCGGACGGCAACGGCGGCCTCAACATCGGTCTCGCCAAGCTGAACACCTCGGGCGGCTTCGCCGTGGCCCGCAAGGTGGCCAACTCCCTCACCGACGGCCAGCAGACCGTTCCCGCGGTGGCGTCGGCGGGCGACGGCCGGTTCGTCGTGGCGTGGACGGACGAGTACACCACCGGCACCGGCACGCCGGTGCGCCCGCAGCGGATCTACGACCGCGTGTTCTCCGCGACCGGCGGTGCCGCGGCGGCCGAGCAGCGGACCACCGAGGACGGCACCGGCAGCGGCCCGTACGTCGACGGCCAGCGGCCGATCTCCGACCAGGACGCCGCCGATGTCGCGGTCGCCGACGACGGCAGCTTCGTGGTCGCGTGGAAGGAGGCCTTCGACGTGAACATCGGCGGGACCGTGTACCCGGGCAAGGACGACGTGTGGGCCCGCGGCTTCAACGCGGACGGCACGACGGCCGGCAGGCTGCCCGCCTACCGGATGAACGTGGTGACCGGCGGCGGCCAGGGCGGCCCGGCCGTGACCCTCGCTCCGACCGGCCGGCTCGCGCTGACGTACTCGGACGACTACGACGGCAACGGCTTCAACGAGGTGCGGCTGCGGGACGCCTTCGGCAACTCCTGAGTCCCGGGGAGCCATCGCTCCCGAGTCCCGCGCGGTAGTGTGGCCGGTGGCTCCCGCGCGGGCCGGGTCGGACACGACGGGGGGTCGTTGGTGGGGGGTTGGCGCCGGCAGGAGCCCGGGCGTGTGGCCGACCGGTCGGCGCCCGTGCTGCCCCCGTCGTTGCGCGTGCCGCTCGGACCGGTCGCGGCCCTCGCCGCGCTGGTGGTCGTCGTGCTCGGGGTCCTGTACGCCGGCCACGGCGAGCCCGGCACGGTGGACAGGTGGGTCGTCCGGCCTACGGCGGACAGCGTGCGCCCACCGTGGCGGTACGTCGCCCTGGCCCTGGACTTCCTGGGGGAGCCCGTGGGAGCGGTGATGCTGGTCGGGGCCGCCGTGACCGGCTGCCTGCTGCTTCGGCGTCCTCGGGGAGCGGTGCTCGTCGTCGCCGGCGCCGGTGTGGCCGTAGGGACGGCGACGCTGCTCAAGCACGTGGTGGGACGCACCATCCACGGCCCCGGCAACCTGTCCTACCCGAGCGGGCACACCGCCTTCGCCACCGCGCTCGCCTGCGCGGTGGCCCTGCTCGCGGCCGGCCGGCCCGGCCTCGGCAGGGCGGCCGGCGCATCACTCGTGCTCGTCTCGGCGCTGGTGGCGGGCGCCGCCATGGGCTGGGCGGAGGTCGCCCTGAGCGCGCACTACCCGACCGACGCCCTCGGCGGCTGGTGCGCCGCGCTGGCGGTGACACCGGCGACCGCGTGGCTGGTCGACCGCACGGCCGACCGGCTGGCCGGGCGGACGGCCGGCGCCGGCCGGCGAGAGGGCGACTGACCCTGGGTCAGGCCAGCCGGCGGAACACCGGCTTCACCGGGCGCCCGCCCAGCCAGGGGGTGGGGTCACCGGCGTCCAGCGCCTTCCGGTACACCGCGCACGCCTGGGCCACCACGTCGACGGTGTGGTCGATGTCCGCGTCGCCGAGCGCGCTGCTCACCACGAACGACGGGGCCAGCACCCCGCCCATGAGGAGCCGGCGCAGGAACAGGGTGCGGTACTGCTGCGACGGCTGCCCGTTCCCGTCGAGGGTGGCGAAGACCAGGTTGCTGGCCCGGCCCCGGACGACGACGTGGTCGCCGACGCCCATCGTGGCCGCGGCCTCGCGGACACCGGCGGCCAGCCGCTCGCCGAGGGCGTGCAGGCGCGCGGTGACGCCCTCCTCGACGTAGGTGGCGAGCACGGCCATCGCGGCGGCCAGGGAGTGGGTTTCCGCGCCGTGCGTGGTGGACAGCAGGAACACCCGGTCACCGGAGTGGCGCAGCCCGCCCCGCTCCATCAGTTCCCGGCGCCCGGCCAGCGCGGAGACGGCGCACCCGTTGCCCAGCGCCTTGCCGAACGTGGAGAGGTCGGGCACGACGCCGTACAGGCCCTGGGCGCCCGCCTCGGACCAGCGCAGGCCGGTGATCATCTCGTCGAAGACCAGGACGCAGCCGTGCCGGTCGGCCAGCTCGCGCAGGCCGGCGAGGTACCCGGGCGGCGGCTCGGTGTGGGTGGCGGGTTCGAGGATCAGGCAGGCGACCTCGTCCTGGTACCGGGTGAGCAGCTCCTCCGTGGCGGCGAGGTCGCCGTAGGGGAACGTCACGGTGAGCTCGGTGGTCGACTCCGGGATGCCGGCGGACATCGGTGTGGTGCCGATGAACCAGTCGTCGACGGAGAAGAACGGGTGGTCGGCGCAGAGGGCCACCCGCGGGCGCCCGGTGACGGCACGGGCGAGGCGCACCGCGGCGGTGGTGACGTCGGAGCCGTTCTTCGCGAACTTCACCATCTCGGCGGTCGGCACCGTCGCCAGGAAGCGTTCGGCGGCCTCGACCTCCACGATGGACGGCCGGACGAAGTTGCCGCCGCGGTCGAGTTCCCGCCGCACCGCCTCGGTCACGCGCGGGTGGGCGTGGCCGAGGCTCACCGACCGCAGGCCGGAGCCGTACTCGACGTAGCGGTTGCCGTCGACGTCCCACACGTGGGCGCCCCGGCCGTGGCTGATGACCGGGGCCAGGTCCTCGGGGTACTGGTCGTCGCCCTTGGCGTAGGTGTGCGCGCCCCCGGGGACCAGGGCGTGCAGCCGCTCGTTCGCCGCCCGCGACCTGGGCAGGTGGAACTCTCCGCTGTCCAAGCCGACTTCACCCTTCCGTGTGCTTCAGGGCCTCGGCGAGGCTCGGCGCCTCCCGGTCCCGCCGGGACATCGATGTGGCCGGCAGCGGCCACGGAATGGCGAGCTCCGGATCGTCGAAGGCGATCGTCACGTCCTCGGCCGGATCGTGCGGGCGGTCGATCCGGTACGAGGTGTCGGCGGTGTCGGTGAGCGCCTGGAAGCCGTGCGCGCACCCCGCCGGCACGTACACGGTCGCCTGCGTCTCGCCGGACAGCTCGAAGAAGGCCCGGCCCAGGTACGTCGGCGAGTGGGGCCGCAGGTCCACGACGACGTCGAAGATCCTCCCGTACGAGCACCGCACCAGCTTGGCCTCGCCGGCGCCGGAGCGCAGGTGCAGGCCGCGGAGCACGCCCCGGACCGAGCGGGACACGCTGTCCTGGACGAAGGCGCACGGGTCGAGGCCCACCGAGCGGACCACGTCGGCGTCGAAGGTGCGGCAGAAGAAGCCGCGCTCGTCGGCGTACGGCGTCGGCTCGAACAGGTACGCGCCGGCGATCTGGGGGACTTCGGTCGCCTTCATGGAGCCTCCTGGCGGGCGGGGGAGCGGGTGTGGCCGGTCGTCGGGAACAGGGCCGTGGTCAGAGCGGTGAACTGGTGGTCGAGGTGCCGGGCGGCGGCCAGGTTCCGCTCGACGAGGGTCCGCCGCAGCCCGGCCGACCGCTTCTCCAGCGCCCGGAACTGGGCGAGCAGCCGGTCGGCGTCGAGCTCGCGCGCCGGGTGGCAGTACGCGCCGAGGCCCATCCGTTCCATGAGCGCCTCGCTCTTCGCCGCATAGGTGACGGCGAGCGTCGGCGTCCCGGTCTTCAGCGCGCAGATCAGGTTGTGGTACCGGATCGCCACCACGGCGTCGGCAGCCGCCGTCTCCTTCATCAGGTCGGCCAGCGAGGCCGCCTCGGCGGCGGTGACCAGCGGCGAGTCGACCGCGTCGAGGATCGCGGCGACCACCGGCGCGTCGCACGCGTCGCCGGTGAGCAGCCGGACCTCCCTGCCCTCCTCGACCAGCGCGCGGACGAACCGGATCGTCCCGTCCAGGTAGCGCCGGTGGATCTGCCCGGCCCGGGAGCGGTCGTCGTCGCCGCCGTGGAAGTCCATGACACCGACACAGACCGGTCCCGGCGGGCCCGAGGGCGCGTTCGCCCCCGGCGTCGGCAGGGCGAACGCGAGGTCCGGGTAGACCTCGTCGCGTGCGGTGTCCACGCCCATCGCCCGCATCGCGTCACGGGACTGGGCGTCCCGGTACGAGCGGTACGCGGCCAGCCGCGCCGACCAGCGCACCAGGGCCCGGGTCCGCCGGTTGCCGATCCTCGCGGCGCCGACGCTGACCAGCGCGACCCGGGTGCCCAGCAGCCGGCCGCTCGCGCACAGCAGGAACAGCGCGTACGGGAAGCCCCACGGCCGCAGCGGCAGCGTCGCCTCCAGGACGCCCATGCCCGGCACGATCACCACGTCGTGCCGGCGCACCCAGGCGGCGGTGCGGAAGACGTCGACGAGTTTGCCCAGGCCCTTCGACGCGATCGCGCCCGCACGCGACGCGGTCCGGTACTCCCCGCGGTACCAGTGCAGCCGCGTCGCGGGGATGCCGAACCGGGCCGTGACGGCCTCGGGTCCGCCGCACAGCGCGTCCACGACCGCCTCCGGGTGCTGGGTGCGGAGGTACCCGAGCAGGGCCTCCAGCGACCCGTCGTTGCCGAGGTTGCCGGAGCCGAGCAGGCCGAACAGCCCCACGCGTGGCGCCCTCACGCCGGCCTCCCCTCACGGCCGGCGACCAGGGCGTCGACCGAGACGGTGAGCCCCGCCGGGTCGACCGGGGCGCGGTCCTCGACCCGCTCGCCGGCGCCCGGCCGGGCCCGGCTGGCCATCCAGGCGGCCAGGTGGCGGTAGCACGCGCGCCGGTCGGCCGGGGACAGCGGCGCCCGCCGGATCGCCGAGACGAAGCCCCAGACGTACTCGGCGAGCAGCCGGGGCGTCGGGTGCAGCGGGCCGGCCCGGCGCGGGTCCAGATTGACGCACCGGGAGCGCTTGGACGGGTTCGCCCGCTCGGCGCGGGTGGGGTGGTCGCGGCGGAAGTACAGCAGCTCCGGCACCTGGTGGAAGGGCCCGTGCAGGCCGATCTCGGCGACGAACGTGCGGTCCGCGTGGTGGTAGCTGTCCATCGGTCGCACCCGGCGCAGCACGTCGGCCCGGATCACCCCGTAGAAGTCGTCGCCGCCGGGTTCGAACAGCATGCTGCGGAAGCGCTCCGGCGCGTGCGGCGAGGCCGTGGCGAGCGTGTACTCGTAGGGGACCTTCACCCGGCCGTCGCCGTCGATGACCGCCTGGTCGGCGTGGGCGAGGATCACGTGCGGCCGCTCGTCCAGCGCCTCGACGCAGCGCCGCAGCAGGTCCCGGCCGTACAGGTCGTCGTGCGAGGCCCACTTGAACAGCTCGCCGCGGCACTCGGCGAACACGTGGTTGTGGTTCGGGGTGGCGCCGATGTTCCGGGGCAGGCGGATGTAGCGGATGCGGGAGTCCTTCGCGGCGTACGCGCGGCAGATGTCCTGGGTCCCGTCGGTCGAGGCGTTGTCGGAGACGACCAGCTCGAAGTCCTCGTAGGTCTGGCCGAGCAGGGCGTCCAGCGACTCGGCCAGGTACTCCTCGCCGTTGTACACGGGCAGGCCGATGCTCAGCCTGGGTCGGTCGGTCATGTGGTCCTCACTTCGGGAACGGAGTCGTGGTGCTGCTCGCGCAGGGCGGACCGCAGGTGCAGCCACCACACGGCCGAGCCGCTGACGGTCGCGGCGGCGACGCCCCAGGCCGAGCCGACCGTGCCCGCGACGGCCGCCCCGCCGAGCCCGCCGCCGACGTAGCAGGCGGAGGCGAACAGCTGGGAGCGCAGGCTGCGCCGGGCCGCGCCGAGCGCGCGCAGCCCGGCCGCGGCGCCGGTGCCGAGGCCGGCGCCCGCGACGCTGAGGGTGATCGGCACGATGAGCTGCGAGGCGGAGTGCCAGACGCCGCCCAGCACGAGGTCGCCGAGCCGGTCCGGCACCAGCAGCAGCGTCCCGCCCCAGAGCAGCGCGCCGGCGGCCTGCCCGCCGCCCAGCAGGAGGCAGAACGTGCCGAGGCGGTGCGGGGCCTGCCGCAGCACCCGCGCCGCCTCCGGGACGGTCACCAGGGACAGTCCCATCAGTACGGCGAGGAAGGGGCCCATCAGGAGCTCGGCCCCCCGCACCGCGCCCACCGCGCCGACGCCGACGATCGCGCCGAGCCCGTACGCCCGCAGCTGGCTCGCGCCGCTGAGGCTGACGTTCTCGACCAGGTACCGGGAGCCGAGGTCGCGGTGCTCGCGCAGCCACGCGCGTGCTCCGCCCACCTCGGGCCGGATCCCGGACTGGAGGCAGCCGTACGCCGCGGCCACCGCGGCGGAGGCTCCCCAGGCGAGCACGAACGCGGCCACGCTGCCGACGCGTGCCGCCAGGACCATGGCCGGGACGAGCGCGACGCACCACACGAGGTCGTTGACGAAGGCCTTGCGCCCGGTGCCGGCGGCGAAGAACGAGAACCGCCAGGCGTCCTGCACCAGTAGCCCCGGCAGCAGGACGCCGAGGCAGGCGAACGCGGGCCCCACCCGGCCGCCGAGACCGAGCCCGGCCGCCAGGCACACCGCGCCGATGGCGGCGCCCACGCCGAGCGCGGTACCCGACGACCGGGCCACGGCCGCGCGCCAGGACGCCTCCGGAACGCCGCTGAAGCGCACCACGAGAGGGTCGGTGGCAAGACCGCGCGAGACGTTGAGCACGACGCCGTAGGTCACCCAGGCGAGGCTGAACACGCCGAACGCGGTCACTCCCAGCGAGCGGGCCACGTAGATGCCCACCGCGAAGTTGCTGATGCTGGAGGCCGCCTGGTCGGCGAGCCCCCAGGACAGCCGGCCGGCGACGGCCCGCCGGGCGCTGCGCCGGGCGTGTGGGACCCTGGGCGGCGGTGGCGCCGTCGTCCGCGGATTCTCCCCCTCGGTGGTCATCGGCGTCATGCCTTGATCAGTCCGGCGCCGTGCAGGGCGTCGGCCGCGGCGGCGACGGTGTCGAACGGCAGCCCGGACCGCTCGGCGACGTCCAGCAGACCGTGCTCGCCGTCGGAGAGGCTGAGCACCCAGAGCATGGCCATCTGGGCCTGCTTGGTGTCGCTGCGCCCGCCGAGCGCGTCGTACAACCCCCGCCGGCCCAGCTGCGGTTCGCCGTGCGGGCTGAGGTTGACGTACCGCCGGTCGCGGTCGAGGACGGCGAACGCCTCGCGGCAGACGGCGAGCGTGTCGGCCATCGCCTCCGGGGAGACGAAGTCCAGGTCGTCCGCCGAGGTGTGATACTCGGGGTAGCCCGCGTACGGGGTCCGGGTGAGCGAGCCCACGCCGAGGTTGAACCCGGGCGAGCAGTACTGCCGCTCGTCGTAGCCGTACGGGGTGAACTCGGTGACGCGGTGCGGGCGTCCGGAGGCGGTCAGCACGTGCCGCATCACCCGGTCGATCTCCGCGTCGCCGCGCCGGCTCTGCTTGTACGTCAGCTGCCCGGGGTCGCCGGCGCAGGCCAGCACCAGGCCGTGCCTGACCCGGTCCACCCGCTCCGCGTTGCGGGCCAGCCACGTGATCGCCCCGACGGTGCCGGGCGCGAAGACGAACCGGTAGGTGTGGTACGGCGTCTGCCGGGCCAGCGCCCGGGCCAGGAACGTCGCCACCGCGATGCCGGCCAGGTTGTCGTTGGCCAGCGACGGGTGGCAGACGTGGCAGGAGACGAGCACCTCGTCGGGTACCTGTCCGGGGACCACGTGCTCGGCGTAGGTGAGGTGGCCGTCCGCGAGGGTGGAGTCGATGCGGACCTCGTAGTCGCCGTCCTCCATCGCGTCCAGGGTCTCCTGGGCCAGGCAGAACCCCCAGTCCGGCTTGTAGTAACTGGTGCGGTACGGCACCCAGGCCGGGTGCTCTGGCAGGGTGTGCAGGTGTCCGCGCAGTTCGGCCAGCGGCATGGTCGCCGACACCGGCACGCTGTAGCCGAGCACGTGCAGGCTGGACGCGGCGAAGTCGACGACCCGGTTCCCGGCGGCGTCGGCGATGTACGCGTCGCGGATGTTCCACTCCTGCGGCACGGTCCAGTCCAGCACCTGCGTGCCGGTCGGCACCTCGTGCCGCTGGAGCGGGATGTACTCCCCGACGATGTCCAAGGTGGCGCGCACACCGTCGCCGGTGATGCTCCGGCACAGCGGGTACATCCGCTCCACCAGCGCGTACATCTCCTCGCCGGCCCCGGTCACGGGCGCCACCGCAGGGTGTCGTCGACGGCGCCGGACCCGGACGCCGCGCGCAGCACGGCCAGGCGGGTGAAGCGCTGCTCGAAGTCCTCCCGGGTCAGGCCGAACGTCCGGTACGCGTCGGCGAGTTCGAGCGCGCCCCGCTTCACCGTCCACTCGCAGTCGAAGCCGGGCACCGCGGCGCGGAACCGGGAGAAGTCCACCCGGTACGACCTCGGATCGGCCCCCGTCTCCCCGGTGATCACCACCTTCGCGCCGGACACCGCCTCGGCGACCTGCGCGGCGATCTCGGCGACGGTGACGTTGTTGGTCTCGCTGCCGATGTTGAACGCCCGGTCGTGCACCGCTTCCCGGGGCGCCTCCAGCGCGGCCGTGAAGGCCCGTGCGATGTCGGCGGCGTGCACCAGCGGACGCCAGGGGGTGCCGTCGGAGAGCACCAGGACCTCACCGGACAGCAGCGCGTGCCCCACCAGGTTGTTGAGCACGATGTCGGCGCGCAGCCGGGGCGAGTAGCCGAAGGCGGTGGCGTTGCGCATGTACACCGGGGTGAAGTCGCCGTCGGCCAGGGAGTGCAGGTCGTCCTCCACCCGCACCTTGGACTCCGCGTACGGCGTCACCGGGCGCAGCGGGGCGTCCTCGGCCACCAGCTCGTCGCCGCCGGCGGCACCGTAGACGGAGCAGGTCGACGCGTACAGGAAGCGCGCCACCCCGGCGTCGCGGGCCAGCCGGGCCAGCCGTACGGACGCGTGGTGGTTGATGTCGTAGGTGAGCTCCGGCGCCAGCGAGCCCAGCGGGTCGTTGGAGAGCGCGGCCAGGTGGATCACGGCGTCCACCCCGGCCAGGTGGTCGGCCGTGACGTCGCGCAGGTCCACCCGGTGCCCCGGCGGGTCGGCGGGCGCGGGGCCCAGGACGCAGTCGGCGAACAGGCCGGCGTCGAGGCCGACGACCTCGTGTCCGGCGGCCGTGAGGACCGGGGCCATGACGGTGCCCAGGTAGCCCTGGTGCCCGGTGAGCAGTACGCGCAAGGTTCATTCCCCCAGGTCGAGCGTGAGTTTGGTGACGGTGAACGCCTCGGCGTAGCGCTCGTGGCATTCGATGCCGCGGATCCGGGCGAGGCCGAGGAAGGCCTCCCGGTCGTACCAGGGCCGGTGCCGCTGCGAGGGGTAGTGCTCCTGGAGCAGCCGCACCTTCCGTTCGGCGGTCTCCGGCGACAGCGGCTGGTAGGCGGACGGCCGGCCGAGATCGCCGTCCCACTTGACGATCTCGTAGCCGAGGACCAGGTGGTCGCGGAACGCGGTCGGCATCAGCCGCGCCAGGCCGCGGTGGTCCTGGTGCGCGTCGTCGGTGCGCGGGGCCAGGACCAGGTCCGGGTCGGTCCGCCCGCGCAGTTCCTCGACGGCGGACTTGGCCTCGTCCCAGTGCACGGGCATCCGGCCGTCCGGCAGCTTGTGCACGGTCAGCCGCAGGTCGGCGCCCGGACAGAAGGCGGCGAGCGCGGCCCGCTCCTCCTGCTCCCGCTCGCCGCCGCCACCGGAGAGCACCAGCGCGTCGACACGGACACCCGGCCGCGCGAGGCACAGCGTCAGCAGCGTGCCGCCGGCGCCGATGGCGATGTCGTCGCAGTGCGCGCCCACCGCGACGATCCTCTCCAGGCTCCCCGCCCCGAGCCGGATCACGCGGTCACCCCCGCGCCGTCCCGTTCCCACACGGCCCACGGACGGTCGCCCCGGGCGTAGGCGGCGTCGAGCGCGGCCCGCTCCTTCACGGTGTCGGTCGGCTTCCAGAAGCCGCGGTGCTGGTGCGCCACCAGCCGTCCGCTCTTGGCCAGTTGGGCGCAGCCGTCGGCGACCAGGTCCCCGTCCTCGGGGATGTGGTCGAAGACCTCCTGGCGGAGCACGAAGTAGCCCCCGTTCTCCCACAGCGGCAGTTCGCTCACCGCCGTGATGCCCCCCACCAGGCCGTCCTCGCCCAGCTCCACGCAGTGGAACGACGACTGCGGCGGCACCACCATCATCGAGGCACCGGCGTCGCGCCGGGCGAAGTTCTCGATCATCTCGGGCAGCGGGGCGTCGGTGAGCACGTCGGCGTAGTTGGCGAGGAACATCTCGTCGCCGTCCAGGTGGTGCCGCACCCGGCGCAGCCGTTCCCCGATCGGCGACTCGATGCCGGTCTGCGCGAACGTGATCGTCCAGTCCGAGATGTCGGTGGACAGCAGCTCGGTCCGTCCGCCCCGCAGCACGAAGTCGTTGGACGTCGTCTCCTCGTAGGTGAGGAAGAAGTTCTTGATGTGGTGGGCCCCGTACCCGAGGCACAGGATGAACTCCGTGTGGCCGAAGTGCGCGTAGTAGCGCATGACGTGCCAGATCAGCGGCCTCGGGCCGACCATCGCCATCGGCTTGGGCACGTCGTCCGCGGCACCGCTGCGCATCCGCATCCCGTAACCGCCGCAGAACAGAACGACCTTCATGCTGTGACCTTTCGGGACGCGGCCTCGACAACGCTCAGTTCCGGGATGGGGAAGACCAGCCGGCCGCCCCAGTCGTGCACGTAGGACAGCTGCTCGACGAGCTCGGCCCGCAGGTTCCACGGGAGGACGAGCACGTAGTCCGGCTTGTCGGCGGCGATCCGCTCGGGCGGCAGGATCGGGATGCGGGTGCCCGGGGTGAACCTGCCGTGCTTGTAGGGGTTGCGGTCGACCGTGTACGCGAGCAGGTCGGGGCGGATGCCGCAGTGGTTGAGCAGGGTGTTGCCCTTGCCCGGGGCGCCGTAGCCGACGACCGTCTCGCCGCGCTCGGCCGCCCCGATCAGGAACGTGAGGAGGTCCCGGCGCACCTTGGCCACCCGGGCGGAGAACTCGGCGTACCCGGACAGCTCCTGGAGCCCGGCGGCCTTCTCCCGGTCCAGCACGTCGGCCACCCGCCGGGCCGGCTCGCCGGCCACCTCGGCAGGCCGGGCCCACAGCCGGATGGAGCCGCCGTGCGTGGGCAGCAACTCGACGTCCACGAGCGTGAGTCCGCCGCTCGCCAGGGCCCGGATCGCGGAGGCGACCGTGTAGTACTGGAAGTGCTCGTGGTAGATCGTGTCGTACTGGTTCTCCTCGATCAGGGTCAGCAGGTGCTGCACCTCGATGGAGACCCAGCCGTCGTCGGCGACCAGGGCGCGCAGCCCCCGGGTGAACCCGACGACGTCGGGGATGTGCGCGTACACGTTGTTGGCCACGACCAGGTCCGCCGGGCCGTGCGCGTCGCGCACGGCCGCGCCGGTGTCCGGGCTCAGGAACTCCGTGAGCGTGGGCACACCCGCCTCGCGTGCCGCGGCGCCGACGTTCTCCGACGGCTCGATGCCGAGGCAGCGGATCCCCCGGTCCACCACGTGCCTGAGCAGGTATCCGTCGTTGCTCGCGACCTCGGCCACGAAGGAGTCCGGGCCGAGCCCCACCCGCCGCACGGCGCCGGCGACGAACGTGCGCGCGTGCTGCACCCAGGACGTCGAGTACGAGGAGAAGTACGCGTACTCCTTGAACGTCTCCTCCGGCGTGATCAGCGGCGGGATCTGCGCGAGCCAGCAGTCGGTGCAGACCCGCAGGTGCAGCGGGTACGCGGGCTCCGGCAGGTCCAGTTGGTCCGCGGCGAGAAAGCTCTCGCACGGCGGCGTCGCCCCCAGGTCGACGACGCTCGCCAGTGCCGCCGAGCCGCAGAGTCGGCATCGTGTCATCTAGTGCCCCCCATTGATTCCGTCCCCCCTTGACTGCGCCCGCCCCGCGATCGCGGCGCGGTACTCCTCTTCCAGGCGCTGAAGCCCGACGGCCGGGCTGAAGCCCTTCTCGTAACGGCGCCGGGCCGCCTCGCCCATCTCCCGGCCCGGCTCCGGCCGGGCCGCGATCCGGCGTATGCACTCCGCGAGCGAGGCGGACTCGCCCGGCCGGTGCAGCAGCCCGGTCACCCCGTCCTCCACGAGTTCGACGAAGGCGCCGTGACCGGCGGCGACAGCGGGCACCCCCGCCGCCATCGCCTCCGCGACCACCAGGCCGAACGTCTCCATGGCCAGCGACGGAGCCACCACGGCGACCGACCGCGCGACGGCCCGCCGGACCTGGGCCGGGTCGAGCAGACCGGCGTAGCGCACGTCGTCCCGGCCCGCCGCCCACGCGGTCACCTCCCGCTCCAGCGGCCCGGAGCCTGCGAGCACGAGCGGCACGCCCACACCGCCGTCCGCCGCGATGTCGTCCCACGCGGCCATGAGCAGCCGCACCCCCTTGGCCTCCGCGAGCCGGCCGAGGAAGAGCAACTGCTCCCCGTCGCCCACCCGGCAGGCGCCGGGGTCGGGGACGAAGTTGTGCTTCACCGTCAGCAGCCCGGCCGGCATGCCCGCGCGCAGCAGGACGTCGCGCTGCGCCTCGGAGATGCAGAAGAACCGCTCCACGCCGGACCACCACCGCCGCCGGTTGACCGCCAGGCTCACCGCGAGCGGCACCGTCGCGAGGCGGGAGCCCCGGTAGCAGCCGTGCCGGACGGCGGGCAGCGGCGCCGCCGGGCCGACGCACTCGGTGCACAGCCGGCCGTCCCTCTGCAGCGTGCCGGGCGGGCAGATCTGGGTGTAGTTGTGCAGTGTGGCGACCACGGGCACGCCCGCGTCGGCGCAGGCGGCGAGGACCGCGGGGGACAGGAGCGGGAAGACGTTGTGGACGTGCACCACATCCGGCCGCTCGGCGCGGAGCCTGGCGGTGAGCTCCCTGCGGACCGCCGGGTTCCACGGCACGAGCAGCGGCACCGCGACCTTGCCGGGCAGGGACCGGCCGGCGATGTCGTCGCTGCGCCGCTCGAACACCTCGACCCGGTGGCCGGCCGAGCGCAGCAGTTCCACCTCCTCGTCGACGACCCGGTTCTCGCCGCTCGGCTGCGCCGAGGAGTAGCGGTTGTGCACCACGACGACGTGCATGGTCAGCTCACCTCCCGGTCCCGGGCCCAGCGCGGGACACCTGGTCGGGGGAGTGGGGGCGTGGGCAGCGGTGTGGCGGCGGGGGCCGCGAGCAGCGAGGCGGCCAGGGCCAGGTGCAGCAGGTACGGCGAGGCGTCGCCGAGGCCGGCCTCGGTGTACGACGAGATCGCGACGTAGCTGATCAGGAAGATCGCACAGGCCCTCGGCAGCGACGGTGGCCGCAGCAGCGCGACGCCGCCGAGCGCGAGGAGGACGGCCGCCACGAGGGAGACGCCGATCAGACCCTGCTCGTTGTAGACGGCCAGCCAGCTGTTGTCGATCGGCAGCCCGCCGAACGACTTGTCGCCGAGGCCCACGCCGAAGAACCGCTCCCCGGTCGTCCGGGGCGCCGCCAGCAGGGCGTCCCACACCTTGGCCCGGCCGGTGAGGCTGGAGAAGTTCTCCTTGCTCTGTCCGCGCAGGAACCACGCCTGGAGCGCGGAGGCGAACCCCACGGCGGCCACCGTGGCGCACAGCACCGCCCAGGTGAAGAAGCGGCGGGCGGCGGCGCTGGTCAGCAGGAGCGAGCCGATCGCCAGCGCCAGCCCGACGAGCAGGCCGACGGTGGCCGTGCGGGTGTGGGTGAGCGCGAGGAGGACGAGTGAGGGGACGATGACCACCGCCGCGCTGGTCCTGTCGACCTGGCGGCCCAGGAGCAGCAGCACGGTCAGCCCGGTGATCACCGCCGTGTACTGCCCGATCTGCGGCGGGGTGAGCGGCCACAGCGCGCCGACGAGGCGCCCGCCGTAGAGGTCGGGCATGGCGGCGCCCGGTGAGATGGCGAGGCCCGCGGCCACCGACACGAGCACCGCGAAGTACATCCGGATGTGGTGGCGGACGAACGTCACGCTGCCGTCCCACCAGCGGCTCACCAGCCACAGTGTGCCGATGAAGAGGGCCAGCCGGGTGCAGCGGAACAGCGCGCCGAACCCGGACTCCAGGTGGACGCTGGAGATCACGCTCGGCACCAGCAGCAGGGTGAGCAGGAACACGAAGGCGCTGGGTCTGATGCGCAGCCGCACATTGAGCGCGAGCGCCAGCGCGAAGGCGACGACGAGCGAGCCCATGGTGACGAGCTGGATGAGGGAGCGGGGCAGTTGGACGATGGTCTTCGCCCCGGCGGAGCCGAGCGTGTTGAGGCCGAGCAGCAGCCAGACGATCCCGACGGCCTTCGGTGGGGTGGCGGGGGTACGGTCCATCTCAACCACCGGCCCGTTTCGTCGCGAAGGTGCTGCCCGCGTCCTGCCGGTACGGCGGGCCCTGCCACTGCCACCGGTCGAGCACCTGGCTCGGGTCCCGGACGACGAACTGCCACGGACCGCGGTAGGCGTTGTCGTGCCAGCGGTTGTGCTGCTCGAAGGTGATCGCCTCGGCCACCCGCTTGCCCTTGTACGGCGACCAGTCCGGATAGGTGCCGTAGTTGGCGAGCACCGCCATGCGGTCGCACTTCTCCGTGCACTTGACGACGGACTTGTCCAGGACGAAGCGGTTGTCGTGGATGTCCACGCGCTGCGTCTTCCACCGGCAGTCGGCGTACAGCGGTGCCTTGTCGATCGCCGGTTTCACACAGCGGTCCTTGTCCTTCACCAGCAGCGTGCAGTCACCGGAGGAGGTGTTGGCCGGGCTGTTGCAGAACCGGTCGGCGTTCTCCCAGAGGGTGATCCCGTTCCAGTTGTTCTCCAGCAGGTTCCGGTAGATGTCGATCTTGTCCGTGCGGGCCGCGACCCGTGGTTCGCCGCCGGCTTCGGACAGGTAGACGGTCGCGAACGGGAAGTCGTCGCCGCGCGTGGCGGACGCGCGGCCCTCGACCCAGTTGTTCCGCCGGATCGTGTTGTTCCGGATGACCGCGTTGTAGCTGATCTCGTAGATCAGCGCGGCGCCGTCGTTCTCTTCGACGAGGTTGTCCTCGATGCGGAAGTCGTTGTTGTCGGTGTCCGCCCACAACCCGGCGCCGCGGTTGCCGTGCACCCAGTTGCCCCGGACCTCGGCGCCGTCGACGGCCCAGAACTTGATGCCTCCGGTGCAGCCGCAGCCGGGCTTGCGCCGCTCCCAGTCGCCGGTGTTGTTGCCGACGACCTCGTTGCCCTCGACCACCAGGTCGCGGATGGTGTTGCCGGTCTTGTAGGCGTTCATTCCGTACTGGCCGTTGTCGCGCAGGCAGTTGGCGCGGACCTGCTGGCGGGCGCCGGCCATCAGCCCGGCGCCGTCGTTGTCCTGGATCGTGGCGTGCTCGATCACCCACCCGTCGGCCATGTCGTGGTTGACCACGCCCTCGTCGGTCGGTGCGACGAAGCGCTGCACGGTCAGGTAGCGGATGGTGACATCGGGGGCGGTGCCGCTGAACGCGTACGCGTTCTTCTTCCCGCCGTCGAGCACCGCGCCCGGCGCGCCGAGGTAGCGGTCCCCCCTCTTGGGCATGACCTGGGCGTAGCGCTCCGGGTCGAGCCGGTGCGTGCCCGGTCGCAGCCAGAACGTGGTGCCCGGGGGGTTGTCCTTCGTCTTCTCGGCCAGGTCACCGACCACGTCGGGGTCGACCGTCACCGCGCCCGCCGGCGCTGTCGCGGGTCCGGCCGCGGGCGTGGCGCACACCCGGGCCACGGCGGACGCGGCCCCGGACCCGGACGGCGCGGCGGCCGGTTTCCCCGGTGCGTCCGGTGAGCTCGTACAGCCGGTCGCCGCCAGCAGGGTCAGCGCCAGCGGTGCCGCCGGCAACGCCCAACGCCGGCACGTGATCCCCACGGGTCCCCTCCCCCCTAGCCGCTGAACGTCAGTACGGTGGTGAACCCCCGCACGCCGTCGGCGACACCGGTGCCGACCAGCGTGGTGGTGGGTTCCTTGCGTCCGAACCCGGCGGAGTACCAGCCCAGCGGCGGCTCGGTCTCGCCGCGATGCGCGCGCCAGGACAGCTCCCCGGGCAGGACGAGCAGCGCGGAGCGGTCCTCGCCGTCCCGGCTCCAGGTGAGCTCCGCCCGGTTGCCCACCAGGTCCGCGCTGATCGCCGGGCCGAGGTGGAACGCCAGCCGCACGGCCCGGCGCGCACCGCGCACCTCGTCGACCACCCTCAACTCCCGCTTTGGAGCGGTCAGTTCCACTCGTCTGCGGTGCGTGGAGGGCCGGTAGCCGTCGTGCTCGGCACACCAGCGGGCCGTCCCTGCGAAGGAGGCGCCGGAGGCGTCCGCGGCCAGGACGCGGCTCCTGGCATGCCGGGTCCACAGGAACGGGCCGCCGGAGACGGACTGGTCGCCGCCGTCCAGCTGCACGGTGTTGTGGCCGAGCGTCGACCGGAAGTACCGCCGCCACTCGGGCTGCCCGTGGTAGCAGTACGTCCCCGGGTCGGCGAGCACGTCGACCCCGTCGTGCCGGACCTCCACGGACAGCGCGTCCGCGTGGGCGTGCGCGGCGATGGACAGGAAGCCGTGCGGACCGCCGTCGCAGCGGCACCAGATCTCCGCCGGACCGCGCAGGATCGTCATGCCCGCGTCGGCGAAGTGGGCCGGCCGGCTCGCCGGGCGGGACACGGACGGTCCGCCGGGTTCGAGGAGCGCGGCCAGCAGCGGGGTGCGCACATCGGTGCCGGTCACCGCAGGCCACCAGGCGAGCCGGCCGAACACGGCGTCCCCGGTGGCCAGCAGCGAGGCCCAGCGGTCGGTGCCCGCGCCGTCCACGACCAGACCGTGCCCGTCGTCCGCGTCCCCCTGGCGCGGCGGTCGCAGCCGGCTGTCCACGACGGCCGCGAGCGCGTCGGTCATCCGCAGCAGCACCAGCCGGACGGACGCGGGCACCGGCACACCCGCGGCGTCCGCCTCGGCCACCGCGGCCAGGCCGAGTTCCAGCACCAGGCCGTGGTACTCAGAGGCCAGCTCGCGGTTGAGTCCGGAGGGGAAGGTGTTGGCGCGCAGGTGCCGCTCCAGCGACCGCAGCGCGTCGGCCCGCCAGCGCGCCGAGGAGGGGAACCAGCCGAACGCGCAGGCCGCGGCGAACTGCCCGGCGGCCTCCGCGATGACATGGTTGTTCGCCGAGGACCCCCGGCTGGGGAAGGCCGCCAGCCAGCGCTGGTGGTGCCAGATCTGGTTCAGCGCCACCGGGTCGCCCTCGAACAGGCCGGCCGCGCCCGGCCAGCCGTCGAGCAGCCGGCGGATCCACACCCAGGACAGCAGCCGGATGCCCAGCTCGATGCCGCTGGTCCAGTGCACCCCGCGCAGCGGCGGGTTGGCCGCCCACCACGACCGCAGGTGCCCGGCCACGCGCTCGGCGTACCGCTCGTTCCCGGTGAGCGCGTAGGCGGCGGCGAGCACGGTGAGGTACTGGTGCCGGGACAGCTCCCAGATCTGCTTGATGTCCCCGACCGTCTCCTCGTCCCGGTAGGGCACGTCGAAGGCGTAACCTCCCGGAGCGCGGCGCCCGGTCTTCGGGTCGTACCACCAGTCCGGGTCGGCCAGGTCGTCGCGGACCACCCCGAAATACTCGGCGCGCCCGTCCATCAGCCGGTCCGCCTCGGCGACGAGCCGCTTGGCGGCGTCCGGTGGCACCGCGGCGATCGTCCCCGCGGGCAGTACCGCGGTGAACCGGGCGCCGGTCACGTCCGGGCAGTCCGGCGGCGCCGCGCGCCAGCGCCGTCTGCGCACCGCGTCGCCCGCCCGGCCCGCGACCTCCCGCGGTCCCATCCGGGACAGCCGCCGCAGGTACCAGCCCGCGCTCATGGTCATCGTGCCCGCTCCAACGCCACCGGCGCGCCGCCGGCCAGGCCGGTCCGGACGGCGAGGGTGGCCGCCGTGGTGGCGACCAGGGACTCCAGCGGCACCGGCATCGGCCCGCCGGTCCGCACGGCCCTGACGAACGCGGCCAGCTCGGCGTTCTGGCCCTTGTCGCGGGCCTTGGGCAGCCGCGAACTGACCCACCGCTTGCGGTCGTACACCGTGGCGCGGACGAAGTCGTCGAGCCGCAGCGCCTTGCCGTCCGCGACCAGGTCCAGCGTCTCCTTCGGGAAGCCGGCCGGGCCGCTGGTGACGTAGCTGATGGCGGCGGTGGACCCGTCCGGGTAGCGCAGCACGACCTGGAGGTCCTCGTCGCCGGGCGAGGCGACCGCGTACACCGATACCGGGTCGGCGTCGAGCAGCCAGCTCGCCGTGTCGATGAAGTGCCCGCCCTCGCCGGCGAACCGAGAGCCCTCGGTGCCCTGCTGGAGGTACCAGCTGGTGTGGTCGAGGCGGCCCGCGTTGACCAGGTACCGCAGGTGCGCCGGACCGGTCCGGGCGCCGAACCGCGTCCTGGCCTCCCGCAGCAGCGGCGCGAACCGGCGGTTGAAGCCCACCTGCAACCGGTCGTTGCCGGACTCCTCCACCGCCGCGAGCACCCCGGCCAGTTCCTCCTCCGTGAGCGCCAACGGCTTCTCGACGAACACGGCCTTGCCGGCCAGCAGCGCCCTGCGGGTCAGTTCGGCGTGCGAGCTGTGCCGGGTGACGACGAACACCGCGTCGATGGACGTGTCGCCGAGCACGGCGTCGAGATCGGTCGTCGCCTCGGCGAAGCCGAACTTCCGCTGCGCGTTGGCCGCGGACAGCGCCGTCGTGGTGACGACGGTCGACAACTCGACGCCGTCGCGCTGCGCCAGGTGCGGCAGCAGCATCGACGTCGCGTAGTTGCCCGCGCCGACGAACGCCAGCCGCACCGACGCGTTGGCCGCCCGGGCCGGACTCCGCCGCACCTTCACCGCGGGCACGGCCACCGCCGGGGCTTCCGCCTTCGCCGCTTCCCCTTCCGGCCGGGGGTACCGGAACAGCACGGCCACGGCCTTCAGGTCGCCGTCCTTCAGGCGCCGGTACGTCTCGACGGCGTCGTCGAAGTCGGCGACGTGGGAGATCAGGGGCTCGACGTCGACGCTGCCGCGGGCGAGGAGGTCGAGGAAGCACGCCAGGTTGCGGCGCTCGGTCCAGCGCACGTAGCCGATCGGGTAGTCCCGCCCCTGAAGCTCGTACTCCGGGTCGTAGCGCCCGGGTCCGTAACTGCGGGAGAACCGGACGTCCAGCTCCTTCTCGTAGTACGCGTTCCACGGCAGGTCCAGGCGGCACTTGCCGATGTCGACGACCCGGCCGCGGTCCCGGCAGAGCCGGGCGGCCAGCTCGACGGGCTGGTTGCTGCCGCCGCCCGCGGCCAGGTACACCTGGTCCACGCCCAGGCCGCCGGTGAGTTCGGCGACGGCGGCTTCCACGGCCGCGGACGCGGGGTCCCCGCAGGCCGCGGCGCCCAGACGCCCGGCCAGCTCGCAGCGCACCGGGTCCGGGTCGACCCCGACGACGCGCACGCCCGAGGCGGCCAGGAGCTGCACCACGAGCTGCCCGATCAGCCCGAGACCGATGACCAGGGCCACTTCGCCGAGCTGGGGCCCGCCCTGACGGACGCCCTGCATGGCGATCGACCCGACGGTGCCGAAGGCCGCGTGCCTGGGCGCGAGGCCGTCCGGCACCGGGACGTAGAGGTTCTTCGGCACCCAGTTCAGCTCGGCGTGCAGCGCGTGCTCGTTGCCCGCGCAGGCCACGAGGTCGCCGACCTTCACCTCGTCGATCCCGGCGCCGACCTGCTCGACCACCCCGCACAGCGAGTAGCCCAGCGGCGTGTAGGAGTCCAGCTTGCCCATCACCTTGCGGTAGGTGGCGGGCACCCCGTTGGTGGCCACGCTCTGCATGACCTTGGCCACCTGGTCCGGCCGGGATCGGGCCTTGCCCAGCATCGACATGCCGGCCTCGGACACCTTCATCAGCTCGGTCCCGGTGGAGATCAGCGAGTAGGCGCTGCGCACCAGCACACCGCCCGGCTTGCACCCCGGCACCGGCACGTCGAGCACCGCCAGCTCGCCGCTCTTGTAGTTCTGCACAACCTGTTTCACCCGAACTCCTCTGATTCCTAAGCCGTGTGCCGAGTGCTCTGGCCGGACCCAGAGGTCGCGTCGCGGTACCAGTACTCAAGCGTCAGTACGTGCCACAGATGCTTGGAGAAGTCCCGCTGCCCGGCGGCGTCCTCGGCGACCATCCGCGTCAGCGCGTCACGGCGCAGGAACCCGGACCGGACGAGCTCCCCGTCGTTGACCACCTCACGCACCAGCGGCGCCAGATCCCGGCTCATCCAGGCACGCAGCGGGGCGCTGAACAGGCCCTTGGGCCGGTACACGATCTCCCGGGGCAGGACCGAGGTGGCCGCCTCCTTGAGGACGGCCTTGCCCTGCCGTCCGACGATCTTGCGGTCGCCGGGCACGGCGAACGCCGCCTTGACCACCTCGACGTCGACGTACGGCACCCGCACCTCGGTCGACGCGGCCATGCTGGAGCGGTCCGTGTACGCGAGGTTCAGGCCCGGCAGGAACATCCGGGCGTCACCCAGGCACATGCGGTTGACGAAGTCGTCGAGCTCGTTGTCCCGGTAGGTGTCCGCGTGCTCGGTCAGCACGTCCCCGACCGCCCCGGCCAGGTCCGGATCGACCAGGGCGAGCAGTTCGTCCCGGTCGTACATCGTGTAGCTGCGCCGGAACGCGGTCTCCTCCGGCAGGTCGGCGAAGGAGAGGAACCGCTTCGCGAAGCGCACCGAGCGGTACCCCCGGCGGCTCGTCGCGACCGGCAGCCGGTCCACGGCCGCGGACACCCCGCGCCGCAGGGGCCGCGGGACGCGCTGGTAGCGCAGCGCGAGCAGGTTGGCCAGGTGCTTGCGGTACCCGGCGAACAGCTCGTCGGCGCCCATCCCCGACAGCAGCACCTTCACCCCGGCCTCCCGGGCGGCCGAGCAGATCAGGAACGTGTTGATCGCGGCGGGGTCGCCGATCGGCTCGTCCAGGTGGTACGTCATCCGCGGCAGCAGGTCGAGCACGTCCGGGGCGATCTCGATCTCCCGCAGGTCGACACCGAACCGCTCGGCCACCCGCCGGGCGTAGCGCAGGTCGTCCGGCATCGCCTCGAACCTGGCGTCCTCGGCGCGGAACCCGATCGTGTAAGCGGGGATCCCGGGCCGGTCGCGGGCCGCCAGCGCGGTCAGGTAGCTGGAGTCCAGCCCGCCGGAGAGGAAGGTCGCCACGGGAACGTCGGAGAGCAGGTGGCGCCGGGCCGACTCCTCGACGACGGCGGCGATGTCCGGCCGCTCACCGGCCCGGGCCCGCTCCCGGCCCTCGGCGGCGACGTCCTTCAGGTTCCAGAACCGGCCGCGCCGCACCGAGCCGTCGGCCCGGCACCGCAGCCAGCTCCCCGGCGGCAGCTTCTCCGCCTCGCGGAACGCGCACCGCGAGTCCGGCACCCAGTAGTACAGCAGGGAGGCCACCAGCGCCGCACGGTCCACCTCCAGCGGCCCGCCGGTCACGGCGGCGAGCGCCTTGAGCTCGGAGGCGAACACCAGCCCCTCGCCGCGCCGGAGCAGGAACAGCGGCTTGATGCCGAGCTGGTCCCGGGCGAGCACCAGGTCACCGGTGCGCTCGTCGAAGATCCCGAACGCGAACATGCCGCGCAGCCGGGGCAGGCAGTCGGTGCCCCAGCGCCGCCAGGCCTCCAGCAGCACCTCGGTGTCGGAGGTGCCGCTGAAGCGCACCCCGGCGGCTGCCAGTTCGGCGCGCAGCTCGGGCGCGTTGTACAGCTCGCCGTTGTACGTCAGGGCGAGGCCGCCCGAGACCATCGGCTGGGCGCCGGTTTCGGACAGGTCGATGACGGCCAGCCGGCGGTGCCCGAGGTGCACCTCGCCGTCACCGGCGGGGTGGCTGTACCGGCCCGCCCCGTCCGGACCGCGGTGGGCGAGGGTGTCGGTGAGCCGGTCGGTCACGATCTTGCCGTCCGGCCAGCGGTACGTACCTGCGATGCCGCACATGTGCTACCGCGCCTCCTGGTCGTTGTCCGCGCCCCGCGCGGCCCACATCGGCTGCCGCTCCGTGCGCCGCCGGCCCGGCTGCTGGGCCGGCCGCTCGCTGCGTCCGCGGAGCGCGGTGTGCAGCCCGTCCCACAACGTGCCGTCGGTGCGGTCCCGCGGATCGGGGTCGATCAGCACCACACCGATCACCGCGATGTGCTGGTCCGCGAGCTGCCGCGCCACGGTGTGCAGCCACGCGGCGCTGCCGTGGCCGGCCCGCACGACGAGCACGGTCTGCGTGCCGAGGTACCGCAGGTCGGTCCAGGCCGTGCCCGGCGCCACCGAGCCGACGCCGAGCCGGCGCTCCTGGGGCGGCACGGCCGCGGCACGCTCGGCGCCGACCACGGCCGGGTCCCCGGGCTTCGGGCGGCGGCCCGCGAGCTGCGGGCCGGGCAGACCGTCGATGACGGTCACCGCACCCTCCGCCGCCATCGCCCTGGCGAGGTCGAGGGCGATCACGCTCGTGCCGTGCGCGCAGCCGAGTTCCAGCAGCGACACCGGTTCCGTGGAGCCGCGCACGGTGCGGGCGAGGTGCGCGGTGAGCCGTTCGCGTGCCAACCGGGTCCGCCGGCGCTGCCGGCGCCTGCCCGGCCGGCGGGGCAGCTCCGCGATGACCGAGGCGCCGAGGTTCGCCGCGATGTCCCGGCGCAGCACGGGGCGGTCCGCGACCACGACACCGACCGCGGCGAGGGCGAGCCCGAGGACGAGGCCGAGGACGAGCCCGATCGCGGCGTCGGTGGCGGCGGCCTTGGGCAGGGAGTGCTTCACCGGGCGCGGGGCGTCCACGATCTGGGTGCCGGCGACGACCTGGGGCGTGCCGACACGCGCCTCCTCGGCGCGCTGGTTGAAGTCGGCGATCCGGGTGCTGAGTTCGGCCCGGCGGGCGAAGAGCGACTCGATGCCCGCCGACTCCTGCGGGTCGGTCTCCGTCTCCGGTGACCGGCCGCCGATGTCCTTGTTGACCTGGGCGAGCTCGTCCTTCATCCGGTCGCGCTGGTCGAGCAGAGCCTTGGCCTCGGCGTTGGCGGTCGCCCGCATCCTTTGCACGTGGTCCGCGATGAACGCGTCGGCCAGCGCTCGGGCCCGGGCCACCGCTTCCGCGTCGCTGCCACCCGCCACAGTGATCTTCAGCAGGTTGTTGGTGACGCCGGCGCCCCGGTAGTCCCGCAGGAAGTCTTCGGGGTCCTCGGAGGAGTTGAGGGACCGCAGGGCCTTCTCGGCGATCCGCGTGGTTCCCAACACCTCGACGTCGGTGCGGATCAGCGTTCCGGTGTCGTTGGGCTGGTCCTCCTTGTGCGCGACCAGCACCTCGGTGACCGCGGTCGGCGGCGGTGGCATCAGCACCGCCACGGCAGCCCCGGCCAGCAGCCCGAGGAGCGCCATGGCGCACCACAGGCGACGGCGCCTGCGGACCGCGACCACCAGCGCCTGTAGGTCGAGGAGCGGGGTGGTGGCCGACGGCTCCGGTGTCGTGCTCGTCGTCACGCCGAACCTCCCGTCGCGTGGCCGTGGACCGCGAGCGCCAGCGTGGCCTCGTCCGAAGGACGGCCGTCCGTCCGCGTCGGACGGGTCCGGACCATGCCGGCGACGACGATGCCGACGACCTCGTGCATGGCGTCCGCGCACGCCTCGGCGATGCCGGCGAGCTCCTCCGCGGTCCAGCACCCCGCGCTGAGGACGACCAGGGCGCCGGACTCGGTGTCGCGGTCCGGCACGACCGGCCGGTCCACCGACACCTGCACCACCCGTAGCTGCGGGTCGCTCCTGGCCTCGGCGGCGAGCTGTTCGGCGGCCCGGCGGGCGATCTCGTCGCCGTCCGGTACGACGGCCAACAGCCGTCTCGGAGAAGGCAGTTGGCTGCGGAGTCGGGTGCACACCCGGCGGTAGCGGATCCGCCGGCCGGCCTCGTCGCCGGAGACCTGCGGGGCCGGGAGGTCCCACCGGGTGTCGATGCCGAGGAGCCGGCGGATCCGGGCCCGTGGGCCGCGGTCTTCCGGCCGGTGCCCGCCGCGCCGATCGGCGGGCACGTCGACGGTGCCGAGGAGCGCCGAGCCCAGCGCCGCGGCGATCTCCGGTTCGGTGCGCAGCCGGCGACTCGCCCGCGCGGCGACGAGATGGCCGATGACCGCGAGCAGGAAGAACAGCAGCGCCCCGGCGACGACGAGCTGCGTCCTGGTCGGCGGCGCCTCGCCGGTCGGGCGGGCCGCCGGCCCCATGACGACCATGCCGGCCACGGGGTCCGCCGGGTCGGCCTGCTCCAGCTTCGTCATGGCCTCTTCCAGCGACGTGCGCAGCTTCTCCAGCTCGGTGCGAGCCTGCACGCTCTCCACGGTCTGCCCCGGGTCCGCCGCGTCGGCCAGTTCGCTGATGCGGCGGTTGGTCTCCTCGACCTTCTTCCGCAGCGCCTCAGGCCCCGTGGCCGTCTTGGAGTCGGTGGTGCCGCCCGCGATCCGCGCCGCGAACTTCACGAACTGGTCGGCCACCTGGTCGGCGAGCCGCTGCGCGCGCTCCGGGGTGTCGGCCGTGCCCGAGATCTTGATGATGTTCCCGTCGGCGGCCTTGGCGGACACCTGGTCCCGCAGCTCGGCGCCGCTGACGCCCGGCCAGTCGAGCGCGGCGGCGGCGCGGTCGACCACCGTCGAACTGGTCGCGATGTCCACCTGGGTGAGCAGTTCGCGCTCCTCCCACTGTCCCGGCAGCAGGACCGAGGCCGACGTCGTGTACCGCGGCGGGAACAGCACGGAGGCGCCGTACCCGACGAGAGCCCCCACCACGGCGAGGACGGCGAGGAACCGCCGGCGCCGCCGGAGCATCCGCCCGATCGTGACCAGGCGTATCGTGTCGTCGCTCAACGGCGCGGCCTCTTCCTTGCCCGGCCCGGGTCGCCCGCCGACACCGGAGCGTGGTCGCGGCAGGCGGCGTCGTAGGCGGCGAGCAGTGACGCTTGTGAGTTCCGCCAGGAGAGCGGCCCGCCGATCCGCTCCTGGCCGAGCTTGCCCATCCGGGCCCGCTGCTCCGGATCGTCCAGCAGCAGCGCGATGAGCCCCGCGAACTCGGCCTCGTCGTTGGCGCGCGCGTAGACGGCGGCGTCACCGGCGGAGACCCGCGCCTCCTTCAGGTCGAAGGAGACGATCGGCCGGCCCATCACCATGTACTCCAGGACCTTGTTCATGGTGGACACGTCGTTGAGCGGATTGAGCGGGTCGGGGGAGAGGCACACGTCCGCGGTGGACAGGTAGCGCACCAGGTCGGCGTCCGGAACGCGCCCGGTGAACTCCACCCGTTCCGCGAGACCGAGCCGCCGGGACAGCTCCACCATCGCGTCGAAGGTGTCGCCGGCGCCGACGAACACCGCGTGCCAGTCGGTCCGCCCGAGCTCGTCGCGCAGCTTCGCCAGGGCCCGCAAGGCGTAGTCGACGCCGTCCTGCGGGCCCATGACGCCCAGGTAGCACAGCAGATGAGGCGCGCCGCGCTTCAGCTCCGGCTCGGGCGGTACGGGGTGGAACCGGTCGGTGTCGGGGGCGCTGCGCACCACGAAGACGTCCTCCGGCCGCCGGCCGCCGCGGCGCACCGCGACGCCCCGGTAGCTCTCGTTCGTGGCGAGCACGACGTCCGCGGCCCGGTACGTCAGCCGTTCCAGCGCGCACACGGCGCGGTAGAGCAGGTCCTTGCCGCGGTCGAACCGGGAGAGGTACAGCTCGGGTACCAGGTCGTGCTGGTCGAACACGAACCGCGCCCCGCGCCGCTTCAGCCACAGGGCCGGCAGGAACAGCAGGTCGGGCGGGTTGCAGGCGTGGACCACGTCGACCGGGCCGACCTTCCGGGCCAGCCGGAGCGTGTGCCACAGCGCCGATCCGTACTCCCGCAGGTAGCCGGCCGGACCCCCGGTGGCCGCGCGCAACGGGTAGCGGTGGATCCGCACCCCGTCGATCACCGCCTCCGGCTCCGTGTCCCGCTTGGTCCCCCGGGGACAGATGACGTGCACCTCCCAGCCGGCGTCGCGCAGGGTCGTGCACTCCTGCCACACCCGCCGGTCGAACGGCACGGACAGGTTCTCCACCAGGATCAGCGCGCGCCGGGCCGGCCCGGCGCCGCCGGTCGCGTCACCAGGCAAGGCCCACGTACCCCGGTTCGGCCCGGCGCGCCTCGGCGTCGGGGAGGCGGACGAGGTCGACGAGCACCGGGCCGTCGCCCTGGGGCAGCGCCGACAGCACGGCCGGGTCCCTGGTGCCGACCAGGCACACCTCGGCGTGCTCCAGCACCTCGGCGACGGAGTTCGCGAGCAGCTGCGCGAGGTGCGGCAGCCGGTTCTCGATGTACTCGCGGTTCGCGCCGATCAGCCGGGAGAGGTTCACGTTGGCGTCGTAGATCCGCAGGTCGTACCCCTTGCCGAAGAGCCTCTCCGCCAGTTCGACGAGCGGGCTCTCACGGAGGTCGTCGGTGCCGGGCTTGAAGGAGAGCCCGAACATGCCTATGCGTCTCCTGCCGGTGCGCTCGACCAGGTCCACCGCGCGTTGCAGATGGTCGGAGTTGGAGGGCAGCACATGGGCGAGGATGGGCACCGAGACGTCGGCCCGCTGCGCCGCGTGGACCAGGCTGCGCAGGTCCTTGGGCAGGCAGGAGCCCCCGAAGGCGAAGCCGGGCCGCAGGTAGGCGGGGCTGATGTTCAGCTTGCGGTCGGCCAGGAAGACGTCCATCACCTGGTGCGAGTCCACCCCGAGCGCCTGGCACACCGCGCCCAGCTCGTTCGCGAAGCCGATCTTGAGGCCGTGGAACGCGTTGTCCGCGTACTTGATCGCCTCGGCCGTCGGGACCGGCACCCGGAACACCTCCCCGGGCAGGCCGTCGTACAGCGCCAGCACCGCGTCGCCGCTCGCCGGGTCGAGCTCGCCGACGACGGTCTTGGGCGGGTCGAAGAAGTCCCGCACGCTCGTGCCCTCGCGCAGGAACTCCGGGTTGACCGCGACCCCGATGTCCACGCCGGCCGTGCCGCCGACGTACTTCTCCAGGATCGGTACCAGCAGGTTCAGACAGGTGCCCGGGAGCATGGTGCTGCGGAAGACGACGGTGTGCCGCCCGCCGCGCTCGGCCAGCGCCGCGCCGATCTGCTCGGTGACCCGCTCCAGGTACGTGGTGCACAGGCTGCCGTTGGGTTCCGACGGTGTGCCCACGCAGACCAGCGACACCTCGCTGTTCCCGATCGCCTCGCGGACGTCACCGGTGGCGCGCAATGCCCCGGTCCGCACGACCTCGGCGGTGAGCTCGCCGATCCGTTCCTCGACCACCGGGGCCTTGCCGTCGTTGACCAGGTCGACCTTCACCTGGTTGACGTCCACCCCGATGACCTCGTGCCCCATGCTGGCCAGGCACGCGGCCGACACGCAGCCCACGTAGCCGAGCCCGAAAACGCTGACTCTCATGACGCGTTCCTCCCCCCAGGCAGGCCTCGTGGCCTGCGGTCCGCACGTCCGGCCGCACGACGGCCCCCGCGCATCAGTAGGCGCCCTGCCCGTAGAGCACCGCACGCAGCGTCTTCCACAAGATCACTGTGTCCAGGGCGAGCGACCAGTCCTCCACGTACCGCAGGTCCAGGCGGACCGCTTCCTCCCACGACAGGTCGCTGCGTCCGCTGATCTGCCACAGGCCGGTGAGTCCGGGCTTGACCAGCAGCCGCCGCCGGATGTCCGGGTCGTACGCGGCGCACTCCTCCGGCAGCGGAGGCCGTGGACCGACGAGCGACATCGATCCGGTGAGCACGTTGAGCAGCTGCGGGAGCTCGTCGAGCGAGTACCGGCGCAGCACCGTTCCGACCCGGGTCACGCGCGGGTCCCGGCGGAGCTTGAACAGCGGGCCGGCGCCCTCGTTGCGGTGGGCCAGCTGGGCACGTGCCCCGTCGGCCCCGACGACCATGGTGCGGAACTTGTACATGGTGAACTCGTGGCCGTCCTTGCCGACCCTGCGCTGGCGGTAGAACGCCCCGCCCCGGCTGTCCGCCACCACGAGCAGCCCGACGAACACCATCACCGGCGCGAGGAGCAGCAGCAGGAGCGCCGCGCCCATCCGGTCGACGACGCCCTTGACCGCCCGGCGGCCCCCGGTGAAGGCCGGCATGCTGACCCGCAGCAGCGGGATGCCGAGCACCGCGTCGACGTGCAGCCGCGGACCGGCCACCTCCATCAGCACGGGGGCCACGACCATCTCGGCGTCGCTGCCTTCGAGGTTCCAGGCCAGCCGCTGGAGCCGGTCCGGTGACCAGTGCGGGTCCGGTGTGACCGCGACGACACGGTAGCCGTCGTGGCTGACGTGCTTGGCGACGTCCGCCAGTTGGCCGACGACCGGCACTCCGTCCAGTTCGTCCCCGTCGAGACCGAGACCGTCCGTCGTGCACACCGCGTCCACGCGCCAGCCGAGGTGCGGGAACTTGCGGGTCCGGTTGATCAGGTCGCGCACGGTGGCCACGCTCCCGGCGGCGAGCACCGGTCGCAGGCACCGCCCTTCCTTGCGCTGTTTGTGCAGCCACAGGCGCAGCAGGTACCGCGCGGTCATGGCGACGAGCGCGATCGCGGGGATCGCGACGAAGATCCAGAGCTTGATGTTGCGTGAGGTGAGGGCGATCCCGCCGAGCGCGAGTACGACGGTCGCCATGAACAGGGAGCGTCCGAGCCGCCGGAACTCCTCGGCTCCCTGGCCGAGCACGGCCGGGGCCCAGGCCCGGCTCACCGCGAGGGCCCCCAGCACCAGCACCTCGGTGCCGAAGGCGAGTATCCCCCACTTCTCATGCCAGTTGGCCGCGTCCCGGGCCCCGAAGAAGTTGCCGATCGCCGCCACCACGAAGGCGGTGGCCAGGGTGTCGCTGATGATCACGGTACGGCGGTACCGCTGCTCCCAGTCGATCGTGGGCCGGCTGATTGCCCCGTCCGCCAGACGCTCGCGCGCCGACGGGAACGGGCTGACAAGTCCCCCTTGCCGCACAGAACCCCCCCAGGTCCCAGTGGTTCGACGTGTTCGCCCAACACTGTTCCTCCCCCTCGGGAGGCCCCCGCCTCCCGCACTGTTCCTCCCCCCGGGAGGCCCCCGCCCCCCGCGCATGCCGTCCCGGCGCACGCCGTTCCGGCTGTTTCGGAACCCCCGGTGCCCCCCGCACCCAAGGCCCCGTATCGGGCTCCCGGAATTGATCATGAATACGTCTGGAACCGGGGAAGCGACTGCCGGCTTTCCATGGCGCCGGGCTCGAAGATCGTTATGGGTCGCCTCATGTCCGAACAGCTGAAGCACGGTCAATCTAGACCATCGGCGCCGATCTGAAGAGAGGATGTGTGGAATTTGTGCTCAAGCTTTTGAGGCTTGGTCCACCGACCGGTGGCCGCCCGTGGGCGCCTTTGCGCCACCGCGCGCCCCGGCTGCTCATACGGCCCCGGGTGCGGCTTCCGCACGACGTGATCGTGTGCGCAGAACTCCCCTGACCTGCGGTTTCCATCAGTTGCCGGGGAGGGAGGGGGTGCGCCGGCCGCCGCGACGGCGGCCAGGGGTGCCGCCGGCCGCCCCCGTGACGGGCGACCGGCGTGAGCGAAACCCGCGTGCTGTGACATGGCCGGTCTTCACTGGTTCCCGGCAGTCCCATACACAACTTCAACAACTGACGTTCACATCTTCGCGCGTTTGTTCGCGTGGTGCCCTTCCCTTGATTCGCCGGATCGGGCAAGGCGAGTTCATTCCGCGGAAGAGTTTCCCGGCGTTGTACGGCCCTCGAAAGCAGCCAGGATGCGTTCCGCCGCCAGGGTGGCCGTCAAACGGCCCTCCCTGACCTGCTGTTCGAGGTCCGGCGCCGTCGCGCGGACCGCCGGGTCGGCGTGCAGCCGGCCGAGGAGTTCGTCGCGGACCATCGCCCAGGTCCAGCCGACCTGCTGGTCCCGGCGCTTGGCGGCCAGCCGGCCGGTGGAGTCGAGCAGGGTGCGGTGCTGTTCCAGACGCTCCCAGACCGTGTCGAGGCCGGTCGACTCGCGGGCGCTGCAATGCAGCACCGGCGGGGTCCAGAAGGCGTCCTTGCCGTGCATCAGGCGCAGCGCGCCCGCCAACTCCCGTGCCGCCGCCCGCGCGTCGCGCTCGTGCGGGCCGTCCGCCTTGTTGACAGCGATCACGTCGGCCAGCTCCAGGACGCCCTTCTTGATGCCCTGCAACTGGTCGCCGGTGCGGGCCAGCGTCAGCAGCAGGAAGGAGTCGACCATCTCGGCGACCGTCGTCTCGGACTGGCCGACGCCGACGGTCTCGACCAGGATCACGTCGTAGCCCGCCGCCTCCATCACCACCATCGACTCCCGGGTGGCCTTCGCGACCCCGCCCAGCGTGCCCGCGCTGGGGGAGGGGCGGACGAAGGCCGCGGGATCGACCGCCAGGCGCTCCATCCTGGTCTTGTCGCCCAGGATGGAGCCGCCCGTGCGGGTGGAGGACGGGTCGACGGCGAGGACCGCCACCCGGTGGCCCAGCGAGGTCAGCATCGTGCCGAACGCGTCGATGAACGTCGACTTGCCGACACCCGGCACCCCGCTGATGCCGATGCGCCGCGCCCGGCCGCTGTGCGGCAGCAGCTCGGTGAGCAACTGCTGAGCCAGCGCCCGGTGTTGCGGCCGGGTGGACTCGACGAGCGTGATGGCGCGGGCCACCAGGGCCCGCTTCCCGTCGAGCACACCCTTCACATAGGTGTCCAGATCGATCGCGGCCATCGCGGCCCTACAGCTCGTGGCCGAGGTCGGCCGACAGGCGCTTCACCAGGTCGTGGGCGGCGTCCGGGATCACGGTCCCCGGCAGGAACACCTCCGCCGCGCCCATCTCCCGCAGGGTCGGCACGTCCTGCGGCGGGATCACCCCGCCGACCACGATCATGATGTCCTCGCGGCCCTCCGCGGCGAGCTTCTCGCGCAGCGCCGGGACGAGCGTGAGGTGACCGGCGGCCAGCGAGGAGACCCCGACCACGTGCACGTCCGCCTCGACGGCCTGCCGGGCGACCTCGTCCGGCGTCTGGAACAGCGGGCCGACGTCGACGTCGAACCCGAGGTCGGCGAAGGCGGTCGCGATCACCTTCTGGCCGCGGTCGTGGCCGTCCTGGCCCATCTTGGCGACCAGGATGCGCGGCCGGCGCCCCTCGGCCTCCTCGAACGCGTCCACCAGCGCCCGGGTGCGGTCCACGGACGGGGACTGGCCTGCTTCGTTGCGGTACACGCCGGAGATCGTACGGATCTGGCTCGCGTGTCGCCCGTACACCTTCTCCAGGGCGTCGGAGATCTCGCCGACCGTCGCCTTGGCGCGGGCCGCGCGCACGGCCAGCTCCAGCAGGTTCTCCGTGCCGTCGGCCGCCCGGGTGAGCGCGTCCAGCGCGTCCTGGCAGGCCTGCTCGTCCCGCTCCGCCCGCAGCCGGCGCAGCTTCTCGATCTGCTGGGCGCGCACCGAGGAGTTGTCGACCTTGAGGACCTCGATCTGCTCGTCGCTGTCGACGCGGTACTTGTTGACGCCGATCACCGGCTGCCGACCGGAGTCGATGCGGGCCTGGGTGCGGGCCGCCGCCTCCTCCACGCGCAGCTTGGGGATGCCCGCGTCGATGGCCTGCGCCATGCCGCCCGCCTGCTCGACCTCCTGGATGTGCGCCCACGCCTTGCGGGCGAGGTCGTACGTCAGCCGCTCCACGTAGGCGCTGCCGCCCCACGGGTCGATGACCCGGGTGGTGCCCGACTCCTGCTGGATGAGCAGCTGGGTGTTGCGGGCGATGCGCGCCGAGAAGTCGGTCGGCAGCGCCAGGGCCTCGTCGAGGGCGTTGGTGTGCAGCGACTGGGTGTGGCCCTGGGTCGCCGCCATCGCCTCCACGGCCGTACGCGTGACGTTGTTGAACACGTCCTGCGCGGTCAGCGACCAGCCCGAGGTCTGCGAATGGGTGCGCAGGGAGAGGGACTTGGTGTTCTTCGGGTCGAACTGCCGCACCAGCTTCGCCCACAGCAGCCGGGCCGCGCGCAGCTTGGCGATCTCCATGAAGAAGTTCATGCCGATCGCCCAGAAGAACGACAGCCGGGGCGCGAACGCGTCGACGTCCAGGCCCGCTTCCCGGCCCGCGCGGATGTACTCGACTCCGTCCGCGAGCGTGTACGCCAGCTCCAGGTCGGCCGTCGCGCCCGCCTCCTGGATGTGGTAGCCGGAGATGGAGATGGAGTTGTAGCGGGGCATCCGCTGCGAGGTGTACGCGAAGATGTCGGAGATGATCCGCATCGACGGCTTCGGCGGATAGATGTAGGTGTTGCGGACCATGAACTCCTTCAGGATGTCGTTCTGAATGGTCCCGGCCAGCTTCTCGGGCGGTACGCCCTGTTCCTCCGCCGCCACGATGTACAGCGCCAGCACCGGCAGCACCGCGCCGTTCATCGTCATCGACACCGTCATCCTGTCCAGCGGGATGCCGTCGAAGAGCTGACGCATGTCGTAGATCGAGTCGATGGCCACGCCCGCCATCCCGACGTCACCGGTCACGCGCGGGTGGTCGCTGTCGTAGCCCCGGTGCGTGGGCAGGTCGAAGGCGACCGACAGGCCCTTCTGGCCGGCCGCCAGATTGCGCCGGTAGAAGGCGTTGGACTCCTCGGCGGTGGAGAAGCCCGCGTACTGGCGGATCGTCCAGGGCTGGTTGACGTACATCGTCGGGTACGGGCCGCGCAGGTACGGCGCGATGCCCGGGTAGGTGCCCAGGAAGTCCAGGCCCTCCAGGTCACGGCCGGTGTACAGCGGCTTGACCCCGATGCCCTCCGGGGTCTCCCACAGCGGCTCGGCGCTCCCGGTGGCCCGCTTCAGGGCTTCGCGCCACTCGTCCTCGGTGGCGTCGGCGGCCGGGGTCCCCAGCTCGATGCCGGAGAAGTCGGGGATTCCCATCAGGACACTCCCATGCGGTCGAGGGTCGCGGACAGGACGTCCACGGCGTCACAGCCCGCGAAGACGTACGAGTCGATGCCGGCGTGGTCGCCCCGGCCCGCCAGGAACACGTGCCGGGCGCCGGCCGCGCGCAGCGCCTTCGCGGTCTCCTCGGCCTGTTCGGCGTAGAGCGCGTCGCTGGAGCACAGCACGGCCTCGGTGGCGCCGCTGTCCTCGAAGCGGCCCCCGGTGACCGGCTCGATGCCGCCGGCCTGGAAGAGGTTGGCGGCGAAGGACGAGCGGGCGGTGTACTCGGCGGCGGAGCCGATCGTGGCGAGGAAGATCCGCGGCCGGGCGCCGGTCGCCGCCAGATGGGCGTCGGAGCGGGCGCGCAGCTCCTCGTACGCCTCGTCGCGGCGCACGCGCGGCAGTCCGCCGGACGGCGGCTCGGGCGCGGGCGCGCGCTCCACCGGCTTCTCGGCCAGCAGCGGGAACTCGCTGACGCCGGTGATGGGTTCGCGCCGCTTGGCGAGCCGCTTGGAGCGCTCGGCCCAGGTCGTCGCCAGGTCGGTGCGCAGCCGGCCGGAGCGCAGGACGGCCGCCTGGCCGCCGTCGCGCTCGATCGACCGGAAGAACTGCCAGGCGGCTTCGGCGAGTTCGGCCGTCAGCCGCTCGACGTACCAGGAGCCGCCCGCCGGGTCGACGACCCGGGCCAGGTGGGACTCCTCGATCAGGATGGAGGAGGTGTTGCGGGCGATGCGGCGCGCGAACGCGTCCGGGAGGCCGAGCGCGTGGTCGAACGGCAGCACGGTCACGGAGTCCGCGCCGCCCACCCCCGCGGCGAGCGTCGCGACCGTCGTGCGCAGCATGTTCACCCAGGGGTCGCGGCGGGTCATCATCACCGGCGACGTCACCACGTGCTGCACCTGCGCGCCCGCGGCCGGCGCCCCGCACACCTCGGCGACCCGCGCCCACAGCCGGCGGGCCGCGCGCAGCTTGGCGATGGTCAGGAACTGGTCGGCGGTGGCCGCGTAGCGGAACTCCAGCTGGGCGGCGGCCCGGTCGACGCCGAGCCCGGCCTCGGTCAGCTCCCGCAGATAGGCCACGCCGGTGGCCAGCGAGGCGCCCAGCTCCTGCGCGGCCGAGCCGCCCGCCTCGTGGTAGGGCAGCGCGTCCACGGTCAGCGCGCGCAGGCCCGGGTACCGCTCGGCGCAGCGGAGCGCCAGGGCGGCGAAGGGGGCGAAGTCCAGGGCGGTGCCCGTGCGGGCCTCGTACCCGAGCGGGTCGCCGCCCAGGGTGCCGCGGGCGGCCTCCGGGTCGACGCCCTTGTCGTCGTACAGCCGCAGCAGTGCCTCGGCGGCGGCCTCGGTGTCGCGGCCCGCGTCCAGGGCGACCGGCGCCAGGTCGAGGTAGACGCCGTCGAGGGCGCGGCCCAGCTCGGAGACCGGGATGCCGCCCTCGCCCAGCACCAGCCACAGGGAGGTGCCGCCGTTCTCCAGGTCGGCGAGCACGGCGTCGGCCGTCCCGCCGGCGAGTGCCGTGTGCCGCTGCCGTACGTCCCAGCCGCTCGTGCTGGTGCCCTCCGGGCGGCTGCCCCGCACGAAGGGGGCGAAGCCCGGCAGGCCGGGGTCGGGCGCGCTGTCGCGCGCGGTGTACAGGGGCCGGGTGCGCAGCCCGTCCTCCAGCGTCGTGGACAGGGCGTCCTCGGCTGCCGCGCCGGTCAGTTCCTTGCCCGACTTGCGCAGGACGCCCTCGACCAGGCGTTGCCACTGCTCATGTGTCGCGTCAGGGAACTCGGCGGCCAGTGAGAGCCCGTCGTCAGGCAGGACCGTCATGGCTCGGATGCTAGGGCAGGGCGTCGGAGCCAGGGCGGAGCACGGGCTGTGAGGTTTCTCTTCTTGCGGTGGTGACCTGTGTCTCTCCGGGCCCGGTGGCTCAGCGGGTCTCGGTCTCCAGGTCCGGGACGAGGGAGCACATGGCCGCTCGCTGCTCGGGGCCCATGGAGTCGGCGAGGGCCTGGCGGACGGTTCCGGCGAGCAGGGCGGAGGTCTCGCGCAGCAGGTCGCGGGCCTTGTCGGTGAGGGCGACCTGCACGCCCCGCTTGTCGCCGCACACGGACCTGCGGCTGACGAGACCGGCCCGCTGGAGACAGCCGATCTGGTAGGTGAGGCGGGTCTTGGGGCGGCCGAGGAGATCGGCGACCCGGGTCATCCGCAGCCCGGTGCGCGGCTGTTCGGCCAGCAGGCACAGGATCAGGAACTCGTCGTGGGAGACGTCGAGGGTCTCCTTCACGACCGAGCGCAGCCGCTGCTCCACGGCGCCGGTCGCGGCCAGCAGGACCATCCAGGCGCGCAGCTCGTCCGGGAGCAGCCCGTCGCCGTGCGCGAGGGGACAGGAGGGCTGGTCGGCGGTGTGCGCGTCGGAGGCGGACATGTGTCGAGTCTACCTGTTGTCCAAATTTGTACGAGTGCGGCCAGAGCATGTTGTTCAAATTTGGATGAGGCG
The DNA here is from genome assembly GCF_001514055.1 of Streptomyces corchorusii. NCBI lineage: Bacteria > Bacillati > Actinomycetota > Actinomycetes > Kitasatosporales > Streptomycetaceae > Streptomyces > Streptomyces corchorusii. The sequence goes on along the minus strand of NZ_KQ948361.1, from coordinate 142,639 downwards.
TTAGCGTGAGGCCATCCAGTCATCCAAATTTGAATCACCTGGAGTACGACCATGACCGTCGCCGTGGAAACAGGCCGCTGGCAGCTCGACCCGACCGCGTCCACCGTGGGCCTGCGGCACAAGACCATGTGGGGCCTGGTCACCGTGAAGGGCACCTTCACCCGCGTCGGCGGCACCGGCGAGGTCCGGCCCGACGGCTCGGCCACCGGCACCGTGACCCTGGACGCGGCCTCCCTCGACACGAAGAACGCCAAGCGGGACGTACACCTGCGCTCGGCCGACTTCTTCGACGCCGAGCGCCACCCGGAGATCACCTTCACCGTGCGCGGCGCGGACCGGCTCGACGGCGACACGGTCCGGGTCGCCGGACAGCTGACCGTCCGGGGCGTCAGCCGGCCCCTGTCCCTCACCGCCCGCCTCACCGGCGTGAGCGCCGGCGCGCTGACCCTGGAGACGGAGTTCGGCGTCGACCGCGAGCAGTTCGACATGGGCTGGAACCAGCTCGGCATGATCCGCGGCCTGACCACGATCACGGCCGCGCTCCGCTTCACCCGCGCGGCGGACTGAGGCCCAGCTCCGCCCGGCGCACGTCCCGGGTGGACAGCGTCTGCGGGTCCGCCGTGAAGGCGCGCAGCCGGAGCCGGGTACCGGACTTCGCCGGCACCTGGAAACCGCCGGACGGCGCCCAGAGTTCGACGCTCACCGTGCGGTGCGCGGGAATCGTCGCCGGGCCGCGCGTCAGCGACCAGTACCGGCTCATGCCCTGGCCGGCGCTGAGCATGTAGTGCGGGGTGAGCGCGGTGCCGCCCGTGTTGGTGACCCGCAGGGTCAGCCGGGACAGGGACCGCGCCGAGGTGTGCCGGGCCGCCGTGACATCCATCCGCAGCGGCGGGGCCCCCGTCGCCGCCAGGGCCGCGCTCACCAGCGCGGGCGTGATCAGCGCGACCGCGGCCACGGCCAGTGCCGCCCGGCGGCGCGGGCCGGTGAACGGGCGGGGCCGCGGCTGCCAGGCCTGGGCGAACTCCGGCAGGGGCGCGGTGACCGCCGCCGCCAGCCACAGCGGGGTCATCATCAGGTAGTAGCCGTCCTGGGAGCGGGTCGCCAGGTAGAACGCGCACCAGGGCAGCACCGTCGCGGCCGGCCCGAGCCGCCGGACGAACAGCACGAACACCGCCAGCAGGGCGGCGGCGAGCAGCACGCTCGCCCGGCCGTACCAGTCGAGGCGGTCGCTGCCGTGGGTGAAGTACAGCGAGACGCCCACCAGTCCCTGGCCGTGCAGCACCGCGCCCTGGGTCAGCGGCAGGGCGATGCCCCGCAGCCACCGGCCGGGCTCGCTCACGACGAAGTACACGTTGATCAGCAGCCAGGTGAGCACCGCGGTCCCCGCGATCCGCAGCACCACCCGCGCCGCCGCCCGGCCGCCCAGCTCCCCGCGCCGCACGGCGTAGATCCCGGCCAGCAGGAACGGCGTGACGAACCACGGCAGTTGCTGGGCGGCGCACGCAGCGCCGAGACACGCCGCCCGTGCGACCCCGGCCGCGCCCAGCCGGCCGCGCGCGCCGAGCCGGGGCCAGCGCACCACCACCGGCAGCAGCAGGACCAGGCCGATGATCGCCGGATAGCCCTGGCGGGCGTACGTCGGCAGGAAGCCGAAGCCGAGGCAGACCATCGTCGCCGCCGAGCGCCAGGGCACCGGGAGCAGCCGCCACAGCACCACCGCGCCCACGACCAGCGCGACCGTCGCCGCCGCCGTCGCCGGCGCGCCGCCGTGCCCCAGCCACAGCAGGGGCGCGGTGAGCAGCGGGGCCAGTGGGGGATAGCCGTAGGTGAAGTCGTATCCGCCGTCCATCGTCGGTGTCAGCGCGACGCCCTCGGCGTGGAACAGCCAGGGCCAGGGCTGCTCGTACACCGGGTTCCCGGCGACGAGTTCCCGCGCGGCCTGGGTGGTGAGGGCCGCCTCGTCGCCGCCGCCGTGGTTCAGCGCCCAGGCGCACAGGGCGAGGGTGACCGCGGTCGCCAGCACCACCAGGTCCAGGCGGGCCAGCGCGCGCGTCCGGCGGACGGTGAGGGCGAGCACGCCGGTCACCAGGATCGAGGCGTAGCAGACCGAGATGACCCCCGCGAGGACCAGCCGGTGCGTGGCCGCCTGGGTCCACACCGAGCGCGTGCCGATGAACAGGCTCACGTCGGCGAGGAGCGTCAGTACGCGGTGCCACTGCGCGGGGCCGTCCGGCAGCGCCGCGCGGGCCCCCGGATCGGCGGACACCACCGACGATGTCCGCCGACCGGGTGTCACCTGCTGTGTCTCTGCCAAGTGCACGGCAGGCGACGCTAGCGGGGAGGGGTGAGCGGGGCGCGCAGGCGGATGAAGAGTCGGGTATGAGCCCGGTAAGAAGCGGATGTATCAGTGCATTTGGCGCGGGATGTGACGCGCGAGATACGGCCGGTGCGGTCGCGCACCGTGTCATTGTTGGGCCGAACGGGTGACTTGGCGTAAGAATTGGCTGGTGCAGGGATTGAGTGCGAGTCAGATCAGGGGGAGCCGGTGAGCCGTTACGACGTCACCGATGAACAGTGGGAAGGGCTCGCCCAGGTCGTGCCGCTGCGGGGCCGGGACGCCTGGCCGTCCGCGGTGAACCACCGCTCGCTGCCCGACGCCGAGACCGAGACCCGGCGCCGGTTCGTGGTCCTGCGTGTCAACGTCTTCGCGGACGCCCGGGAAGTCGCCGAGACCCTGATGGCCGGGGCGCCGGTGCTGCTCGACCTGTCCGGTGCGGAGGGCGACGTCGCCAAGCGCGTCCTCGACTTCAGCACGGGCGTCGTCTTCGGCCTGGGCAGCGGCATGCACCGCGTGGACCGCAACGTCTTCCTCCTCACCCCGCCCGGGACGGAGGTCAGCGGACTCATGGAGGGCGCGGCGATCTCGGGCGGCTGACCACCGGCAGGCCCCGCCCCCGACCCACGGTGCCCGCCCCGGGGCCGACTGGGCGGCGGGGGAGCCGGTGGCGTTGCGGTAGCGGCGGACGGGTTGCTGGAGCGCCGGACGTTGCCGCTGGGCCCCGACTGCGACGCCTGGGCCCCGGACGCGCCTCCGGAACCCCGGCCGTGACGCTGAAGCCCGTTGCGTGCGCGGCGCGGTCCCGGTGGTGCGTGATGCGGTCACGCGCGCGGTGCGGCCCCGGCGTTGTGGTGCGGCCGTTCGGATCCGGGGTCCCGCGGGGTCCGCCGGACCCGCGGCCTTCCGGGAGCGGGCGCTTGGCGCCGGGGCCGGTGGGACGCGCGTTCTCAGTGCCGTACGGCGCCCGCCGCGGGGTTCGGGGTGCGGGCGGTGAACACCCACACGCCGTGCGACTGCGTCGCGCCCATGACGCGGCCCTTGCTCAGCAGCCAGGGGCTGTCCTTCTGGAACGGGGCGAAATTGTCGTTGGAGACGATGATGCCGCCCACCTCCTCGGCGATGCTGATGACCAGCGCGTCACCCCGGCCCTCCGTGCCGGCCGGCGGCTGGACCACGTGGTGCTCCGCGACCGCCTGCTCCACCAGCGGCCGTTCCTCCGCGCTGACCTGGTGCCGCAGGGAGGCGTCCACGACCACGTGGATGTCGCGCTGCGGATGCTTGAACCGGAGCGCGGTCACCGCCGCCTGGAGCGCCGCGAAGCTCGGCCGGCCGCCCTGCGTACGCGGCGGCCTGCCGTTCCAGGCGAGGTTGGAGCCGTCCACGACCAGCGGCTCGGTGGACTCGCCGGCCTGCCGCGGCCTGCCCGCCGGGGTCTGCGGATGCGTGGGCCTCGGCACCGGCCGCGAAGCCGGGGACAGGGCCAGTAGTCGTTCGAGCTCCTTGGTCACCTCCGGCTCCACCGCGCCGTCGCCGAACACCTTGACCTCACCGTTGAGCACGACCTCGCCGGTCCGCTGGAGGGTCGCCTTCACCGACAGCAGCCCCTCCTTGCTGTAGGTGAACTCCAGGTCGAAGACGCCCTCGCTGCGGTCGCGGCAGGGCTCCGGGTACGTCAGCCGGAGCTCGGTCAGCTTGACGTTGTCCGGGTGCTCGACCGGCCGGTCCGGCGCCCCTTCCCAGACCTCGACCGTCAGCTTGGTGACGTGGTCCTTGTTGGGCTCGTACGACTTCACGCGCTGCTGGGGCAGCCGCAGGTTGCGCGGGATCAGGGTGCTGAACCGCCTGTTGCCGTCGCTCCCGGTCGTGACCGTGCCGAGCGCGTGCGTGTTGACCACCCGGATGATGCTGTTCAGCTCCCCGGCCATGGCGGCGGCGCAGATGGCCGCGCCCTCGGCCACCGCCGTCATGGGGTCGAACGCCTCGACGGACACCGGATCGCGGTCGAGCGCCTCGGCGACCGCGGCGCGTACCGCCGGGATCTGGCTGCTGCCGCCGATCATCAGCACGGCGGTCAGGTCGTCCGGGTCGAGCTGTGCCTGGGCGAGGCACTCCTCGACCGGCTCCAGCGCCCGGGTGATCAGGTCCTGGATCTCGTAGGAGAACTCGTCCTGGCCGATCTCCACCGACGCGCCGTCCGGGGTCAGCACGCTGACCGACTCCTGCTGGGACAGCAGGATCTTGCTGCGTTCGATGTCGAGCCGGAACTGCCGCTTCTCCGACTCCGTCCACGCCCGCCGCGCGGGGGACCGCTCCAGGACCATGCGGCGCAGCCGTTCGTCGATCTCCAGACCGCCGAGCCGGTTGACCCCACGGCTGGCCTTCTCGTCGAAGAAGCCGTCGTCGTGGAGCAGGAGGGTGGCGTCCATGGTGCCGCCGCCCCAGTCGAAGACCAGGAACTCGCCCTCCTCCTCCAGGTAGTGGGCGTAGGCGATGGCCGCGGCGGTCGGCTCGTTCAGCAGGGCGCGCACCGTGATGCCCGCCGCACGGGCCGCCTCCCGGGTACGGAACCGGGCCGCGCCGGTGGCGTTGGCCGGTACGGTGATGACCGCCTCGTCGATGTCCGTGGCCGCCTCGTCCTGTGCGGCGACGACCATCGACCGGAACACCGCGGCCGCGGCGGTGGTCGCGGCGAACCGTTCGCCCCCGATGGTGACGAGCGGTTCCTCGCGCAGCATCCGCTTGCACGCCTCCACGGCGCGCTCGGAACGCAGCTTGGCCTCCCAGCCGAACAGGGTGCCGGCGCGCAGCGAACTGGTGCCGACCACGGACGGGTACAGGCGCTCGAAGCCCGGACGGCGCCAGGTGGCGTCCAGTCCGTGGCCGCCGATCTCCAGCACCTCGGCGAACTCGCCACCGGTCCACTGCGCGGCCACCGAGTTCGTGGTGCCGAAGTCGATACCGGTGGCCGTCATGCGTCTTCTCCCGTGGTGTGCTGTGCGGCGTCCGGCGCGATCCGCCGGAGCTGACCGGCGAGGATGACCTTGCCCGTCAGTTCGTCGACGTAGGCGGGGCGCAGCAGTTCGAAGGCCTCGCCCGTCCCCTCCGTCACGACGAACGCTTCCGCCTGGTCCGGTGTGTCCAGCCGCCGGATCCCGAGGGCCTTCAGATGGTCCGCCATCGAGGCGCGGACGGCCGGGCCGCCGTGGTCCGGCTGCGTCCACAGCAGGGCGTCCATCTCGGCCACGCGGCCGGTGAAGGCCGCGCGGGTGCGGAACTCGTCCAGGACCGCCTTGCGCACGGCCGCGGTGAGCGCGCTCGGCGGAGGCGCGTCGCCTGCCGCGGCCTCCGAGAGGGCGGCGGGGACGCGTTCGACGATGCCCTTGATCAGCGTGGGCGCGTCCACCGGCACCCGGGCGGGCGCCGGCGCCGGGGCCTCGGCGGGCGCGGGTGCCGGGGCCTCGGCGGGCGCGGGCGGTGCGGTGGGCTCGACGGGTGCTGCGGCGGAGTCCGCTCGTTTGGCGGTCGCGGCCGGCGCCGGCCGGGCGGTGGCCGCTCGGCCGGCCTGGCGTATGCGCAGACCGGTGGGCTTGGAGCTCTTGGCGCGCCCCTCCGCCCCGGGCTGCACACCGCCGCACGCCGGGCAGATGCGCCCGGGGCGGTCGGCCTTGTCGACCCTCTTCCTGGCGGCGGCCTTCTTCGGCGCGGCCTTCTGGTCGGCTGACCGGCCCCGGGAACCGGTCGAACGAGAGGGGTTCTTGCTGGAGGACATTGCGGACGATTACCTCGCAGAGAGGGTGTGGAGAACGGCCGGGCGCTGATCAGGCCCGTCGGTCGTGGCGGTCGAGACGTGGGGGCGTGCTGCGCAGGTCGTCGAGGAGTTCCACGGCCGCGCGCGCCCGGATCCGCTCCAGCTCCGCGCCGCTCACCACGGGCGTGCGCCGGGGCAGCGGCGCCACCGGCGGTACGAGCGTGACGGGAACCGAGTCCGGCATCAGATAGCGGTCGGGCTCCAGCGGGATCCGGAAGAAGACCGACAGGCCGGCGTCGGTGCCCTGCGCGGCGCGGATGCGCTCCTCCGCGTCGTTGATCCGGGCCTGCTCGCCGTGGTCGCCCTCGGCCTCGCGGAACAGCTCCCGGCAGTGCTTCTCCCACCGGAACGAGCCGTGGTCCAGGCCGAGTTCGATGAAGGGGTTGGTGACCCGGTCGCGGCTGTTCTTCGGCGTGGCCCGCCAGCGGCGCACCAGCGCCAGGTTGGCCCCCGCCTGCTCACCCAGTCCGGCGGCGGCCTCCGCGAGCGCCTCGGCCTCCGCGAGGTCGCCCTCCACCGCGGCGACGTACGCCCCGATGGTGAGCGCCTCCTGGCGCAGTCCGGCACCGGCCTTCCTGCCGGTGCCGCCCTTCTCGAACCGTGCCGCCTGCTGCCCGGCCTCCTCCAGCCGGCCCGCCTTCAGCAGGTCGTACGCGCGGTTCAGGGCCACCAGCGCGTGGAACGGGCTCAGTTGCGGACTGACGCTCTCCTGCGGCTGCCACAGGTTGGCCATCAGCAGCCACAGCCCCGTGTCGGCGACCGTCTCGCGCGGCCATTCCCCGTTGATCGCCCCGGACCTGAGGTCCCGGAGCTGGATCTGCTGGGTGCGGGGCAGCAGGGCGTCGAGCTCGTCGATCCGCGTGATGTCCCCGTCGGCGACGACGTCGTACAACAGGTCCCACAGGTCCGCGGGGTCGAGCCGCTCCAGGCGCGCACCGCTCAGGAACGCCTCGCGCCGCAGGTGGTCGGTCCACTCCAGGGCGGCCGCGTCCTGCGGAGCGACCTTGTCCGGCACGAGGCGCGCGCGCAGGTAGAGCGCCTCGTCCGGGTCCCGGTCCGCCCACGGCCGGTCCTCGGGCAGCAGACCGCCGTGGTCCACCAGGTCGTCCAGGACGGGCAGCGGCGCCCAGGGCAGGATGGCGGGCAGATGGCGCGTGGGCACGGGGACGGCACCGCGGGTGGCGGCAGCGGCGAAGAGGGAGAAGGCCGGACCGCCGGAGACGGCGCGCGCCCGGCCGCTGACGAGCAGCAGGCTCGGCGCGCTGGAGCAGATCACCCGGCAGCGCTCCGCTCCCGCGTCGGTCAGCCAGGGAACGTCCGCTTCCCACAGCGCCCGTATGTGCGCCAGCACCTCTTCGGGAGCCGCGTGTTCCAGCGCCCGGCGCACCGCCGGGAGGAGAGCCTCGCGGTCCGGCGCGCCGGTGGCCGCGGCCCGCAGCACGGCACGCGGTTCCTCGGGCAGGCCCGGTACGGCCGAGAGTTCGTCCAGCAGGCCGTGCACGGCCGTGACGGCATCCCCGGTCACGCCCAGCCAGGCCCACTTCCGGCGAAGGAAGCCGCTGACCGCCGTGCGGTCGCGGGATTCGCGCCGCTCACGGTCGCGGGCCAGCCGGTCCTTCTCCGCGGCGATGGCCGCACGCCTGCGCGCCGCGGGATCGCCGCTCTCGAACTCCTCGTACACCCCGGCAGAGTAACGGTGAGCACCGACAACGACCACAAGACCGTCATCTTCCGCGACATTCCTGGTCTGCGCGGGATGTCGGCCGCCGTCAGGTCCCCCGATCGTAGGAACGTCCCGGCAGTGAAACGGTTCGGCGTACGGGCGGAGCCCTACGGTCCGCATATGGCCGTGCCCTCCGTGCCCTCCGTGTCCGCTGAGCCGCCGGCGGCCGACGCGTCCGCCGCCACCGTCCCCGCGCACCCCCGCCCGCCCCTCGACCGCCCGCCCCTCGACATCCGCTCCCGGATCACCGAACTGCGGCTGTCGGCCTTCGCCGGGCACCGGCGGGCCGGGTTCCCGCTCGGCGCGGTCACCGTGTTCGCGGGGCCCAGCGGGGCCGGCAAGACCACCGCGCTCGCCGCGTACGAGGCGCTGGCACGGCTCGGCGGCGGCGCCCCGCTCGGTGAGGCGTTCCCGGACCCGGCCGCCTGCGTGCCGGAGCGGGCCCGCCCCGACGCCGAGGGGCGGCGGGGGTTCCGGATCGGCTGTACGGCCGACGGCGCCGAGGGCCCGGTCCGGCTCGACCTCGCCGTCCAGGCCGAACCGTACCCGCGGATCGTGGGGGAGCGGCTGACCGCGAGCGGAGTCGTCCTGCTTCAGACCGCCCTGCGCGACCCCGGGCGCCGGACCGTCCAGGCCGCCTGGCACACCGCCGGCTCCGCCCCGGTCACCCGCGCCCCGCTCCCCGACGACCTCCTGGGCACCGCCCTGCTGCCCTTGCGCGTGGCCGGCAAGACGGACGGTCAGCGCCATGTGCTCGCGGCGGCCGAGCAGATGGTCGTCGCCCTGCGCTCCGTCTTCCCCTGCGATCCGCGCCCCGAGCACATGCGCGCCCCCATCCCCACCGGCTCGGGCCGGCTGCTGCGCGGTTGCGACAACCTCGCCGACGTGCTGTGGCGCACGCGCGCGGAGTGCGGCCGGCGGCACGGCCTGCTGGTCGAGACGCTGCGCTCGGGCTGCGCCGGGCGGGTGGCCGACCTGGTCGCCGAGCCGCTGGCCGACGGCACGGTACGGGCGCTGCTCGACCGGGGCGACGGCTTCCGCAGCGAACTCGCCCGGCTGGGCGACGGCGAACTGCGCTACCTCGCGCTCGCCCTGGTGCTGCTGACCGGGCCGGGCGTGCTCGACGTGGACACCCCCGGCGAGGTGCCCGACGCGCTGCGGACCCTCACCGTCCTCGCCGACGGCTTCGACCGCGGTCTGGACCCGTGCCAGCGCCGGGAGTTGCTGCGGACGGCCGCGCGGATGGGCGAGCGGGGGCACATCCGCTGTGTGGCCGCGGTGAGCGACGCCTCATGGGCCGCCAGGACCCCCGGTGTCACGGTGGTACACCTGAACCCGTGACCGAACACCCCGATCCCGGCCTGGCCCGACTCCAGCGCAGACTCGCCGAGTTCGCCGCCGCGCGGAACTGGCAGCCCTACCACACGCCCAAGAACCTCGTCGCCGCCCTCTCGGTGGAGGCCTCCGAACTGGTCGAGATCTTCCAGTGGCTGACGCCCGAGGAGTCCGCCCGGGTGATGGACGACCCCGGGACCGCCCACCGCGTGACGGACGAGGTCGCCGACGTGCTGGCCTATCTGCTCCAGCTCTGCGAGGTCCTCGGCGTCGATCCGCTCGCCGCGCTGGCCGCGAAGATCGACCGCAACGAACGCCGGTTCCCGCTGCCTGGTGCGGAGGACCAGCAATCGGAGCACTGAGCTCCGTTATTACTCTCCGGAGTCAAATCGGCGGCCGAATCCGAATTGTTGTCCACAGATTTCGGTCTTCCTCTGGCTTTTCGCCCCAGGGTCCCTCACGCTGGGTAGTGAACAAGGGAGTTCGGGCAGCCGTGCGAGGTGACGCGGCGGAGGGACGGGGGCACCTTATGGATGCGGTACGGCTCATTCTCACGAGCAGGCGGGCCCTGGCGGGTGGCGCCGACACGGCGGAGATGATGGCGGAGGTCTGGCAGGCGCAGGCCCTGGCGCAGGCGATCGGGAGCCGTCTCGCGGTCTCGGGCCCGCCGGAACTGCGCGGCGAGGCGCTGGGACTGACGGAGCTGGCGGGCCGGGGCTGCGGAGTCCTGGACCCGCCCGAACTCGACCCCGGCGACCTGCGCGCCGCCCAGCTCACGAAGCTGGACGACGCCCGCGAGACGCTGCTCTGCCTCGGCGGGCTGCTCGGCGAGGTCGGCATAGCCCTGGTCGGCATGGCCAGCGCCGCGGCCGACGAGACGACGTACTGGCAGTGCATGGAGGCGATCGACGCCGCCGACGAGTCCCGCGACCGCGTCCTGGAGATGCTGCGCAAGCTGGCGGCCCGGGAGGAGGTACTGCCGGGCGACATCCAGGACAGCCCGTCGGGCGTGTGAGCGGGGTTCCCTCGCGGGGCGGCACGGCAGGGATGGTGGGAGCGGGTGGACGCGTTCGGTTCGGCCCGCGTCCGGGTTACGGCCGTGCGCGAGCGGCGGGTGGTGTGGTGCGCGTGGGCGGCCGTTCGGTGCGGGATGCGGCGGGGCGCCGTCGACTGGGCCCGGCTCAGGACGGGGCTGCCCGGCTGGGATCGGTCCGGTCCGCTCGTCGGCCCCGGCTGTGCGCGTGGTTCAGTGCTCGTGGCGGTCGGCGCGCCGAGTCGGCACCCCGCGTGCCGCCCCAGCCGGCCGCCTCATTCCGTCTCGTCGGCCGCGCCCGGCGCCGGCCCCCCGGCCTGGAGGTCCGCCAGGGCCGACAGGTCCGCGTTCAGGGCCGCCATCAGCTCCTCCATCTGCTCCAGCAACCCCTTCGGCCGGCCGGCGGGGCCGCCCTGCTGGGGAACGGACTCTTCGGACATGACAGCCTCCTCGGCCCCCGGCCCGCCGGGGCCGGCGCGGGCGCCGGACGGTCCGGCTCCGACGGCCCAACGATCATCACCGGGGCCGGTCACTGGCCCGGAGCGAGGCCCGCGCGCGGGGTGGAGGAATTTCACCCGACCGGGGACAGCCGTACCGGACGGTCCCGGCGCGGTTGACGCGGGCGGCGCCGTGCAGGATAGATGTATGGACCTTCGAATCTTCACCGAGCCCCAGCAGGGGGCCACCTACGACACCCTGCTCGCCGTGGCCAAGGCCACCGAGGACCTGGGCTTCGACGCCTTCTTCCGTTCCGACCACTACCTGCGCATGGGCAGCGTGGACGGACTTCCCGGCCCGACGGACGCCTGGATCACCCTGGCCGGCCTCGCCCGCGAGACCAAGCGCATCCGCCTCGGCACGCTGATGACCGCCGGCACCTTCCGCCTGCCCGGGGTGCTCGCCATCCAGGTCGCCCAGGTCGACCAGATGTCCGGCGGCCGGGTCGAACTCGGCCTGGGCGCGGGCTGGTTCGAGGAGGAGCACAAGGCGTACGGCATCCCCTTCCCGAAGGAGAAGTTCGCGCGGCTGGAGGAGCAGCTCGCGATCGTCACCGGGCTGTGGGCGACCGAGGCCGGCAAGACCTTCGACTTCCACGGCACGTTCTACGACCTCACCGAATCGCCGGCGCTGCCCAAGCCCGCCCAGAAGAAGGTCCCGGTGCTGATCGGCGGCCACGGGGCGACCCGGACCCCGCGGCTCGCCGCCCGGTACGCCGACGAGTTCAACATCCCGTTCGCCTCGATCGAGGACAGTGAGCGGCAGTTCGGCCGGGTGCGGGCCGCCGCGGTGGAGGCGGGCCGCGACGCGGACGACCTGACGTACTCCAACGCGCTCGTCGTCTGCGTCGGCAAGGACGACCAGGAGGTGGCCCGGCGCGCCGCCGCGATCGGCCGTGAGGTGGACGAGCTGAAGGCCAACGGGCTGGCCGGTTCCCCGGCGGAGGTCGTCGACAAGATCGGCCGGTACGCCGAGATCGGTTCCCAGCGGATCTACCTCCAGGTGCTGGACCTCGGCGACCTGGACCACCTGGAGCTGATCTCCAGCCAGGTCCAGTCCCAGCTGTCGTAACCACCCGGCGGGCCAACCCTGGTCCCGGGGTCCACGCCTACGGGCCCCGGGACCTCGCCTGGGGCCGCCTCCGGGGCCCCGGCCGCGTGCTCTCGGCGCCCAGCCCGCCGCCCCTGGCCCACGGGTTCGGTCCATCGGCCACCCGCCCCGGGCCCCGGGTCCCGGCCAGCGGTCCGCCCCCGCGGGGTGCTCGGCTCACGGGTCCAGCCCGTCGGTCCACCCGTCCCGGGTTCCGGCGAGCGGTCCGCCCGTCCGGGGGCAGGCCATTGGTCCCCGCTCATCGGTCCCCCCTTCCCGGGCACCCGCCCTACCCGCCCCGGGTTCCGGCCTCGTTGCCAGCCCCCACCCCCCTGTGACGAGGCTGTGACCGGAGCTGTGGCTTCCGTCATGGTCCGGGGGGAGCGGTCCTGCTGGGATCAGCCGATGGACGACGACTCACCGCTCGGCATCCTCTTCGGCTTCCTGCTCTTCCCGGCCGTTCTCGCGATCCCCGCCTGGGTGATCGCCGTCATCGTCAAGCTCCTGTCCGTGGCGATGCCCGGCAGGCGCCCGCACTGGCGGCTGGACCTCGTGCGCTGGTCGGCGTGGATGGCGGGCTGGGCCGCGGTGGTCCTCTACTTCCTGGGCGCGGGATCGGTCGCGCTCTCCGTGCACGAGTCCTCCTCCGGCGCGGACTCCACACCGGCGCACGAGTGCCGCGACGACTTCCCGCCCGGTGTGCTCGTCGGCCAGCAGGCCTCCTGGGTGCCGCTCCGCTTCGACTGCGTCCTGGCCGACGGCAGCACCCGGCCCAGCAGCCCCGGCTACTTCTGGCTCAACACCGCTGTCGTCGGTCTCGGCCTCGCCGCCGTGACCCTCGGCGTCCTCGCCGGAGCGATGTCCGAGCGCCGGCCGGAGCCGGACGGGCCGGTCACAGATCCCGGGTCACAAGACGCTCGCCGTCCGGTGTGAGGAGGAGCAGATTCCAGGCGACGCCGGTCTCCCCGTCGTCGCCGTCCCACCACTCGGCGAACGCGTCGGCCAGGTCCGCCGCGCCCGCCGCGCGGTCGCCGGCGTCGTAGGCACCGGTCAGTTCGACGTCGTAGTCGCGGTCGCCGAGGTGGACCAGGACGACCCGGGTCGCCCTCGACGCGGAGTCCTTCGCGCCGTGCCGCGCGGCCCAGGAGCGGAAGTCGGCCAGGAGGCCGGGATCCGGCTCGCGGCGGGTCAGGGGACGGGCGGGACGCCGGTGCGGTGCGCCCGCGACCCCGTGGCGGCAGCCGAGCACCCAGGCACCGCGGTCGCGGTCCACGACCTCCCGTGGCCGGGCCGTGAGCGAGCGCCGCACACAGCCGCCCCAGACCACTTCGCGGACCGCCGCGCCCTTGCCGCCGGAGTCGAGGATTTCCCTGCCGGTCCGCCAGCCGGCGTCGTAGGCGGCGACCCGGGCCGGTGCGGTCGGGCGCGCGGCGGACGCCGGCCGCCGCGCGCCGGTGTCGCAGGACACCGTCAGCAGCGCGAGCAGTCCCAGCGCGGCCGGCGCCCACGCCCGCCGTCCGCCCCTCCATTCGGTCACGCGCACGGTGCGTCCCCCCTTCACGGCCCCTGCCCGGACTGTCCCTGCCCGGTCTGTCCGCCCGGTGAGAGGGCTCTCGTGCCGGAAGGGTTGCCCGCGCGGCCCGGTCGGACCTGACCCGGCCGGGGTGCCGGGGGGACCCGTGGATCCCCCCGGGCCGGCTCAGCCGCGCTGGGCGAAGCCGTGGTCCAGGATCTTCGCCGCGTCCTTGAAGCGCTGGTCCGCCGACGTGTCCGCGAGAATCGAGCCCACGACCGTCCTCGAACCACGGGTGGCCGCGAACACCAGGCAGAACTTCGCCTCCGGACCGGAGCCGGTCTTCACGCCGAACGCGCCCCGGTAGGAGGCGAGGAGCTTGTTCGAGTTGCTCCACGGCTTCATGGCGTGCGTTCCGCCGCCGGGCCGGTACGACTGCATGTCGTCGTAGACCTTCGTGCCGACGACCTTCTTGAACGTCTTGTTCTTCAGCGCGACCCCGGCCAGCTTGGCCAGGTCGCGCGGCGAGGAGTAGTTCTTCCCGTTGGACACCCCGTCGAAGGAGTCGAAGTGGGTGTTCTTCAGGCCGAGTTCGCGCGCCTTGGCGTTCATCTTGCCGATGAACGACTTGGTCCGCTGGGCCGTCGTCGAGCCCGTGCCGTAGGTGTCCGCGAGCGCGTAGGCCGCGTCGCAGCCCGACGGCAGCAGCAGGCCGTACAGCAGGTCGCCCGTCTTCATCGAGTCGCCGAGGATCAGATTGGCGCTCGAATAGCGCTGGACGTGCGTCACCGGGTCGATGACGTAGTCGGTGTACTCCCTCTTGATCTTCACCTTCTTCCCGAGGTCCACGTTCCGCTGCGACAGCACCACGAGCGCGGTCATGATCTTCGTCGTGGAGCCGGTCCGCAGCCGTCCGTCCGGCGCCTTGCCGAAGAGCTGCTTGCCGGTCGCCGGGTTCATGGCGTACGCGCCCTGCGCCGACACCTGCGGCGCCGCGGCGGCGGCGCGCTGGGCGGAGGCCGCGGCCGGCGCCGTGGCCGCCTGGGCGGGAGCGGTCGCGAGGACGCCCGCACCGAGGACGGCACCGGCCGCCACGGCGACGGCGGCTCTGCTGCGTACCCGGGTTCCCTGGCCGTTGGTCATGGTTCCCCCTTCTGTCAGTGGTCAGTTGACGAGGGCTCACTCCATCAGACGGGGGGCCGGGGCGGCCGTAATGGATGTCACATGGGTCTCCTGTGAACACCGTGTGCCGGAACTGTGGCTTCCATCACAGCGCACATGATCCGTGCCTGGTCGTATGGCCGCGTGCGCAGAATCCTCCCCCTTGCTCTCACCGGCCTGCTCGCCCTGTCGGCGTGCCAGTTCATCGGTGACGACGACCCCGGCGACGAGGCCCGCCGCCTCAACACCATGAAGGCGTTCCCGCTGAACGCCTACATACCGGACGCGACGTCCCGTGACGGCAAGGCCGTCGGCACGGCACAGTGGATCCTCGCCAAGCGGTGCATGGTCCGGCTCGGGTTCACCGGTTTCACGTCGCTCGACATCAGGACCGTCGAGTCGACCTACCCGGTGCGGCAGGGCACCCTCGCGGGCGGCAGCAAGGTCGGGGACGACAGCCCGTACGGCGTGGACGACCCCGACCTGGCGGCCGAGCACGGCTACCACAACGCGGTGCGGGACGAGTCCGACGACCAGCCCATGGAGTGGCCCGCCGACCAGTACGCGGCCCTCACCGGCACGTTCGAGTCCGGCGACAGCCACCGGTCGCACGGCCACCCCATTCCCGCGAAGGGGTGCATGGGCGAGGCGGTCCGGAAGATCTACGGCCCCGAGCCCAAGCCGACGAAGATCGGCGGCGTGCGGCTCAGCGGCTACTACTCGCTCCCCGCGCAGTACTGGTACCAGGCGCACAAGCAAGCGCGGAAGGACCCCGCGTGGAAGAAGGCCGAGCGCGCGTGGTCGGACTGCATGAAGGACAAGGGCTTCCGCTACTCCGACCCGGACCAGGCGTCCACCGACTCCGACTGGTTCCGCGGTGACGAGCCGTCGGAGAAGGAGAAGAAGACCGCCGCCGCGGACGCCCGGTGCAAGCTCGACACCGGCTTCATCCAGGCCGTGCACGCCGTCGAGAGCCGCGCGCAGAAGAGCGCCATCAGCAAGAACAAGAAGGCGCTGGACGCACGACGCGCCGACGACCGGCGGGCCATGGCGAAGGCGCGGAAGATCGTCGACGCCGAGTCCTGAGCGGGCGGGCCCGGCCGCAGCCACGCGGAAAACCTGTGGTCGGCGGGGTTCCGGCCAGGGAGACTCGACAGCATGTTCGTGACGATCTCCACCACCGGCACGGCCGGGAACCCGGCCACCGACCTGGGGTACCTGCTGCACAAGCACCCCGACAAGGCGCAGGCGTTCTCCACGTCGTACGGCACCGCGCACGTCTTCTACCCCGAGGCGGACGCCGAACGCTGCACGGCCGCCCTGCTGCTGGAGACCGACACGCTCGCGCTGGTCCGCCGGGGCAAGGGCAAGGGCCGCGGCGGCGCCCCCGACGCGGCCCTCGCGCAGTACGTCAACGACCGCCCCTACGCGGCCTCCTCCCTCCTCGCGGTCGCGCTGAGCACCGTCTTCTCCAGCGCCCTGCGCGGGGTGTGCAACGCCCGCCCGGAGCGGGCGGCGGCCCCGCTGCCGCTGCGCGTCGAGGTCCCGGCGCTGCCCGCCCGCGGCGGAGCCGGCCTCGTACGCCGGCTGTTCGCACCGCTCGGCTGGACGGTCACCGCCGACCCCGTCCCGCTCGACACCGCGTTCCCGGAATGGGGCGACTCGCGGTACGTCCGGCTCGTGCTGGAGTCGGACCGGCTGACCCTCGCCGAGGCGCTGCGCCACCTGTACGTCCTGCTGCCGGTGCTGGACGACGCCAAGCACTACTGGGTCTCCGCCGACGAGGTCGACAAACTGCTGCGCGCCGGTGAGGGCTGGCTGGCCGGCCACCCGGAGCAGCAGCTGATCACCAGCCGCTATCTGTCCCGGCGCTGGTCGCTGACCCGGCAGGCGCGCGAGCGGCTGGAGCTGGTGCGGCTGGCCGAGGCCGACGACAGCGAGGTCGAGGACATCGACAACGCCGTCGCGCAGGAGACCGAGGCGGAGGAGAAGCCGACCCCGCTCGCCGAGCAGCGCCGGGCGGCGATCCTCACCGCGCTGCACGCGTCCGGTGCCGCGCGCGTCCTCGACCTCGGCTGCGGTCAGGGCCAGTTGGTGCGGGCGCTGCTCAAGGACACCCGGTTCACCGAGATCGTCGGCGTCGACGTGTCCGTACGGGCCCTGGCCATCGCGGCGCGGCGGATCGGGCTCGACCGGATGGGGGAGCGGCAGGCGGCCCGTGTCAGGCTCGTCCAGGGCTCCCTCGCCTACACCGACAACCGGCTCAAGGGGTACGACGCCGCCGTGCTCAGCGAGGTGATCGAACACCTCGACCTGCCCCGGCTGCCCGCCCTGGAGTACGCCGTGTTCGGGCACGCGCGCCCGCGCACGGTCGTCGTGACCACCCCGAACGTCGAGTACAACGTCCGCTGGGAGAGCCTGCCCGCCGGACACGCCCGGCACGGCGACCACCGCTTCGAGTGGACCCGCGAGGAATTCCGCGCCTGGGCGGCGACCGTGGCCGGACACCACGGCTACGACGTCGGGTTCGTCCCCGTCGGCCCGGACGACCCCGAGGTCGGCCCACCCACCCAGATGGCCGTGTTCCACCGCGCCGACACCGAGAAGGAGGCGAAGGCCGCATGACCGGGACCCGCGAGCCCGGACGGGAACTCCCCGTCACCGACCTGTCCCTCGTCGTCCTCGTCGGCGCCTCCGGCTCCGGCAAGTCCACCTTCGCCCGGCGGCACTTCAAGCCCACCGAGGTGATCTCCTCCGACTTCTGCCGCGGTCTGGTCGCCGACGACGAGAACGACCAGAGCGCCAGCCGGGACGCCTTCGACGTCCTGCACTACATAGCCGGCAAGCGGCTGGCCGCCGGCCGCCGCACCGTCGTCGACGCCACCAGCGTGCAGCAGGACGGCCGGCGTCAGCTGATCGACCTGGCCAAGCGGTACGACGTGCTGCCCATCGCCATCGTGCTGGACGTGCCGGAAGAGGTGTGCGCCGAGCGCAACGCGGCCCGCACCGACCGCGCCGACATGCCCCGCCGGGTGATCCAGCGGCACATCCGCGAACTGCGCCGCTCGCTGCGCCACCTGGAGCGCGAGGGCTTCCGCAAGGTGCACGTCCTGCGCGGGGTGCGGGAGGTGGAGAACGCCACCGTCGTCACCGAGAAGCGCTACAACGACCTGACCCACCTCACCGGCCCGTTCGACATCGTCGGCGACATCCACGGCTGCTCCGCCGAACTGGAGGCGCTGCTCGCCGAGCTGGGCTACGTGGACGGGGTGCACCCGCAGGGCCGTACCGCCGTGTTCGTCGGCGACCTGGTCGACCGCGGCCCGGACAGCCCCGGCGTGCTGCGCCGGGTGATGTCCATGGTGAAGTCCGGCAACGCCCTCTGCGTCCCCGGCAACCACGAGAACAAGTACGGCCGCCACCTCAAGGGCCGCAGGGTCCAGCCCACCCACGGGCTCGCCGAGACCATCGCGCAGATGGAGGGCGAGAGCGAGGAGTTCCGGGCCGAGGTGCGGGAGTTCATCGACGGACTGGTCAGCCACTACGTCCTGGACGGCGGCCGGCTCGTGGTCTGCCACGCCGGCCTGCCGGAGAAGTACCACGGCCGCACCTCCGGCCGGGTCCGCTCGCACGCCCTGTACGGGGAGACCACCGGCGAGACCGACGAGTTCGGGCTGCCGGTGCGCTACCCGTGGGCGGAGGACTACCGGGGCCGGGCCGCGGTGGTCTACGGCCACACACCCGTGCCCGAGGCCACCTGGCTCAACAACACCATCTGCCTGGACACCGGTGCCGTCTTCGGCGGCAAGCTGACCGCGCTGCGCTGGCCGGAGCGCGAGCTGGTCGACGTACCGGCCGAGCGGGTCTGGTACGAGCCGGCGAAGCCGCTGCGCACCGAGGCGCCCGGCGGCCACGACGGCCGGCCGCTGGACCTGGCGGACGTGTACGGCCGCCGGGCCGTGGAGACCCGGCACGCGGGCAGGGTGGCCGTCCGCGAGGAGAACGCGGCGGCGGCCCTTGAGGTCATGAGCCGCTTCGCGACCGACCCGCGCCTGCTGCCGTACCTGCCGCCGACCATGGCGCCGACGGCCACTTCACGGATCGAGGCCCGCGGCGGAGCCGCTGATGGACACTACCTGGAGCACCCCGAGGAGGCGTTCGCGCAGTACGCGCGGGACGGCGTCGCGCGGGTGGTGTGCGAGGAGAAGCACATGGGCTCGCGGGCGGTGGCCCTGGTCTGCCGGGACGCGGAGACGGCACGCAAGCGGTTCGGTGCGGAAGGCCCCACGGGTTCGCTCTACACCCGCACCGGGCGGCCGTTCTTCGACGACGCGGAGGCGACCGAGGAGATCCTCGGCCGGCTGCGCTCGGCGATCGGCGACGCTGGTCTGTGGGACGAACTCGACACGGACTGGCTGCTGCTGGACGCCGAGCTGATGCCGTGGTCGCTGAAGGCCACGGGGCTGCTGCGCGGCCAGTACGCGGCCGTCGGCGCCGCGTCCGGCGCGGTGTTCCCGGGCGCGCTCGCCGCCCTGGAGGCCGCGGCGGCGCGCGGTGCCGACGTGGGCGGCCTGCTCACCCGGCAGCGCGAACGCGCCGCGGACGCCCAGGCGTTCACCGCCGCCTACCGCCGCTACTGCTGGACCACCGACGGACTGGACGGGGTCCGGCTGGCCCCCTTCCAGCTCCTGGCCGTCCAGGGCCGCAGCCTCGCCGCGCTCCCGCACGACGAGCAACTGGCCCTGATCGACCGGCTGGTGGAGCACGACGGCACCGGACTGCTCCAGACCACCCGGCGGCTGTACGTCGACACCGGCGACCCGGAGTCGGTCCGCGCGGGCGTCGACTGGTGGCTGGAGATGACCGGCCGGGGCGGCGAGGGCATGGTCGTCAAGCCGGTCGGCGCACTGGTCCGCACCTCCGAGGGGCGGCTGGTGCAGCCCGGCATCAAGTGCCGGGGCCGCGAGTACCTGCGGATCATCTACGGTCCCGAGTACACCCGGCCGGACAACCTGGCCCGGCTGCGGCGGCGCTTCCTGAACCACAAGCGGTCCCTGGCGCTGCGCGAGTACGCCCTCGGCCTGGAGGCCCTGGACCGGCTGGCTGGCGGGGAGCCGCTGTGGCGGGTGCACGAGGCGGTGTTCGGCGTGCTGGCACTGGAGTCGGAGCCGGTGGACCCGCGGCTGTAGGCGCCGCCGGGCACGCCTGCCTCGCCGGCGCCGGCGCACGTCTTCCCGGCGCGCCGGTCGCACGACGCCCTTGTGCCGCGCACACACCTGTCCATATGGTGGACAGCCGTGCGGCGCAAGGGCGTTGGCGTGCCATGAGGGGAGTGGCGAGCATGGAGATCAAGAAGACCGTGGTCCGCGAGGACCAGGGGAGCACCACCCGCCGGCCGGCGATCCTGGAGAAGCGGCCGACCCGCTGAGCATGCGCGTCCACCTGGTCACGATGCCGTGGCACCCGCTCGACCTGCCCTCGCTGCAACTGGGCCTGCTCCAGGAGATCGTGCGGCGGGCCCGCCCCGGCGACGAGGTGAGCGAGTTCCACGGCTCGCTGCGCTGGGCGGAGTTCCTGCTGGAGCGCTCCGGCGGCCGGCTCACCCCGGGCGACTACGTCGCGGTCGGCAGCGACGCCATCTTCCACGGCCTCGGCGACTGGGTCTTCTCCGGCGTCCTGTACGACGATCCCGGCTGGGGCGAGGCCCGGCTGAAGGAGTACGCGGCCGACCGGGACGTCCCCCTCGACACGGCCCTCGCGATGCGCCCGCACGCGGCCGGCTTCATCGACGCCTGCGCCGCCGAGATCCTGGCGGCCGGACCGGACGTGGTCGGGTTCACCAGCACCTTCATGCAGAACGTGCCGTCCCTCGCGCTCGCCCGCGCACTCAAGCGGAGGCGCCCCGAGGTGACGGTCGTCCTCGGCGGCAGCAACTGCGACGGCCCGATGGGGCACGCCCTGCACCGCAACCACCCCTTCGTCGACCACGTGGTCCGCGGCGAGGCCGAGTACGCCTTCCCCGCGCTCCTGCGCCACCTGGACGCCCGGACCGCCCCGGCGGACGTCCCCGGACTGTGCTGGTGGGACGGCACGGTGTCGCGGGCCAACACGGAATCCCGGCGGACCGTGGCCCCGGCCGACATACCCTCGCCCGACTACGACCAGTGGCAGGCCGCCCTGGACGCCTCCCCGGTCCAGGAGCACATCCATCCGAAGCTCGTCGTCGAGGGAGCCCGGGGCTGCTGGTGGGGCGAGAAGCACCACTGTGCCTTCTGCGGGCTGAACGGCACGGCCATGGCCTTCCGCGCCAAGCCGGGGAAGCGGCTGTGGACGGAGATCGACCGGCTGGTGCGCCGCCACCGCGTCCTCGACGTGGTCACCGTCGACAACATCATCGACATGGCCTACTTCCGCGACTTCCTGCCCCGCGTGACCGAGAGCGGCTGGGACCTGCGGCTGCACTACGAGGTCAAGTCGAACCTCACCCGCGACCAGCTCGCACTCCTTAGCGCCTCCGGCACCGTGCACATCCAGCCCGGCATCGAGAGCCTGGGCAGCCGCGTCCTGGACCTCATGGACAAGGGCGTCACCGGCGCCCGTAACGTCCGCACCCTGCGCGAGTGCGAGAACCACGCCCTGACCTGCTCCTGGAACCTGCTGTACGGCTTCCCCGGCGAGACCGCGGACGACTACGCGCCCGTCATCGACCAGTTGCCCGCGCTGGTCCACCTCCAGCCGCCGAGCGGCGCCCACCGCATCCAGCTCGAACGGTTCAGCCCGCACTTCACCGACCCCGGCCTCGGCTTCGGCGAGCGCCGCCCGGCCGCGATGTACCAGCACGTCTACGACCTGCCCGAGGGCGAACTCGCCGATCTGGTCTACCTGTTCGACACCGAGCCCGCGGGCATCGGCGGCCCGGTGGAGCGGCGGCTGAAGGAGGCGGTGGCCGCCTGGCGGGCCGGGCACGCGGACTCCCGGCTGCTGTTCGAGGAGGACGGCGCCGAGCTGCTGGTGCACGACCGCCGGTACGGCCGCCCGCCCGCCACCCACCGCTTCACCGGCTGGCGGGCCGCGGCCCTGCGCCGGCTGGAGGACGGCCGGACCGTTCCCGCGCTGCGCCGCCTGCTGGCCACCGACGGCCACGCGGTGCCGGCGCGGGCCCTGGAGGCATGGGTCGACCACGCGTTCTCGCTGGGCCTGCTGTTCCGCGACGGCGCCACGTACGTCTCCCTGCCGACCTGGGGCGCGCCGGTCCGGCTGCCCGAGGGGGCCGGATGAGCGGGCCGGGCGGGCTGCCCGGCACCGTTGCGCACCGGCGCACCGGGCGCCGGGTCGAAGCCGCCGGGCCCCTGGACCTGAGCGGCACCGGCCGTGCGACGGCGGAGGCGGTGCGGTTCCTGCGCGAGTGCCAGGGCCTGGGCCTCGGCGTGAGCTGGCGGGCGACGGGCACACCGCCGTACGACCCCCGCCTGCTGCACCACCTCCCGCCGCCCGTCGAACTGCCTGGCGAACCGGGCGTGTTGGCGTCCTGGCGGGCCGGTCACGCCCACGGCACCCTCTACCACCGGCGCGGCCCGGACTTCGTCACCGTCCTGGACCGCAGGGAGCGGGGCACGGCCGTCCGCCTGACCCTGGACCACCCCGCGCTGCACGCCACGTTCCTCCGGCTGCTGGAGCCCACGCCCGTCGCCGAGCTGGACGCGACCGGGCGGGAGGCGCTGGGACTGCTCACGGCCGAGCGGCTGGTGCTCGCCGGCGGGGGCTGGGCCGTGGCCCTGCCCCCGCGCATCCGGCAGTGGCCGGTGCCCTGCACCGCGATCTGAACACCTGTCCGGCCCATTCGCCCGCGTGTCGGGATCGGAAGCGCATCGGAAGCGCGAAACCGGCGCCCGCCCGACGGATGTCGGGCAGAGTGACTGTCGTCATACCGACGGAACGAGCGAGGTCCCGGCCGTCTGCCGGGAGTTGCGAGGACCCATGAACCACACCTACGAGCCGCCGACCCTCTTACCCGCCGGCGGTAGGGAGCGGACGTACGCACTGCTCATCGGTGGTGTCCCCTTTCTGCTGATCCTGCTCATGGGCATCGTGCCCCACCTGGGCTCGGAGGACGACGGCTACTCCGGCGGCTCCTCCGGCAGCTACTCGGACGGCTACTCCGGCGGTTACGACCCGTCGTCCCCGGACACACCGGCGCCGGGCGTCGCCACGGCGTACGGGACGCCGACCCAGCCGTCCACCGGCAGCGCCGCCCCCGCGGACACCGCTTCCAGCCCGGCCGGCACCGAGACCCCCGAGGCGGCCGACAGCCCCTCGGGCACGGTGACGCGTTTCTTCGAGGCCATCAACGAACACGACTTCCAGACCGCCTGGGACCTGGGCGGCAAGAACCTCGACGCGTCCTACAGCTCCTTCGTGTCGGGCTTCGCCACCACCGAGCAGGACTACGTCACCATCCGGTCCGTCCAGGACGAGACGGTCTGGGTGGATCTCCTCGCCCGGCAGACCGACGGCACGCAGAAGTCGTACAGCGGCCGGTACACCGTGGTCGACGGTGTCATCACCGACGCCTCCATGAACCCCACCGGCTGAGCAGAGCGGAGCGAGAAGACAATGGCGAGTGACTTCCTCACCGTGCCCGCTCCGTCGCCGGAACCGGACCGGCCGGCCGTGGGCCGTCCCGTCGCGGACGCGACGAGCAACGCCACCCGGCTGCTGTGCGCGGGCACCTACCTCGACCCGGTCTACCGCGCCGGTGTCATCCGCGAGTTGCTGACCCACCGGTACCGGGTGGTGGCCCCGTCGTACGGGTACGACGCGGTGCCCGTGCTCGCGCACGCCCTGGCGGCCCGCCGGCTCCAGCGCATCCGGCTGGCCGTGTTCGCCGCGGGCGCCGCCCTCACGTTCGTCCTCATGGTCACCGGCGCGCTGAGCGGGTTCACCGCGCTGCTGGCCGTGCTGTGGCTGCTGTGGGTCACCGCCTTCCTGCGGCGGGTCGTCACCCTCCAGACGCTGACGCGCCGGCTCGCCCCGCAGGCCGGCCAGGGGTTCGACGGCGCGTACCCCGAGCACCCGGAGCTGACCCCGCAACTGGTCGACAAGATCAGGCGGGAGCAGACCTCGGACGGCACGGTGGTCCGCTACGGCGGCTACAAGCCGTTCGTCGGCGCGGGCACGCCGGTGCGCCGCTGGTCCAACGCGGAACTGCTCATCGGCGCACCGCTCGGGGTGTTCGACGGCCGGCCCGGCGCGGGCCCCGCCGCGGCACCCGGCGCCACCGGCCAGGAACCCAAGCGCAAGGAGGTCGTCCCCTTCACCGTCGAGGAGCTGACCGCCTACGTCGCCGACCGGATGACCGCCCGGCTGCGCGCCCAGGCCCGCCCGGCGCAGCGGATCGAGGGCCTCGCCGTCGAGCGCAGCACCTTCACCACGGCCGTCACGACGCTCCGGGGGGTGGCGGAGCCGACCCCCGAGCAGCTCGACGGCGACTGGCGGGACGTCCACGACACCGGACGCAACTACCTGTGCATCCGGGTGGGGTCCTGGGACCAGGAGCTGGTCACCACGGCGTTCGTGGGCTTCGACCTCAAGGGGAACACCCTGCACACCGAGTTCTACTCGTACGTGCTGGCGCCGATCCGGGCGAGCTTCCAGCTGGTGGACCGGCTCCCCGCCGCCCTGGACGAGCGGCTGCTGCTCAAGCTGGCCTGGCACACCCTGCGCGGCACGCCCCACTCCACGGTCCGGTCGGCCGCCGCCAAGGCGGCGGGTGCCCAGGTGCTCCCGCGGCTGCCGTGGACCAAGGAGCGGATCCGGGTGCCGCAGCCGGCCGACACCAGCGAGTTCGGCCTCGGCCGCTACGCGGACGCCCTGCTCAACCGCGGGGCGGTCACCAGCGTCCGGGAGATGGCGACCAGCCCCCACTTCCACGTCTTCTTCCAGGAGACCGACACCATCAAGTACACGCAGATCGTGGAGCGCCAGTTCCTCCACGTCGTCCGTGACTTCCTGTACGAGCACAACGTGGACCTCACGGAGCACGAGGCCCGCCAGACGAACATCCTCAACAACTACGGGCACAACAACAGCTTCGTGCACGGCGACAACAACACCACCAACTCGGGCACGCAGAACTTCGGCGGCCCGGGCGGCGGTCAGGGGGCGGGATCCGCATGACGCACACCTCCACGGGCGGCAACAGCAGCGACTACGGGAGCCGGAACGACTTCGGGCGCCACAACAGCTTCGTCACCGGGAACAACAACACCACCAACTCGGGCACGCAGAACTACTACGGCGCCCCGCCCGCCGCCGCCCGCGACACCGGGCCGGACCAGGAAGGCCCCGCGCCGGACCGCCGCCGCAACGTCTTCGTCGTCCACGGGCGGGACGAGGAGGTGCGGCTGCGGATGTTCGACCTGCTGCGCCTGCTCGATCTGCGTCCGCTGGAGTGGGAGGCCCTGGTCAACGCCACCGGCAAGACGGCGCCGTTCCTCGGCGAGGTCGTCGCCGGGGCCCCCGAGCTGGCGCAGGCGGCCCTCGTGCTGCTCACCCCGGACGACGTCGCCCAGCTCCACCCCGACCTGCGCGGCCGCAACGAACCGCCGTACGAGACCGAGCCCACCGGCCAGCCCCGGCCCAACGTGCTCATCGAGCTGGGCATGGTGCTGATGGCCTACCCGGAGCGCACCCTGATGGTGGAGGTCGGAGAGCTGCGCCCGATCGCCGACATCGCCGGCCGCAACGTCATCCGGTTCGACGGCACGGAGACCGCCCTGCGCAAGATCGCCGAGCGGCTGAAGCTGGCGGGCTGCGCGGTCGACGACACCCGCTCCGACTGGCTCCAGACCTGGCCGTACCGCCATCTGACGGCGTACGGCCGCACCGGGCGGGCGGCACCGCCGGCCCGCTGAGCCGCGGTACGGGCCCGGTGGTCGTCCACGATCGGGGGACGGGCCCGTACCGCCCCGGCGCCCGGCGTCAGACATGGCGCCGGGCGCCCGCCGCCAGGCCGGCCAGGAAGGCGCCGGTCTCCGGCAGGTCGATCCGCCCCAGCTCACCGGGGCGGACCACCACGTGCAGTTCGCGGCAGACCGGCCGCTCCCAGGAGTGCACGACGAAGGACAGCAGGATCAGCCGCAGCAGGCTGTCCTCGTCCAGGTCGTGCAGCCGGGCCAGGCCCGCGCCGGTCAACGGCATGGTGAGGCGTTCGAGCTGGCCGTGCCGGTGCACGGCGTCCCACAGCCGGTCCAGGCCGAGCCACAGGTCCTGGACCTTGGAGGAGGCGACGCAGTCGTTGCCCATCCGGCTGTAGGCGACGGCGAAGACCAGGTCGGGCCGGGTGCCGAGGACGGCGACCGTGCCCACCGGGTACCGGGCGCGCTTGCCCCGCGGCTTGTCCCGCGCGCTCTCCCACGCCACCGGGGTCACCCCCGCCAGCGCGGCGGCCAGTTCCGCGTCCAGCCGCCGGGCGTCCCCGGCGTAGCGGCGGGCGAGCAACTGCCCCTGCACGCTGGCGTCGTTGATGACGACACCGTCGTCCACGACGGTGTCGAACGTGTCGGTGAACCCCACCACGAGCTGGCCGGGCTGGTCGAAGAGGTCGCCCTCCTCGACCACCACCGTCATCCCGGGACGGGTGAACTCCTGCCGTACGGCGGCCTGCGGACGCGCCCGGACGAGCCCCCAGGCCAGGCACAGGGCGACCGAGCCGGCCAGCACCAGTCCGGGCCGGGACACGGCGCCCGGGAAGAGCTGGCCGGCGAACTGCACGACGGCCGACACCCCGCCGAAGGCCGCCAGCACGCTGCCGGTGAACACCCGCCGTTCGCGCCACGACCGCAGCAGCCGCGGCCACCCGGGCCGGGGCGAAGGGCGGGGACCGGTCAACCGCATGCTTCCCTCCAGGGCACCTTGGTACGCTGACGGCACTGTTGACGGGACGTCACGCGGCGGAGGGGGCGAGGCGCGTGCAGACCCGTGCACCGTGCATACGGGTGAGCGTTCTGGGCCCCGTCCGGCTGGACGTGAACGGCGCCGCCGTGCGCCTCACCCCGCTCACCGCCCGGCTGCTGCTCCGGCTGGTCGCCGCCGACGGCGAGGCCGTCACCGCGCGCCGGCTGTACGAGGACGTCTGGCAGCCGGCCGTGGAGCTGCCGCACCAGGACCTGCGCAACCGCAACGAGGTGCAGAAACGGATCCTGGAGCTGCGGCGCGCGTTCGACCGGGCCGGCCCCGGACACGGCGCCCGGATCGTGCGCACCGGCCGGCTGCCGACCGCGCGCGGCGCCGAGAGCACCTACCGGCTCGACCTCGCCGACGACGAGCTGGACAGCGCCGCGTTCACCCGCCTGGTGGGCGACGCGCTGCGCGCGGCACCGGCCTCCGCCGTCCGGCTGCTCACCGACGCCCTGCGACTGTGGCGCGGCCGGCCGCTGACCGAGGTGCGGGACGAGGAGTTCGCGCGCGCCCCGGTCCGGCGGCTGACCCAGCTCAGGGAGACCGCGCTGCGGGAGCTGATCGCCGGCCACACCGCGCTGGGCCGCTACGACCTCGCCCTGCCGGTGGCCGAGCAGACCGCCCGGGAACGCCCGGACGACCCGGAGGCCGCCGCCGCCCTCGCCCGTCTGAACGCCCGGCTGCGTGAGCGGCACGGCGACGAACTGCTGCGCCACACCCTGCGCGGGCTGCGGGTCGACGTCGTCGTGGTGCGCGGCGACCTGTTCGACCAGGAGGACGCCAACCTGGTCGTGGGGTTCTCCGACACCTTCGACACCTCCACCGACGACATCGTCATCAGCCGGGAGAGCGTGCAGGGACAGCTCGTCGACCGCCTCTTCGCGGGCCGGCACCGGCTGCTGGACGACCATCTGCGCCGCGGGCTCAGGGAGGTCACCCCGCTGGCCACCGAGAGCGTCCGGGCCAAGCCGCGCGGCCGGCGCACCCGCTACCCGATCGGCACGGCCGTACCGGTCCCGGTCGGCAACCGCCGGGTCTTCGCCCTCGCCTACTCCCGGCTGGGCAACGACCTGCGCGCCCGGTCCGCCCCGGCCGACCTGCGGCTGAGCCTGGAACGCCTGTGGCCGTCGGTCGCCCAGCACGGCCTGTTCCGGCCGGTGGCGATACCGCTCATCGGCGCCGGCCTGTCCCGCATCGTCGAACTCGACCACACCCAGCTGCTCTCGCTGATCGTCGAGACCTTCACCGAGAGCCTGCGCCAGGACCCGGCCGTCTGCCCCGAGCTGCGGATCGTCGTCCGGGACGAGGAACTGGGGCGCACCGACCTCTCGGCGGCCGAGGCGTTCCTGCGCGACGCGGACGAGCGGAGCCCGGTACTCCCGCCCACTGGCACGCTCTGAGCTGTTCACACCCCCAGCTAAGCTCCCCAGCCGCTTCCACCGACAGTCACCGCCCGCTTCCGGAACGCTTCCGCCGGAGGGCCGGCCGTCACCGGGCGCGGAAACCGGCGGGCGTGGAAACCGCCGAGCAGAGGGTGAAGCGGGGCCCCGGTGGTCAGGATGGAGGCATGGGATTCCATGTCGACTCCGAGGCCGGGCGGCTGCGCCGCGTCATCCTGCACCGGCCGGATCTGGAGCTCAAGAGGCTCACCCCCAGCAACAAGGACGCCCTGCTCTTCGACGACGTGCTGTGGGTGCGCCGGGCGCGCGCCGAGCACGACGGCTTCGCCGACGTACTGCGCGACCGGGGGGTCGAGGTGCACCTCTTCGGGGACCTGCTCGCCGAGACCCTGGCGCTCCCCGAGGCCCGCGCGCTCGTCCTGGACCGGGTCTTCGACGAGAAGGAGTACGGCCCCCTCGCCACCGACCACCTGCGCGCCGCCTTCGACGGGATGACCCCGGGCGAGCTGGCCGAGGCCCTGGTCGGCGGCATGACCAAGCGGGAGTTCCTGGCGGAGCACGCGGAACCGGCTTCGGTCCGCTTCCACGTCATGGAGCTGGACGACTTCCTGCTCCGCCCGCTGCCCAACCACCTCTTCACCCGCGACACCTCGGCGTGGATCTACGACGGCGTCTCCATCAACGCCATGCGCTGGCCCGCCCGGCAACGGGAGACCGTCCACTTCGAGGCGATCTACCGCCACCACCCGCTGTTCCGTGACGAAACGTTCCACGTGTGGTCCCGGGGGCAGGCGGACTACCCCTCCACCATCGAGGGCGGCGACGTGCTGGTGATCGGCAACGGCGCCGTGCTGATCGGCATGAGCGAGCGCACCACGGCGCAGGCCGTGGAGATGCTGGCGCACAAGCTGTTCGCGGCCGGTTCCGCACGCACGATCGTCGCGCTCGACATGCCCAAGCGGCGCGCCTTCATGCACCTGGACACGGTGATGACCATGGTCGACGGCGACACCTTCACCCAGTACGCCGGCCTCGGCATGCTCCGGTCGTACACCATCGAACCGGGCGTCGGCGAACGCGAGCTGAAGGTCACCGACCATCCGCCGGAGCACATGCACCGCGCGATCGCCGCCGCGCTCGGCCTCGGTGAGATCCGGGTGCTGACCGCCACCCAGGACGTGCACGCGGCCGAACGCGAGCAGTGGGACGACGGCTGCAACGTCCTCGCCGTCGAGCCCGGGGTCGTCGTCGCCTACGAGCGCAACTCCACCACCAACACCCATCTGCGCAAGCAGGGCATCGAGGTGATCGAGATCCCGGGCAGCGAGCTGGGCCGGGGCCGGGGCGGCCCCCGGTGCATGAGCTGTCCGGTGGAGCGGGACCCCGTATGAGACCGCACGGCACGGTGGGCCGCATAGAAATGTGAAGGGTCGTATAGACTTCCAGAGTCCCCTGTAGTCGTACATCTGGAGCGCCCCCCATGGCGACAGTCCCGACCGCCCTCGCCGGCCGCCACTTCCTCAAGGAGCTCGACTTCACCGAGGAGGAGTTCCGCGGTCTGGTCGAGCTGGCCGCCGAGCTGAAGGCCGCCAAGAAGGCCGGGACCGAGACCCCGTACCTGCGGGGCAGGAACATCGCGCTGATCTTCGAGAAGACCTCGACGCGCACCCGCTGCGCGTTCGAGGTCGCCGCCGCCGACCAGGGCGCCCACACGACCTACCTCGACCCCTCGGGCTCGCAGATCGGGCACAAGGAGTCGGTCAAGGACACCGCGCGCGTGCTGGGCCGGATGTTCGACGGCATCGAGTACCGGGGCGACAGCCAGGCCAAGATCGAGGAGATGGCCGCGTACGCCGGCGTGCCCGTCTACAACGGCCTCACCGACGACTGGCACCCCACCCAGATGCTCGCCGACGTGCTCACCATGACCGAGCACAGCGCCAAGCCGCTGCGGAAGATCGCCATCGCCTACCTCGGCGACGCCCGCTTCAACATGGGCAACTCCTACCTGGTCACCGGCGCCCTGCTCGGCATGGACGTACGGATCGTCGCCCCGAAGTCCTACTGGCCCGCCCCGGAGGTCGTCGAGCGCGCCCGCGCGCTCGCCGAGACCAGCGGTGCCCGCGTCACCCTCACCGAGGACATCGCCGAGGGCGTCCGGGGCGCGGACTTCGTCGCCACCGACGTCTGGGTCTCCATGGGCGAGCCCAAGGAGGTGTGGGACGAGCGGATCACCGCCCTCGCCCCCTACGCCGTGACCATGGACGTGCTCCACGCCACCGGCAACCCGGACGTGAAGTTCCTGCACTGCCTGCCGGCCTTCCACGACCTCGGCACCACCGTGGGGCAGCGGATCCACGAGACCCACGGCCTGGCGTCGCTGGAGGTGACGGACGAGGTCTTCGAGTCCGCCCACTCAATCGTCTTCGACGAGGCCGAGAACCGCCTGCACACCATCAAGGCGGTGCTGGTCGCCACCCTCGGCCGGGACGTCCTTGCCTGACCCGCCTCACCAGGCCTTATCCTGACCGGCGGCCCGAGCCACCCCTTCTCGGGGCCGACGCCGCGCCCCTACGCCGGGCGCCCGCACCACCAGAAACGAGCACCACCCGCATGCCCGCTCCCCGCATCAAGTCCCCGCACCTGCTCGTCGCCGAATCCGGAGCCGACCGCGAGGGACACGGCCTGAAGCGCACCATGGGCCTCTTCCAGCTCATCTGCTTCGGGGTCGGCGCCATCGTCGGCACCGGCATCTTCGTCGGCCTCTCCGACTCCGTCGCCCAGGCCGGTCCCGCCGTGGTCGTCTCCTTCGTCCTCGCCGCGCTGACCTGCGTCTTCACCGCCTTCTCCTTCGCCGAGCTGGGCGGCGCCATCCCGGTCTCCGGCTCCTCGTACTCCTTCGCCTACGCGGGCCTCGGCGAGTCCACCGCCTTCCTGGTCGGCTGGTGCCTGCTGCTGGAGTACGGCATCTCCATCTCGGCCGTCGCGGTCGGCTGGAGCGAGTACGTCAACGAACTGCTGCACAGCCTCACCGGCCTCCAGCTCCCGGCCGCCCTGTCCGCCGGCCCCGGCGACGGCGGCCTCGTCAACCTCCCCGCCGTGCTCGTCATCGCCATGGCCTCGGTGCTGCTGGTGCGCGGGGTGCGCGAGAGCGCCCGGGCCACCGCGGCCATGGCCGCCGTGAAGCTCGCGATCCTCCTCGCCTTCTGCGCCATCGGCTACAGCGCCTTCAAGGACGGCAACCTCACGCCGTTCTCCCCGGCCGGCCTCGGCGGCATCGGCGCGGGCACCACCGCCGCGTTCTTCTCCTACATCGGCTTCGACGCGATCACCACCGCCGGCGAGGAGGCGAAGAACCCCCGCCGGGACGTCCCGGTCGCGATCATGGTGTGCATGGGTCTCGTGACCCTGCTGTACTGCGCGGTCGCGCTCGCGGCGATCGGCGCCATCGGCGGCGACCGGGTCGCCGGGCACCCCGCGGCCCTCTCCTACGTCGTCAACGAGGTCACCGGCTCCACCGTCGGCGGCGGTGTCATCGCCTTCGGCGCGGTCGTCGCCATCGCCTCCGTGGTCCTCGCCGTGATGTACGGCCAGACCCGCATCCTGATGTCGATGTCCCGGGACGGCCTGATCCCGCGGGTCTTCGAGAAGGTCAGCCCGAAGACCTCCACCCCGGTCGCCGGCACCCTGATCGTCGCGGTCGTCTTCGCGCTCCCGGCGGCCTTCGCCTCCCTGGACGCCGTGATGAACCTGTGCACCATCGGCACGCTCGCCATCATGGCCGTCGTCAACATCGTGGTGATCGCCCTGCGCCGCCGCGAACCGGGCCTCGCCCGCAGCTTCCGGGTGCCGCTGTACCCGGTGGCCCCGCTGCTCGGCGTCGCCTTCTGCCTGTACCTGATGTACGAGACGGGCTGGCGGACCTGGCTCCAGTTCGCCGTGTTCCTCGCGGTGGGCCTGCTGGTCTACGGCGTCTACGGCCGCCGGCACTCCACGCTGGCGCGGCCGGCCGCCGAGGTCACGCCGGCCGGCGCTGAGCGGGAATCACAGGCAGTCTGAACCACACCGCCTTGCCCGACGGGGTGGGGCGGTGCCCGCAGGACGAGCTGAGGGCGCGGATCAGCAGCAGCCCGCGCCCGCCCTCCTGCCAGACGTCGGGCTCCTCGATCACCGGCCGGGTCAGGTGCCCGGGCGGCGCCGGGTCCGGGTCGTGCACCTCGACCTGGCAACCGGTCGGCGCCAGCTCCACCACCAGCTCTATCGGGCCGCGCCCGGCGGTGTGCTCCACCGCGTTGGCCACCAGCTCGGCCGTGAGCAGCTCCGCCGTGTCGCAGTCGGCCACGTGCTCCACCTCGGTGAGGGCCGTGCGCACCAGGGCACGCGCCACGGGCACCGCCGCTGCGGTGTGCGGCAGCGCGATGCGCCAGGAGGCCGATTCGGCGGGGCGTTCGTGCAAGGCGAGTCCGTTCATGGAGCAGGCTGTCCTGCTTTCGACTGTACGAATGGTACGGGCCCGGCCATCCAAGGCCGTCGCCGGGCTTCGTCCGGGACCTCCCCGGGCCCCGGCACCAGGCGGCCTACCCAGGTGAACGGCCCGCCTCGCCCGCGCGTCAGCACTGTTACGGCGCTGTCGACAACCGGTGACCGATGCGACGGGATCCGGCCAACCGCGACAGGCGTGCCGGCAGGCAAGCGATGCCGATGTCGCGCCCCGGTGACGACAGTCACAAACAGGTGATAACTTCATGGGGTAGAGCAACGTACGGCACCGCCGCGCTAGGAGGCCGCACGTCATGAGTCCCTTCACCGGCTCCGCCCCCCGCACCGCCGACTGGGCCCACCTGCGGGTCGGGATCGCCGACGGGGTGGCCACCGTCACCCTCGCCCGCCCCGACAAGCTCAACGCGCTCACCTTCGGCGCCTACGCCGACCTGCGCGACCTGCTCGCCGAGCTGTCCCGGGAGCGCTCGGTGCGCGCCCTGGTCCTGGCCGGCGAGGGCCGCGGCTTCTGCTCCGGCGGCGACGTGGACGAGATCATCGGCGCCACGCTGGCCATGGACACGGCCGAGCTGCTCGACTTCAACCGGATGACCGGCCAGGTCGTCCGGGCGATCCGCGAATGCCCGTTCCCCGTGATCGCGGCGGTGCACGGCGTGGCGGCCGGCGCGGGCGCGGTCCTCGCCCTCGCGGCCGACTTCCGGATCGCGGACCCCTCGGCCCGCTTCGCCTTCCTCTTCACCCGGGTCGGCCTGTCCGGCGGCGACATGGGCGCGGCCTACCTGCTGCCCCGGGTCGTCGGCCTCGGCCACGCCACCCGCCTGCTGATGCTGGGCGAGCCGGTGCGGGCCCCCGAGGCCGAGCGCATCGGCCTGATCAGCGAGCTCGCGGAGGAGGGCCGGGCGGACGAGACGGCCGCCGCGCTGGCCCGCCGCCTCGCCGAGGGCCCGGCCCTCGCCCACGCCCAGACCAAGGCGCTGCTCACGGCCGAGCTCGACATGCCCCTGGCGGCGGCGGTGGAACTGGACGCCTCCACCCAGGCCCTGCTGATGAACGGCGAGGACTACGCGGAGTTCCACGCGGCCTTCACGGAGAAGCGCCCGCCGAAGTGGCGGGGGAGGTGAGGTCCGGTGCGCGTGGCGATCATCGGCGGAGGCCCCGGCGGCCTCTACGCCGCCGCCCTGCTCAAACGCCTCGACCCCGCCCGCGACGTCACCGTCTGGGAACGCAACGCCCCCGACGAGACCTTCGGTTTCGGCGTGGTCCTCTCCGACGAGACCCTCGGCGGCATCGAACACGCCGACCCCGTCGTCTACGAAGCCCTGCGGCGCGACTTCGTGCGCTGGGACGACATCGACATCGTGCGCCGCGGCATACGGCACCGCTCCGGCGGCCACGGATTCGCCGCGCTCGGCCGGCACCGGCTGCTGGAGATCCTGCACACACGCTGCCGCTCCCTGGGCGTGGAGCTGCGGTTCTCCACCGAGGCGCCGCCCGTCGGCCGGCTCGCGGAGGACCACGACCTCGTCATCGCCGCCGACGGTGTCCACAGCACCACCCGCGAGACCTACTCGCCCGTGTTCCGCCCCCAGGTGACCGAACACCGCTGCCGCTACATCTGGCTCGCCGCCGACTTCCCCTTCGACGCCTTCCGCTTCGAGATCGCCGAGACCGAACACGGCGTGATGCAACTGCACGGCTACCCCTACGGGGCCGGCGCCTCCACCGTCATCATCGAGATGCGCGAGGAGGTCTGGCGGGCGGCGGGATACGACGCACTCACCCCCCAGGAGTCCGCCGAACGCTGCGCCAAGGTCTTCGCCGACGCGCTCGGCGGACGCCCCCTGCGCTTCGACAAGTCCGCCTGGACCACCTTCCGTACCGTGGTCAACGACCGCTGGTCGCACGGCAACGTCGTCCTCCTCGGCGACGCCGCCCACACCGCCCACTTCTCCATCGGCTCCGGCACCAAGCTCGCCGTCGAGGACGCCCTCGCCCTGGCCGCCTGCCTGACGGAACAGCCGGACGTGCCCGGCGCGCTGGCCGCCTACGAGGAGGAGCGCAAGCCCGTCGTCGCCTCCACGCAGCGGGCCGCCCGCGCCAGCCTGGAGTGGTTCGAGAACCTGCGGCTGTACCTGGGCCAGCCGCCCCGCCAGTTCGCCTTCAACCTGCTCACCCGCAGCCGCCGGGTCACCCACGACAACCTCCGGCTGCGCGACGCCCGCTTCACCGCGGCCGTGGAGCGCGAGTTCGGCTGCCCGCCCGGCACGCCCCCGATGTTCACGCCGTTCCGGCTGCGCGGCCTGACCCTGCGCAACCGGGTCGTCGTCTCGCCCATGGACATGTACTCCGCCACCGACGGGGTCCCCGGCGACTTCCACCTCGTCCACCTGGGCGCACGGGCCCTCGGCGGGGCCGGCCTCGTGATGACCGAGATGGCGTGCGTCAGCGAGGAGGGCCGGATCACCCCCGGCTGCGCCGGCCTCTACACCGGACGGCAGGCCGAGGCGTGGCGGCGCGTCACCGACTTCGTGCACCGGCAGGCCCCGGGCGCCGCGATCGGCGTACAGCTCGGGCACTCCGGCCGCAAGGGCTCCACGAAGCTGATGTGGGAGGGCATCGACGAGCCGCTGCCCAGCGGCAACTGGCCCGTCCTGGCCCCCTCCCCGCTGCCGTACAAGCCGGGCAGCCAGATCCCGCGCCAGCTCTCCCGCGCCCAGCTCACCGACATCCGTGAGCAGTTCGCGGCAGCCGCCTGGCGGGCCGCCCGGGCCGGCTTCGACCTGCTCGAACTGCACTGCGCCCACGGCTATCTGCTCTCCGGCTTCCTCTCCCCGCTCACCAATCACCGCACCGACGCCTACGGCGGCTCCCTGGACAAGCGGCTGCGGTTCCCGCTGGAGGTCTTCGACGCCGTCCGCGCGGTGTGGCCGGCCGAGCGGCCGATGACCGTCCGGATCTCGGCGACCGACTGGGCGGAGGGCGGGACGACCGCCGAGGACGCCGTCGAGATCGCCCGCGCCTTCGCCGCGCACGGCGCCGACGCCATCGACGTCTCGACCGGGCAGGTGGTGGCCGAGGAGCGGCCGGAGTTCGGGCGGTCGTACCAGACGCCGTTCGCCGACCGGATCCGGCAGGAGGTCCGCGTCCCGGTGATCGCGGTCGGCGCGATCTCCTCGTGGGACGACGTCAACTCGCTCATCCTGGCGGGCCGCGCCGACCTGTGCGCGCTGGCCCGGCCGCACCTGTACGACCCGCACTGGACCCTGCACGCGGCGGCCGAACAGGGCTACGAGGGACCCGGCGCTCTCTGGCCCGCCCCCTACCGTGCGGGCAGCAGGCGCCCGCGCACCGGCCGCACGGACGCCCCACGCCCCCGGCTCTCCCTCAGCCTCGACCGCTAGGCGTCAAGCGGGGTCACAGCCCCGCGAACTCCGCGCCCGCGTCGCGCAGCCGTTCGTGCAGGCGGCGGAAGACCTGGGCCGAGCGGACGCCCGGCCAGTTCGCCGGGAGGAGGTGGGTGGGCAGGCCCGGGTCGGTGTAGGGGAGGTGGCGCCAGGAGTCGAGGGCGAGGAGGTAGTCGTGGTACGCCTCCTGGGGCGGGGTGCCCGGCCGCCGCTCCCAGGACTGGAGCACGGGCGCGTGCGCGTCCAGGAAACGCTCGTGCTCCTTGGCGATCGCGGCCAGGTCCCACCAGCGGCCCACCGCCTCGGCCGTGGCCGCGAAGCCCAGGTGCTCGCCGCGGAAGAAGTCCACGTACGCGTCCAGGCGCAGCCGCCGCAGGGTGTGCTCCGTCTCCTCGTACAGCCGGGCCGGGGCGATCCACACCCCCGGGGCCGCGGTGCCGAAGCCCAGGCCGGCCAGCCGGGAGCGCAGCACGTGCCGCTTCTGCCGCTCCGACTCCGGGACCGAGAACACCGCGAGCACCCAGCCCTCGTCCGCGACGGGCGCGCCGGCGTAGATGCGCCGGTCGCCGTCCTCCAGCAGCTGCCGCGCCTCGGCGGACAGTTCGTATCCCGCCGCGCCCGACTCGGTGCGGGCCGGCGACAGCAGGCCGCGCCGTTTGAGCCGGGACACCGAGGACCGTACGGAGGGAGCGTCCACGCCGACCGCGGCCAGGAGCCGGATCAGCTCGGCGACGGGCACCGGGCCGGGCATGAAGCGGCCGTACGCCCCGTAGAGCGTGACGATGAGGGACCTGGGGGCGTGCTGCTCGGACACGTTGATCATTTTAGGTCGTCGGCATCACTGCTGGTCACCTCCGGTGCGCAGCCGGAACCGCTGCAACTTGCCGGTGGCCGTGCGGGGCAGCGCGTCGAGGAAGACGAACTCGCGCGGGCACTTGTAGGGCGCAAGCTGGGAGGTGAGGAACGCGCGCAGCGCCGCCGCGTCGCGCGGGGCACCGGCGCGCAGCACCGTGTAGGCGATCGCCACCTGGCCGCGGGCCTCGTCGGGGCGGCCGACGACCGCCGTCTCGGCCACGTCCGGATGGCGCAGCAGCACCTCCTCCACCTCCGGGCCCGCGATGTTGTACCCGGCGGAGATGATCATGTCGTCGGCGCGGGCCACGTAGCGGAAGTAGCCGTCGGCCTCGCGGACGTAGGTGTCGCCGGTGATGTTCCAGCCGCCCCGGACGTAGTCCCGCTGCCGGGGGTCGGCGAGGTAACGGCAGCCGACCGGGCCGCGCACGGCCAGCAGGCCGGGCTCGCCGTCGGGCACGGGCCTGCCATCGGCGTCCTGGACGCGCGCCTGCCAGCCCGGCACCGGCAGGCCCGTGGTCCCGGGCCGGATCCGCTCGTCGGCGGCGGAGATGAAGACGTGCAGCAGTTCCGTGGCGCCGATGCCGTTGATGACGCGCAGGCCGGTGCGCTCGTGCCAGGCCCGCCAGGTGGCCGTCGGCAGGTTCTCGCCGGCCGACACACAGCGCCGCAGGGACGAGACGTCGTACGTGTCCAGCTCCTCCAGCATGGTGCGGTAGGCGGTCGGCGCGGTGAAGAGGACCGAGACGCGGTGCTCGGCTATCGCGGGGAGCAGTTGCCGGGGGCCCGCCTGTTCCAGGAGCAGGGCGCTGGCGCCGGCCCGCAGCGGGAAGACCACCAGTCCGCCGAGGCCGAAGGTGAAGCCCAGTGGGGGACTGCCGGTGAAGACGTCGTCCCCCTGGGGGCGCACCACGTGCCGGGAGAACGTGTCGGCTATCGCCAGCACGTCCCGGTGGAAGTGCATGCACCCTTTCGGGCGACCCGTCGTGCCCGAGGTGAACGCGATCAGGGCGACATCGTCGGAGGCGGTGTCGACCGCCGGGTAGGGATCGGCGGGGGCCGGCCGGCGCAGGAGGTCGTCGGGGGTGTCACCGCCGTAGGTCGTGATCCGCAGCCCGGGTATCGCGGCCTTCGCCAGGTCGTCCACCACCCGGACGTCGCACAGCGCGTGCCCGACCCGGGCGATCTCGCACAGGGTCGCCAGCTCGTACGGGCGCTGCTGGGCCAGCACGGTGACCGCGACCGCGCCCGCCTTCAGCACGGCCAGCCAGCAGGCGGCGAGCCAGGGCGTGGTCGGGCCGCGCAGCAGCACCCGGTTGCCCGGGACCACGCCCAGGGCGCCGGTGAGCACGTGCGCGATGCGGTCGACCCGCGCGCGCAGCTCCCCGTAGGTCCAGGTGGGGCCGTCCGGGGTGTGGAACACCGGGCGGGCCGGGTCGGCGTGGTCCAGGAGTTCGGCGGCGCAGTTGAGCCGGTCGGGGTACCGCAGCTCCGGCAGGTCGAACCGCAGCTCGGGCCACTCGTGCGGCGGGGGCAGATGGTCGCGCGCGAAGGTGTCGACGTGGGCCGAGCGATGCATGGCGGTCCGCCCCCTTGCCGTGACAGAGGTCCGCGACATCCGGGACGGATGTCCGAACGGGCTTCCTGGTGGGCTCGCGCTCCCCCAGAGGGGGCGCCCCCAGCGTATCGTGTCGGTGACGGCAGTCAACTGTGCGCGATAACGTCACGAGGTGGGTAGGGAAGGGCGTGGGGACGGCCGCGGGCCCGCCCCGGAGGGAGGACCGGCTGTGTCCGTATTCTCACTCGGACCGGAGCAGACCGCCTGGTGCGCCGAGCTGCGCGAGCTGGCCGCCGGACGGCTGCGCCCGCTCGCCGGCCAAGGGGAACCCGGCCGTGTCAACCGGCCGCTCCTCGCCGAACTCGGCCGGCTCGGCCTGCTCGCGCGACTGTTCGGCTCCGGTGCGCTGGACCTGTGCCTGATGCGGGAGTCCCTGGCCCAGGCCTGCACCGAGGCCGAGACCGCCCTCGCCCTCCAGGGGCTCGGCGCCCACCCGGTGCACGCCCACGGCACCCCCGCCCAGCGGGAGCACTGGCTGCCCCGGGTCGCCGACGGCAGCGCGGTCGCCGCCTTCGCGCTCAGCGAGCCCGGCGCCGGCTCGGACGCGGCGGCGCTCACCCTCGCGGCCGAGCCGGACGGCGACGGCTGGCGGCTCACCGGCGCCAAGTGCTGGATCTCCAACGCCCCCGAGGCCGACTTCTACACCGTCTTCGCCCGCACCACGCCCGGCGCCGGCGCCCGCGGGGTGACCGCCTTCCTCGTCCCCGCCGACCGGCCCGGACTCACCGGCGACCCGCTGGAGATGATCTCGCCGCACCCCATCGGCGCCCTCGACTTCGACGCCGTGCCCGTCACCGCCGCCGATCTGCTCGGCGAGCCCGACCGCGGCTTCGCCGTCGCCATGGGCACCCTCAACCTCTTCCGCCCCAGCGTCGGCGCCTTCGCGGTCGGCATGGCCCAGGCCGCGCTGGACGCCACCGTGGACCACACCAGCCGGCGCGAGGCCTTCCACGGCAGGCTGAGGGACCTTCAGGCCGTGTCCCACCAGGTCGCCGAGATGGCCCTGCGCACCGAGGCGGCCCGGCTCATGGTGTACGCGGCGGCGGCGGCGTACGACGCCGGGGCCGCCGACGTGCCCCGGCGCGCCGCGATGGCCAAGCTGCTCGCCACCGAGACCGCGCAGTACGTCGTCGACACCGCCGTCCAGCTGCACGGCGCCCGCGCCCTGCGCCGCGGCCACCTCCTCGAACACCTCTACCGCGAGGTGCGCGCGCCCCGCATCTACGAGGGCGCCAGCGAGGTCCAACGCGGCATCATCGCCAAGGAGTTGTACGCCACGGCACAGAAGGAGGCACGGTGACGACCGAACGCGTCAACCCGCCCGGGCTGTCCCCGCCCACGGGCTTCTCGCACGCCGTCGTCGCGGCCGGCTCCCGCGTGGTGTTCCTCGCCGGGCAGACCGCCCTGGACGGCGACGGCAAGATCACCGGCGACACGCTGCCCGAGCAGTTCGCCAAGGCCCTCGGCAACCTCCTCACCGCCCTGCGCGCGGCCGGCGGCACCCCCGCCGACCTGGCCCGGGTCACCGTCTACGCCACGGACGTCGCCGCGTACCGCGCCCACGCGCGGCAACTCGGCCGGATCTGGCGGGAGTCGGCGGGCCGCGACTACCCGGCGATGGCCGTCGTGGAGGTCGTCCGCCTGTGGGACGAGCGGGCGCTGGTGGAGCTGGACGGGTTCGCCGTACTGCCCTAGAAGGTCTCTCGCCCGGCGGCAACCCGCGTGACCTGGCCCGTTCGGTTTCATGACGCGCCACCGATGGGGTGACGGTCACGGCCGCCGGACCGGCCGCCCGGTACCAGTGGAAGCCCTCGAACCCCTGGATCCGGGAGGTACCCCATGCCCGTACGCCGCCCCCTCCTCGCCGCGGCCCTCGGTGCCGCGGCCCTGCTGTGCGCCGCCGTCGCCCCGGCCTGCGCCGACCCCTCCGAGCTGATCACCGTCGACCCCGTCGGCCGGATCGCGCCCGACGGCACGGTGACGCTGTCCGGCACCTACCGCTGCACCGGCGGCACCGGCCCGGTGTTCGTCAGCTCCTCGGTCAGCCAGGGCGACGCCCGCCTCCGGCACGGCGTCGGCGGCGGCACCGCCCGGTGCGACGGCGCCGAGCACCGCTGGGAGAACTCAGGCAAGGTCACGGCCGGGGCGCTGAAGGAGGGGACGGCACGGGTGGAGGCCACGCTCACGGAGCTGCGCCCCTCGGGCATCCTCCTGCTGCCGGCCTTCCACGCGGCGACGGACCGGACCGTCACGCTCACCCAGGAGTGACGCCGGGCGCGGCCTCCCGTCAGACGCTGCCGGTCCCGTCCGGGTCCGGCGGAGCCGTCCTGCGCCGGACCACCGGGGCGCCCGGCCGGCGCAGGGCGGCGACGAACTTGTAGCGGGAACCCCGGTACACCGAGCGCACCCACTCCACCGGGGTGCCCGCCGCGTCCCGCGAGTGCCGGGACAGCAGCAGCATCGGCAGCCCGACGTCGGTGCCGAGCAGCTGTGCCTCGCGCGGGGTCGACAGCGAGGTCTCGATGGTCTCGTCGGCCTCGGCGAGATGGACGCCGTACACCTCGGCGAGCGCCGTGTAGAGCGACGGGTAAGTGGCGAGGGACCGGCGCAGTCCGGGGAAGCGGCGTACGGACAGATGGGTCGTCTCGATCGCCATCGGATCGCCGCTGGCCAGCCGCAGCCGCTCGATGCGCAGCACCTTCTCGCCGATCCCGATGCCCAGCAGGCCCGCCAGCTTCTCGTCCGCCGGGACCTCCCCGATGTCGAGCGTCTGCGAGGCGGGCGTGAGGCCCTGGGCCCTCATGTCCTCGGTGTGGGAGGTGAGTTGCAGTGTGCGGTACAGCTTGGGCTGGGCGACGAAGGTGCCCTTGCCCTGGATCCGGTCGAGCCGGCCCTCGCCCACGAGTTCCTGGAGCGCCTGCCGGACGGTGGTCCGCGAGGTGTCGAACCGGACGGCGAGCAGACGTTCCGCGGGCATGGCCGAACCGGGTTGCAGTGCCTCGGCCATGGAGAGCAGCTGCTGTTTGATCCGGTAGTACTTCGGCACGCGCGCGGTGCGGCCGGACGCCCCCCTGTGCGGCTGGGCGCTGCTGACGTCGGTGGTCATGCCTGCCTTCCCGGCTGTGTCGATGGGCTCCCGTTATAGCGACCAACTGCCCTATGGTCTAGTCCAACTGAACGCTCCGGGCGAAAGGGCCGGAATGCGGACGGACGCGCTCCGGTGACTTTCTCGTAACGGCCCGGACCGGCTTTCCGAACCACCCTTGACACTCCAAAAGGTCTAGGCCAAGCTCCACCGTACTGGTCTACACCATTAGTGGCCAGGTCCCGAGCCCTACGTGCAACAGCGTCGTACGCAGGTCACCGCCGAGGGCGTGGGGGGTTAGTGGCATCCCTGAGGAGGGTGGCGTGAAGCGCAAGCTTGCGGCCGCGATCGTGATCGCGGGCATGATGGTCTCCGTGTCGGCGTGCGGCGGGGACGACGGCGACGACAGCGGCAAGAACGCGGGACCGGACAGCTTCAAGGGCCAGACCCTGACGGTCTGGGCGATGGACGGCTCCACGCCGGACCAGTGGGTCAAGGACGTCACGGCCGCGTTCGAGAAGAAGACCGGCGCCAAGCTGAAGTTCGAGACGCAGAAGTGGGACGGGATCCAGCAGAAGATCACCACCGCGCTCTCCGAGTCCACCCCGCCGGACGTGCTGGAGGTCGGCAACACCCAGACCCCGGCCTACGCGGTCACCGGCGGCCTCGCCGACCTGAGCGACCTCAAGAAGGAGATCGGCGCCGACTGGACGCCGTCGGTCTCGCAGTCCTCCGTCTACGACGGCAAGCAGTACGCCGCCCCCTGGTACTTCACCAGCCGCGTCGTCATCTACAACAAGAAGATCTGGGCCAAGGCCGGCATCAAGGACACCCCGAAGACCCGGGACGAGTTCTTCAAGGACCTGGAGACCATCGGCAAGAAGACCGACGCCGAGCCGATCTACCTGCCCGGCCAGAACTGGTACTTCTTCGACGGCCTCACCATCGGCCAGGGCGCCGACCTGGTGAAGAAGGACGGCGACAAGTACGTCTCCAACCTCGGTGACCCCAAGGTCGCCAAGGCCATGGAGATCTACAAGAAGTACCAGTCCTACTCCAAGGCCCCCAAGGACAAGGACGAGGCCACCCCGCAGCAGGCCGAGGTCTTCGCCAAGGGCAAGACCGGCGCCTTCATCGGCATGGGCTGGGAGGCCGGTACGGCCGTCACCGCCAACAAGGCCATCGAGAAGGACCTCGGCTACTTCCCCATCCCGGGCGAGACCGCGGACAAGCCCGAGAGCGTCTTCCTCGGCGGCTCCAACCTCGCCGTCGCCGAGGGCAGCAAGAAGCAGGCCCTGGCCAAGGAGTTCCTGAAGATCGCCCTCTCCGACCAGTACGAGGGCGAACTGGCCAAGCTCAACGGCGTCATCCCGAACAAGAAGTCCCTGGAGACCAACCTCAAGGGCAACGTCGTCGCCGAGGCCATCGCTCCGGGTGCCGCGGTCGGCGGCACCACCCCGCTGATCCCCGAGTGGGGCGCGGTGGAGAACAACCCGAACCCGATCAAGTCGTACATGACGGCCGTGCTCAACGGCAAGTCCCCGGCGGACGCCGCCAAGCAGGTCGAGGGCGAGATCAACAAGCGCCTGGCCCAGCAGAACTGATGACCGCGCCGGGGGCGCCGCGCTCGCGCCCCCGGCTCACCAGTGTCGTCCGTACGGCCACGGAAGAGATGGCAACTCATGTCAGTGCAGACCGAAGGCACGGACACGGCCGGGGAGCCCGCTGTCCGCAAGGCCCGGGTGCCGGCCCCGCCGCGCGGTGACAGCCGCACCACCGGCGCCCCGTCCCGGCGCGCAGCCGCCGCCCCCTACCTGCTCCTGCTGCCCGCGCTGCTGGCCACCGCGGTGCTGCTCGGCTGGCCCCTGGTCAAGAACGGCGTGCTGTCGTTCCAGAACCTCAACCCGCGCCAGCTCATC
The DNA here is from genome assembly GCF_001514055.1 of Streptomyces corchorusii. Lineage (NCBI taxonomy): Bacteria > Bacillati > Actinomycetota > Actinomycetes > Kitasatosporales > Streptomycetaceae > Streptomyces > Streptomyces corchorusii. The sequence goes on along the minus strand of NZ_KQ948361.1, from coordinate 99,405 downwards.
CAGCACCTCACGGAGTGGAACGGCGTCGACAACTACCAGGAGGTGCTGAGCGGCGGGGACTTCTGGCGCGTCGTCGAGCGCTCCGTCTTCTTCACCGCCGTCAACGTCGCACTGATCATGGTGCTCGGCACCCTGGTCGGCCTGCTGCTGGCCCGCCTCGGCGCGAAGATGCGGCTGCTGCTGATGATCGGTCTCGTCCTCGCCTGGGCCATGCCGGTCATCGCGGCCACCACCGTCTACCAGTGGCTGTTCGCCCAGCGCTTCGGCGTCGTCAACTGGGTGCTGGACAAGCTCGGCTGGCACTCCATGGCCGACCACAACTGGCTCCAGACCCAGTTCTCCACCTTCGCCGTGATCACCCTGCTCCTCGTCTGGCAGTCCATACCCTTCGTGGCGATCAACCTCTACGCCGCGACCACCACGATCCCCCGGGAGCTGTACGAGGCGGCCTCCCTGGACGGCGCCGGAGCGTGGAAGAGCTTCACCTCGGTGACCCTGCCCTTCCTGCGGCCCTTCCTGTACGCCACGACCTTCCTCGAAGTCATCTGGATCTTCAAGGCGTTCCCGCAGATCTTCGCGATGAACGAGGGCGGCCCCGACCACCTCACCGAGACCCTGCCGATCTACGCCTACGTCGAAGGCGTCGGCAACCAGCACTTCGGAGTCGGCGCCGCCATCTCCTTCCTGACCATCCTGGTCCTGCTCGTCATCACCTCGTACTACCTGCGCATGGTGCTCAAGCAAGAGGAGGACGAGCTGTGAAGCGCTCGCTCTTCGGCCGCTTCTGGCCCAACGCGACCGCCGTCGTCCTCTTCGTCGGCTTCGTGTTCCCCGTGTACTGGATGTTCGCCACGGCCTTCAAACCGACCGGCGACATCATCTCCGAGGACCCGGTGTGGTTCCCGACCGACGCCACCCTCGAACACTTCAAGAAGGCCGTCGACGCCGACCACTTCTGGACCCTGGTCGTCAACTCCGTCACCGTCACGGTCCTGTCGGTCGTCTTCTCGCTCGTCATCGCCCTGCTCGCCGCCTTCGCCCTCGCACGGATGCGGTTCAAGGGCCGGCGCGGCCTCATCGTGACGTTCATGCTGGCGCAGATGGCCCCCTGGGAGGTCATGATCATCGCCATCTACCTGATCGTCCGGGACAACGACATGCTCAACAGTCTGGTCCCGCTCACGGTCTTCTACACGATGATGGTGCTGCCGCTGACCCTCCTCACGCTGCGCGGCTACGTCGCCGCCGTGCCCAAGGAGCTGGAGGAGTCGGCGATGGTCGACGGCTGCACCCGCACCCAGGCCTTCGTCAAGGTGATCTTCCCGCTGCTCGCACCCGGTCTGATGGCGACCTCGCTGTTCGGCTTCGTCACCGCCTGGAACGAGTTCCCGCTCGTCCTGATCCTCAACAAGGACATCGAGAAGCAGACCCTGCCGCTGTGGCTGTCCCAGTTCCAGACCGCCTTCGGCGACGACTGGGGCGCCACCATGGCCGCTTCGTCCCTGTTCGCGCTGCCCATCCTGATCCTCTTCATCTTCCTGCAACGCAAGGCTGTCAGCGGTCTGACCGACGGCGCCGTGAAGGGATGACGCCCCCGATGACCACCATCGCCACCACCGCGTCCGGCGGCGGCTCCGCCGCGGGCGACGCCCTGACCCGGGACGCCCTCGCGGTGCTGCAACCGGGGTTCGACGGCACCACCGCGCCCGACTGGGTGCGCCGCCGCATCGGCGAGGGTCTCGCCTCCGTCGCCCTGTTCGGCCGCAACGTCGTCAGCGAGGAGCAGGTCACCGCCCTCACCGGGCAGTTGCGGGCCGAACGCGACGACCTGCTGGTCGCCATCGACGAGGAGAGCGGCGACGTCACCCGCCTCGACGTGCGCACCGGCTCCTCCTTCCCCGGCAACCACGCCCTCGGCGCCGTCGACGACCCCGACCTCACCCGGGCCGTCTCCCGCGAACTCGGCCGCCGCCTGGCCGCCTGCGGCGTCACCTTCGACTGGGCGCCCTCCGCCGACGTCAACGCCAACCCCGACAACCCCGTCATCGGTGTCCGCTCCTTCGGCGCGAGCCCCGACCTGGTGGCCCGGCACACCGCCGCCTGGGTCGAGGGCCTCCAGTCCACCGGCGTCGCCGCCTGCACCAAGCACTTCCCCGGCCACGGCGACACCAACGTCGACTCCCACCACGCCGTACCCCGCATCGACGTCGACGCCGACACCCTGTACGCGCGGGAACTGCCCCCGTTCCGCGCGGCCATCGCCGCCGGCACCCGGGCGATCATGAGCGCCCACATCCTCGTCCCCGCCCTGGACCCCGACCGCCCCGGCACCCTGTCCCGGCGCGTCCTCACCGACCTGCTGCGCGGCGAACTCGGCTACCAGGGCCTCATCGTCACCGACGGCATGGAGATGCGGGCGATCGCCGGCACCTACGGCCTGGAGCACGGCGTGGTCCTCGCCATCGCGGCCGGCGCCGACGCCATCTGCGTGGGCGGCGGACTGTGCGACGAGGGCACCGTGCTGAAGCTCCGGGACGCGCTCGTGGCCGCCGTACGCTCCGGTGAACTGCCCGAGGAACGGCTCGCCGACGCGGCGGCCCGGGTCCGCGGCCTGGCCGCCTGGACCGTCGCGGCCCGCGGCGACGCGGAGAGGACCCCGGCCGACCCGCGGATCGGCCTGGTCGCGGCCCGCCGCGCGCTGAGCGTGACCCGCACCGGCGCCGCCGCACCGGTCACCGGACCGGTGTACGTCGCCCAGTTCAACCCCGCGCCGAACATCGCCGTCGGCGACCAGACCCCCTGGGGCGTCGCCGACGAACTCAAGGGGCGGCTGCCCGGCAGCGCCTCCGGCTCCTTCACCGGGGACGGCGCCGGCGCCGCCGTCCTCGCCGCGGCCGAGGGTCGCCGGATCGTCGCCGTGGTCCGCGACGAACACCGCCACGACTGGATGCGCTCCGCGCTCGACACCCTGCTCGCCGCCCGGCCCGACACCGTCGTGGTCGAGATGGGCCTGCCCCAGGCCCCGCCGCGCGGCGCCCTGCACATCGCCACCTACGGCGCCGCACGTGTCTGCGGTGTCGCGGCGGCCGAAGCCGTCGTCGCGGGCTGACCCACGGGTTCACCGGCCGCCCGCCGCAGCGGGCGGCCCACTCGATCGTGCTCTTTTCCCGGATCTCCACCGCACCCCTTCGTGCTCCAGTTCCAGAGGAATCGCATGCAGACGCCCCACCCCTTCCTGCACCGCGCGGCGACGGGCCGCCCCTACTTCAGCGCGGACGGCGAGACCTACCTCGCCCCGACCCCGCTGCGCGAGCTGAAGAAGACCCAGCCGCTGCGCGTGCTCTCCGAGGAGGACTTCGCCTTCTGGCAGACGTACGGCTACGTCGTCGTGCGCGAGGCCATCACGCCCGGCGAGGCCAAGGAACTCCTCCATTTCGCCTGGGAGTTCCAGGGACTCGACCCCGACCGCCCCGACACCTGGTACGAGGAGCCGGAGTTCCGCTCCGAACTCGACCGCCACCTCTACATCTACGGCTTCGTCGAGGCCTACCACCACCAGCTCATCTGGGACAGCCGGCAGAACCAGCGCGTCTACGACGCCTTCGTGGACGTCTGGGACAGCCCGGAACTGTGGGTCACCCTCGACCGCCTCAACCTCAACCCGCCCAACATCCGCACCCGTTCCCGCTCCCTGATCGAAGCCACCGACGAGGGTTTCGACATCGAGCTGCACTGGGACGTCGACACCACCCTCGCCGTCCTGCCGCAGCGGGTGCAGGGCATCATCGCCCTCACCGACACCCGCCCCGAACTCGGCGGCTTCCAGTGCGCGCCCGAACTCTTCCGCCGCTTCGAGGAATGGCGCGTCGCCCAGCCGGCCGGCCGCGACCCGGTCCGCCCGAACACCGACCGCGCCGAGTTCCCGGTGGTCCGCCCCGACCTCCAGGCCGGCGACCTGCTGATCTTCAACGGACTGCTCGCCCACGGCGTGGCGCCCAACCTCTCCGACCAGGCTGTCCGCGCCGTCCAGTACCTGTCGATGATGCCCGCGCTGGAGGAGCACACGGCCCTGCGCGACTCCCGCACGGAGTCCTGGCGCACCCTCGCCACCCCCGACTGGAACGCCACCCTGCTCGGCGACGCCCGCGTGCCCGAAGCCCTCCGCTACGGCCCCGCCGCACTGAACGACCTGGGGCGCAAGCTGCTCGGCCTCGACTCCTGGGCCGCCGCGGAAGGTGCCCGGTGAACCGCGTCTGCCTCACCCTGCCCACCAACCGCGCCTGCTCCGCCACCATCACCGCCCTGCACGCCGAAGCCGCCTACGCGGCGCGGCACTTCGGCGCCGACGTCCAACTGCTGATCCTGGACTCCGCCGACGACCGCACCCGGACCGGGCACACCCGCACGGTCGCCGCCCTGCCCGCACACCAGGGCGTGACCGTCCACCACTACGACGAGGAGGCCCAGCGGGACTTCCTGCGCCGGGTCATCCGGAAGGCGGGCCTGCCCGAGCCGGACCGGCTGCTGCGCCTCATGCTCCCGCCCGCCGTCTCCTACGGCGCCTGCACCAACCGCGCCTTCCTGCTGGCCGCCGCCCTCGGCTGCGACTCGGTGCACCGCCGCGACTCCGACAGCACCTACCAACTGCACGCCGGCCGACCGGTGTTCCCCGTCCACCACGAGCTGCCCTGGCTCGGCCGCCCCGCCGCCGAGGCCTCGGCCGCCGTCACCCGCACCGACCTCGACCCGGCACTGGCCCACCGCCCGGTCTCCCTGGCCGGAGCCTCCTTCATCGGCGAACTCTCCGTGGACATCGAGGAGATACGGCGCCTGGACGAGGCGGTCTACCACGACGTGGTCGCCCTCTGGGCGCCCGGCGACTGGCCGGAGGACCGCAGGCGCGCGCTGGTCGAGGAGTCCTTCACCGGCGCGGGCACCGCCGCCTTCACCGGGGACCACTCCACCCTCACCCTGGTCGACCCGATGCGCGTCGACATGTGCAACGTCGCCTTCGACCGCGCGGTGTACGAGCGCGTCCCGCTCCCGCCCGCCACCGACACCATCGGCAGCGACTACTTCCTCCTCCACCTCGTCCACGACGCGGGCCTGCCCGGCATCCTCCACAACCGCCACATCGAGAACTTCCACACCCCCGAACGCCGCACCGACACCGGCTTCCCGGCCTACCAGCGCCGGTTCGTGAAGTTCCTGCTGTCGATGCTGTACTTCCACGACGTGTACGACCGGATGGCGGCCGAGGGAGCGGGTCTGCTGGACGAGCGGCAGCGGGTCCGCCCCGGCCGGATCGTGGACTTCCTGCGCGAGAGCACGGCCCTGGACCGAGCCGAGAACATCTGGCGCCTGGACCGGGTCGACACCGCCTACCGCAAACTGGGCGGTCGGTACGCGGCCTTCGCGGACCGGCTCCGGGCGGAACGGGGAGGGTTACTCGACCAGGCCGAACGGGACATCGAGGACTTCGCCCACTTGACCGAATGCTGGCCGGCACTGATCAAGGCGGCCCGCACATGAGCGCCCCGGAGGGGCGCGGGGAACAGCGCGCTCGACCGCGAGGGACCGGCAGCCGCACGACGGCACTCCGTGCCACTCCGGACCGCCTCCTCTACGACCTCACCGGCATAGAGCGCCAATACGACACCCTGCGCGAAGAACTGCCCGGAACCCGCGTCCGCTTCGCCCTCAAAGCCTGCCCGGTCGACGACGTCCTGCGCACCCTGGCCGCCCGCGGAGCGGGATTCGACGCGGCCGGCCCCGCCGAGATCGAGCAAGCCCTGCGCGCCGGTGCGCACCCCGGCCACATCCACTACGGCAACACCATCAAGTCGGACCAGGACATCGCCAAGGCCCACCGCCTGGGTGTCCGCACGTTCGCCACCGACAGCGTCGAGGACGTCACCGCCATCGCCGCGCACGCGCCCCGCGCCCGTGTGTTCTGCCGCCTCGCCACCAGCGGGGACGGCGCCCTGTGGGGCCTGAACCGCAAGTTCGGGTGCGCACCGGACGACGCCGTCCGTGTCCTGCGCACCGCCCGCGCCGCCGGCCTCGTCCCGGCGGGCCTGTCCGTGCACGTCGGCTCGCAGCAGATGACTGGCGAGGCCTGGCAGCAGGCCCTGGACACCCTCGCCGCGACCCTGACGGCGCTGGCCGGGCGGGGGATCGTACCCGACCATGTGAACCTCGGCGGCGGGCTGCCCGCGCTCGGCTATCTCGACCGGCGCGGCAACCCCCTCGACCCGCCGCTGGACAAGATCTTCGCCGTGCTCCGCGAGGGCATGGAACGCCTGAACGCGCTGGCCGCCGCCCCGCTCGACTTCGTGCTGGAGCCGGGGCGCCACCTGGTGGCCGATCACGGCGTGATCCGCGCCCACGTGGTCCGGCTGACCGAGCGGACGCAGCCGGACGGCGGGCGGGCCCGCTGGCTGTACCTGAGCGTGGGCAAGTACAACGGCCTGTACGAGATGGACCAGGTCACCCACCCGCTGGTCTTCCCGGGGCGGGAGACGGAGGAGCACGTCCCCGCGATCGTCGCCGGACCCACCTGTGACAGCGACGACGCCTACGGCGGCGGCCGGTACCCGGTGCGCGTGCCCCGGTCCGTCCGCTCCGGCGACCCGGTCCGGATCCTCGCCGCCGGCGCCTACGCCAGCAGCTACATGACCCAGGGGTTCAACGGCATCCGCCCGCTGCCGACCGAGTGCACCCGCGAGGAAGGACACCACTGAGATGACGGGCCTCATACGGGGCATCACCGAGGCCGACTGGCCCCAGGTCGCCGCCCTGGAGGCCGGGGCGTACACGGACACCTCGCTCACGGAGGGCGAGGCCGGCCTGCGGTCCCGGGCCCCGGCGGGCACCAGCTTCGTCCTGGACCTCGACGGCCGGATCGCGGGCTACGTCCTCGCCCTGCCGTACCCGCGGCTGCACTGTCCCGACCTCTCCCGCCCGGAACAGGTCGCCCACCACGCCACCAACCTCCACCTGCACGACCTGGTCGTCAGCGCGCCACTGCGGCGCCGGGGCCTGGGCACCCGACTGGTCGCGCACCTCACGGACGCCGCCCGCGCGCGGGGCTTCGCGACCATGTCGCTGGTCGCGCTCGCCGGCAAGGAACCCTTCTGGCAGGCCAACGGCTACCGCCCCCACCACGAGGCGCGCGTGCCGGCCGGCTACGGCAGCGGCGCGGTGTACATGTCGGCCCGGGTCGCCGTCCTGCGGAAGGCGAGCTGATGATCGCACCCACCGCACCCACCCCGCCCTCCTTCCAGCGCGCCAAGTGGTCGATCGCGGCGCTGTTCTGCTTCCTCGGCTTCCAGTACGGCACCTGGGTGTCCCGGCTGCCCGCGCTGAAGACCCGGCTGGACCTGGGCGCCGGCGAGGTGGGCCTGCTGCTGATGGCCTGCGGGGCCGGCGCGGCGGCCTCCTTCCCGCTGGTCGCCGTCCTGATGCGGCGGCTCGGTTCCCGCTTGCTGTCGCTCGTCTCCGCCGCGGCCCTGATCGCCGTCCTGGCCGCCCTGTCCGCCGTACCGGACTACCCGCTCGCGCTGCTGGCGGTGTGCGCCGACGGGGTCGCGGTCGGCTGCCTCAACGTGGCCATGAACGCGCAGGGCGCCGCGCTGGAGAGCGCCCACGGGCGTACGGCCATGTCCCAGCTGCACGCCACCTTCAGCGGCGGGCTGCTCGCCGCCGCCCTGCTGGCCTCCGGCGTGACCACCCTGACCGCGTCCGTTCCGGCGCACTTCGCCGTGGCCGGGACCCTGTTGCTGCTCCTGCTCGGCGGCGCCCGGCCGGGCCTGCTGACGCACCGGGAGCCGGAGCCCTCGGCCGCGGACGGGCCGAAGCGCCGCGGCCGTCGCGCCCTGCCCTCCGGCACGACCCTCCTGATGGGCTGCGCCATGGCCTTCGGCACGATCACCGAGGGCGCGATGAACGACTGGTCGACGCTCTACCTGAAGGACGTCGTGAAGGCGTCGGCGACCGTCGCCCCGCTCGGCATCGCGGTCGTCTCGGTGATGATGCTGCTGGCCCGCGCCTGGGCGGACCGCTGGCGCACCCGCTGGGGAGACGGACGCGTGGTGCGGGCCGGCAGCGCGGTGGCCGCCGTGGGCCTCGCCCTCGCGCTGCTCGCCGGGGGAGTGGTGCCCACGCTGCTCGGCTTCGCCTGCGTCGGCCTCGGCGCGGCGGCCGTCACCCCGTGCGTGTACGTGGCGGCGGCCGGCCGTGGCGCGGACGCGCTGGCGCTGGTCGCCGCGATGGGCACCGTCGGCCTGCTGGCCGGTCCGGCCCTGATCGGCTTCGTCGCCGGCGTGGCGAACCTGACCGTGGGCATGGCCACGGTGGCGGCCTCGGCCCTGATCGTCACGGCGACCGCCTTCCGGATCCCGTGGCGGGCCCGCACCCCGGAACCGGTCGGCTGAACCGGAGCAGGCGTGTTACGGCGCCGCCCCCGGGGTGACGGGGGCGGCGCCGTACTTCCGCTGAACCGTCCTTTCCCTACGCTCTGTGGCGGCGCCCCGGCGTGCGTGACGCGGAGTTCTCCTCCCAGGCGGTGTACATCTGGGCGGAGTCCAGCAGGTGCTCGCCGTAGAGGTCCTGGAGCCAGTTGCTCTGGTAGATGGTGTCGAGGTAGCGCTCGCCGAGGTCGGGGGCTATCGCCACCGCCGTGAGGTCACGGGTGCCGTGCCGGGCCAGCCAGTCCGTCGCGGCGCTCACCACGGTGCCCGTGGAGCCGCCGAACAGGAAGCCGCGTCGGGCCAGGCGGTGGCAGGTGCGGATGGTGTCCGCCTCCTCCACCCGGACCACCTCGTCCACGTACTCCTCGTCGAGCAGCGGTGGGCGCATGCTCATGCCCAGGCCGGGGATCATCCGGCGGCCGGGCGTGCCGCCGAAGGCCACCGAGCCCACGCTGTCCACGGCGACGATCCGCACCGGCCGGTGCCACTTGCGGAAGTAGCGGGCGCAGCCCATCAGCGTCCCGGCGGTGCCGGTCCCGAGGAACAGCACGTCCAGGCGCGGGAAGTGGACGGCGATCTCCGGCGCCGTCGTGCGGTAGTGCGCCCGCCAGTTGCCCGCGTTGGTGTACTGGCTGAGCCACACGTAGCGGTCGTCGGACGCGCACAGCGAGCGGACGTATTCGAGCCGTGTGCCCAGGAAGCCGCCGCCCGCGTCCAGGTCGGTCACGACGTGCACATGGCTGCCGAGGGCTTCCATCAGCAGTTTCGTCGACAGGTTGCACCGGGGGTCCGTCACGCACAGGAACCGGTAGCCCTTGCTGGCGGCGATCATGCTGAGCGCGACGCCCAGGTTTCCGGACGAGGACTCCACGAGGATGGAGTCGGGCGTCAGGGATCCTTCCCGCTCGGCGCTCTCCACCATCTCCTTCGCGGCCTTCAACTTGATGGAGCCGGCGAAGTTGAAGCCCTCGCACTTGAGGTAGAGGCGGTGTCCGAAAATCGACTCTAGGTCGACGAAGAGACTTCCTTCGTTGAAGGCGTGGGGAGCGGAGATGACGGGCACGGCAGGCCTCCTGGTCCCAGGGCTGAGGGCAACGGCCTCAGCCGTACCGGCGCAGATCGTGGAAGAAGTCGTCGATGAGGCGGAGTTCTCCCGCCCTGGCCACTTGGTCGTAGACGTACTTGCCGACGGCCAGGTCGAGGACGCCCAGGCCGAAGGGCGAGAAGATCACCGGCTGGTCGTGGGGCGGGGCGGCCCGTCCTTGCAGCACGTCGTACAGGGTCCCGTTGAGGAAGTCGCGGTTCCCGGTGCGCTGCTCGACCAGGTGCGGGGAGGTGTCCGCCTTCAGACAGTGCTCCACGTCGTCCACGAAGTTGGCCGAGGCGAGCAGGACCTCGGGCGCGAGGTCGCGCAGTGACACGTGCAGCACCAGGGGGTTGTGGGCGAACCAGCCGGGGGCCGTGACATGGGGCCGCCCGGCGACGGTGGCGAAGACCACCAGGTCGCTGGAGCGGACGAGGTCCTCGGCGCTGTCGTGGACGGTGACGTGACCGGTGGCACCCGCCTGGCGCAGGTAGCCGCAGAAGCCCGCGGTGCTGTCGGGGGACACGTCGTGCACGCCGACGGCGTCGAAGGTCCAGCCGGAGCCGGCCAGGAACGTGTGGATGTACCGGGCGATCAGCCCGGTGCCGAAGAACCCGACGCGGCGGGGGCGGCTCCGGGTGCGGCTGAGCCAGTCGGCCGCCAGCGCCGCGGAGGCCGCGGTCCGGGTGGCGCTGATGACGGAACTCTCCAGGCACGCGAACGGGTAGCCGGTGTCGTGGTCGTTGAGGATCAGCACCGCGGAGGCCCGGGGCAGCCCGGTCCGCACGTTGTCGGGGAAGCTGGAGATCCACTTCAGGCCGTCCACCCGCGCCGGACCGCCGATGGAGGCGGGCAGCGCGATGATCCGGGCCGTCGGACGGTCGGGGAAGCGCAGGAAGTACGAGGGCGGGTTGACCGAGTCCCCGGCACCGTGCAGCCGGTAGGTGGCCTCCACCAGGTCCACCAGCTCCTTCTCGCGCCCGCCGAGGGCCTGCTCCACCTGCTTGCCGGAGATCACCGCGAAGGAGGGCACGGACTCCGCGTGGGGCGTGTCCGGTTCGGTGGCGGTCGACAGCATGTCGGTCATCGGCGGCTCGCCTCCTCCGTGGGAAGGGAATCGGCCAGGCGCCGCGGCTCGGCCAGGCCGACCAGCACCTGCCGGTCGCCGGTGAACGCCTCCCGGCTGTGCGCGGAGCCGATGTTGTCCACGAGCATCAGGTCACCCGCCTGCCAGGGTTCGCGCCGGGTGTGCTCCTCGTAGGTGGCGTTCAGCAGCTGGACGACGTCCTCGCCGATCGGGCTGCCGTCGCCGTACCGGGTGTTGAACGGCAGGCTGTCGGCGCCGTACTCGTCCACCAGGTACTCGCGCACCTCCGGGGCCAGCGTCCATTCGTTGAGGAACGCGATCTGGTTGAACCAGCACCGCCTGCCGGTGACCGGGTGCCGTACGACGGCGCGGCGGCGCTGCTCGGTGCGCAGCGACCCGTCCTGCTGCCACTGGAAGTCGATGGCGTTGGCCCGGCAGTAGCGCTCGATCCCGGCACGGTCCTCGGTGCCGAACGACTCCGCCAGGGACGCCCCGATCTCCTCGTTGTAGCTGCGGGTCAGCAGCCAGCCCTCCCGCTCGAACCGCTCGGTCAGCTCGGCCGGCAGGGCCTCCAGGACCTGCTCGGCGTCGGCGACCGCGGTCGCCCCGCCCTGTTCGGGCGCGGTCAGACACGCGAACAGCAGCAGGCCGGGCACCTCCAGCGGGTAACTCAGCTCGTGGTGCATGCACATCGGCTGGTTGGCCGGCCAGGGCGTGGAGGAGTACAGGCCGTGGCCGTGGTCCTCCCGGGGGGCGAAGGCCTCCCGCTCCGGCATGAGCGTCCCGGCCAGCCGCGCGAAGACGGCACCGACCTGGTCCGCGTCCTTCAGGCCGAGCCCGCGCACGAGCAGCGCCCCGTGCTCGGTGACCTGGGCCCGCAACGCCTCGCGGTGTTCGGCCGCCCAGCTCGCGACGTCGGCGGGCCGGTCCACGCGCACCAGCGCGGGTTTGTCCGGCCGCAGCTCCACGTCGAGCGGTGCTGCCAGGGATGAGGACGGCATCTCGGTTTCCTTTCGGTCGCCCGTCGCGTGGACGCACGGGTCAGGTGGAGGCCAGGGGGACGGCCGCGCTCACGACGGCGTGCGCGGCCTCGGCCGGGCGGGTGCGGAGGAAGTAGTGGCCCCCGTCGGCCAGTTCGTGGAGGTCCACGTGCTCCGCCAGGAGCAGCCAGTCGCGGTGGTGGTCGGCGTGGCCGGCGGTGTGCGGGTCGTCGGCGGCGACCACCACCGATACCGGCGCGGCCAGCTTCACCGGCGGCGGGGCGTGCAGGACCGCCTGGAAGTAGCGGTGGGCGGACACGCAGTCGTGCCGGTAGGCGGCACCGATGTGCTCGGCGTGCCGCGCGTTCAGTTCGGCGAGCTCGGTGTAGCCGCCGTCCGCGGCCAGCCGCGCCGCGATCTCCGCGTCGCTCAGGCCCGTCAGCTCGGCGACGGCGGCGGCGCGGTCCTCGGCGGTGCCGAGCAGTTGTGCTCCGAGGAACACCCGGGGGACCCGCACACCGCGCTCCTGGAGCCTCCTCGCCGTCTCCAGGGCCGGTGCGGCGCCCGAGGAGTGGCCCCAGAGCATGACCCGGGTCAGGCCGCGCGCCGTGACCTCGTCGGCGACCCGCGCCGCGACGTCCGCGATCGACGCGAACGGCTCCCGGTGCGCCGCCAGGTCGTGGCCGGGCAGGTCCACCGCGAGGACCGCCGGGCCGCTGCCCGCCAGCGCCGCCGCCAGCGGCCGGTAGTTCACCGCGTTGCCGCCCGCGTACGGGAAGCAGACCAGCGCGCACTCCGGGGCGCCGTCCCCCTCCGACAGCGGCTGGAGCAGCTCCGGACGCCGCCGGGCGGCGCCGTCGAGGAGGGCGGCCAGGTCGGCGAGCACGGGGTGCCGGGTGATGTCCCGCAGGGAGACCGCGCGGTCGAGCGCGATGCTGAGCTTGACGGCCGACAGGGAGGTGCCGCCCGAGTCGAAGAAGTGGTCCGTGCGGCCGATCCGGTGCTCGGGCACGCCCAGCAGTTCGGCCCAGGCCGCCGCCAGCCGCCGCTCGGCCGGGCTGAGCGCGTCCCGGTCCGCGCCGGCCGCCGCGTCGGGTCCGGCGCCCGTCCGCGCGGCCTCGGCGGTCAGGGCCTTGCGGTCGATCTTGCCGTTGGCGGTCAGCGGCAGGCGCTCCCGCCAGTGGAAGGCCGCCGGGACCATGTAGGCGGGCAGTGCCGCCGCGAGCGCCTCGCGCAGCACGTCCGGCTCGTGACGCCGGCCGGAGTGGAAGGCGATCAGCTGCGTGTTCCCGCCGCCCCGCTCGACCACGACCACCGCACCGTCGCGCACCCCGTCCACCCGCAGCAGGGTGTTCTCGATCTCGCCGATCTCGATCCGGAAGCCGCGGATCTTGACCTGGCTGTCCCGGCGGCCGAGGAACTCCAGCTTGCCGCCGGGGTGCCAGCGCCCCCAGTCACCGCCCAGGTACAGCCGCTCCCCGGGCCGGTACGGGTCCGTCCGGTAGGCCTCCCGGGTCCGCTCGGGATCGTTGACGTAGCCCCGGCCCACACAGACCCCGGAGAACGCGATCAGCCCGGGAGCGCCCAGCGGCACCAGCGCGAGCTGCTCGTCCACGACGTACACGCGCACGTTGTTGACCGCGCGCCCCAGCAGCACGCGGTCGGGGACGCCGTCCAGGACCTCGTGGTTGGTGTCGTCCGAGGTCTCCGTCAGCCCGTAGGCGTTGAGCAGCCTGATGCCCGGCTGGAGCGCGAACCAGCGCTGCACCAGCTCCCGTTTCAGCGCCTCGCCGGTCACCGACACCCACCGCAGGTCCGGCAGCGCCCGCGGGCGCTGTTCCAGGTACGAGACCACGACCTCCAGGTAGGAGGGCACGAGCTGGATCACGGCGACCCGGCCCCGCACCAGCGTGTCGACGAACCGCTCCACGTCCACGACCACGTCCTGGCCGATCAGCAGGGTGCGCCCGCCGACCAGCAGCGCGGACACCAGCTGCCACAGGGAGATGTCGAAGCACTGCGGGGCGGTCTGCGCCACCACGGACCCCTCGCCGATCCCCAGGTCGTCGATCTTGGCGTACAGGTGGTTGAGCAGGCCCGCGTGCTCGCACATCGCGCCCTTCGGCTCGCCGGTGGAGCCGGAGGTGAAGAAGAGGTAGGCGAGCTGACCGGGGTCGACCCGCACCCCGGGGTCGTCGTCGGCGTGCGGTTCCGCGTACGCCGTTTCGACCAGCAGCTTCTCGGCGTCCGGCACGGTGGCCAGCGCCTCGTCCAGGGTCCCGGTGCTGCCGGACTCGGTGAGGACCAGCCGGCACCCCGCCCGCGACAGCGTCGTCGCGATACGGCCGGCCGGGAAGTGCGGTTCGATCGGCAGGTACGCGCCACCCGCCTTGAACACCGCCAGCGTCGCCGCCAGCCAGTCGAGGTTCCGCTCGGTGACGACGGCGACCACGTCCTCCCGGCCCAGCCCGCGCGCCAGCAGCGCCCGCGCCAGCCGGTTGGCCCGCGCGTTCAGCTCCCCGTACGTCCACTCCCGCTCGCCGTGCACCGCGGCCACCGCCTGCGGATGCGCCCGCACCCGCTGCTCGAACAGTTCGTGCGCGCGTGCGTCCGGCAGCGCCCGGTGCGGCCCCGCCAGCCCTTCCAGCTGCTCCCGCACCTCCACCGCCGACAGCAGGCTCTGCTGGGTGTGGTCGGCGTCCGGATCGGCCGCCAGCAGCCGCAGCGCCTTCAGGTGGTAGCCGCCGATACGGTCCGCGCTCTCCGCGTCCAGCACGTCCGTGCGGTACCGCAGGCGCAGCTTCAGCCGGCCGCCCAGGTCGCACCAGCGCACCTGGAGCACCCCGTCGTCGTGGTGGTCCTCCTCCGCGTCCATGGGACCGAACACGACCTCGTACGACGGCTCCGTGACCCCCAGTTCCCGCCGCAGTTCCGGCACCGGGAACTCCCGGTGCGCCAGCACCTCCGCCTCGGCGCGCTCGGCGGCCGACACCAGGGCCCGCCAGGACCCGGGGGGCACGGTCAGCCGGCACGGCAGCGGCTCGCCGCGCACTCCGGCGGCGTACCCCGTGACCACCTCGCGCTCGCCGGACAGCGCGGCCAGCACCTTGGCGTGCGCCGCCAGCAGCAGCGCGCTCAGCGGCAGTCCCGACCGCCGCACCAGTGCGCGCACCGAGGTCACCACGTCGTCCGGGACCTGCGTCTCCTGCTCCGACGCTCCCGGAACCGGCTCCCTGACCCACCGCGGCACGGCGGTGCTGCCGCCCGCGGTCAGCACACGGCTCCAGAACTCCCGGTCGGCTTCCACCGCCGCTTCCACGCGCGTTCCCATCGAATGGCCTTCCTCACCTCGTGACGGACGCGGGGGCGTCGGTCGCTTCCAGGGCCCGGACCGTGCCGCCGGGCCGGTTGCCGGCCCCGGACATGTCCACGGCCGGGTTGCCGCCCCACTGAGCGTTCGGGGGGACTTCCTCGCCTTTCATGAGGAAGGAATCGGCTGCCAGCACCGAGCCGTCGCCCATGGTCACGCCGTAGTGCACATGGGCGCCGACGCCCAGCGTGCAGCCGGTGCCGAGCGTGGTGCCGTCGGACTTGAACGTGCCGTCCTCCTGGGAATGGCACTGGATCTTGCTGCCGGCGTTGAGGGTGCACCCGTCGCCGATGGTGGCCAGGGTGCGTTCGGTGATGTAGCAGCCGTCGTCGAACACCCGGCGGCCGATGCGCACTCCGAGCAGTCGCCAGACCAGGGCCTTGAAGGGAGTCCCGTTGAAGATGTTGAGATAGTGGCTCGGCATTTTCCACACGCGCTCGTGCCACCAGAAAATCGGGTGGTAGATGGAACACAGTTGGGGGGTGAGCGCGCGGAACCTCAGCAGGCAGCGCTCCACGAGGATGTAATAGCCGGTGGAAAACGCGAGCGTCATGGCCAGATACAGGGCGATCACCACGTGCCCGACCACGCCGTACAGGTCCACGGAGACGAGTCCGAACAGGGTGAGCGCGAAGACGAGGAACCAGCGCATGCACAGCATCAGGGCCATCGAGCGCAGGTTGTAGCGGTTCTTCGCGCTGAGCTGGCGGTGCAGTTCGTCGCCTTCCCGCAGATGGTCGAACCGGGCGTCCCGGTCCACCGAGCGGGGAATCTCGAAACACGGCGAACCGAGCAGGCCCACGCCTTCCCGTACCTCGCCGTCGAGGGGAATCATCACCTTGGTGGCGAGCAGGCAGTTCTCACCCGTCCTGCCCCCCACGGGATAGGCGATGTTGTTCCCCAAGAAATTGCGCGGCCCGATCTCCACCCGGGACACCCGGAAGGACGTGCTGGAATAGTCGGCGTTGATGACGGAGAGTCCGTCGGCCACCATTGTTCCGCTGCCGACCCTGACCATGAAAGGCGTCTCGTGCTGCATCTCGGTGCCGAAATTGGAGCCGGTCTGCTCCACCCGTGACAGGTTGTAGCCGAGCCCGCGCAGATAATGCACGATGTACGAACTGTCACCGAAGAGCCAGGGGAAGAACTTGACGTTCGTCATGCGCGCCGCTGTCCGGTGCAGGGTGTAGTGGAATCCGTAGAGCGGATACACCCGGTCGGGTTTGACGAACAGACCCAGCAGCCGGGGAACGGTGTACTGGACGACGAGGCCCAGGACGAGGAAGCCGGAGAACAGGGCCAGCGAGACGCCGAGCGCGTCCGGGATCAGCTCCGGCCGGGTCAGCACCGCCGTCTCGGGATTGAGTCGCTTGCCGATCGCCGGGACCTCGGTGAACAGCATGTACACGCCGCCGAGGGTGAGCGGCAGGTACAGGAAGATCGTCTGCGCCAGCGTGAGGCCACCGAACCAGAACCGGCGCGCGGTGCCGCACCTGGCCGGCGGGACCCGCAGGTAGTCGACCTGGGTGGGCTCCGCCGGGGAGCCGTGCCAGTGCTCGCCGTCCGGCACCGCCTGGCCGCTGTGCAGCGCGGAGGAGTGGCCCAGTTGCGCGCCGTCGCCCAGCGAGGTGTCGATGTCCAGGATGGTCTTCTCACCGATGTACGCGTCCCGGCCCAGCGTGACCCGGCCGGTCTGGATCCGGCTCGCGTGGGCCCGGTAGCAGAGGAAGAACGTGTCCTTGCGGATCACCGTGCCGGCGCCGACCGTCAGCAGGTCGGTGCAGACCGGGACGGAGCGGGAGAGGATCGTGACGCCCTTGCCGATCCGCGCGCCCAGCGCCCGCAGGTACAGCACGTACAGCGGGGTCCCGACGAAGAACACCATGGGATTCGCGTGCAGCAGCACCTTCACGAACCAGAAGCGCAGATACGCCAGCCCCCAGATCGGGAAATCACCCGGTTTCCAGCGGCCGACGAGCAGCCATTTCGCGATGACCGGAAATATGCACAGGGCGAGGAAGCCTATGCCGCCGAACAGCAGCGCCCGCACATAGATGCCGACGAATCCGGAACCGGCGGCGATCCACTCGTATCCCCGGGCGGTGACGAATCCCCAGACGAGGGAGTACACCAGGAAGATCAGCAGCTGGGCCGTCCCGCACAGCAGATGGTGGGCGGGGCTCGTGCGCGTCACCGCGGCGGAGGGACGCGTGGGTTCCGGCGAGGGTGTGGCCGTATCGGCGGGAGCGGTCTGTACGAGGGCCGCCGTCAGACTCCGAATCGTGGGATGCCGGTAGATGTCCCGCATGGACGGCGAGGGAAGATCCGGGATTTTCCGCAGCCGTGCGCAGAACTGGGCCATCACCAGGGAATTCGCACCGAGGTCGTTGAAGAAGTTACTTTCGGCCGGAACGTCGTCGCAGCCGGTGACCTCGGCCAGTGTTTCCGCGAGTTTCCGCTCGGTCCGCAGCCTGTCGGACCCGATGTCGCTCAGGGTGACGGCAGGATCATCGGGCCGGGATATCGGGACCTCGGAGGACTGCTCCACCATTACATCTCCTGAGGACGTAAGGATCGCCAATGGCCGGCCGGACGGTTCCTGATCGGGAACCATCGGTTTCAGTCTGGCGAGGCGGACAGCAGGCTGCCACTTCGCACCGTTCCATTCCCATCGCCCCGAAGCGCCGATGTGTCCGTATTCCTTGGTTTCCGCGCGGCGCGGCCCCCGCCACACCTCACCCGAACGGCGGCGCCCCGGCCGATCCAGCCGCCCTCCGGAGCGCCGCCGGGGGCTGTCCCGCGGCGGTGACCCGTGTCACACGCGGCTCCTGTCAGACATCGGGTCGCCGTCTCGTCCAAGGGGCACGCGAACGAGACAGGAGCAACGCCATGAAGCACCGCATCGTCGTACTCGGCGCCGGATATGCCGGGGCCTTCGCCGCCGGAAACCTGGCCCGCCGGCTCTCCCCCGCCGACACCGAGATCACCGTCGTCAACGCCGAGCCCGACTTCGTCGAGCGGATGCGGCTCCACCAGCTCGCGATCGGCCAGGACCTCAGGTTCCGCCGGCTGTCCGACGTGTTCGCCGGCACCGGGGTGCGGCTGCGTATCGCGCGCGTCACCGGCGTCGACCCCGAGCGCGGGACCGTCGCCGTGACCGGCGAGGACGGCGACGGCGAACTCGCGTACGACACGCTCCTCCACGCGCTCGGCAGCTCCGTGGCCCACCATGGCGTCCCCGGCGCGGCCGAGTACGCCTTCGACGTGACCGGCCGGTCCGCTGCGCTGCGTCTGCGCGAGCGCCTCGCCGGCCTGGGCGAGGGCGGCACCGTGCTGGTCGTCGGTGAGGGACTGACCGGCATCGAGACCGCCACCGAGTTCGCCGAGTCACGGCCCGACCTCTCGGTCGCGCTCGCCGCCCGCGGTGAGCTGGGCGCTTGGCTCTCCCCGAAGGCCCGCCGCCACCTGCGCCGGGCCTGCGACCGGCTCGGCATCACCGTCCACGAGCACACCCGCGTCGAAGCCGTCGAGCCGGCCCGGGCGATCGCCGCCGACGGCACCTCCCTCCCGGCCGACGTGACCGTGTGGGCGGCCGGGTTCGCCGTACACCCCATCGCGGCGGCCAGCGGCCTGGAGGTCGACGGCAGCGGCCGGATCGTCGTCGACCGCAGCATGCGCTCGGTCTCGCACCCGGACGTCTACGCCGCCGGTGACTGCGCCTACGCGCTCGGCGACAACGGCCGGCCGCTGCCGATGTCCTGCGCCTCGGCCGGCTTCACCGCCATGCAGGCAACGGCCGCGATCATCGCGCGGCTGACGGGCGGTGAGGTCCCGACGGTCGGGCTGAAGTACTACGGCAACCACATCAGCCTCGGGCGGCGGGACGCGATCTTCCAGATGGTGGACGGGGACGCCCGGTCGACGTCCTGGTACCTGGGCGGCCGGACCGCCGCGCGGCTCAAGGCGGGTGTGCTCCGGGGGGCCGGGTGGAGCATCGCCCACCCGACCTACGGCACGCCGCGGCGCAGGCGCCGCCTGGCCACCGCGCCCGAGCGGGCCGTTGTGCGGGCCGCCGCATAGGCTGCTTGGCATGGACAGCGCAGACGTTGACCGGTTCGAGGCCGGCCGGGCCCGGCTGGCCTCGCTCGCCTACCGTCTGCTCGGCTCGGCCGCCGACGCCGAGGACGCCGTGCAGGACACGTTCCTGCGCTGGCAGGCCGCGGACCGGGACCGTATCGAGGTGCCGGAGGCATGGCTGACCAAGGTCGTCACCAATCTCTGCCTCGACCGGCTGCGCTCGGCACAGGCCCGCCACGAGCGCGCGGCCGGTGCCTGGCTGCCCGAGCCGCTCCTCGCCGGCGACCCGATGCTCGGCCCCGCCGACACCGTCGAGCAGCGCGCATCGGTGTCCTTGGCCGTACTGACCCTCATGGAGCGCCTCTCGCCGGTCGAGCGGGCCGCCTACGTCCTGCGCGAAGCCTTCTCCTACGGCCATGCCGAAATCGCGCGGATCCTCGACATCACCGAGTCCGCGAGCCAGCAGCATGTGCACCGGGCCCGGCGCCGGGTCGCCGCCGAGCGCCGCGGCGGCGGCGAGGTGGACCCCGCGTCCGCGCGCAGGGTCGTCGAGGAGTTCCTCGCCGCTGCCGTGTCGGGGCGTACCGAACGGCTGGTGGCGCTGCTGACCAACGACGTGACGGCGGTCTCGGACGGCGCGGGCCTGGCCAGGCGGCTGCTGCGGTACACCTCGCGCGAACGCGTCGCCGTGTTCGTGCGGGCAGGCTTCAAGCCCACGCCGGCGAAGCGGCGGCTGGCCGGCGGCTCGCCCGCGTTCCACATCGCGCCGGTCAACGGCTCCCCGGCCGTCCTCGCCGTGCTCGACGACCGGGTCGTGGGCGCCGTGGTGTGCGAGGTCGGCGACGGCAGGGTCGCGTTCCTGTGCGGCATCGCCGCCGCGGACCGGCTCGCGCGCCTCAACGAGACCTGGCGGCGGCACGCACCCGACTCACCGGTCATCGACACGTGGTGACCGAAGCCGACCGGAGCCACCGAATCCGGTACCCCTGGTCGCCCTGCCCTGCACACGGTCCGTCAGGAAGGCGCCCCGGCCCGCCGAGCAGACCGGGCGCCGGGTCGAGTGGAGCGACCGCAACCCCCAACCGTTGAGCCTTCCCAGTCACAGCTCTGGCCCCGTGTGGGCGTTCGCGGTCGTCAGTGGGGGATGCCCGGACCGGCTGCCCGCGATCAGCTCATTGCGTCGAGGGCGGCGAGGATGTCGGCCGGTTCGGCGCGGGTCGTGTAGTCGGTGTTGACGAAGGCCCAGCGGATCGTGCCGTCGCGGTCGATGACGTAGGTCGCGGGCAGCGGGAGCGTGCGCGGATGGCCGTCGTTGACGCGCTGGAGGTCGAAGCCGAGTTCGTCGTAGACGGCGGCGAGGTCCTCGGGGAGGTCGAAGGCGAGGCCGTACTGCTTGGCGGTGTCGGAGCCGATGTCGCTGAGGACGTCGAAGGCGAGGGCGTGCTTCTCGGTGAGAGTGAGGGACTCGTCGGGGATCTGCGGGGAGACGGCCACCAGGCGGGCGCCGCGGGCGGTGATGGCCTCGTAGTGCTGCTGGAGGGAGCGCAGGGCGATGTTGCAGTACGGACACCAGGCGCCGCGGTAGAAGGTCAGCACGACCGGGCCCTCGGCGAGCAGGTCGTCCAGGGCCAGGGTCTGCCCGGTCGCGGACGGGAGGCCGAAGCGCGGGGCCTGCGCACCGGCGGTCAGAGCCCGGTCGGCCTGACCGGAGTCGGCGAGTTCCTGGCCGGCCCGGTGCATGATCTCCCGGATCTCGGCGGGGATCTGCTGCTGACGCGCTTCGTAGAAGGTGCGCAGTTCGGCGTTCAGGGTGGTCATGGCGCTGATTCCTCCCGGTTGACGGCTGGAGCGAGCCCAAAAATCTTGAAACGCTCGTTCCAAGATAAGGATGTGCGGGGCCCCGCGCCAGCCGTGCGGCGTGGTGGACGGGGAGTATCTTGGAATCCTCATTTCAGGATGGCAAGGTGAAACGTGCCGGACATCAAGCACTTCGACCCGGATGCCACCCTGGAGACCGTGGTGCGGCTGTTCTGGCGGCAGGGCGTGGCCTCGACCGGGATCCAGGACGTGGTGACCGCGACCGGGCTCAACCGTTCCAGCCTGTACGCCACGTTCGGCGGGAAACAGGAGCTCTACCTCGCCGCGCTGCGCCGCTATCTGGAGCAGCGGTCCCAGCCGGTGTTCCGGCGCCTGGCCGAGGACGAGCGGGGTCTGCCGGCCGTCTCCGAGTTCTTCGCCGGCCTGATCGAGGCGCGCTGCTCGGGCGAGTACGCCCAATGGGGCTGCATGGTCTCCAACGCGCACGCCGGGGCCGAGAACAGTGATCCGGAGGTGCGCGGCGTCCTGGACCAACACCACCGGGAGCTGCGCGAGGCGATGTACGCGGCACTGGTCACCGCCGAGCGTCAGGGGCAGCTCGCCCCCGGGACCGATCCCGGCGCTTCCGCGGATCTCCTGGCGCTGCTCGCCTACGGGGTCAACTTGCGCTCGCGTGCCGGTGCCGACGCCGCGTCGCTGCGAAGGACGGTGGCCGCCGCCCTGGACTCGCTCGGCGTCAGGGCGACGGCGTAGGCATCCGGGGATCGAGTTCTCGGCTGGGGTCGGGGGCGGGCGAAGTGCCCTGACTTCAGGGGGAAGCTGACACGGCTTCGGGTTCTGCCGCATCCGCTGTGCAGTTCCCCCGGGGCTGTGGCGTCGGTGCCCTCGGGGGCCTTGGCCGCCTTCAGGGCGAAGGTGAGGACCACCGCCACGGCGACGCCACGGCGACGTTGGGCACGAACGCAGGGACACCAGCTCGGAGAGCTTGGTCTCCTCCTCCGGCGCCGCGTCCGGCTTGACGAAGTCCTCGCAGATGTCGCAGGTGAAGAGGTTCGCGGCCGCGATGGACATGATGGCCGCCGGGACGAGCGCGCCCATGCCGATCGCCGCGAAGGACGCGCCGGCGAACCAGCCCGGGGGAGGCCGGCGAGTCGGTCGTCTCCCCGGCCCGGTGGCTCGGCCACTCGGACCCGGGGTTCACGCTCCGGAAGTACACGCACCGCCGAGTCCCCGTACGGCGCGAGCCAGGGGAGCCGGGGACCCGCCGTCCCTGGGGTGAATCGTGCGCCCGCGCGGCTGCGTTCCGCCCCGCGCGGGTGCATGAGGCCGCTCCGCCATCGACGCGGTCTTCGCGTCGCCATGACCCCGAGCGGCCGGGAACAGCCCGCTCCCGGCCCAACGTCCCGGAGAAGTCCCAGAGGTGCCGCCGCACCCCCTCGCGACCCGCATCAGCGCGGGTCGGAGGGATGCGGCGGCATCTGCCGGTCAGATGTCCCGGAAGATCTCGATCTGTGCCCCGACCGAGTTCAGGCGCTCGGCCAGGTCCTCGTAGCCGCGGTTGATGACGTACACGTTGCGCAGCACCGACGTGCCCTCGGCCGCCATCATCGCCAGCAGCACGACCACCGCGGGGCGCAGGGCCGGCGGGCACATCATCTCGGCGGCGCGCCAGCGGGTCGGGCCCTCGACCAGCACCCGGTGCGGGTCCAGCAACTGGAGCCGTCCGCCGAGGCGGTTGAGGTCGGTCAGGTAGATCGCCCGGTTGTCGTAGACCCAGTCGTGGATGAGGGTCTGACCCTGCGCCGACGCGGCGATGGCCGCGAAGAACGGGACGTTGTCGATGTTCAGGCCGGGGAACGGCATCGGGTGGATCTTGTCGATCGGCGCCTCCAGCTTGGAGGGGCGGACCGTGAGGTCGACCAGGCGGGTGCGGCCGTTGTCCGCGGAGTACTCCGGCGACCGGTCGTGGTCGAGGCCCATCTCCTCCAGGACCGCCAGCTCGATCTCCAGGAACTCGATCGGCACCCGGCGCACCGTCAGCTCCGACTCGGTGACCACGGCGGCGGCCAGCAGGCTCATCGCCTCGACCGGGTCCTCGGAGGGGGAGTAGTCGACGTCCACGTCGATGTTCGGCACGCCGTGCACGGTGAGCGTGGTGGTGCCGATGCCCTCCACCTTGACGCCCAGCGCCTCCAGGAAGAAACACAGGTCCTGGACCATGTAGTTGGAGGAGGCGTTGCGGATGACCGTGACGCCGTCGTGCCGGGCGGCGGCCAGCAGCGCGTTCTCGGTCACCGTGTCGCCGCGCTCGGTCAGCACGATCGGCCGGTCGGGACGGACGGAGCGGTCCACCCGGGCGTGGTACTGGCCCTCGGTGGCCGCGATGTCCAGGCCGAACCGGCGCAGCGCGATCATGTGCGGCTCGATGGTCCGCGTACCCAGGTCGCAGCCGCCGGCGTACGGCAGCTTGAAGCCGTCCATGCGGTGCAGCAGCGGGCCCAGGAACATGATGATCGAGCGGGTGCGGACGGCGGCCTCCGCGTCGATCGCGTCCATCTCCAGCTCGGCGGGCGGGACGAGTTCGAGGTCGACACCGTCGTTGATCCAGCGGGTGCGCACGCCGATGGAGTTGAGCACCTCCAGCAGGCGGTACACCTCCTCGATCCGGGCCACCCGGCGCAGCACCGTGCGCCCCTTGTTCAGCAGCGAGGCGCACAGCAGCGCCACGCACGCGTTCTTGCTGGTCTTGACGTCGATGGCGCCGGACAGGCGGCGACCGCCGACCACGCGCAGATGCATCGGACCCGCGTAGCCCAGCGACACGATCTCGCTGTCCAGGGCTTCACCGATTCGGGCGATCATCTCAAGGCTGATGTTCTGGTTGCCGCGCTCGATGCGGTTGACGGCGCTCTGGCTGGTTCCGAGCGCCTCCGCGAGCTGCGTCTGTGTCCAGCCCCGGTGTTGCCGGGCGTCACGGATGAGCTTGCCGATGCGTACGAGGTAGTCGTCTGACATGAGGTTGAGGCTATCTCAGATATGAGATGGCGCCCGTCAGGGGGTCCATTCGGGTGACGCCGGTGACGGACTGTCAGGACCGGTGGGCCGAACGCATGCTGTGTACCCATAAAGATCGTGACAAATCCCCCGATGTCACCCGGGTGTCCGTTCGGCGCCGACCGTGCTCGCCGGGTGCGCGCCCCGGTCGGCGGGGACTCGCCGGCCGGGGGGGGGGGGGCCGCGACCGCGCTGCGGCGGGTGACGTACCGGAGCCCCGGGGCCGGGTCGGGCATGACCGAGCCGCGCCCATGTACTAGAGTTATCTCGACATCGAGATATCTGCCGAGGCGCACCGTAGCCGCCACTCCAGTAAGGCTTGCCTAACTTAGCCTGACCTCACTGGTTCGGCCGAGCCGGCGTGGCGGCACGATTGACGGTGGTACGCGCACATCAATGAAGGAGACTGTCGTGTCGGCGAACAGCTTCGACGCCCGCAGCACGCTGCAGGTGGGCGACGAGTCGTACGAGATCTTCCGGCTGGACAAGGTGGAGGGCTCGGCCCGCCTGCCGTACAGCCTCAAGGTCCTGCTGGAGAACCTGCTCCGCACGGAGGACGGCGCGAACATCACCGCCGACCACATCCGCGC
Source organism: Streptomyces corchorusii (assembly GCF_001514055.1). Lineage (NCBI taxonomy): Bacteria > Bacillati > Actinomycetota > Actinomycetes > Kitasatosporales > Streptomycetaceae > Streptomyces > Streptomyces corchorusii. The sequence continues at coordinate 74,874 of NZ_KQ948361.1, read as the reverse complement.
CCTCGGCACCTGGGACTCCCAGGCCCAGCCCTCCCAGGAGATCCAGTTCACGCCGGCCCGCGTGATCATGCAGGACTTCACCGGCGTGCCCTGTGTCGTGGACCTCGCCACGATGCGTGAGGCCGTGAAGGAGCTGGGCGGCGACCCGGCCAAGATCAACCCGCTGGCGCCGGCCGAGCTGGTCATCGACCACTCCGTCATCGCCGACAAGTTCGGCACGAACGACGCCTTCAAGCAGAACGTCGAGCTGGAGTACGGCCGCAACAAGGAGCGCTACCAGTTCCTGCGCTGGGGCCAGACCGCCTTCGACGAGTTCAAGGTCGTCCCGCCGGGCACCGGCATCGTCCACCAGGTGAACATCGAGCACCTGGCCCGTGTCGTGATGGTCCGCGACGGCAAGGCCTACCCGGACACCCTGGTCGGCACCGACTCGCACACCACCATGGTCAACGGCCTCGGTGTCCTCGGCTGGGGCGTCGGCGGCATCGAGGCCGAGGCCGCCATGCTCGGCCAGCCGGTCTCCATGCTGATCCCGCGCGTCGTCGGCTTCAAGCTCACCGGTGAGCTCCAGCCCGGCACCACCGCCACCGACCTCGTGCTCACCATCACCGAGATGCTGCGCAAGCACGGCGTCGTCGGCAAGTTCGTCGAGTTCTACGGCGAGGGCGTCGCCGCCACCTCGCTCGCCAACCGCGCCACCATCGGCAACATGTCGCCGGAGTTCGGCTCCACCGCCGCGATCTTCCCGATCGACGACGAGACCCTGAACTACCTGCGCCTGACCGGCCGCTCCGCGCAGCAGGTCGCCCTGGTGGAGGCCTACGCCAAGGAGCAGGGCCTCTGGCTGGACCCGGCCGCCGAGCCCGACTTCTCCGAGAAGCTGGAGCTGGACCTCTCCACCGTCGTCCCGTCCATCGCCGGCCCGAAGCGCCCGCAGGACCGCATCGTCCTCGCGAACGCCGCCGAGCAGTTCAAGCTGGACGTCCGCAACTACGTGGACGACATCGACGAGGCGGGCAAGGAGTCCTTCCCGGCCTCCGACGCCCCGGCCGTCGCCCCGAACGGCTTCCCGAGCAACCCGGTCCCGGTGACCGCCGCCGATGGCACCACCTACGAGCTGGACCACGGTGCGGTGACGGTCGCGGCCATCACCTCCTGCACCAACACCTCCAACCCGTACGTCATGATCGGCGCCGCCCTGGTCGCCAAGAAGGCGGTCGAGAAGGGCCTCACCCGCAAGCCGTGGGTCAAGTCCACCCTCGCCCCGGGTTCGAAGGTCGTCACCGACTACTTCGAGAAGGCCGGCCTCACGCCGTACCTGGACAAGCTGGGCTTCAACCTCGTCGGCTACGGCTGCACCACCTGCATCGGCAACTCCGGCCCGCTGCCGGAGGAGGTCTCCAAGGCCGTCAACGACCACGACCTCGCGGTCACCTCGGTCCTCTCCGGCAACCGGAACTTCGAGGGCCGCATCAACCCCGACGTCAAGATGAACTACCTGGCGTCCCCGCCGCTGGTCGTCGCGTACGCCATCGCGGGCTCCATGAAGGTGGACATCACCCGGGACGCCCTCGGCACCGACCAGGACGGCAACCCGGTCTACCTGAAGGACATCTGGCCGACCGAGGCCGAGGTCAACGAGGTCGTCGCCAACGCCATCGGCGAGGACATGTTCGCCAAGTCCTACGAGGACGTCTTCGCCGGCGACGCCCAGTGGCAGTCGCTGCCGGTCCCGACGGGCAACACCTTCGAGTGGGACCCGGAGTCCACCTACGTCCGCAAGCCCCCGTACTTCGAGGGCATGGGCATGGAGCCGGCCCCGGTCGAGGACATCTCCGGCGCCCGCGTCCTCGCCAAGCTGGGCGACTCGGTCACCACCGACCACATCTCCCCGGCCGGTGCCATCAAGGCCGACACCCCGGCCGGCAAGTACCTCACGGAGCACGGCGTCGAGCGCCGCGACTTCAACAGCTACGGCTCCCGCCGCGGCAACCACGAGGTCATGATCCGCGGTACCTTCGCCAACATCCGCCTGCGCAACCAGATCGCGCCGGGCACCGAGGGCGGCTACACCCGCGACTTCACGCAGGAAGGCGCCCCGGTCTCCTTCATCTACGACGCCTCCCAGAACTACCAGGCCGCCGGCATCCCGCTGGTCGTCCTGGCCGGCAAGGAGTACGGCTCCGGCTCGTCCCGCGACTGGGCGGCCAAGGGCACCGCGCTGCTCGGCGTCAAGGCCGTCATCGCCGAGTCCTACGAGCGCATCCACCGCTCCAACCTCATCGGCATGGGCGTGCTCCCGCTCCAGTTCCCGGAGGGCGCCTCGGCCCAGTCCCTCGGCCTGACCGGTGAGGAGACCTTCTCCTTCTCCGGCGTCACCGAGCTGAACGAGGGCCGGACGCCGCGCACGGTCAAGGTCACCACCGACACCGGTGTCGAGTTCGACGCGGTCGTCCGCATCGACACCCCCGGTGAGGCCGACTACTACCGCAACGGCGGCATCATGCAGTACGTGCTGCGCAGCCTGATCCGCAAGTAAGCGGTAACGGCCCCGGCCGTTCAGGGCCGTATCCCCGGCAGCGGGGGTACGGCCCTTCGCCGTACCCGTGGCCGCGAGACCGCGCGCACCCTGCCCGCGCCGCTCCCTCCGGCTCCCGCGCGGTCGCCGGGGCACCCGGCAGGGCCCGGGCCGAACCGTCAGTCCCCGAGCTCCCCGAGGTCCTCCAGGTCCGCGAAGTCCCCGATCAGCCGCGAGAGGTCCGGCGCCGACAGCTCCGCCCAGATCACCTTGCCCTGGGGCGTGTAGCGGGTGCCCCAGCGCTCGGCCAGCTGGGAGACCAGGAACAGGCCCCGGCCGCCCTCGTCGGTCGTCGCCGCGTACCGCAGATGCGGCGAGGTGCTGCTGCCGTCGGCCACCTCGCAGATCAGCGTGCGGTCATGGATGAGGCGCACATGGATCGGGTCGGAGCCGTACCGGATGGCGTTGGTGAGCAGCTCGCTCAGCACCAGCTCCGTTGCGAAGTCCAGCTCGGACAGCCCCCACTCGGCCAGCTTGTCCGAGACCGTCCCGCGCATCCCCGACACGGCGGCCGGGTCGCGCGGCACGTCCCAGTCGGCGACCCGGTCGGCCGGCAGAGCCCGGGTGCGCGCGACGAGCAGGGCGACGTCGTCACCGGGGCGCTCGGGCAGCAGGCGCTCCAGCACCGCCTGGCAGCTCTCCTCCGGCGACCGGCCGGGGTGCCCCGCCAGCGCCCGGCGCAGCAGCTCCATGCCCTCGTCCAGGTCGCGCCTGCGGTCCTCGATCAGACCGTCGGTGTACAGGACGAGCTGGCTGCCCTCCGGCAGCTCCAGCTCGGCCGTCTGGAACGGCAGGCCGCCCAGGCCCAGCGGGGGCCCGGCCGGCACATCGGGGTAGGTGACGCTGCCGTCGGGAAGGACCAGCGCGGGCGCGAGATGCCCGGCCCGGGCCATCTCACAGCGGCGCGTCACCGGGTCGTAGATCGCGTACAGGCAGGTGGCGCCGACGATCTCGCCGGACTTCTCCGGGCAGGGCTCCTCCTGGTCGAGGCGGCCGACCAGGTCGTCCACGTGCTGGAGCAGCTCGTCGGGCGGCAGGTCGAGCGTCGAGAAGTTGTGCACCGCCGTCCGCAGCCGGCCCATCGTCGCGGCGGCGTGCAGACCGTGCCCCACCACGTCACCGACGGCCAGCGCCACCCGGCCGCCCGACAGCGGGATCACGTCGAACCAGTCCCCGCTCACCCCGGACTGCGCCGGCAGATAGCGGTAGCCGACGTCGAGGGCGCTCTGCTCGGGCAGGGCCCGCGGCAGCAGACTGCGCTGGAGGGTGACCGCGAGGGCGTGCTCGCGGGTATACCGGCGGGCGTTGTCGATGCTGACCGCGGCCCGGGCCACCAGCTCCTCCGCCAAGGTCAGCTCCTCCGCGTCGAAGGGCTCCCGCTTGGACCGCCAGAAGGTGGCCATGCCCAGGACGACACCGCGCGCCCGGATGGGGGCGGCGATGAGCGAGTGGATGCCGTAGTCCAGGATCCGCCGGGTCCGCTCGGGGTCCTGCGCCTGCCAGCCCTCGGCCCTGCTCAGGTCGGTCACCAGCTCGGAGCGTCCGGCGCCGTAGCCGCGCGCCTGCGGGGTGGAGGGCAGGAAGTCGATCAGCCGGCCCAGCTCGTAGAGGGGGTGGTCGTCCTGGACGCCGTTCACGGCGACCCGGCGGATGTCGTGCGCCGTCGGCGCCGGTTCCTCGCCGTGCAGGACGGCGTCGGCCAGGTCGACGGTGACGAAGTCGGCGAACCGGGGGACGGCGACCCGCGCCAGTTCGTCGGCCGTGCGGACCACGTCCAGGGTGCTGCCGATGCACAGCCCCGCGTCGTACAGCAGCTCCAGCCGCTCGCGGGCGGCCTCGGCCCGGCCGGACACCGCCTGGAGCTCAGTGGAGTCGCGGAGCGTCACGACGGTGCCCCGGGGGCCGCCCGCGTACTGCGTGGGCCGCTGGTTGACCGCCAGCAGACGCCCCTTGGCGAAGTGCACCTCGTCGCTGGCCTCGCGCCCGGAGGCGAGCAGCTCCACCGTCGCCGGGTCGAGTTCCGGCAGCTCCCGCACCGTGCGGCCCTCGGCGTCCGGGGGCAGCTCCAGCAGGCGCCGGGCCTCGTCGTTGGCGAGCAGCAGCCGGCCGTCGGGGCCGATGATGAGGACGCCCTCGCGCACCGAGTGCAGGACCGCGTCGTGGTGCTCGTACATGCGGGTCATCTCGTCCGGGCCGAGGCCGTGGGTCTGCCGTCGCAGCCTGCGGCCGACCAGGGCCGTGCCGCCGGTCGACACCACGAGCGCGCCGCCCCCGGCGGCGAGGATGATCGGCAGCTGCCGGTCCAGCTCGCTGGTGACGTGCTTGACCTTCAGCCCGGCGGAGACGAGGGCGACGACCTTGCCGTGGCCGTCGTCCACGGGCACGGTGGCCTGGACCTCGTGGCCCAGCGGGCCCTGGACGCTCTCGGTGTACACCTTCCCGGCCAGCGACGGCCCTATGGTGCCCACGAACCGCTCGCCGATCCGGGCGGGTATGGGGTGGGTGTAGCGGATGCCGTGGGTGTCCATGACCACGATGAAGTCCACGCCCGCCGATCTGCGTCCCGCCTCGGTCAGCGGTTGGAGGACACGGGACGGGTCGGGGCTCTTCAGGGCGCGCAGCAGGCCCGGGGCGTGGGCGAAGGTCTGCGCGACGGCTATGGACCGACGCCTGGCCTCCGTGCCGGTGTCCCGTTTCGACTGGAGCACGAGGGCGACGACGGCGCAGAGCACGAGCAGCATCACCAGCGCCACCTGGAGCAGGAAGACCTGTCCGGCGACGCTGCGGGGGCTCTTGTCGATCACAGTGCGCCATGAGAAGCGCCTGAATCGAACAGACGCGTCCGACATGCGGCATTTGTAGCATCACGTTCCGCCGGGTGGCTATGGTCCGTCCACGAGATGGACACGGGGGCCTCCGGCCTGCGGGCGGCCGGGCGGGGCCGTGGGCGGCGGGTGAGGCGGGTCTGCGGTGGTGCGTCAGCCGGGCCGGTCTCGCGGACTGGTGGCCACGGCGGGACCACGGCCAGTGGCCGGACGGGTGGGCGCACGCGCGGGATGCGGCGGGTCGGCGGTTCCGTTGGTCGAGCGGGCGACGGCGGGTTGGTCCTCGGATGGCTACGGCGGTCCCGTGTGGCGTCGGCGGGGCCGGGGCCGGGGCCGAGGCTGTGGGCGGCGGATGAGGCGGGTCTGCGGTGGCGCGTCGGCCGGGCCGCCTCGCGGACTGGTGGCCACGGCGGGACCACGGCCAGTGGCCGGACGGGTGGGCACGCGCGGAAAGCGCCGGATCAGCGGCCCGTTGGCCGAGCGGGGTTCGCCCCGGGTGGACACGGCGGGCCCGCTGTCGCCCGTCAGCCGGGTCGTCCACCCGCTTCCGGATCACCGCCCCGCCTCGCCTCGGGCACCGCCCGCCCCGCTCCGGACCCCCGCCCCACCTCCGAACCGCCCGCCCCGTCTGCACGCCCCCGCGTTCGGGCGGCCCCGCCCTTCAGGGCACGGCGGCCCGGTCACCGTCATCCGGTTCGGTCGCCCCACCCCCGCCCAAAGCGGTCACCGCGGCACGGTCGCCCCCGCGTTCGGGCCGCCCCCATCACCGGGGTCACCGCGGCCCAGTCGCCCCCGCGTACGCCCCCATCCCCGGGGTCACCACGGCCCGGTCGCCGTTGCCTGGTTCGGTACCCCCGCCCCCGCCCAACGGGGCACCGCGGACCGGTCCGCCGCCGCCCGCCCGACGGCGTCACGGTGGCCCGGTCACCGTGACGTGGGCGGGGCGTAGGAGGCGGTCGCCGAGGCGGTAGCCGGGGCGCAGGATCTCCGCGCAGACCAGCCGCCGCGCGCCCGGCGCCGTACGGTGCACGATCGCCTCGTGGCACGCCGGGTCGAACGGCTCGCCCTCCTCCCCGAACGCCTGGAGCCCCAGCGAGCCCAGCTGGGTCCGCACCGTGTCGGCGATGTCCTTCAGGCCGGGGGTCAGCGGCTCGTGCGCGCACGCCCGGTCCACGGCGTCCACCACCGGCAGGAGCGCCGTCAGCACGTTGGCGACGGCGATCTCCCGCACGGCCATGCGGTCCCGCCGCACCCGCTTGCGGTAGTTGTCGTACTCCGCCTTCACCCGCTGGAGATCGGCGGTGCGCTCGCGCAGCAGGCGCTCCACCTCGTCCGAGCTCCGCGTCCGCGCCCCGTCCATCGTCAGCCCGCCTCCGGCTTGTCGTCGTCGACGATCTCGGCGTCCACCACCTCGTCGTCCCCGCCGGCGCCCGCCGTACCACCGGCACCGGCCTGGCCGGTCTGGCCGGCTTGGCCTGCCTGCCCGCTCTGCCCGGCCTGCTCGCTCCGCGACCGCTCGTACAGTGCCGTACCGATCTTCTGCGCGGCCTGCGCGGCATGGTCCAGGGCCTGCCGGATCGCCGCCGTGTCCTGAGACTTCAGCTTCTCCTTCAGCTCGTCCAGCGCCGTCTGGGTCTCGGACTTCACGTCGGCCGGGATCTTGTCGCCGTTCTCCCTGATCAGCTTCTCGGTGGAGTAGACGAGCTGCTCGGCCTGGTTCCGCGTCTCCGCGGCCTCCCGCCGGGTGCGGTCCTCCTCCGCGTGCTGCTCCGCCTCCCGCACCATCCGGTCGATGTCGTCACGGGGCAGCGCCGAACCGCCGGTCACCGTCATCTTCTGCTCCTTGCCGGTGCCGAGGTCCTTCGCCGAGACGTGCATGATGCCGTTGGCGTCGATGTCGAACGCCACCTCGACCTGCGGCACCCCGCGCGGAGCGGGCGCGATGCCGGTCAGCTCGAACATGCCGAGCTTCTTGTTGTACGCGGCGATCTCCCGCTCGCCCTGGTAGACCTGCACGGTCACCGAGGGCTGGTTGTCCTCGGCCGTCGTGAAGATCTCCGCGCGCCGGGTCGGGATCGTCGTGTTCCGCTCGATGAGCTTGGTCATGATGCCGCCCTTGGTCTCGATGCCGAGGGACAGCGGGGTGACGTCGAGCAGCAGGACGTCCTTGACCTCGCCCTTGAGCACACCGGCCTGGAGGCTGGCGCCGACGGCCACCACCTCGTCCGGGTTCACGCCCTTGTGCGGCTCCTTGCCGGTCAGCTCCTTCACCAGCTCGGTGACGGCCGGCATCCGCGTCGAACCGCCCACCAGGACCACGTGGTCGATGTCGGACACCTTGATCCCGGCATCCTTGATCGCGTTGTGGAACGGTGCCTTGCAGCGCTCCAGCAGATCCGCGGTGAGCTGCTGGAACTGCGCGCGCGTCAGCTTCTCGTCCAGGTGCAGCGGACCCTCGGCGGACGCGGTGATGTACGGCAGGTTGATCGAGGTCTCGCTGGACGACGACAGCTCGATCTTCGCCCGCTCCGCCGCCTCCCGCAGCCGCTGCACGGCCATCTTGTCCTTGGACAGGTCGACGCCGTAGTTGTTCCTGAACTGCGTGACCAGGTGGTCCACGACCCGCTGGTCCCAGTCGTCGCCGCCGAGACGCGTGTCGCCGTTGGTGGCTTTCACCTCGATGACGCCCTCGCCCATCTCCAGCAGCGACACGTCGAAGGTGCCGCCGCCCAGGTCGAAGACGAGGACGGTCTGGTCGTTGCCCTTGTCCAGCCCGTACGCCAGCGCCGCCGCCGTCGGCTCGTTGATGATCCGCAGGACGTTCAGGCCCGCGATCTCACCGGCCTCCTTGGTCGCCTGCCGCTGGGCGTCGTCGAAGTACGCGGGCACGGTGATCACCGCGTCGGTGACGTCCTCGCCGAGGTACGCCTCCGCGTCCCGCTTCAGCTTCTGCAACACGCGCGCGGAGATCTCCTGCGCGGTGTACCGCTTGCCGTCGATGTCCCCCTGGTCGGGGAACCGCCACGAGTGGTCCCCCATGTGCCGCTTGACCGAGCGCGCGGTGCGCTCCACGTTCGTCACGGCCTGCCGCTTGGCGACCTCGCCGACCAGTACCTCGCCGTTCTTGGCGAACGCGACGACCGACGGCGTGGTCCGTGCGCCCTCCGTGTTGGTGATGACGGTGGGCTCGCCGCCCTCCAGGACGGAGACCACCGAGTTCGTCGTACCGAGATCGATTCCGACCGGACGCGCCATCTGCGTGCTCCCTCTTCCTCGTCGGCCCGAGTGCCCTACGGCCGCTCACCGGGTGGTTCCCAGCGCACCGGTCCCGCGCGCAGCGGCGGCTCGGCAGCCGCGCCGCCCGGCACGAAGAGGTACCGGAGGCGGGTCAGCGGGCTCGCCGCGGCGGCGGCGTCGGACGGAGCGCGGTGCCGGTGCCGGTGCCGGGACGACCGTTCGTACGCCCGGTCGTAGACCGCGCGCCGCACCGGGTCCCGGAGCGTCTCGTACGCCGTACGCACCTCGTCGAACCGGGCCGCGGTGACCGCGTCCACCCGGGTGTCCGGCCGCAGCTCCCACGCCCTGCGGCGGAAGGCGGAGGTGATCGCCCCGGCCGTGGCGGACGGCGCCACACCGAGCACCGCGTACAGGTCCGGCTCCACCGTGCGGGTCACCTCCTCACCCACCACGAACTGCGCGTTCGAACCGAATTGCCTATCAATCGGGATAAAACTTGAGTGGACGTGTGTCAAGTGCGGCCTATGCCGGGGCCGGCCGCTCCGGCACCCTGTGTCGCCGCAGGTCTTCGAGCAGCTCACCGGCCTCCTCGGGCGGCACCGAGACCGCGACCCGTGAGAGGTGTGCGGGGGAGGGGGTGGGCCACAGGTCGACGACAACGGCCGGGTACCCACTCCGCAGCGCGACGAAGTCCCGTCCGCGCGGATGCCGCCATTCGCCCAGGGGGCGGGCGGGCCGTCGCCGGCCGTGCTCCGGCTCTCCCCGCAGCGCGCGCCACCAGTCGGGCTCGGCCCACGCGTCCCTGATCACCGCGTCCGGCAGCCGGACCTCCCGGCGGCGCGCCCGGAGCCGCTCGCCCCAGGACAGCCGCACCACGAGGTCGTCGCCGTCGATCAGCAGCCGTGCCACGGAGACCTCCCGAGAGCGGAACTCCGGTACTTCTCTCCCCGCCGGGTTCCCCCACGCCGAGCCGCTGACCGAGGCGGGGGGAGAGAGACTGCCGACCCCGGCGGCTCGGACGCGAGCCCGGCGGGCGGGAGAGGAACCACCGGCCCCGGTGGCTCGGACGCGGGCCAGGCTCCCGCACCTCGGCCTCGTCGCCGCGCGAGTCCGGGGCGGCCCCGGCCTCCGCGCCTCTCCCTCGAACAGCGCGGCGACCGCGAGCCCGGACCGCGTCGACGCGATCACGGGCTCGCCGACGCCGGTGAACCCCTTCCGGCTCTGCCGGGCCGCTCTGGGCGGACCCGGTGGCGTTCGCACCGGGTCCGCGAGCCGGGCAGGCGAGGGGGGTGGGCTGCCTGTCCGGAGGGAATTGGCCTGTAACCGCGTGGCTTGTGCGGCGAGATGGCGAGCGACATCGTTGTCAATCGTCGTGCACATGACTCTACCGCCTCAACCGACAACGATGTCAAGCCATTTGGCTCGTCCGGCCGGGTGATGAGGGCGTACGCCTCCCGGCGCGTACGCGGTCTTCCGTGGTACCGGTGGCGCACGTTACTGTCCCTGCGGCTTGTGCGACCTGTGGTGCGCGACCCGTCCGTTAGGAGGAAGGGCCGCGTCATGCGTTTCAGACCCACGTCCCTGCTGCTGGCCGCGCTCCTCGCGACCGCCGGCACCGCAACTCCCGCCCTGGCGGCGCCCGCCGCGCCCCACGGCCTCGTCAAGGACCCGACCCCGTACGTCGACCCGCTGATCGGCACCAGGAACGGCGGCGACGTCTTCCCGGGCGCCGTCGTGCCGTTCGGCATGCTCTCCTGGAGCCCGGAGAACACCCGCGGCGACGCCACGAGGACCGCCGCGCCGGGCGGCTACCAGTACGACGCCACCCGCGTCCGCGGCTTCAGCCTCACCCACATGTCCGGCACCGGCTGCGCCGGCGGCAGCGGGGACATCCCGTTCTTCCCGTACGCCGGCGAGGTCACCTCCTCCCCGGCGAGCGACACCAAGGACGCCGTCTACGCCTCCGACTTCCGCCACGCCGACGAGACCGCCGAGCCCGGCCACTACAAGGTCGGCCTGGCCTCCGGCGTCACCGCCGACCTCACCGCCACCGCGCGCACCGGCTCGGCCCGCTTCACCTACCCGGCCGGCAAGCCCGCCTCGCTGCTGGTGCGCACCGCCAACTCCGAGGTGGGCTCGCAGGACTCGACGGTCTCGATCGACCCGGACACCCGGACCATCTCCGGCTCGGTCACCTCCGGGAACTTCTGCGGCTACCTCGACCCCGAGGGCCAGCGCGCCTACTACACCCTCTACTTCACCGCCCGCTTCGACCGCGCCTTCCAGGCCACCGGCACCTGGCGCGACGACCGGCTCGACCCCGGCTCCCGCGAGGCGTCCGGCGGCACCGGCGGCTTCTCGCACGGCGGGCGCCCGGTCGCCGGGAAGGGCGCGGGCGGGTACGTCCGGTTCGCGCCCGGCGACGGTCCGGTCAACGTCAAGGTCGGCATCTCCTACGTCAGCCGGGAGGCGGCCGAGGCCAACCTGGCCGCCGAGAATCCGCCGGGGCGGTCCTTCGACGCGGTCCGGGAGGCGGCCCGCCGGGCCTGGCGGGAGCGGCTGGGAGCCATCCGGGTCGGCGGCGGCACGGACGCCGAGCGCACCACCTTCTACACCGCGCTCTACCACGCGCTGCTGCACCCCAACGTCATCAGCGACGCCGACGGCAGGTACCGGGGCGCCGACGGACGCGTGCACACGGTCGACCGGCGGCGGCACGCCCAGTACGGCACCTTCTCCGGCTGGGACGTCTACCGCGACCAGGTCCAGCTGCTGACGCTGCTCGACCCGCGCACGGGCTCGGACATCGCGCAGTCCCTGTACGAGCTGGCCCGGCAGAACAACGGCGTCTGGGACCGCTGGCTGCACGGCGCGAGCGGCACCCACGTCATGAACGGCGACCCCTCGCCGGCCGCGCTCGCCGGCATCCGCGCCTTCGGCGGCACGGACTTCGACCTCAAGGGCGCCCTGAAGTCCCTCGTGCGGGCGGCCACCGTCCCCACACCGCAGGACCTGTCCCCGGCGGGCAAGCCCGTGCTGTCGGTGGGTCAGCGCCCCTCCCTCGACAAGTACCTCAAGCTGCACTACATGCCGAGCGTGTCCAACGCCTGGGGCGGGGCCGCCGAGACCCTGGAGATGTCCGGCGCGGACTTCGCGATCTCCCAACTCGCCCGCGCGGCGGGGGAGAAGGACACGGCGGACACCTTCGCCCACCGCGCCCAGTGGTGGCAGAACAACTTCAACGTCGCCGCCGCGCCGGACGGCGGCTACATCGCGGGCCGCAAGGCCGACGGCAGCTGGGTCACCGGCTTCACCCCGGACACCGGCAACGGTTTCGTCGAGGGCACGGCCGCCCAGTACACCTGGATGGTCCCGCACGACCCGGCGGGCCTCTTCGCCGCGCTGGGCGGCCGGGAGGCGGCGCTCGCCCGGCTGGACGACTTCTTCCACGACGCCGACGGCGGCTGGGCCTTCACCGGCAACGGCGGCACCAAGTCCGAACTGGACAACGAGCCGTCGATCAACGTCCCCTACCTGTACGACTACGCCGGCGCCCCCTACAAGACGCAGGAGACCGTCCGCGCGGCGATGCGGCAGCTGTGGTCCACCGAGCCCGGCGGCATCCCCGGCAACGACGACCTCGGCGCGATGTCCGCCTGGTACGTCTTCTCCGCCCTCGGCATGTACCCGCAGGTGCCGTCCCGCGCCGAACTGGTCCTCGCCTCACCGCTGTTCGAGCGGATCGAGATCGACCGCCCGCACGGCAACGACATCTCCGTGCGCGCCACGGGAGCGGCGGCCGACGCACCGTACGTCCGGTCCCTGAAGGTGAACGGCCGCAGCAGCGACCGGCCGTGGCTGCCCGCGTCCTTCGTCCGCGACGGCGGCCGGCTCGACTACACGCTGTCCGCCACCCCGGACCACGACTGGGGCGCGAGCAGCCCGCCGCCGTCCTTCCGGGAGGGCGAGCAGCCGTACCAGATCGGCGTCGGGCCCACCACGGCCACCCTCGCCCCCGGTGACAGCACGACCATCGGCATCCGCGCGCTGTCCCTGACCGGCGGCACCGGTCCCGAGGTCCGCTTCCGGGTCCAGACCCCGGCCGGGGTGACGGCCACGCCCGCCGAGGGCACGGTCACCGACGGCGCCCAGCAGATCACGCTCACGGCGGCGCGGGACGCCGAGCAGGGCTTCGCCGACGTCGGGGTCACGGTGACCTCGGGCGACTCCTCCTACGAGCAGCCGGTGGCGCTCACCGTGGCCGCGCCGGGCACCCTGCTCGCCGCCTACAACAGCACCGGCGTCTCCGACGACGACGGCGACCACGACGAGGCCGACTACGACGGCGGCGGCTGGAGCTACTCCCGGCAGGCCCTCGCGGCGGCCGGCCTCACCCCGGGCAAGCAGGCGACGGCCGGCGGTCTCGCCTTCACCTGGCCCGCCTCACCCGCCGGCCGCCCCGACAACGCCTCGGCGTCCGGCCAGACCATCCTGCTGAACGCCCCGGCAGGCGCCCTGTCCTTCATCGGCAGCGCCGTCAACGGCAACCAGCAGACCAAGGCGACCGTCACCTACACCGACGGCACCACCGGCACCGTCGACCTGTCCTTCACCGACTGGACCGTGGGCGGCGGTGGCGGCTCCGTCCAGTACGGCAACGAGGTCGTCGCCAAGACCGCGTACCGCAATGTCGCCGGCGCCGACAAGGACCCGGTGGCGACGTACGTCTTCGCCACCAAGCCGTACCAGGCCCCGGCGGGCAAGCAGATCAAGAGCGTCACGCTCCCGCGCGACACGGACCTGCACGTGTTCACCCTCGCCACGGGCTGACACCGGCGGTGCGGGGCGCACCCACACGGACTCCGCGCTCCGCACCGTGCCGGTGCACCTTCGTCACGGCCCCGGCCGGCGGCTCGCCTCACCCCAACTGGTGGAGCAGTTCCTGCACCGTGGCGAGCAAATCGTCCGGCACAAGTCCGTCCTCCTCGTACACCGCCACGACGCGTCGAAGCTGGCGTCTGGCTGCCGCGTCGGCGTCGAGCTGCGACTGTGCGAAGGCCAGATTCGACCGCGCGATCAGGGAGTCCCGGTGGTTGCGGCCCAGGGCGGCGTCCAACGGATCGACGAGCGCCACGAGTTGTCTGGCCGCGAGAGCTGTGTGTCCCTGGCGCAGCAGGACGGCCGCCAGAGCCTGGCGGTCCTGGAGGGTCTCCGGGTGGTCGGCCCCCAGGTCCCTGCTCTTCGTGGCGACGATCCGGCGGAGTTCGTCCTCCGCCTCGGCGTCTCGGCCCAGCTCGAAGTAGATGTCGGCCAGTTTCCGGCGCGCCGCCAGCAGGCGGGGCCCCTCGCCGTCGGCCGTATCCACCAAGGTTCCCACGACGGCACGGAGCAGGGCTTCCGCGTCCGCGTGCCGGTTCAACCGGTGCAGGGACTCCGCGTGGTTGAGCCGGGCGTCGACGGTCTCGCGATGGCCGGCGCCGAAGATCCGCTCCAGCGCGAGGGCCGCTGTCCGCAGCAGCTTCTCCCCCTCGGCCGCCCGGCCGGTCGTGGCGAGCAGACCACCGAGGGCTCCGCGCGTGACGAGTGCCATGGGGTGAGCCCCTTCACCGATACGGTCCCACGCGGCGAGCGTCTCGCACAGCTCCGCCTCGGCCTCGTCGAGCCGTCCGAGTTCGACGAGGGCGCGACTGAGGTTGTTCCTGGTGACCAGGGTGCTGGGGTGGGCGGGTCCCTGCGTCCGGTCTTCCAGCGCCAGGATCTCCGTGAAGGCGGCATGGGCCTGTTCCACCTCGCCGAGTTCGAGGAGCAGGTCAGCGAGTTCATGACGGGTCACGAGCGTCGGCAGTGCCGCCTCGCCCAGGGAGTCCGTCTTGACGCTGACGATCTGCTCGAACAGGGACCGGGCCCCGGCCAGGTCGCCTCGGGCGCGCAGGGTGCGGCCGAGCTCGTGCCGAGCCGCCAAGGTGACCGGGTGGTCGGGCCCCAGCACCTCCGCCGTGCGGGAGACGACGACGGACAGCTCGGCATGGGCGTAGGCGACGTCCCCGCGGTCCAGACGGAGCCTGGCCAGTTCATGGCGTGCCGCCAGGGTGGTCCGGTGATCCGGGCCGAGGGTCTTCAGCGCCGATTCCAGGACGTGGGCGAGCTCCGCCTCGGCCTCGTCATAACGTCCTTGATCGTGCCGGAGGTAGGCCAGGTTGTGCCGTGTCGCCACGATGCGCGGCGCGTCCGCGGGAAGGCAGTGCCCGAGGGCGTCCAACGCGTGGCGGAGCTGCTCCTCCGCCAGCGCCCACACACCGGCCGTGTGAGCGTACGCGGCGGTCAGCGCGGCGAGGTCACCGCGGACCATCCACTCCTCCCCGGCCGTGTGGGAGGTGTCGGACGCGACCCACGTGCAGTGCGGTGCGAGCAGACGCCACAGCGGCCACGTCGACGTGTCGTCGCTCGGCAGCCCGCCGGCCACCTTCGCCAGCAGCACTACGGCCAGGGTCGTGTACTCGGGTGCGCCCGCGACGGCGTCCGGCTGCATGCGCGTAATCTCACGGACGAGCGGGTGGACGACCAGGGTGTCCACCGTCGTACCGTCCGCCTCGATCCGGCGGCGGTTCAGCAGCCCGCAGCCGAGGAGACCGCGCACGGCCTCCTCCAGACCGGTCGCCGACAGCCCGGCGAACACGCTCGCCCGCGCCAGCACGCTGCCGATGAGCAGCACGACCGGCAGGGGGTCGGGCGCGAAGAAGGAGATGAGCCGGAACAGCGGCCGTGCGACGACGGCGCCTTTCGCCTCCAGCAGATCCAGGGACATCTCCCAGGTCCGCGTCAGCGGACCGGACGGGTCGTGCGACAGGGCCGAGACGGTTTCGGGGAACTCCCGGTCGAGCGCCGCCCGGTACGCGGCGAACGAGCGCGGCGTGTGCGACTCCGGGAGCACCGGGTCGTCGCTCGTCATGGCGAGATACCTGCCCACCAGTAGCAGGGCGAGCGGCAGTCCGCCGAGCCGCCGGGACAGGCTCCGGGCCTCTTCCTCTGTCCCGGCCCGCGGGGCGAGTTCCCGGAGCATCGCGGCGCCGTGCGCCTCGCCGATCGGGTCGACGGTGTGCACGGCCGCCTGCCTCCACCAGGCGGCGGGCCGTTGCTCCCGGCTGGTGACCAACACGGTGCTCCCCGGCCGGGGTGTCCTGATCCAGTCGCGCACCGTCGACGGGTCGTCGGCGTTGTCGACGACCAGCAGCCATCGCCCCGTACCCGGGGCGTCCAGCGCGCGCCACAGTACGTCCCGGGCCGCCTCGCGCCGTGACCACACCTCGCGGGCCTCCACGCGGGACACACCCGCCTGCACGGCGACCTCGCGCAACCCTTCCTCGAAGGTGCTGCGGGTCGCGGCGTCGACCCACCACACCTGCAACCCGGCGGCGCGGCCCCGGCGGGCGAGCGCCAGCGCCACCGTGCTCTTGCCACAGCCGCCGACCCCGCACAGCACCACCCGGTCGCCGCCACGCGTCATCTGCTCCGCCAGCTCGGCCAACAGCGCGTCCCGGCCACGGATGTGGTGTTCGATCGCGTCCTCGGGGACTGCGACCGACAGGTCTCCCGCGGGCTCACCGCCCATGCCCGGGAGCGAGGGCAGCCCCAGGTGCCGCTGGGCCAGGTGGATCAGGTCCGGCGCGGTGAGGAAGTCGGTGAGGGCGACCGCGTCGAAGACGTCCAGCTCGACGTCGTGGACCTCCCGTGCCTCACGTTGCAGCGCGTGCCGTGCGGCCACCGGCACGGGGGCGACGGTGAAGTACAGGACACGGTCCACGGCGCGGCCCTGTCCGTTGATCGCTGCCAGATCCTTCCTGACCTTGGCCGGGACGTTGGTCCTCTGGATGGTGCAGGCCAGGACGACCCGCTGCGGCGACGCGAGAGCGGCGAACTCCGAGGCCGGGGGGTGCGGCGGGTGGACCAGGGCCGTCCAGAAGCTCTCGCCGTCCCGTCCCTGGTCGCCCCCGCTGCTCACCGGTCCGGTGGCCAGCAGCAGGTTGCTGACCAGACGCCGGCGGGCGACCTCAAGGCAGAGCCGCTCGAACTCGTGGTGCGCGTTGCGCTCGCCCATCGTGTGCAGCGCGAAGCGCACCAGCTCACGGATGTCCACGGGAGCGTGCATCGGTCGACCCCCCTCGTCGTACGCGGTGCGTGACAGGGGTCGATTCTGCCTCGGCGCACTGACAGAGGTGGGCGGAGCCGACCGGATCATCCTGGCGTGTGGCACCCCCGGGTACGCTGGCCGCCGAGCCCGGCGACGATGTCGTACGGCCCCGGGGGACGCCTGGTGTCCGGCGGACCCCCGGGGCCTCGTGTCATCGCGGGTGGGCCGCTGTTCAGCCCAGCAGTTCCACCTCCGCCAGGGTCGACTCGCCGTCCAGGACCAAGCGGTACTTGGTGTAGGTGCCCGGTGCGGCGATGGTGAAGGCGCGGGTCTGGCGGTCCCACGTGAACGTCTCACCGGAGCGGTGGTCCAGGGTCCGCCAGGTCGTGCCGTCGGTGGAGCCCTCCAGGGTCCAGCCGGCCGGTGCCTTCGTGCGGTCGGCTCCCGAGGTCAGCGTGTACTGCACCGGCCGTACGTCGCCCTGAACCGGGAGGTCCGCCGAGGTGAGCGTCGCGCTCGTCGCCGAGGTGTCGTCGAAGAGCGGGCCGTCACCCTTCAGCACGTCCGCGCGGGGCGCCGGCACCTTGTCGTCCTGGGTGACGGAGACCGGTGCCGCGTCCTTCCCGGTGCCCCACGCCGACGGCTTGGAGCCCATGAAGAAGTCCAGCACCCCGCCCTTGGACAGCAGCGAGTGCGGCAGCGACGTCGACTTCCAGGGGCGGCCGTTGACCATGACGCCCTGGACGTAGACGTTCTTCGCGCTGTTCCCCGGCGCCCGCACCACCAGGTCCCGGCCGTTCTCCAGGTGCACGGTGACCTTCTTGAACAGCGGGGAGCCGATGGAGTACTCGCCGCTGCCCATCACCAGCGGGTAGAAGCCGAGCGCGGAGAAGAGGTACCAGGCCGACTGCTCGCCGTTGTCCTCGTCGCCGTGGTAGCCCTGCCCGATCTCGCTGCCGGTGTAGAGCCGGGACAGCGCCTCACGGACGTACGCCTGCGCCTTCCACGGCTGGCCGGCCGCGTCGTACATGTAGATGACGTGGTGCGCGACCTGGTTGGAGTGGCCGTACATGCCCATCCGGACGTCCCGCGCCTCGGTCATCTCGTGGATGACACCGCCGTAGGAGCCGACGTGGTCGGGGGAGGCCGTCTCCGGGGTGGCGAAGTACTCGTCCAGCTTGTCCGCCAGACCCTGCCGGCCGCCGTACAGGTTGGCCAGGCCCCGGCTGTCCTGAGGGGCGGTGAAGGCGTAGCCCCAGCCGTTGGTCTCGGTGTAGTCGTACCCCCACACGCGCGGGTCGTACTTCGCGGAGTCCACGCGCCAGTCGCCCTTGGCGTCGCGCCCCTGGAAGAAGCCGGCCTTGGCGTCGAACAGGTTCACGTAGTCGCGGGCCCGGTTGAGGAAGTACTCCGACTCCTCCCGGTAGCGCTTCTCGCCGGTCTTCTTGTAGAGCGCCTCACCCATCTTCGCGATGCCGTAGTCGTTGACGTAGCCCTCCATCGCCCACGACAGGCCCTCGTGCGTGTCGGTCGAGGTGTAGCCGAGGAAGGGCGAGGTGGACATGCCCTTGCGGCCCACGCCCGACATCGGCGGGACGACGGTCGCGTTCTTCACGGCCGCGTCGTACGCCGCCTTCGCGTCGAACTGCACGCCCTTGACGTAGGCGTCGGCGAACGCCACGTCCGAGGAGGTGCCGGTCATCAGGTCGGCGTAGCCGGGGGAGGACCAGCGGGAGGTCCAGCCGCCGTCCTTGTACTGCTGCACGAACCCGTCGACCATCTCGCCCGCCTGGGACGGGGTCAGGAACGAGTAGGCGGGCCAGGTGGTCCGGTAGGTGTCCCAGAAGCCGTTGTTGACGTACACCTTGCCGTCCACGATCTTCGCGCCGGTGTGCGTCGGGGTGTCCGGACCCGGCATCGCGGAGAACGGCGAGGCGTACCGGTCCTTGCCGTCGACCCGCTCGAAGCCCGAGTTGGGGTACAGGTACAGCCGGTACAGGCCGGAGTACAGCGTGGTGAGCTGGTCCGGGGTCGCCCCCTCCACCTCGACCTTGCCGAGCAGCTTGTCCCAGACCTTCTGAGCACGCTCCTTGACCGTGTCGAAGGAGGTGCCGTCCGGGATCTCCTGGCGCAGGTTGTCCTTGGCCTGGTCGACGCTGATGAGCGAGGTCGCCAGGCGCAGGGTCACCGTGTGGTCGGCGCCCGCGTCGAAGCGCAGGAAGCCCTTCACCCCGCTGGAGGCGCCGTCGGTGACCGGCTTGTCGAACTCGCCGTACACGAACAGCCGGGTCGCGCCCGTCGACAGGCCCGACTTCACGTCCGAGTAGCCGGTGACGGTCCCGTGCTCCTTGTCGAGCGTGAGTCCGGCCTGCTCGGTGACGTTGTCGAACAGCACGCTCGCGTCGTCACCGGGGTAGGTGAAGCGCAGGGCGGCGGCGTGGTCGGTCGGGGCCATCTCGGCCTTGAGGCCGTTGACGAACCGGACGCCGTAGTAGTACGGCCGCGCGGTCTCGTCCTCGTGCCGGAAGGGCAGTTCCCGCGCCTCGCGGCCGGTGTCCGGGGTGCCGGACGCGGCCGACGGCATCAGCTGGAAGGTCTGCCGGTCGCCCATCCACGGGCTCGGCTCATGGCTCGCGCTGAACGCCTGGATCGTCGGCAGGTTGTCCGCGTTGTTCGCCCGTGCGTACTCGTACAGCCAGCTCAGCGAGGACGCGTTGGTCACCGGGGTCCAGAAGTTGAAGCCGTGCGGCAGGGCCGTCGCCGGGAAGTTGTTGCCGCGCGAGAAGCTGCCGCTGGAGTTGGTGCCGCGGGTGGTCAGCGCGTAGTCCGACAGATGCGCCTTCGGCTTCTCGGGCGCCACCGGCTTCAGCGTCACGTCGTCCAGCCAGCCGCGGAACTTCGCCGGGCCGTCGGGGGAGTCGTACGCCACCAGGATGCGGTCGACGGTCTTGCCGGCCGCGACCGAGCCGATCCGCGCGGCCACGTTGTTCCACTGGTTGACGTACAGGGCCTTCGACGCGCCCTGCCCGCGCGGGGTGAGCGGGAAGCCGTGCTGGTCCAGCGCGCCCAGGCCGCTCAGATAGGTGCCGTCGGTGAAGGCCAGGTCGACGGAGACGTTGGTGGCGTCGTAGTCGCGGTCGCCGTCGGCCATCGACGGGAAGAGGCGGTACGACAGCTCGGTGTCGCCGCCGACCTTGACGTTCACGTCGAAGACCTTGTTGTACGAGTAGGCCCGGCCGGCCGCCGTGTGCCGCCCGGCGTAGCGCAGGGCACGCTTCCCGGTGAACCCGGCACGCGCCTTGGCGGTCGGGGAGCCGCTCGGGCCCTTGTCGACCAGGGTCAGCATGTCCTGCGGCACCGGACCACCGCCGCTGCCGGTGGAGAACTGCACGTCGGCGAGCTGGAGGATGTCCGGCGCGCCCGCGTTCTTCGTCACCTCCAGCCGGAAGTGCTGGTACTCGGCCGGCTCGGCGAGGTCGTACGACTTCGTCTGGAACCGCTCGGCGAAGTTCTCGCCCGAGCGGGTGTCGACCGTCTTCCAGTCCTTGCCGTCGGTGGAGCCCTTCAGGGTCCAGTCCTCGGGGTCGCGCTCGCCGAAGTCATTGGCCGAGGTGAGCGCGTACGTCGTTATCTTCACGGGCTTGTCCAGGTCGAACTCCACCCAGCCGGTGGGCTCGAAGGTCAGCCACTTGGTGCCGGGCTCGCCGTCGACGAGGTTCTCCTTGACCTCGCCGGCGCCGGTGTTCTCGCCGCTGGCCCGGACTTCGGTGACATGGTCGGTGACATTGCCCGGAATGCCCGTGCTGTAGCCGCCGTCCACGCCCGAGGCGCGCTTGGTGCCGTCCCGTCCGGTGTCGACGGTGTTCAGCCAGTCCGGCGCCGGGTCGCCCGCCTCGAACGAGGATGCGAACTCCCGGTCGGGCGCCGGAGCCTTGCCGGGCAGGGCGACCGCCGCGCCCTGCGCGCCGACGGCCATGACAAAGGCGGCCGTGAGGACGACCGCCGGGCCCCATCTGTGCCGCGTTCTCCGCTGCATCTACCGATTTCCCCTCCTGCGCCCCCTCCGGACAACGTTGTCAACTACGGGGCGCAGGAACCAGTAGGTGGTCAAGTGGTCCGTGATGTCAAGGGTGTTGGCTGTGGCATTCAGGGAGTTATGTCGCGACTTTTTCCGGCGGGCCGTTCCGCGGGCCTTCATATTTCCGCGAGGTCTCAACTCGGAAAAGACCCCACGCGAACCGTGCATTCGATCTTGCCCAGTTGGCGGGAAGTGGACTATACCTGTCGGCGTTTCCAGCACGAGCCAGCACTACCCGACAGCGGTGCCGGGGAGGATCCGGTTCACCGCCTGAGTCCTGGAGAAGGCGAGGACTTGAGCATGGGATCCACTGCGCACCACGACGTCGAAGGTGTGGGCCGTCGTGACCTGATCAAGCGGTCCGCGGCGCTCGGCCTGGTCGCGGCCCCGGGAATGGGCCTGTTGTCCGCCTGCGCCAGCGGGGGCGGTGACGGACAGGACAAGGCGAAGGCGGGCAAGAAGACCGCGAAGAACCCCCTCGGCGTCAACGACACCGCGGGCATGGAGTTCGTCCTCTTCGACGGCGGCTTCGGCAAGGAATACGCCCAGGACGCGGTGAAGGTCTACGAGAAGGACTTCCCCAAGGCCAAGGTGAAGTTCGCCACCACCCAGAAGATCCAGTCCACCTTGCAGCCCCGCTTCAACCAGGGCAACCCGCCGGACCTCATCGACAACTCCGGGGCCGAGCAGATGGACATGGGGGTGCTCGTCGGCAAGAACCAGCTCGCCGACCTCACCCCGCTGCTGGACGCGCCGTCGTACGACGACCCGGCCAAGAAGGTCCGCGACACGCTGCGCCCCGGCATCGTGGAGATGGGCCAGTTCGACGGCGAGCCGGTCTGGGTCCTGTACTACGCCTACACGGTCTACGGCGTCTGGTACTCGCAGAAGGCCCTCGACTCGCTGGACGCGCAGTACCCGCAGACCTGGGACGAGATGCTGGCGGTCTGCGCGAAGGCCAAGAAGAAGGGCATGGCGGGCTGGACGTACGCGGGCAAGTACCCGTACTACATCCCCTTCTCGCTCTACCCGATGATCGCCAAGGTGGGCGGCCGGGAGGTCCTCGACGCCATCGACAACCTGGAGCCGAACGCCTGGAAGCACCCCGCGGTCAAGGCCTGCTTCGAGGCCTACTACGAGCTGTACAAGAAGGGCTACGTCCTCAAGGGCACGCCGGGCCTGGACCACATCCAGTCCCAGACCGCCTGGGCCAAGGGCGAGGCGCTGTTCATCCCGAACGGCTCCTGGGTGGAGAACGAGTCGGCCAACGTCATCCCGGCCGACTTCGACCTCGCCGTGTCCGCGCCCACCGGCATCGACTCCTCCGACAAGCTGCCGTTCGGCACCATCTGGGCCTCCGGCGGTGAGCCCTTCGTCGTGCCGGCCAAGGCGAAGAACACCGAGGGCGGCATGGAGCAGCTGCGCATCCTGCTCTCCGAGGCGTCCTCGAAGAACTTCACCACCAAGGTGAAGTCACTGACCGCGTACAACGGGGGCACCAGCGGCATCAGCCTCACCCCGGGTCTGAAGTCGGGCGTGGCGGCGCTGGACAAGGCGGGGTCCAACGTGGTGAATCCGCGTCTTCAGGACTGGTACGTGCAGTTGCAGAAGGAGAAGATCGGCGTGTCCGGTCTCGGCGAGATGAT
Organism: Streptomyces corchorusii; assembly: GCF_001514055.1. Lineage (NCBI taxonomy): Bacteria > Bacillati > Actinomycetota > Actinomycetes > Kitasatosporales > Streptomycetaceae > Streptomyces > Streptomyces corchorusii. The sequence continues at coordinate 52,382 of NZ_KQ948361.1, read as the reverse complement.
GGCCGGACGGCTCACCCCGGCCGAGGCCATCAAGAAGATCCAGGGCTTTGCCGACGAGGCGGCGAAGGACACCTCGATCAAGCACTACAAGCACCAGTAATCCAGCACCCTGACAGCACCGGAGTGGCGATGCAACACGGCAAGTACCGGTTCATCGTGGGGTTTCTGGCACTGCCCCTCGGACTGTACGCGCTCTTCGTGGTGTGGCCGTTCATCCAGTCCATCTACTACTCGTTCACGGACTGGACGGGCCTCAGCCCCGAATTCCACATGGTCGGCTTCGACAACTACAAGAGGATGTTCGACGACGACATCTTCTGGAAGTCGCTGGAGCACAGTCTGCTGTTCGCCCTGGTGCTGCCGGTGGTGACGATCAGTCTCGCGCTGTTCCTCTCCTTCATGATCAATGTGGGCGGACGGCACCGAAGGGGCGGCCCCGTGATCTCCGGGGTCCGGGGCTCGTCCTTCTACAAGATCGTCTACTTCTTCCCGCAGGTGCTGTCGATCGCGATCGTCGCGCTGCTGTTCGCCTTCGCCTACAACCCGGACAGCGGCGCGATCAACTCGCTCCTGCGCGGCATCGGCCTCGACGGCGTGCAGCCGCTGTGGCTGGGCGACCCGAGCCTCGCCCTGTGGTGCGTGATGGCGGTGCTCGTGTGGTCCACGGTCGGCTTCTTCGTGGTGCTGTTCTCCGCGGGCATGGCCTCGATCCCGGCCGAGCTGTACGAGGCGGCGCTGCTGGACGGCGCCGGCCGCTTCACCACCTTCTTCCGCGTCACCCTGCCGCTGCTGTGGGACACCGTGCAGTCCGGCTGGGTGTACATGGGCATCCTCGCGCTCGGCGCCGAGTCGTTCGCAGTCGTACAGATCATGACGACCGGACCGGGCGGTCCCGACTACTCGACCACGGTGATGGTCCTGTACGTGTACCAGAAGGCGTTCCGGGACGGTCAGGCCGCCTACGCCACCACCATCGGCGTCGCCCTGCTCGTCGTCACGCTCGCGTTCGCCGCGATCGTGATGCGGCTGGGCCGTCGCGAGCGGCTGGAGTACTGAAGCGATGAAGACGACCGAGACCCCCGCGCCGCTGCCGGCCGAGTCCGGCGCCGGCGTCTCCAAGGTGGACGTGCCGCCCACCGGGCGGCCCGCCGTGCGCAAGAGGGAAGGCAACGTCCTCAACGTCTTCTCCCACGGCATCCTGGTCATCTGGGCGATCATGGTGGTCCTGCCGCTGGTGTGGGCGGTAATGACCTCCTTCAAGGACGACAGCTCCATCTTCGGTTCGCCCTGGTCGCTGCCCGACAGCCTGCACTTCGACAACTGGGCGCGGGCGTGGACCGACGCCAACATGAGCGACTACTTCCTGAACACCGTGCTGGTGGTCGGCGGCTCGCTGATCGGCACCCTGGTGCTCGGCTCCATGGCGGCGTACGTGCTGGCCCGCTTCGACTTCCCCGGCAACCGCTTCGTCTACTACCTGTTCGTCGGCGGCATGAGCTTCCCGATCATGCTCGCGCTGGTCCCGCTGTTCTACGTCGTCAACAACATGGGGCTGCTGAACACGATCCACGGCCTGATCCTGGTCTACATCGCCTACTCGCTGCCGTTCACGGTCTTCTTCCTCACCGCGTTCTTCCGCACCCTGCCCACCTCGGTGGCGGAGGCGGCCTTCGTCGACGGCGCCTCGCACGCGCGGACGTTCTTCCAGATCATGCTGCCCATGGCGAAGCCGGGTCTGATCAGCGTCGGCATCTTCAACTTCCTGGGCCAGTGGAACCAGTACATGCTGCCCACGGTGCTCAACACCGACCCCGACAAGAAGGTCCTCACCCAGGGACTGGTCCAGCTGGCGGCCAGCCAGGGCTACAAGGGTGACTGGTCGGGGCTCTTCGCGGGCCTGGTCATGGCGATGCTGCCGGTGCTCGCGGCGTACATCGTCTTCCAGCGCCAGGTGGTGCAGGGGCTGACCGCGGGGGCGCTCAAATAGCTGTTCCGGCCCGGCGGGGCAGTCCCGCGGCCGTCCCGAGACGCACACCGTCCCGTCGCCCGGGAGGGTGTGCGTCGCCGTGTCCATGTACCCGGAAACGGTTCAACCTCTTGACGGGAGTCGCCCCGAACGGCTCAGCTTAGAGTTCACTAGTTGGACATACACGGGGCCTCGCCGAAGCGGCCCCGCGCTCAGGAGGTCGTCGTGGAGACTCCAGGGTCGCAGTCGTCACTGCACCGAGCCAACCTGGAGCGGGTGGTACGGGCCGTACGGCTGGCCGGGTCCCTCACGCAGGCGGAGATCGCGCGGACCACCGGGCTGTCCGCCGCGACCGTCTCCAACATCGTGCGGGAGCTGAAGGACGGCGGAACCGTCGAGGTCACGCCCACCTCGGCCGGCGGGCGGCGGGCCCGCAGCGTCAGTCTGAGCGGGGACGCCGGCATCGTGATCGGGGTCGACTTCGGGCACACCCACCTGCGGGTCGCGGTCGGGAACCTCGCCCATCAGGTGCTGGCCGAGGAGGCCGAGCCGCTGGACGTCGACGCCTCCGCCGACCAGGGCTTCGACCGGGCGGAACAGCTGGTCAACCGGCTGATCGCGGCGACGGGCGTGGACCGGGCCAAGGTGGCCGGCGTGGGGCTCGGCGTGCCGGGTCCGATCGACGTCGAGTCGGGCACGCTCGGCTCGACCGCCATCCTGCCCGGGTGGGGCGGCACCAAGCCCGCCGAGGAACTGCGCGAACGGCTCGGCGTGCCGGTGCACGTGGACAACGACGCCAACCTCGGCGCCCTGGGCGAGCTGGTCTGGGGCAGCGGCAAGGGCGTCCGGGACCTGGCGTACATCAAGGTCGCGAGCGGTGTCGGCGCCGGTCTGGTGATCGACGGGAAGATCTATCGCGGCCCGGGCGGCACAGCGGGCGAAATCGGGCATATTACACTCGACGAATCCGGCCCGGTCTGCCGCTGCGGAAACCGCGGCTGCCTGGAGACGTTCGCGTCGGCGCGCTATGTGCTCCCGCTGCTCCAGCCCAGCCACGGCTCCAGCCTGACGATGGAAGGCGTCGTACGGCTGGCCAGGGACGGTGACCCGGGCTGTCGTCGGGTGATCGCCGACATCGGCCGCCACATCGGAAGTGGAGTGGCGAATCTCTGCAATCTGCTGAACCCGAGCCGGGTGGTCCTCGGCGGTGATCTCGCCGAGGCCGGTGAGCTGGTGCTCGGGCCGATCAGGGAGTCCGTCGGCCGCTACGCCATTCCCAGCGCGGCGCGCCAACTGTCCGTTCTCCCGGGGGCACTTGGTGGCCGCGCGGAGGTGCTCGGGGCGCTCGCCCTCGCCCTCAGCGAGATGGGCGATTCAACCCTTTTGGAGGGGGCGTTGTCCGTGGCGACCCCTGCCTTCACTTAGAGAACGGATGGCACCGTTGCCATCTCGTTAAGGATTTACTTCTTGACGTCGCACGTGTGGCCGAGTTGACTTCCAGCCACCTCGGCCGCAACGACGCGGCCTCGTCAGGGAGGTTTGAAGAGTGAACAAGCGCATGCGTCGTGCTGCCTTTGCTTTCTGTGCCACCGCAATGACCGTCTCGCTCGCCGCCTGCGGCAGCGCGAAGGAGTCCGGCGGCAACGGCGACAGCGGGAAGACGACCACCCACAAGGGTGACGACATCACCGTCGGTCTGCTCCTGCCGGAGAACCAGACCGCCCGCTACGAGCAGTTCGACAAGCCCATCATCGAGAAGCAGATCAAGGATCTGACGAACGGCAAGGGCAAGGTCGACTACCTCAACGCCAAGCAGGACGCGACCCTCCAGTCGCAGCAGATCGACACGATGATCACCAAGAAGGTCGACGTGCTGATCCTGGACGCGGTCGACTACAAGGCGGTCGCGCAGGGCGTCAAGAAGGCCAAGGACGCGGGCATCCCGGTCGTCGCCTACGACCGCCTCGCCGAGGGCCCCATCTCCGCCTACACCTCGTTCGACAACGTCGAGGTCGGCAAGACGCAGGGCGAGGCCCTGCTGAAGGCCCTGGGCGGCAAGGCCAAGTCCGGCAAGATCGTCATGATGAACGGCTCCGTGACCGACCCGAACGCCGCGCAGTTCAAGAAGGGCGCGCACGAGGTCCTCGACGGCAAGGTGAACATCGGCAAGGAGTACGACACCAAGGAGTGGAAGCCGGAGAACGCCAACGCCAACATGGAGGGCGCCATCTCCGCCCTCGGCAAGGACAAGATCGTCGGCGTGTACTCCGCCAACGACGGCATGGCGGGCGGCATCATCACCGCGCTCAAGGGCGCGGGCCTCAAGACGCTTCCCCCGGTCACCGGCCAGGACGCCGAGCTCGCGGGCGTGCAGCGCATCGTGGCGAACGAGCAGTACATGAGCGTCTTCAAGTCCTACCCGCAGGAGGCCGAGACCGTCGCCAAGATGGCCGTCTCGATCGCCAAGACCGGCAAGGTCGACAGCTCGCTCGGTGCCACCACCGTCGACAGCGGCACCGAGAAGGGCATTCCGTCCGTCATCGTCCCGGTAGTCTCGCTGACGAAGGACAACGTCAAGGACACGGTCATCAAGCAGGGTTACTACACGGTCCAGCAGATCTGCACGGCCAAGTACAAGGCCGCCTGCGACAAGATCGGCCTGCGCTAACACCCCACGGAGCCGCCCAGGCGGCGGCTCCACCGGCCCGCACGTGAGGCGCGCGCCCACTTGTTCGCGCGCCCCGTGCCGGCACGTCCGGCGCCCCGCCGCCGACAGCCCCGCAGCACAACGGCGGGGCGCCGGACGGAACGCCCCTCACTCTTCATGTTCAACCTCCCGCCGGGGTCAGGCTCGGGCGGCGAAGGAGATGGTTCACGTGTCCGCTACGCCCGTGCTGGCGTTGCGCGGGGTCTCCAAGCGATTCGGTGCCGTTCAGGCGCTCACCGACGTAGAGCTTGAGGTCCACGCCGGAGAGGTGGTTGCCCTCGTCGGCGACAACGGCGCCGGCAAGTCCACCCTTGTCAAGACGATCGCGGGTGTGCACCCCATCGATGACGGTGTCATCGAGTGGGAGGGCCTCCCCGTCACGGTCAACCGGCCGCACGACGCCCAGAACCTGGGCATCGCGACGGTCTACCAGGACCTCGCCCTGTGCGACAACATCGACGTCGTGGGCAACCTGTTCCTCGGCCGTGAGATCAAGCGCCGCGGTGTCCTGGACGAGGTCGAGATGGAGCGCCGCTCGCGCGAGCTGCTCCAGACGCTCTCCATCCGCATCCCCAGCGTGCGCATCCCGATCGCCTCGCTCTCCGGCGGTCAGCGCCAGGTCGTGGCCATCGCCCGCTCCATGCTCGGCGAGCCCAAGCTGGTCATCCTCGACGAGCCGACCGCCGCCCTCGGCGTCGAGCAGACCGCCCAGGTCCTCGACCTCGTCGAGCGGCTGCGCGAGCGCGGCCTCGCGGTCATCCTGATCAGCCACAACATGGCCGACGTGAAGGCCGTCGCCGACAAGGTCGCCGTCCTGCGGCTCGGTCGCAACAACGGCGTGTTCGAGGTCAAGACCACCTCGCAGGAAGAGATCATCTCCGCCATCACCGGCGCCACGGACAACGCCGTGACCCGTCGTGCGGCGCGCACCACCGCGGAGGCTCAGAAGTGAGCATCGACAAGACCCAGGCCGAGCCCGTCGACGCGCCCGCCGTCGCGGCCGACGCCGCCCCCGCCGTCGACCCCCGCCTGCTCGTGCGCGAGCAGGGCTTCGCGGGCTATGTCACCGAGTTCAAGCGGAAGATGCGCGCCGGCGACCTCGGCGCCCTGCCGGTCGTGGTCGGCCTGATCGCCATCTGCGCGATCTTCCAGAGCCTGAACTCCGCCTTCCTCGGCGCGGAGAACCTCAACAACATCTTCGTCGCCATGGTGGCCACCGGCATGATGTCGGTCGGCATCATCTTCGTGCTGCTGCTCGGCGAGATCGACCTCTCCGTCGGCTCCGTCTCCGGTGTCTCCTCGGCGATCACCGCCGTGATGAGCGTCACGCACGGCGTCAACGAGTGGCTCGCCGTCCTCGCCGCCCTCGCGGCCGGCGCGGTCATCGGCGCCCTGCACGGCTTCTTCTTCGCCCGGATCGGCGCTCCCGCCTTCGCGGTCACCCTGGCCGGCCTGCTGTTCTGGAACGGCTTCATGCTCCAGATCCTGGGGTCGAACGGCACGATCAACATCGACGGCGACGGCGTGGTCGGCAAGCTCACCACGTACTACTTCTCGGACGTGGCCGCCGCCTACCTCCTCGCCTTCGTCGCGGTCGCCGGATACTTCCTGTCGGCCTTCCTCGGCAACCGCCGCCGCGCGCTCGCGGGCATCCCGTCCCGCCCGCTGAGCGACATCGTGCTGCGCACCGTGCTGCTCGCGGTCGCCGCGTTCGGCGTCGCGGTCATGTTCAACCAGTACAAGGGTCTGCCGCTCGCGGTGCTGCTCTTCGTGATCGTCTTGGTCGGCAGCGACTTCGTGCTGCGCCGCACCGCGTACGGCCGCAAGGTCTTCGCGCTCGGCGGCAGCGTGGAGGCGTCCCGCCGCGCCGGTATCAACGTCACCCTGGTGCGCGTCTCGGTCTTCGCCATCGCGGGCTTCTTCGCCTCGGTCGGCGGTCTGTTCTGGGCCTCCAAGATCGCTGCCGCCAACCAGAGCGCCGGCTCCGGCGACCTGCTGATGAACGTCATCGCCGCGGCCGTCATCGGCGGCACCAGCCTCTTCGGCGGCCGGGGCCGCACCTGGAACGCGCTGCTCGGTGTCCTCGTGATCACGTCGATCCAGTACGGCCTCGCCCTTCAGGGCATCGCCACCCCGATCCAGTACATGATCACCGGTGGCGTGCTCCTCGCCACGGTCGTCATCGACTCGATCACCCGCAAGACCCAGAAGTCGGCCGGCCGCGCCTGAGCGCACCCGACGCACCATCCTTGCCCGGCACCGTCCCACGGTGCCGGGCAAGGGCGTGTCCGGGCCGGCCGCACGGGTACAGCCGTTCGCGTGAGTCATGACCCCCCGCCCGGCCATCGGGCGTGCGGACGGAACATTAGACTCGTCCAAGCCCGGCAACAGCTCGATCAGCTCTACTGCAAGGAGGCACGGGTGCCGCTGCTGACCCGCATCAGGGGACCGCGCGATCTGGACCGGCTCAGCCTGGAGGAGCTGGACCAGCTGGCGGAGGAGATCCGGACCTTCCTCGTCCAGGAGGTCTCCAAGACCGGCGGGCACCTGGGCCCCAACCTGGGTGTGGTGGAGCTGACCATCGCCCTGCACCGGGTCTTCGAGTCCCCGAAGGACAAGGTGCTGTGGGACACCGGCCACCAGTCCTACGTGCACAAGCTGCTCACCGGCCGGCAGGACTTCTCCAGGCTGAAGATGAAGGGCGGCCTGTCGGGCTACCCCTCGCAGGCCGAGTCCGAGCACGACGTCATCGAGAACAGCCACGCCTCCACCGTGCTCGGCTGGGCCGACGGCATCGCCAAGGCCAACCAGCTGCGCCGACGGGACAGCCATGTCGTCGCCGTCATCGGTGACGGGGCCCTGACAGGCGGGATGGCCTGGGAGGCGCTCAACAACATCGCCGAGGCCAGGGACCGGCCGCTGGTCATCGTCGTCAACGACAACGAGCGGTCGTACGCCCCCACCATCGGCGGGCTCGCCAACCACCTGGCCACCCTGCGCACCACCGACGGCTACGAGCGCTTCCTGGCGCGGACGAAGGACATCCTCGACCGCACCCCGGTCGTCGGCAAACCGCTGTACGAGACCCTGCACGGCGCCAAGAAGGGGCTGAAGGACTTCATCGCCCCGCAGGGCATGTTCGAGGACCTCGGCCTGAAGTACGTCGGCCCGATCGACGGCCACGACATCGAGGCGCTGGAGTCGGCGCTGGCCCGGGCCAAGCGGTTCGGCGGGCCGGTGATCGTGCACTGCCTGACCGAGAAGGGCCGCGGCTACCAGCCCGCCCTCCAGGACGAGGCCGACCGGTTCCACGCCGTCGGCAAGATCCACCCCGACACCGGGCTGCCGATCGCCTCCTCCGGCGCCGACTGGACCTCGGTCTTCGGCGAGGAGATGGTCAGGCTCGGCGAGGAGCGCGAGGACGTCGTCGCCATCACGGCGGCCATGCTCCAGCCCGTGGGCCTCGACAAGTTCGCCAAGCGGTTCCCCGAGCGGGTGTACGACGTCGGGATCGCCGAGCAGCACGGCGCCGTCTCCGCCGCCGGCCTCGCCTACGCCGGGCTCCACCCGGTCTTCGCCGTGTACGCCACCTTCCTCAACCGCGCCTTCGACCAGGTCCTCATGGACGTGGCCCTGCACAAGTGCGGTGTCACCTTCGTGCTCGACCGGGCCGGCGTCACCGGCACCGACGGCGCCTCGCACAACGGCATGTGGGACATGTCGATCCTCCAGGTGGTGCCGGGGCTGCGGCTCGCCGCGCCGCGCGACGCCGACCAGGTGCGGGCCCAGCTGCGCGAGGCCGTCGCCGTCGACGACGCGCCGACCGTGGTGCGTTTCTCCAAGGGCGCCGTCGGCCCCGCCGTACCCGCCGTGGGCCGGATCGGCGGCATGGACGTGCTCCGGGAGCCGGGCACCGACCGGCCGGACGTGCTGCTGGTCTCCGTCGGCGCGCTCGCCCCGATGTGCCTGGAGATCGCGGAGCTGCTGAACAAGCAGGGCATCTCCACCACCGTGGTCGACCCCCGCTGGGTCAAGCCCGTCGACGAGGCCATGGCCCCGCTGGCCGAACGGCACCGGGTCGTCGTCACCGTCGAGGACAACAGCCGCGTCGGCGGTGTCGGCTCCGCCGTCGCCCAGGCCCTCAGGGACGCGGGCGTGGACGTGCCGCTGCGCGACTTCGGCATCCCGCCGCGCTTCCTCGACCACGCCTCCCGCGCCGAGGTCATGGCCGAGATCGGGCTGACCGCGCCCGACATCGCCCGCCAGGTCACCGGGCTCGTCTCCAAGCTGGACGGGCGGTTCGACCGTACGGAGGGTGCCGTGGACCCCGTGGAGCCCGCGCGCGACTAGAAACCGCCGCAACGGGCCGGTTCCGCCGCTTCTCCCGGTGGCGGAACCGGCCCGTTTGCGTGAACCTGCCTGTGCCGGGGAATACGCTCCCAGGCCCTCTCGATCATGTTGAGCCATATCGAGGTCTCACAAGCGTGGGAGGTAGGTACGTGAGCAACGCGCTGTTCCGGACGAAAAACGTCGAGCAGTCCATCCTGGACACCGAGGAACCCGAACACTCGCTCAAGAAGTCGCTGACCGCCCTCGATCTGACCGTGTTCGGCGTCGGTGTCATCATCGGCACCGGCATCTTCGTCCTCACCGGCACGGCGGCGAAGAACACCGCCGGCCCCGCCGTGTCGCTGTCCTTCGTCGTGGCCGGTGTCGTCTGCGCGCTCGCCGCCCTCTGCTACGCCGAGTTCGCCTCCACCGTCCCCGTGGCGGGCTCCGCCTACACCTTCTCCTACGCCTCGCTCGGCGAACTCCCCGCCTGGATCATCGGCTGGGACCTCGTCCTGGAACTGGCGCTCGGCACGGCCGTGGTCGCGGTCGGATGGTCCGGCTACATAGCCTCGCTGCTCGACAACGCGGGCTGGCACCTGCCCGAGGCCCTCTCCGGCCGGGACGGCGCCACCGGCTTCGGCTTCGACATCCTCGCCGCGGCCCTCGTCCTGGTGCTCACCGCCATCCTCGTCATCGGCATGAAGCTGTCCGCACGGGTCACCTCCGTCGTCGTCGCGGTCAAGGTGGCCGTCGTCCTCGTCGTGATCATCGCTGGTGCCTTCTTCGTGAAGGGCGGGAACTACGACCCGTTCATCCCGAAGGCGCAGTCCGCCGAGGCGGCCGGGAACCTCAAGGCGCCCCTGATCCAGCTGATGGTCGGCTGGGCGCCCTCGCACTTCGGCGTCATGGGCATCTTCACCGCGGCCTCCGTGGTCTTCTTCGCGTTCATCGGCTTCGACGTCGTCGCCACCGCCGCCGAGGAGACCCGCAACCCGCAGCGCGACGTCCCGCGCGGCATCCTCGGCTCCCTGATCATCTGCACCGCCCTGTACGTCGCCGTGTCGATCGTCGTCACCGGCATGCAGAAGTACAGCGCGCTGTCCGTGAAGGCGCCCCTCGCCGACGCGTTCAAGGCCACCGGGCACCCCTGGTACGCGGGCCTGATCAGCTTCGGCGCCGCCGTCGGCCTGACCACGGTGTGCATGATCCTGCTGCTCGGCCAGTCCCGGGTCTTCTTCGCCATGAGCCGCGACGGGCTGCTGCCCCGCTTCTTCTCGCACACCCACCCGAGGTTCCGCACCCCGTACCGGTCCACCATCCTGCTCGGCGGCGTCATCGCGATCGTCGCGGGCTTCACCAGCCTCAGCGAACTCGCCGAACTGGTGAACATCGGCACGCTGTTCGCGTTCATCGTCGTCGCCCTCAGCGTCATCATCCTGCGCAAGTCCCGCCCGGACCTGCACCGGGCCTTCCGCACCCCGTGGGTCCCGGTCGTCCCGGTCCTGTCCGTGTGCGCCTCGCTGTGGCTGATGCTCAACCTGCCCGCCGAGACCTGGATCCGGTTCGCCATCTGGATGGTCATCGGCTTCTTCGTCTACTTCCTCTACGGCCGCTCGCACAGCCGCCTCGCCCGGCGCGAGGAGACCACGGCCGGCGAGGCCGCGCGCCCGCCGAAGGCGACCGGCTGACCCGCACACTCGCGGCCCGGTCCCGTATGTCCCGCTTCGGCTGGGACGGCGGGGCCGGATAGCGTGCGGAGCATGCTCGCCGCCCCGCTCGCCCCCGCACGGACCACGGTCACCCGGACGGCGTACTGGGCACGGCTGCTGCCCCTCCTGGCGACCCTGGCCTGCGTCACCCGGATCCCCTCCTTCCGCAGGCCGCTGTGGAACCCGGACGAGGGCTTCCTCGCCGTACAGGCGCGTCTGCTCGCCCAGGGCGGGGAGCTGTACGACACGGTCGTCGACCGCAAGCCGCCGCTGCTGCCCTGGCTCTACCAGGCCGCGTTCGCGCTCTGCGGCTCCGGCTCCCTGACCCCGCTGCGGGTGCTCGCCGTCCTCGCCCAACTGCTCACCGCCGCGCTGCTGGCCTCCCTGGCCCGCCGCCGCTGGGGCGAGCGCTCCGGCCGCACCGCGGGGGTGCTGTACCTGCTGGTCTCCGTCGGCCTCAACCCCGAGGACGCGCAGGCCGCCACCTTCGAGGTGTTCATGCTGCCCTGGACGGTCGCCGCCCTGTGGTGTGCCGACCGGGGGCGCTGGGGCGCCGCCGGGGCCGCCGTCGCCGCCGCGTTCCTCACCAAGCAGACCGGCGGCGCGGTGCTGCTGCCGGTGGCCTGGTTGCTGCACCAGCGGGGCGGCACCCGCGCGGGCCTGCCACGGCTCGTGGCCGGCTGCGCCGCACCCGTGCTCGGCGCGGCCCTGGCGACGGACCCGGCCGGCTTCCTGTTCTGGACGGTGACCGGCTCCGCCGCCTACGCCTCCGTCACCGGCTCCGAACTCCACGTCCTGGTCCGCGCGCTGACCAACACCGCGATCCTGGCGGTGGCGTCGGCGGGGCTGCTCCCGCCGGTCGTACGGGCCCTGCGGGGCGTCCGCGCCCAAGCGGCCGAGGCGTGGCTGTGGCTGTGGCTGGCCTCCTCGGCGGTCGCCGTGGTCCTCGGCTGCCACTTCTTCGGCCACTACTACCTGCAACTCACCCCGCCGCTCGCCCTGCTGGCCACCGCAGCGCTGCGCGTCCTGCCCCGGGACGGGCACCCGGCCGCCGTGCTCACCTCGGCCTGCTGCTGCGCCCTCTTCGTCGGCTGGGGCCTGTTCGCCCCCCGCCCCGACCTCGCGCACGCCGAACGGCTGGCGGCGGCCCTCGCGCACCGCACGGCACCCGCCGACCGGGTCCTCGTCTGGGGGATACACCCGGAGACGTACTGGCTGGCCGGCCGCACCCCCGCCACCCGCTACCTCACCGCGGGCCTGCTCACCAACTACAGCGGCGGCCGGGACGGCCCCCAGGTCGGCGAGAAGTACGCCGTCGCCGGTGCCTGGCCGGTCTTCCGGCGCGAGATGGCCGCGCACGCCCCCGCCCTGGTCGTCGACGACTCCCGCGGCAAGCCGTACGCCCCCGCCCGCCTGCCCACCCTGCACCGCCTGCTGACGGCGGGTTACACGGAGGTGGCCAGGGTGGACGGCGCGGTCCTGTACGCCCGGGTGCCGGAGGGCTGACGGCGAGGCCGCCGTGCCGACGGGATGTTGCGCGCCGCGGCCGGGCGGTTGTGGCGCGATGACCTGGCCTATGCCGAGCGGCGCCGGCAGCCGCGGTCCCCCGGCCGGTTCCCGGCCTGAGCGGCGCACGGGGGCTTCCACGGCCGTCCTCGCGTCTGCGGTCACCGGTCGGAGGCGGCACGGCGGATCGCTCTGCGCCGACTCGGGACGGTGGCGCCCGGGCGCCGGGCCTCACGGGCACCAGGGGCGGGTGCCGGAGGGGGCTCCCCGGCCGTATGGACGGGTGGTGCCGCTCAGTCCAGGACCGTGCGGGGGCCGGTCACCTCCGCGCCCAGGGCCGTGACGCGGCGGCGCAGTTCGCGGTCGGCGGTCACCACCAGACGGGACCGGCCGGGGTGTTCGGCGGTCAGCTCCACGATCCGGTCGTCCCCGCTGCCCGGCGCCGACTCCACCCGCACGCCGGGCACGGACGCCACGTCCCGGGCCGCGCCCTCGACCACGAGCACGATCTCCACGGGCCCCGTGTGCCCGGGCAGGCCCTCGCTCGCCAGCCGGTCCCGCAGCCGCTCGGCCGCCCCCTTGCGGTCCCGCCACCAGCCGTCGGGCCGCGACCCGACGACGTTCGCGCCGTCCACCACGACGAGCAGGGGGGAGGGGGCGGGGGACACGGGGCCGAGGGGGTCGGTCATGCACCCCAGGGTCCCATGACCGTGGCCAGGGGGCGGGCCCCGGGGCCGGTACCGAGCGGCTTAAAGTGAACCGGTGAACGGCGACTGGCTCCTCCGCGGCCGAGACGGCCGGCTCAGTGTCTACCAGCTGTCGGGCGACGCCGTCCTGTGCCGGGCCGAGCGTGGCCCCCGCGGCCCCTGGTCCGCCCCGCGCAGGGTCGGCGGCGAGCAGAGACTGCACACCGTCCTGGCGGTCGGCCAGGGCGCCGACGGCTACGCCCACCTGGTCTCCTGGCGACCCACCGTCAAGGGCGAGTCCGGGCTGGTGCACTCCACGCACTTCCGCCCGCACCTGGCGGCCCTGGACTGGCACCCGGTCGGCCACCCGGACAAGAAGGGCGACCGCACCGGCACGCCCGCCGTCGCGGTGGACGCCCAGGGCCGCGCCCATGTCTTCGTCCGCAACAAGGGCGGCGGGATCTCCATGCTCGCCCAGAAGGAGAAGGGCGGCTGGGACCCCTGGCGGGACCTCAAGGGCAAGGAGGTCCAGGACGGACTCGCGGCGGTCACGGGGGAGTCCGGCCGGGTCGAGCTGTACGCGGCCGTCCCGCAGGGCCTGCTGTACTGGCGTCAGGAGGAGCCGGGCACCCAGCCCGTGCTCCAGGAGGCGCTGAAGGCACCGGTCCGCCCGGGCACCCTGCGCGCCCTGGCCACCTCCCCGGAGCGTACGACCGTCTTCTACACCAGCACCTCCGGCGACCTGTGCGCCTGGCGGCCGGGCGGCGAGCCGGTCACCCTGCTGCCCGCGGCCGGCCCCGGCCCGGTGTCGGCGGTCCGCTGCGACCTGGACGGCCACGACTGCACCCTGCTGGTCCAGCGGACCGCAAGCCGCCGCGTCGCCTTCGCCGCGTATCCGACCGAACTGGAGTCGGCGGGCGCCTGGTGGACCGAGTCGGGTCCCGAACTCCCGCTGGACGCGCTGGTGTCCCTCACGACGGACGAGGAGGACCGGGTGGTGGCGGCAACGTTGTCCCCGTCGACCGGTCGGCTCCTGCTGACCCGGCGCAAGGACGAGCCGGGGCTGGCGCTGGAGGCGTGGCGGGAGGTCTGAGCGCGCCATGATGTGATGGCCGTCGTGGACACCGAGACACTCATCGACGCCTGGCGGCGTCTCCTCGCCGGATCCGGAAAACCGTGGGTGCTGTTCGAGCACGGCACGTGCGTGGTGCTGGAGGAGCCGGGGGAAGGGCTCGCCGAGCGGGCCACCGAGATCCTGCGCGCGTACGGCCCCGTGAGCGTGGGCGGCCCAGCGGGCGACTTCCGTGTGCTCGAACTGAAGAACGGCGAGGGCTGGCTGGTGACGGGCCACCATCCGGACGTCGTCACCTTCGTCGCCCTTGCGGAGTCCGAGGACCCCTCGCACCTGGCCGTGGGCATGCTCGGGCGCTCCCGCCGCGACCGGGACGGCAGGGACCTCCACGTCGTCCACGTCGAGGACGGCCGGCCCCGGACCTGAGCCCCGGCCGGCACCCGGAAACGCGGGTGCCCGCACCCCGGCAGGAGTGCGGGCACCCGGCGGTCACCGGCGGAGCGTCACGCAGGGACGCTCGCCACGCCCGGAGCGAGGAACCGCTTGCCGTTGACGCGCTCGCTGACGCCCTCACGGTCCAGGTACGGCGTGATGCCGCCCAGGTGGAAGGGCCAGCCGGCGCCCGTGATCAGGCACAGGTCGATGTCCTGGGCCTCGGCGACGACGCCCTCGTCGAGCATGAGCCCGATCTCCTGCGCCACCGCGTCCAGCACCCGCGCCCGCACCTGCTCCTCGGTCAGCACGACGTCGCCCTGCTTGAGCAGCGCGGCGACCTCCGGGTCCAGCTCCGGCTTGCCGCTGTCGTAGACGTAGAAGCCGCGCTTGCCCGCCTCCACGACCGCCTTGAGGTTCGGGGAGACCGTGAAGCGGTCCGGGAACGCGCCGTGCAGCGTCTCGGAGACGTGCAGACCGATGGCGGGGCCGACCAGCTCCAGCAGCACCAGCGGGGACATCGGCAGACCGAGCGGCTCGACGGCCTTCTCGGCCACCTCGACCGGGGTGCCCTCGTCGATGACGTTCTGGATCTCGCCCATGAAGCGGGTCAGGATGCGGTTCACGACGAACGCCGGGGCGTCCTTGACCAGCACCGCGGTCTTCTTCAGCTTCTTGGCGACGGCGAACGCGGTCGCCAGGGACGCGTCGTCGGTCTTCTCGCCGCGGACGATCTCCAGCAGCGGGAGGACGGCCACCGGGTTGAAGAAGTGGAAGCCCACGACCCGCTCGGGGTGCTTGAGCTTCGACGCCATCTCCGTCACCGACAGGGACGAGGTGTTGGTGGCGAGGATCGCGTGCGCCGGGGCGACCGCCTCGACCTCCGCGAACACCTGCTGCTTGACACCGATCTCCTCGAACACGGCCTCGATGACGAAGTCCGCGTCGGAGAAGCCCTCCGCCTTGTCCAGGACACCGGTCACCAGCGCCTTGAGGCGGTTGGCCTTGTCCTGGTTGATCCGGCCCTTGCCGAGCAGCTTGTCGATCTCGGCGTGGACGTAGCCCACACCCTTGTCGACCCGCTCCTGGTCGATGTCGGTCAGCACGACCGGCACCTCCAGGCGGCGCAGGAAGAGGAGCGCGAGCTGCGAGGCCATGAGGCCCGCGCCGACCACGCCCACCTTGGTGACCGGGCGCGCCAGGTTCTTGTCCGGGGCGCCGGCGGGACGCTTGCCGCGCTTCTGCACGAGGTTGAACGCGTAGATGCCGGCGCGCAGTTCACCGCCCATGATCAGGTCGGCGAGGGCCTGGTCCTCGGCGTCGAAGCCCTGCTGGAGGTCCTCGTTCTTCGCGGCGGCGATGATGTCGAGGGCGCGGTAGGCGGCCGGGGCCGCGCCGTGCACCTTGGAGTCCGCGATGAAGCGGCCCTTGGCGACGGCCTGGTCCCAGGCCTCGCCGCGGTCGATCACCGGGCGCTCGACCTTGACGTCGCCCTTGAGTACCTGGGCGGTCCAGATCAGCGACTGCTCCAGGAAGTCGGCGCCCTCGAAGAGCGCGTCGGCGATCCCGAGGTCGAAGACCTGCTGGCCCTTGAGCTGCTTGTTCTGGTTGAGCGAGTTCTCGATGATGACCGAGACGGCCTTCTCGGGGCCGATCAGGTTCGGCAGCAGCGTGCAGCCGCCCCAGCCGGGCACCAGGCCGAGGAAGACCTCCGGCAGCGAGAACGCCGGGATCGCCTTGGAGACGGTGCGGTAGGTGCAGTGCAGGCCGACCTCGACGCCGCCGCCCATCGCCGCGCCGTTGTAGTAGGCGAAGGTCGGCACGGCCAGCTTCGCCAGGCGCTTGAAGACCTCGTGGCCGCCCTTGCCGATGGCGAGCGCGTGCTCGTGCTCCTTCAGCAGTTCGACGCCCTTGAGGTCGGCGCCGACCGCGAAGATGAACGGCTTGCCGGTGATGCCGACACCGACGATCTCGCCGTCCGCGGCCTCCTTCTCGACCTGGTCGATCGCGGCGTTGAGGTTCGCGAGCGAGGCGGGGCCGAAGGTGGTCGGCTTGGTGTGGTCCAGGCCGTTGTCCAGCGTGATCAGCGCGAAGCGGCCGGCGCCGGCGGGGAGGTCGAAGTGGCGTACGTGCGCGCTGGTGACGACCTCGTCGGGGAACAGGTCCGAGGCCTGCTTCAAAAGCTCGGCGGTGGTGCTCACTTGTCCCCCTCGAAGTGCGGGTTCTCCCAGATGACCGTCGCGCCCATGCCGAAGCCGACGCACATGGTGGTCAGGCCGTAGCGGACCTGCGGCTGCTCCTCGAACTGGCGGGCCAGCTGCGTCATCAGGCGGACGCCGGAGGAGGCCAGCGGGTGGCCGAAGGCGATCGCGCCGCCGTACTGGTTGACGCGCTCGTCGTCGTCCGCGATGCCGTAGTGGTCGAGGAAGGCCAGCACCTGCACGGCGAAGGCCTCGTTGATCTCGAACAGGCCGATGTCGGAGATGGACAGGCCCGCCTTGGCGAGGGCCTTCTCCGTGGCCGGGATCGGGCCGTAGCCCATGACCTCCGGCTCGACGCCCGCGAAGGCGTACGACACCAGGCGCATCTTGACCGGCAGGCCGTTCTCGCGGGCGAACTCCTCGCTCGCGATGATCGACGCGGTGGCGCCGTCGTTCAGACCGGCCGCGTTGCCCGCGGTGACCCGGCCGTGCACACGGAACGGCGTCTTGAGGTTCGCCAGGTTCTCCAGGGTGGTCCCCGGGCGCATCGGCTCGTCGGCGGTGACCAGGCCCCAGCCGGTCTCCCCGCCCTCCGGGCTGGTCCGGCGCACCGAGATCGGCACCAGGTCCTGCTGGATCTTGCCGTTGGCGTACGCCTTGGCGGCCTTCTCCTGGGAGCGCACGGCGTACTCGTCGGCGCGCAGCTTGGTGATGTGCGGGAAGCGGTCGTGCAGGTTCTCCGCGGTCATGCCCATGAACAGGGCCGACTCGTCCACCAGCTTCTCGCTCACGAACCGCGGGTTCGGGTCGACGCCCTCGCCCATCGGGTGGCGGCCCATGTGCTCGACGCCACCGGCGATGACGGCGTCGTAGGCGCCGAAGGCGATCGAACCGGCGGTGGTCGTCACGGCGGTCAGCGCGCCGGCGCACATGCGGTCGATGGAGTAACCGGGCACGGACTGCGGCAGGCCCGCGAGGATGCCGGCGGTACGGCCCAGGGTCAGGCCCTGGTCACCGATCTGGGTGGTCGCCGCGATGGCGACCTCGTCGATCTTCTTCGGGTCCAGACCGGGGTTGCGGCGCAGCAGCTCCCGGATCGCCTTCACGACAAGGTCGTCGGCGCGGGTCTCGTGGTAGATGCCCTTCGGGCCCGCCTTGCCGAACGGGGTACGGACGCCGTCGACGAAGACGACGTCCCTGACGGTACGAGGCACGATGGCTCTCCTCCTGTGCGGATGGCACTGCTGCGTTGCGCTGAGCGCGCGCTCAGGACCCATGCTACTTATGAGTAACGTAGCTGCACAGTCCGGGAGGCGGGAGCGGCGAAGGTCACATCTTCCGGGGCTCACCGGGGCGGCGCCGACCTCGGGGCGTCAGGACCGGCATGGGCCATCGCCGACAGGGTCGGATGCGTCGGCCGGGGCCGCCGTCAGCGGCGGACCGCGTCGCCCGCGCCCCGACCCGCCGGAGACATCGGTCGCCGCCTGTCACGCCCCGGCCGGCGCCGGTGCCCCCGCGGAGGTGAGCCCGCCGGTCGGTGAGGGATGGCCGACGGCGACCACCGGCAGCCCGAGCCGCCGACGGGGCTCTCAGGATCTTGGCGTGATCTCGACGTCCCTGTCCCGCTTCCGCGGCCCCTGCGGCGCTCACTGGAAGAGCGTCTGGGCGGGCACGGTCCTGGCGCGACTCCTCAGTCCCGCGCCGACAGCGCGTCGACCAGCACCGGCGTGACCAGCTCGATCTGCCAGGGCCGCGCGCCGTACCCGGCCAGCGCGGCACCCACGGACTCCTCGTCGACGGACGCCGGCGGCTCCCAGCAGATCCGCCGCACCGTGTCCGGGGAGATCACGTTCTCCTGGGGCATGGTGAGCCGCTCGGCCAGCGCGGTCACCCCCGCGCGGGCGGCGGACAGCCGGGCCGCGGCGGCCGGATCCTTGTCGGCCCAGGCACGCGGCGGCGGAGGCCCCGTCACCGGCTGCCCCGGCTGCGGCAGCGCACTGTCGGGAAGGGCCTTGGCCCGGTCCACCGCGGCCTGCCACTGCTCAAGCTGCCGCCGCCCCATCCGGTGCCCGAACCCGTTCAGCCCGGCGAGGACGTGCACATTGCCCGGCAGGGCCAGCGCCGCCTCCACGATGGCCGTGTCGCTCAGCACCTTCCCCGGCGACACGTCCCGCCGCTGCGCGATCCGGTCCCGCGTCTGCCAGAGCTCGCGCACGACCGCGAGCTGCCGGCGCCGGCGCACTTTGTGCATCCCGGAGGTGCGGCGCCAGGGGTCCTTGCGCGGCTCGGCCGGCGGCGCCGACGCGATCGCGTCGAACTCCTCAAGGGCCCACTCCAGCTTGCCCTGCCGGTCCAGCTCCTTCTCCAGGGCGTCCCGCAGGTCGACGAGCAGTTCGACGTCGAGCGCCGCGTACCGCAGCCAGGGCTCGGGCAGCGGGCGGGTCGACCAGTCGACGGCGGAGTGGCCCTTCTCCAGGACGAAGCCGAGGACGCCCTCCACCATGGCGCCGAGACCGACCCGAGGGAAGCCCGCGAGCCGGCCGGCCAGTTCGGTGTCGAACAGCCGGCTCGGGACCATGCCTATCTCGCGCAGGCACGGCAGGTCCTGGGTGGCCGCGTGCAGCACCCACTCCACGCCGGACAGGGCCTCGCCGAGGCCGGACAGGTCGGGGCAGGCGACGGGGTCGATCAGCGCGGTCCCGGCGCCCTCGCGGCGCAGCTGCACCAGGTAGGCGCGCTGCCCGTAGCGGTAGCCGGAGGCGCGCTCGGCGTCCACGGCGACCGGGCCGGTGCCGGCGGCGAAGGCGGCGATCACCCGGTCGAGGGCCGCCTCGTCGGCGATCACGGGCGGAATGCCCTCGCGCGGTTCGAGCAAAGGAGTCGGCGCCCCCATCACAGAAGAACCTGCGTCGTCCGGAGGGGTGCCCCCGGTGGTGCGCAGGGAACTGTCTGCTGCGGTGTCTTGGGCGTCGGTCACCTGTCAAGGGTATCCGTGTGTGGACCGCGTCCGTCGACGGAACGTTCCGTCGACGGACGCGAGAGGGGCGTAAACCAGTCAGCTCGGGGCAAGGGCTGGTTCACACGAGTGAAGGCCGGATCCGCCGAAGGGAGGCGTCCGGTCGGCTCAGTGGATGATCCCGGTACGCAGGGCCACGGCCACCATGCCGGCCCGGTCGCCCGTTCCCAGCTTGCGGGCGATGCGGGCCAGGTGGCTCTTCACGGTCAGGGCGGACAGGCCCATGGACACGCCGATCGCCTTGTTCGACTGGCCCTCCGCGACCAGCCGCAGCACCTCGACCTCGCGTCCGGACAGCTCCCGGTAGCCGCCCGGGTGACTCGGGGCACCCGGGGGGCGGCGGTGCATACGGGCGGCGGCGCCGAGGGGAGCGGCGCCGGGCCGGGCGGGGAGCCCGATGTTGGTGCGGGTGCCGGTGACGACGTAGCCCTTGACGCCGCCGGCCAGCGCGTTGCGGACGGCGCCGATGTCGTCGGCGGCGGAGAGGGCGAGTCCGTTGGGCCAGCCCGCGGCGCGGGTCTCGGACAGCAGGGTGAGACCGGAGCCGTCGGGGAGGTGGACGTCGGCGACGCAGATGTCGCGCGGGTTGCCGATGCGGGGACGAGCCTCCGCGATGGACGAGGCTTCGATGACATCGCGCACGCCGAGCGCCCACAGATGGCGGGTGACGGTGGAGCGGACGCGCGGGTCGGCCACGACCACCATGGCGGTCGGCTTGTTCGGGCGGTAGGCGACCAGGCTTGCGGGTTGCTCAAGGAGAACGGACACCAGGCCTCCTGGGTGGGGGGGACGGGGCCGGCTTGTGGGGAGGAAGCCGGGACGAACCGTGCTTTCAAGGTCACAGTCGTCTTCGGCAGCAAACTCGTCCGCCTTTAGAGAATGATCACGATCTAGTGAGTAACAATCTGGGCAATTCGGACACGCGATCGATCATCCGAAGATCAAGTCGGTTCGAGCGAGTGCGATTCGAGTACGGAAAATGGCCGTATCGACAAAGAGACGGTCAATGAAGGGTCCGGTGCCGGCCGGTCACCGGGACTGCGGGCCCCTGCGCTGCGGCAGGGTCACCACCGACGCGTCCCCCGGCCCGGCCGGCGGCAGGCCCGCGACCTGCGCCAGCAGATCGCACCAGGAGGCCAGGTGGGAGGCCGTGTCCGGCACCCCGCCCAGGCCCTCCCGGGGCGTCCAGGACGCCCGGATCTCGATCTGCGAGGCGGCCGGCCGCTCGGCCAGCCCGCCGAAGTAGTGCGAACTGGCCCGCGTGATCGTGCCGCTCGGTTCGCCGTAGCCCAGCCCGCGCGCCGCCAGCGCCCCGGTCAGCCACGACCAGCACACCTCCGGCAGCAGCGGATCGGCCGCCATCTCCGGCTCCAGCTCCGCGCGCACCAGCGTCACCAGCCGGAACGTGCCCCGCCAGGCGTCGTGCCCGGCCGGGTCGTGCAGCAGCACCAGCCGCCCGTCGGCCAGCTCCTGCTCGCCGTCCACCACCACCGCCTCCACCGCGTACGCGTAGGGGGCGAGCCGCTGCGGGGCGGGCGTCGGCTCCACCTCGACCTGGGGCCGCAGCCGGCTGCCGCGCAGGGCCTCGACCGCGGTGCGGAAAGCCGGCGGACCCGAGGCACCGGGGTGCCCGTCCGTCTCCTCGGTGTCCTTCACGTCGCCCGTTCCGTCAGCGCTGTCCGACATTCGTCCGTGAGCCGCAGCCATGCGGGGAAGAGTAAGGGGAACCGGGGCGTCGTGCAGGGCAAGACACCCCCCTGCGGCCCACGCGGCTGCGCCCGGCCGGCGGGACACCGGCCAGGTCCCTGTCCGGCGGCATGCGAAACTTGCCTCGTGACCGCCAATGACACCCCGCAGCCGACAGCGACGTACGACAGCGCCTTCCTCAAGGCGTGCAGGCGCGAACCCGTGCCGCACACCCCGGTGTGGTTCATGCGCCAGGCCGGCCGCTCCCTGCCGGAGTACCGCAAGGTGCGTGAGGGCATCCCCATGCTGGAGTCCTGCACGCGTCCCGAGCTGGTCACCGAGATCACCCTCCAGCCGGTACGGCGGCTCGGCGTGGACGCGGCGGTCTTCTACAGCGACATCGTCGTCCCCCTCAAGGCCATCGGCGTGGACCTCGACATCAAGCCCGGCGTCGGCCCGGTCGTCGAGCAGCCGATCCGCACCCGCGCCGACCTCGCCCGGCTGCGCGACCTCACCCCCGAGGACGTCACCTACGTCACCGAGGCCATCGGCCTGCTCACCCGCGAGCTGGGCGCCACCCCGCTGATCGGATTCGCGGGCGCGCCGTTCACCCTCGCGAGCTACCTGGTCGAGGGCGGTCCCTCGCGCACGTACGAGAACGCCAAGGCGATGATGTACGGCGACCCCGAGCTGTGGGCCGACCTGCTGGACCGGCTCGCCGACATCACGGCCGCCTTCCTGAAGGTGCAGATCGAGGCGGGCGCCAGCGCCGTCCAGCTCTTCGACTCCTGGGCCGGAGCCCTGGCCCCCGCCGACTACCGGAAGTCGGTCATGCCGGCCTCCGTGAAGGTCTTCGACGCGGTCGCCGGGTACGGCGTCCCGCGCATCCACTTCGGCGTCGGCACCGGTGAGCTGCTGGGGCTCATGGGCGAGGCCGGCGCGGACGTCGTCGGCGTCGACTGGCGCGTCCCGCTGGACGAGGCCGCCCGCCGCGTCGGCCCCGGCAAGGCGCTCCAGGGCAACCTGGACCCGACCGTCCTGTTCACGGACAAGGACACCCTCGCCGCCAAGGCCCGCGAGGTGCTCGACGCCGCCGCCGGCCTGGAGGGGCACGTCTTCAACCTCGGCCACGGCGTCATGCCGAACACCGACCCGGACGCGCTGGCCCGGCTCGTGGAGTACGTCCACACCGCCACCGCGCGCTGAGCCGCCGGCCGGCTCACCACGAGGACCGGCTCACCACGAGTAGTGGGGCCGCGCGCGCCTGCCGAACAGCAGGCCGGGCGGCTCCGGCGGGGGCGGCGTGCCGGGCTTGAGCGGCCAGGCCAGCAGCATGCCCGCCACGAAGCCGACCACGTGCGCCGCGTACGCCACCGTGCCGGCGCCGGACACCCCGTGCCCCGACGAGTACACCGCCTGGAGCCCGAACCAGAAGCCCAGCACCAGCCAGGCGGGCAGCCTGAGCGGCAGGAAGACCAGGAACGGCACCAGGACCCACACCCTGGCCTTCGGGTAGAGGACCAGATAGGCGCCGAGGACGCCGGCGATCGCGCCGGACGCGCCGATCAGGGGGTCCGAGGAGGTGGCGTTGAGCAGCGCGAAGCCGTAGCCGGCCGCGTAGCCGCAGACGACGTAGAAGAGGAAGAAGCGGATGTGGCCCATCCGGTCCTCGACGTTGTTGCCGAAGATCAGCAGGAAGAGCATGTTGCCCAGCAGGTGCAGCCAGCCGCCGTGCAGGAACATCGCCGTGAACACCGACAGCGGCGGGGACTTGTCGTAGCCGGGCGGCCCGACGACGCAGCCCGGTCCGCCGGGGCCCACGCCGACCTCCCCGGTCGGGACGAGCCGGGGCAGCTGATGGTGGATCAGTTCCCGGGGGACCGCCGCGTAGTGGTCCATGAAGGCCTGGAGATGGCACAGCTGCGCCAGCCGGCTGCTGCCGGCCACGGAGCCGGCTATGCCGGGCATGGTGAGGAACACCAGCACGTTGGCGGCGATGAGGGCGTACGTCACCCAGGGGGTGCGGCGTACCGGGTTCACGTCATGGACGGGGATGACCACACAGAAGTAGTGCCCGCGATCGGGCGTACGAATCGGTGAACGCCGCCGGGCAGGCGCGCGTATCTGTTCTCAACCGACGTGAGGAACAGGCGATGACGAACGCTCCGCAGGTTTCGGCGATGCACGCTCTGCCCGACGGTGAGGCGGAGATCTCTCTGGTCGTACGGCTCCCCTGGGAGGACGTCGCGCGGCTCGGCCAGGAGGCGGGCCGGCTCGCCACGCAGATGCAGCGGCCGGTGACGCTGGACGAGGCGGTGAGTTACCGGCTGCGCTCCACCCGGCCGCCGGCGTCCCACGCGAAGCCCTCCGGGGAGCAGCCGGCGGCGGTCTCGGCCCTGCCGCGGATCACCGGCACGGCGTAGGCGCGCGGCAGGGGTGCGGCGCCGTCGTGGCCGGTCGGGCCGCTCCCCGCGCCCCTTCGGCCGGTCAGGCCGCCCGTACCTTCGAGACGGCCTTCCTCGCCGCCACCAGGATCGGGTCCCACACCGGTGAGAACGGCGGGGCGTAGCCCAGGTCCAGGGCCGTCATCTGTTCCACCGTCATCTGCGCGGTCAGCGCCACCGCAGCGATGTCGACCCGCTTCGCCGCCCCCTCCCTGCCGACGATCTGCACGCCCAGCAACCGGCCCGTGCGCAACTCGGCGAGCATCTTGACCGTCATGGGGGCGGCGCCGGGGTAGTAGCCGGCGCGGCTGGTCGACTCGATGGTGACCGTCTCGAAGCGCAGACCCACCCTGCGGGCGTCCTTCTCCCGCAGTCCGGTGCGGGCGATCTCCAGGTCGCAGACCTTGCTGACCGCCGTACCGACCACACCGGGGAAGGTGGCGTAGCCGCCGCCGGCGTTGGTGCCGATGACCTGGCCGTGCTTGTTGGCGTGGGTGCCGAGCGGGACGTACTGCTCCTGCCCGGAGACCAGGTTCAGCACTTCCACGCAGTCGCCGCCCGCCCAGATGTTCTCGTGCCCGCGCACCCGCATCGCTAGGTCGGTGAGCAGCCCGCCGTGCGCGCCGAGCGGGAGGCCGGCCGCCCGGGCGAGGGCGGTCTCCGGGCGGACGCCGATGCCCAGGACCACCAGGTCGGCCGGGTACTCGGCGTGCTCGGTGGCCACCGCGCGCACCCGGCCGTCGTCCCCGGTGAGGATCTTGGTGACCTCCGCGTTGTTCACCATGGCGATGCCGAGCCCCTGCATGGCCCGGTGCACCATCCGGCCCATGTCCGGGTCGAGCGTCGACATGGGCTCCTTGCCGCGGTTGACGACCGTCACCTCGAAACCCCGGTTGATCAGCGCCTCGGCCATCTCGACGCCGATGTAGCCGGCCCCGACGACCACCGCCCTGCGGCCACGCGTGCGGGCCAGCGTGTCCAGCAGGGCCTGGCCGTCGTCCAGGGTCTGCACGCCGTGCACGCCGGGCGCGTCCACTCCGGGCAGGTCCGGGCGGACCGGGCGGGCGCCGGTGGCGATGACGAGCCGGTCGTACGGCGTCCAGGACTCCGCGCCGGAATCGACGTCACGCGCGCGTACCCGCTGCCCCGGCACGTCGATCTCCGTGACCTCGGTGCGCAGCCGCAGATCGATCCCGCGGGCCCGGTGCTCCTCCGGCGTCCGGGCGATGAGCCGGTCCCGCTCGGGGACCTCGCCGCCCACCCAGTACGGGATGCCGCACGCCGAGAAGGAGGTGGAGTGGCCGCGCTCGAAGGCCACGATCTCCAGCTCCTCCGGGCCCCTCAGCCGTCGCGCCTGCGACGCCGCGGACATGCCCGCGGCGTCGCCGCCGATCACGACCAGCCGTTCCCTGCCGCCGCTGCCCCGCCCACCGCTCATGCTCATGGGAACACGCTACGGGGCGCGGTTCCTTCCGTCCCGGCCGCCTCCCCGGCTCCGTCCGGGCTCGCTTCCCGTCGTCCCGCCCCCGTGTGCCGTCCGCACCGGGGCGGGCGCAAGGCCCCGACCGCTGGTGGCGCCCGCCCGAGTCGCAGTGATCTACACCACAACATTCCCAGGGCCCGTGATGTTTGACGGCCGGGGTGCGCTGGACCGATGAGCCGCCCATGTGACGGGTGTGCTTCCTGTGCTCTTCTTCTACGGCCTCTTCGCGGGCCTTGTGTGGGGTGGATACGTCGTGAGCCGTCGTACGTCGCATGCGTACAGACCGCTGAACCTGAAACGCCGGGTGTGGCTGACGCTGGGTGCCGTGGTGCTGGGAGGCGGCGGGGTGACCTACGCCGTCGCCAGCCCGTCGTCCGATTCCGGCGCGACCGGCCGGGCCAAGCGGCCGGTCAAGGTCTACGCCCTCGCGCTGAAGGGCACCGCTGCCGACCGGCAGGATCTGGCGCGCACGGACACCTCGCAGTTCTCGATGCTCGGCGTCTCCTGGGCGGGTGCCACCACGCGGCTGCACGGCACGGCGCAGGTGCGCACCCGCAGCACGGCGACCGGGGAGTGGAGCGCCTGGCGCGACCTGGAACTGAACGTGGATCCGCTGGAGAAGCCGGGACGCCGCGTGCGCGGCGCGTCCGAGCCGCTGTGGGTCGGGTCCTCCAACGGTGTGCAGGTACAGGTCGTCCGCAAGAACGGCTCCACCACTGCCCTGCCCAAGGGGCTGGAGGTCAACCTGGTCGATCCGGGTGTGGTGACCGACGCCGAGGCCGAGGCGCCCGGCAGCGAGCCGGCCGCGTTCGTCGCAGAGGGAAGCCCCGACGCCACGAGCAGCAGCACCCCCGCCGATCCTGCCTCTCCCGGCGACGGCACCGTCGTGACGCCCACGGACGGCCAGACCGCCACGTCCCCGGCCCCGACGGACACCACCACGTCCACGGCCGCTCCCACCGACTCAAGCTCCGCCTCCGCCTCCGCCTCGGCGAGCCCGTCCGCCAGCCCGTCGCCCACCGGGCCGACCGCGCCGCCGTCGACTCGGCCCCAGCCGCCGATCGTCGACCGCGCGGGCTGGGGCGCTGACGAGTCGATCAGCCCGCAGGCGCCGGAGTACAACGCGGACGTGAAGGCCGTGTTCGTCCATCACACCGACGGCGCCAACGACTACTCCTGCACCGACTCGCCGTCGATCGTGCGGAGCATCTACGCCTACCACGTACAGGTCGAGGGCTGGAAGGACATCGGCTACAACTTCCTCGTCGACAAGTGCGGCACGATCTTCGAGGGCCGCAAGGGCGGCGTGGACCTGCCCGTGCTGGGTGCCCACACCTACGGCTGGAACCGTGAGTCCGCGGGCATCGCGGTCCTCGGCGACTACACCACCACCAGCGCCTCCAACGCCGCGCTGGCCTCGATCGCCCGTCTGGCGGCCTGGAAGCTCGGCCAGTACGGCGCCGACCCGGCCGGCACCACCCAGCTCACCGCCGGCGCCACCCAGAAGAACTACTTCAGCACCGGTTTCACCGCAGGAAGCGCCTACACCTTCCAGCGGATCTCCGGCCACCGGGACGGGTACAACACCCAATGCCCCGGAAACACCCTCTACCCCCAGCTGCCGACCATCCGGGCCTGGGCGGCCGGACCGGTGCAGGGCCTGAAGATCACCTCACTGGGCGGCGCGACCGCGTCCGGATCGACCTACTACACCAAGGGCGCGATCACCGCGCACTGGACAGCCACCACACCCGGCTCGCTCATCAAGAGCTTCCAACTGCTCGTCGACGGCAAGACCGTGGCCACCGCCTCCGGCACCGCCACCTCCGTCGGCGCCACCCTGCCCCTCGGCAGCCACACCATCGCCGTGCGGGCCGTACACCAGTCCGGCAAGACCGCGGCCAGCTCCGCGCTGACCGTCGTGGCGGAGACGACCGCGCCGACCTTCACCACCACCCCGCGGATCTCCCTGCGTTCCGGCACCGTCAACACGTCCGCCGTGCCTGTCACTCTCGGTTGGAAGGCCACCGACGACAAGGCGCTGCAGAGTGTGAAGCTGCTGTCCCCGACCACGGCGACGTTCAGCCCGACCACCACCAGCTCCAGCCGCACCGCCACATCCGGGACCGCCACGACCTGGTCGATGCGGGCCTACGACTACGCCGGCAACTACCGCACCTCCTCCCCGGCCTACACCCCTGCGATCCTCCAGGAGAGCTCCGCCACGAAGACCGGCAGTTGGACCACCCGGTCGTCCACCAGCTACCTCGGCGGCAAGTCCTACTCCAGCGGCTCGAAGGGCGCCGGCCTCACCTGGACCTTCACCGGCCGCTCCGCGGCCTGGGTGGTGTCCCGGGCCTCCACCTCCGGCCAGGCGTACGTCTACGTCGACGGCACCAAGGCGGCCACCGTCGACCTCAAGTCGGCAACCACCCTGTACCGGCAGGCGATCTGGACCAAGAGCTGGTCCAGCAGCGCCAAGCACACGATCAAGGTCGTCGTCGTGGGCACCAGCGGCCGTCCCACCGTCACCACCGACGGCCTCGTCTACATCAAGTGACCATGTGAGCCGAGCCGGGCCGAGCCGGTCGGCGCATGCGGGACCGCATGCGCCGACCGGCGGCCGGCACGACATGCGTCCCACCCCGAGGGGACCGAAACACACAACGGTCACGGCCCGGACCCCGCCTCCCGGAGGGCGTGCCGGCGGGGTCTGAGAGAGTGGGGGGATGAGCGCAACGGGTAGCAGCGCGCCGGGCGGGAGCCCGGGGCACGTCGTCGTCATCGGGGCCGGCATCGCCGGGCTGGCCGCAGCGCACCGGCTGCTGGGGCGCGGAGCGCGGGTGACCGTGCTGGAGGCCGGCGACCGGGTCGGCGGCAAGCTGCTGCCCGGCGAGATCGCCGGCGTGCGCGTCGACCTGGGCGCCGAGTCCATGCTCGCCCGCCGCCCCGAAGCGGTGGCCCTCGCGCGCGAGGCCGGACTCGGCGAGCTGCTCCAGCCGCCCGCCACCGCGACCGCCTCGATCTGGACCCGGGGCGCCCTGCGGCCCATGCCCAAGGGCCATGTGATGGGCGTGCCCGGCACCGCCGCCGCCCTGGCCGGCGTCCTGTCGGACGAGGGCCTGGCCCGCATCGAGCGCGACGCCGACCTGCCCCGCACCGAGGTCGGCGACGACGTGGCCGTGGGGGAGTACGTGGCGGCCCGGCTCGGCCGCGAGGTCGTCGACCGGCTCGTCGAACCCCTGCTCGGCGGGGTGTACGCGGGCGACGCCTACCGCATCTCGATGCGCTCCGCCGTCCCCCAGCTCTTCCAGGCCGCCCGCACCCACGCCTCCCTCACGGAGGGCGTCCGGGAGATCCAGGCGAAGGCCGCCGCCCAGCAGCAGACCGGGCCGGTCTTCATGGGCATCGCCGGCGGGGTCGGCCGGCTGCCGCAGGCGGTCGCCGACTCGGTGCGCGCGCGGGGCGGCGAGATCCTGACCGGCACGCCCGCGCGTGAACTGCGCCGGGAGGCGGCCGGCGGCTGGCGGATCACCGCCGGGGAGCGCGTGCTGCGCGCCGACGCCGTGATCGTCGCCGTACCCGCCCCGGCCGCCGCCGCCCTGCTGCGCGCCGAGTCCCCGGGGGCCGCCGCCGAGCTGGACGCCGTCGAGTACGCCTCGATGGCCCTGATCACCCTCGCCTACCGGCGCGCCGACCTGAACCTGCCCGCGGGCAGCGGCTTCCTGGTGCCGCCCGTCGACGGCCGCACCATCAAGGCCTCCACCTTCGCCTCCCAGAAGTGGGGCTGGATCGCCGAGGAGGACCCGGACGTGGTCGTCCTGCGCACGTCCGTGGGCCGCCACGGCGAGACGGAGGTCCTCGGCCGGGACGACGCCGACCTGGTGGAGGTCTCCCGGCACGACCTGCGGGAGGCCACCGGCCTGGCCGCCGCACCCCTGCGGACCCGGGTCACCCGCTGGACCGACGGCCTGCCGCAGTACCCGGTCGGGCACCACGCGCGCGTGGCCCGCGTCCGCGAGCAGATCGCCAAGCTGCCGGGGCTCGCGGTGTGCGGCGCGCAGTACGACGGCGTCGGCATCCCGGCCTGCATCGCGAGCGCGTACGCGGCGGTGGACCAGCTCGGCGGCGACCTCACCGGGGTCCGGGAGCTCACGGCCAACCCGGTGCAGAGCCTGCACGGCGGAGCGGGAGAATAGGGACCATGAGTGACGACGCCCCCACCACCGAGTCCGGCAGGATCCCGAACAAGGGCAAGCTGGCCAAGGACCTCAACGAGGTCATCCGCTACACCCTCTGGTCCGTCTTCAAGCTGAAGGACGTGCTCCCGGAGGACCGCGCGGGTTACGCCGACGAGGTCCAGGAGCTGTTCGACCAGCTCGCCGCCAAGGACGTGACGATCCGCGGCACCTACGACGTCTCCGGCCTGCGCGCCGACGCCGACCTCATGATCTGGTGGCACGCCGAGACCAGCGACCAGCTCCAGGAGGCGTACAACCTCTTCCGCCGCACCAGGCTGGGCCGCGCGCTCACGCCCGTGTGGTCGAACATGGCGCTGCACCGCCCCGCCGAGTTCAACCGCTCGCACATCCCGGCGTTCCTCGCCGACGAGACGCCCCGCAACTACGTGAGCGTCTACCCGTTCGTCCGCTCCTACGACTGGTACCTGCTGCCCGACGAGGACCGCCGCCGCATGCTCGCCGACCACGGCAAGATGGCCCGCGGCTACCCGGACGTGCGCGCCAACACGGTCGCCTCGTTCTCCCTCGGCGACTACGAGTGGATCCTGGCCTTCGAGGCCGACGAGCTGTACCGCATCGTCGACCTCATGCGCCACCTGCGCGCCTCCGAGGCCCGCATGCACGTCCGCGAGGAGGTCCCGTTCTTCACGGGCCGCCGCAAGGACATCGGTGAACTGGTGGCGGACCTCGCCTGAAGCGCCCCGAAGGGGCGCGGGGAACGGCGCGACTCAGGCAGTACGAACCCGCGGCCGACCGACGACCCGGCCCCGGCACCCCGGTAGTCGCGCCTAACGCCGGTCGGCTTTCCCCTTGAGCGCGTCCCGCCGGACCCCCTTCTCGGCCGGACCGCCGGAGGCGACCGGTTCGGGGCGCGGCGCGCACGACGCGTGCCGCGCCGGGACACGGCCCTCCAGCAGGTACGCCTCCAGGTACCCGTTGACGCACCTGTTGGGCCCGCCCCCGACGCCGTGCGTGCCCGCGTCCCGCTCGGTCACCAGCACCGAGCCGGCCAGCCGCCGGTTCATCTCCAGCGCGCCCTGGTACGGCGCGGCGGCGTCCCGCTCGGCCGCCAGGACCAGCACCGGCGGCAGCTCACCGAGCCCGGTCCGCACGTCCAGCGGCCGTTGCCGGGGCGCCGGCCAGTAGGCGCACGGCAGGTTCATCCACGCGTTGTCCCAGGTCTCGAAGGGCGCGACCCGGGCGAGGCGCGTGTTGTCCCGGTCCCACACCGCCCAGTCCGTCGGCCAGGGCGCGTCGTTGCACTCCACGGCCGTGTACACCGCGCTGCCGTTCTCCGCCTCGGCGGCGCTCTCCGGGCTCGGCGTGGCCAGCCGGACCAGCGGCTTCGGGTCGCCGTGCAGATACGCCGAGAGCGCCGCCGCGCGGCTCGGCCAGAAGTCGTCGTAGTACCCGGCCGCCAGGAAGACGTTCTGCAACTGGCCGGGACCGACCGTCCCGCCCGCCGCCTTCCCGGCCAGCCGTTCGCGCGCGGTGTCGTAGCTGCGCTGCACCCGCGCGGGCGTGGCACCGAGCCGGTACACGTCGTCGCGCCGGGCGATCCAGTCACGGAAGTCTGCCCAGCGCTCCTCGAACGCCACCGACTGGTCCAGGTTGCTGCGGTACCAGATCTTCTGCGGGTCCGGGTTCACCGCCGAGTCCAGCACCATGCGCCGCACGTGGGAGGGGAACATCGTCGCGTAGAGCGCGCCGAAGTAGGTGCCGTACGACGCCCCCATGAAGGTCAGCCGGTCCTCGCCCAGCGCGGCCCGCAGGACGTCCAGGTCACGGGCGTTGTTGAGCGAGTTGTAGAACCGCAGCCCGCTCCCGGACCGCTGGGCGCAGCCGCGCGCGTACGCCTTCGCCTGCGCGATGCGCTGCCGCTTGTACGCCTCCGACGGATGCGTCGGTGACGCGGTGGGCGCCTTGAAGAAGCGCTTCGGGTCCTCGCAGGACAGCGGCGCCGACCGGCCCACCCCGCGCGGGGCGTAGCCGACGAGGTCGTAGGCGGCGGCGATCCGCTGCCACGCCGGGATCGTCCCGATGAGCGGGAAGTACATGCCGGAGGCGCCGGGGC
The DNA here is from genome assembly GCF_001514055.1 of Streptomyces corchorusii. Classification (NCBI taxonomy): domain Bacteria; kingdom Bacillati; phylum Actinomycetota; class Actinomycetes; order Kitasatosporales; family Streptomycetaceae; genus Streptomyces; species Streptomyces corchorusii. The sequence goes on along the minus strand of NZ_KQ948361.1, from coordinate 20,827 downwards.
CGCCCGGGTTGAAGACCAGGGCGCCCTGCCGGGGAACCCTCCGCTTGCTGTTGCGCGGGTCCTTGTGGGTGGCCTGGGCGCGGCTGACGGTCAGCCGGATCCGCTTGCCGTTCGGGTGCGCGTAGTCCAGCGGGACGCTCACCGTGCCGCACCGCACGCCGGCCGGTGCCTCCGGGACGTCGGCGGCGGCGCAGGGACCGAAGTCGATCCCGGCCGCCCGGGCGCGGGCCACGGCCACCGCGGTGCCGCGCAGTTCGGCCGCGCCGGGGGCGCCCACCGTGTCGGGGGTGCCGGGCGTGCCGCCCGCCGGGGCCGCGGCCAGGGCGGTCAGGAGCAAGGAACCGGCGGCCGAGTAGAGGGCGGCAGCTTTCATCGCGTATCCCTTCGGTGCGCGGCGGCGATGGCACGGCTGCCACGGCCCGGCGACGACAGAAGGGATATTTCGGTCGGCAGTGGGGGAAGGCAAGCACCGTCGGGCCGGTGTCGGCCCCAATGCCCCCTGTGCGCCCCCTGAAGCCGCCCCCTGCGGATCCCGCCCGGGGTCCTTACTCCCGCCAGGGCTGGTCGCGGTGGGTGAAGGCCGCGCGCAACCCCGGTTCGCCTATCGCGCGGATGCCGCGGACGGCGACGGAGGTGAGGAACGACCGCTCGTCACCGGCCGGCTCGCCGGGCAGCGCGCTCAGCAGCCGCTGCCCGGCGGGGGAGGCCCACCGCGAGTACGGATGCACCTCGAACCGGGCGATGGCCAGACAGCTCAGCGCCAGGATGAGGGGCAGGGTGAACCACAGGCCCACCAGCAGGCGGGGCGTCCCGGTCTGGACGGGCAGCAGCAGCGCGGTCACGCCCAGCGCGGCCACGGCGAGCACGGAGGCCCGCACCTGGCGGACGGCGGCGCCCACGGTCGTCCCCGTGCCCTCGGGCACCGCGAGACCCGCGCGGACCAGCCCGTCGGCCAGCCGGCGCACGGCCTCGGCCCCGGCCGCCCGGTCCCGTACCGGCGCGATCCGCGACTGCCCCTCCGGCCCTATGGCTCCTATGACGGACCGCTCCATCTCGTCCCGCCCGTGCGGGTCCACGACCGTGGCCCAGCCGGTGTGCGCGAGCAGCAGCCGGCGCTGACGGGCCATGGAGAGCAGGGTCACATCGGCGACCCGCGCGGGGCCGCCGGAGAGGAAGGCCGCCTCGTACAGCGTCAGATCACGCTCCCCGTCCGTCGGCGCGTCACGCACGTCCGCGGCTGCCGCGCGAACGGCCGCCAGGCACAGCCGGGTGCAGGCCGTACCGGCGAAACCCCAGGCCAGGAGCAGGAGAAGGACCCAGAACATGACGTGTTTCTATGCCAGAGGACCGGGCGCACGCCATGCCCATTTCAGAATCCGGACGCAGTGTTGCCGGTCTGTGACGTTCCGCTTTCCGGGCTGGTCAGGGGCTGTTCGTGTCCGGAGGCGGGCTGCTGGTTGCGGGCGGCAGCGAGACGGTCTCGCCGGGCGATGCCTGCGGCTGCGACGCCTGGCCCTGCGCTGCCTGGTCCAGCGATGCCTGGCCCGCTGACGGATCGGCCGCTGACGGATCGGCCGCTGAAGGCACGGCCGCTGACGGATCGGTCGGTGACGGCTCGACCGGTACCGCCGCGCTCGGGTCGACCTCCGACGGGGTCGGCACCGGGGAGGCGGCGGCCGCCAGATCCCTGGCCAGCGCGGCGAAGTCGACGTACCCGGTCGCCTCCAGGACCTTGATGTGGTCCAGAACGGTCGCGTTGGCGTCGTCGGCGAGATCGCGGACCAGGGAGTTCTGGGTGCCGGCCCGGATCTGCGCGACCAGGGAGAACACCCGGCCGTGGGCGAGCCGGAGGAGGCCGGCGAACTGGCGGTCGAAGTCCTGGCCCTCGGCCGTGTCCAGGGTGGCCAGCCACTGCTTCTGCTGCTCGTTCGGCTCGTTGGGCAGGGCGATGCCGAGCTGGGTGGCGACCGTCCGGACGTGCGCGTCGAGGGAGGTGTGGCCGTCGACGAGGTGCCGGCCGGCCGTGCGGACGGCGGGCGTGGTCCCCTTCCGCTGCGCCAGCTCCCCGGCGGGCAGCTCCCACAGCCCGGCCAGCCGCACCTTGGTGACGAAGTCCCGGTCCTGCGCGGACAGCGGGCCGTACGGCGTCGTCACCGTCCGCGCGCTGAGCACGCTCGCGCTCGCCGGGTCGTCCTGCCGGTCGGCGTACGACCACAGCGGGACGAGCAGCGCGACGACCGTCGCCGCCAGGGCGGTGACGATGAGCCCGGTGCCGCTGAATATGCCTCGTCCGTTGACCGGGGGTCGCGGTCGCGGTCGCATGATGCCTCCTGCGCCGCACGCCGGGGGTGCTGGGGGTGGGTGCGGGGTTGGCATATTACTGGGGGGTCCGAAGGGGCTTTCGGGCGCGGGCCGCGGGGCCGGTTCGCGGCGCCGACGGGGTGGTTGCGGTGACGTCGGCGCGTGCGGGTGCGTCGTGGCTGGTCGCGCGGTTCCCCGTGCCCCTTCGGGGCGCTCGGGGCAACCCGTCAGACGCCGCGTCGCAGCACCCGCTCCACGAACCCCCGCTTCCGCGGTGCCGGGCCCGAGCGGTGCAGCCACCAGTCCCGCAGTTCGCGCCGTGCCCCCGCGTCGGCCGGCCGGCCCAGCTTCAGCAGGTGGCCGGCGAAGTCGAGCGCGTCCAGCCGGTACCCCCCGCGCATCGGCCGCTGCCGGGCGTACTCCAGGAACGTCTCCCGGTACCCCGGCCCCAGGATCACCGGCAGCTCGGGCGCCACCTTCGCCACGACCCCCGCCCGCTTCGCCGCGAGCGCCCGCGCCTGCACCCCCATCCGCACCCGGTCGAACCCCTCGGGCACCGGCGTCCCCGCCACCAGGGACGACAGCACGGCGGTCTGCGCGACCCCGACCCGCTCGCGCACGCCCGCCACCGGCCCCGCCACCGGTCGCGCCAGGACACCGACACCGCCGGCCCGGGCGGCACCGCCGAGGGCCGGTGTCCGCGCCGTACCCCGCACCGCGTCCTCCGTCGCGCGCCCGACCGTCACCGCTTCCCGGATCGCGTCCAACTCCCGCTCCAGCTCCGCCGGTTCCGGGAAGTTCTCGTCCCGCTCCAGGAGCACCCCCGGCGGCGCGACCCGGGCGGCGAGGCCGGTCAGGATGTCGAGGACCGGACGCGGCACGGGATGCGCATGGCTGTCGTGCCAGACGCCGTCGCGCTCGAAGCCGCCCGCGACGTGGACGTAGGCGATCGCCTCAAGGGGCAGCGCGGCCAGCGCCTCGGCGGGGTCCTCGCCCCGGTTGACGTGGTTGGTGTGCAGGTTGGCCACGTCGATCAGCAACCGTACGCCGGTCCGCTCGACCAGCTCGGACAGGAACTGGCCCTCGGTCAGCTCCTCGCCCGGCCAGGAGAACAGCGCGGCGATGTTCTCCAGGGCCAGCGGCACCGGCAGCGCGTCCTGCGCGATGCGGACGTTCTCGCACAGCACGTCCAGCGCGTCCCGGGTGCGCGGCACGGGCAGCAGATGGCCGGCCTCCAGGCGCGGGGAGGCGGTGAGCGCGCCGCCCGCCCGGACGAAGGCGATGTGCTCGGTGACCAGCGGCGAGCCGAGCGCCTCCGCCCGCTCGGCGAGCGCCGTCAGCCGCCCCTCGTCGGGCCGGTCGGCGCCGCCGAGACCCAGTGAGACACCGTGCGGGACCACCGTCACACCGCGCTCGCGCAGCCGCAGCAGCGACTCGGGCAGGTGCCCGGGGCAGACGTTCTCCGCCACGACCTCCACCCAGTCGATGCCGGGCATGCGCTCCACGGCATCCGCGATCTCCGGCCGCCACCCGATCCCGGTCCCCAGTCGCCGCATGGTGCTTCCCCCTCCTCGGCCCGTGCTGCTGCGTCGAGTGACGGGGATATGGCCCCGGCGACCGCCCTCGAACCCCCCGCCTGTCGCGTTCAGAGCAACATTTGAGGTTGCGAGCGGCCCGCCTCCGGCCGCGCCGGCCTCCCCGGTCAGCGCAGGGCCGGGTGCTCCGCCACCACCGTGCAGGAGCCCGGGGCGATCTCGGTGAAACCGGCGTCGCGGACCACGGGCAGGCCGCTCGTGGTCAGGCGGGGCCAGTCGGCCGGGGCGGCCGTGCGGACGGAGAGGGGGAAGCCGGCGTCGCGCCAGGCGGTGCGGGCGGCGTCCGGCAGGGCCCACCAGGCCAGTTGGGCACCGTGGCCGGCCTGGGCCATCGCCTTGCCGGCCGACATCTCCAGGTCCGGGTTCAGCCAGAGCACGGGCCGGCCGGCCGGGTCGGCGGGAGCCGGCGGTTCGGGGTCGTCCAGCTCGGTGCCCGACACCTGGAGCTTCGCCAGGTCCTTCGGCCAGCCGTCCAGCGGGATCGGCGGGAAGACCCGGACCTCCGCGGAGGCGCCGTGCACCGTGATCCCGGGCAGTGCCTCGGCGCGCCGCCACTCGGCGCCCCGGGCCCGGCGGACCACCTTCCGGATCCGGGCGTCCTCCCAGTCGCGTACCGCCTCGGCCCACTCGCCGTCGCCGTGCGCCCGCTCGTCGCCGAGCAGGGTCAGGACGGCCCGGGCGGCGGTCTCCAGCGCGTCGGTACGGGCCGGCGGGGCGCCCCGCTCGATCCGTACCACCAGCGGCAGGACGAACTGGGGCGCCTCGTCACGCGGATCGCGTGCGGGCTCGACGGGGCTGTCGGCAGTGGCGGCGGCGGGGGCGGCGGGGGCGGGAACGTGGCTCACGGGAACCCAGCCTACGAAGCCCCGGTCGGACCGATCAACGCGCGGGCGGGACGAGAGGCTCACGCGGGCGGGACGAGAGGGTCCGCGCGGGGGATTTTCCGGCGACGCCGGTGAACCTGCTGGCTACGCTCACCCCTCTTGACCGATGGAAGGGACCGGAGGGGGAGTGCCATGAGTCAGTACTTCGACATCGGCGACGAGACGCTGTGGAACCCGTCCAACGGGGCCGCCCGGCTCTTTCTGCGGCAGGTGGAGGTCTTCGAGGCCGAGCTGGGGCTGCCGTCCGGTATCGGGCCGATGCGGAACGACGAGTGCCAGATCGATCCGGACGCCTTCGGGGTCTTCGTGCACGCCCTGCTCGCCCGGCACCGGCGGACCGGCCACACCGTCATCCTGGCCCTCTCCGAGGGCTTCGTCGGCACCGTCGTCGCCCTCGCCCAGCGCGCCGGGACCGACATCGACTGGGGCCGCCTCGAAGCCTCCCCGGACGGTCCGCTGTCCGACGTGCAGGTCTCGGCCACCGGGGTGTCCGCGCCGCCGGGGGACGGAGGACCCTGGGCCGCGGCGGTGCGGGCCAGGGCCGCCGAGCTGAGCCGGGGCATGGCCCGCTGAGCCCGGCCGGCGCGGTGAGCGCCGTACCGGACGACCCCGTACCGGATCCCCTGCAACAGGATGACCCCCATGCACCGTGACCTGCGCCTGACCGCCGTGGGCCGTCGCTACGGCATCCTCGGCCCCTGGGTGCTGCGAGGCGTCGACCTCGTCATCGCCCCCGGCACCCTCACCCGGATCGAAGGGGCGAACGGGACCGGGAAGTCCACCCTGCTCCGGCTGCTCGCCCGGCTCGACGCGCCCAGCGAGGGCCGGATCAGCGGTCGCCCGCGCACGGCGTACGTGCCGGAGCGGTTCCCGTCCGCCCTGCCCTTCACGGCGGCCGGATACCTCACCCACCTCGGCACCGTCCACGGCCTCGGCCGGGAGGCCGCCGCACGCGCCGCGGACACCTGGCTGGAGCGGTTCGGGGCGGGCGCGTACGCCGGTACGCCGATGGCGCGGCTGTCCAAGGGCGGCAGCCAGAAGGTCGCCGTCGCGCAGGCCCTGCTCGCCGACCCTGAGCTGCTCGTGTTGGACGAGGCATGGACCGGGCTCGACGCGGCGGCGCGGACCGAGCTGGAGCGGGCGGTGGCCGAGCGGACGGCGGCCGGGGGTGCCGTGGTCTTCGTGGACCACGACCCGCGCCGGCTCGCCGGGGCCCCGCACGCGGCCTACGCGGTGATCGACGGGGGCCTGGAACGCCGTACCGACCCGCCGGGTACGCCGACCGGACCGGTCACGGTCGTCACCGTGCGGGGGGCGCCGGGCGGGCGGCTGCCGCCGGACGCGGTGCGGATCGCCGTGTCCGCCGAGGAGACCGCCCCCGGCAGCCACCGGCTCGCCGTCCCCGCGTCCCACTCAGACATCCTGCTGCGCACCCTGCTCACGGCCCACCCGCCCTGGCACGTGGTCCGCGTCGAACCGCCGTCCCCCGAACCGCCGTCCCCCGACCCCGGAAGCCGCCCATGACCGCGCTCCTGCGCTACCAGGCCGACCTGCTGCTGCGCTCCCAGCGCTGGCTGCCCCCGGTGATCCTGTACGTCGTGTTCCTGGGCGTCGGCGTGCAGAGCGGCCAGCCGGTGCTCGGCTCGCTCGGCTACACCGCCGCCGGTCTGCTGCCGGTGGCCGCCTGGCTGGTACGGATCTGTGTCACCGCGGAGCCGCCCGCGGCCCGGGCCTGCGTCGCCGCCGCCCGCGGCCCCGCCCGCGCACACCTCGCCTGCCTGCTCACCGCGCTGCTCGTGGCCGTGCTGCTCGGGGTGGCGGCCACCGTGGTGGTGACGCTGATCAGCGACCCGGCGAGCAACGGCCACCGGGTCCACGTGCCCCGCCTGCGGGCCGCCGCCGCGGGTCTGCCGGCCACCCTCGCCTGCGCCCTGCTCGGTGCGGCCGTCGGCGCGCTCACCAGCCGGCCGGTGCTGCGGTCCAGGGGGCGTGCGGTGCCGGCGATGCTGCTGGGCGCGCTGCTGGCGGTGGTGCTGACCGGTTCCCCGGCGCAGGCGGCGGTCAGCGGCCTGGTCATCGGCTCGCAGACCGGCCGGGCACCGGTGCCGCTGCTGCCGCTGGCGGGCGCCGCCCTGCTCACGGTCGCCGCCTTCGCCGCGACCGGCCGGCTCGTCTCGCGCCGCTCACCCTGAGCAGGCGGTGCGCTGCGCCTCCTGCCACTCGCAGACGGGGCACAGCGTGATGCCCTTGTACGACTCCGGGTACTCCGTCGGCTCCCGGCACAGCACGCACTCCGCGTACGGCGGTCCGTCGGCCTTCGCCGGCTTCACGGTCTCGGCGATCGTGCAGTAGTCCTCGTCGCTCATGCCTTCAGCGTAGGACGTCAGCGGCCGTCGCCCGCCTGGCCGATCAGCTCGGAGACCTTCACGAACCGGTAGCCGCGCTCGCGCAGCTCCGGTACGACCGTGCGGACGACCCGCTCGGTCGTCGGGGCGGCGCTGCGGGTGCAGTGCATGACGACCACCGAGCCCGGCTTCACCCCGTCGAGCACCTGCCTGACCACCGCGTCGGCGTCCGTGGCGAACGCGTCTCCGCTGACCACGTCCCACTGCACCGCGGTCACCCCGAGCCCGCTCAGCGCGCGCAGCGCCCGCTGGTCGTAACAGCCGCCGGGGAAGCGGAAGTACGGCATCGCGTGGGGCACGCCGGCCGCGCGGAGGGATTCGTACGCGTGCTGCACGTCCGCCCGCATCCCGTCGGCCTCGACGGTCGGCAGGCCGTAGCAGTCGGCGGTGAACGCGTAGTGGCTCCAGGAGTGGTTGGCCACCTCGAACTGCGGGTCGTTGCCCAGGGCGCGGGCCTCGGCCGGGTACTCGTCGGCCCAGCGGCCGGTCATGAAGACGGTCGCCGGCACCTTCAGCGCGCGCAGCGCGTCGATGAGGCCCGGGTTGTCGAAGTGCTCGCCGGAGGCCGCGCGGGGCCCCTCGTCGGCGGTCATGTCGGCGTCGAAGGTGAGCGCGACGGTCTTGCCCCGGGTGCGCGGGCCGTGCTCGAAGACCGGGGTCAGCCCGCCGGGGCCGGGCGCGAGCACGGGCGGACGGGCGGGAGAGGGGGGCGCGGAGACGCGGGAGGCGGCCGGGGCGGGCCGCTCACCGCCCGCGGCGCCGCAGGCGGTGAGCGCCGCGCCCAGGAGGCAGACGGCGATGAGATGACGTGCTCGTGGGATCACCGTACGAACGTAGGACTGAAAGTGGGTTTGTATGGTGATATGTTCCGCGGCGCGGCGGTACGGTCACCCGCGCGGCGGCGACTGTTCCCCGCCGGGGTCGGCCGCAGACCGGTCCAGCTCGCGCCGCTCCAGCGGCTTGACCGCCGGGCCCTGGAGCACCATGCCGTCGACGGCGAACCGCGAGCCGTGGCAGGGGCACTCCCAGGCGCGCTCGGCGCGGTTGAACGAGACCAGGCAGCCGAGGTGGGTGCAGCGGGCCGACACGGCGTGCAGGGCGCCCTCCGCGTCGCGGTGGACCGCCAGCCGTTCCCCGCCGGAGCGGACCAGCGCGCCGTCGCCCGGCGCCAGGTCGTCCACCGAGACCGGCGGCTTCAGCCGGTCGCCGACGAAGTGCCGGGCCACCTCGGCCTGGGTCTTCAGCAGCGACGGCGCCTCGCGCACCACCGACTTCAGCCGGCGCGGGTCGTACAGCTCCCGCCAGGCGCGGTCATGGCCGGTGATCAGCGCGCTCAGCAGCAGCCCGGCCATGATGCCGCTGCTCAGGCCCCAGCCGCCGAAGCCGGTGGCGACGTAGGTGTGCCGTGCGCCGGGGTGCAGGGGGCCGACCAGCGGGACGGTGTCGGTGGACTCGTTGTCCTGGGTGGCCCAGGCCAGATCCAGCTTCACCCCGGGGAAGTTCACCTCGGCCCAGCCGGCGAGCCGCTCGAAGCCCGCCTGCGGGTCGCCGGTGCCGGGCGTGAAGTGCTCACCGGTGACGACCAGCAGCCGCTGCCCGTCCGGGCCGTACGGCGCCGTGCGCACCGAGCGGGTGTTCTCGTCCGGCGTGATGTACATGCCGTGGGGGTCCGGCCCGTCGCCCAGCGGCCCGGCGACGACCAGTTCCCGGCGCGGGGAGAGCCGGGCGAACAGCAGCGCGCGGTCGAACAGCGGATAGTGCGTGGCGACCACGACGTCCCGGGCCGTCACCGTGGCACCCGCCTCCGTCGTCAGCCGGCACGGCTCGCCCTCCGACAGACCGGTGACCCGCGTCCGCTCGTACACCTCGCCGCCGCGCGCGAGCAGATCGGCGGTGACCGCCCGCAGGTACTTGACCGGGTGGAACTGCGCCTGCCCGGTCACCCGGACCGCGCCCGCCACCGGGAAGGGCAGTCCGGTCTCCGTGGTGAACACGGCCGGCAGCCCCGCCTCCCGGGCGGCCTCCGCCTCCGCGCGCACCTCGGCCACCCGCGACCGGTCCCGGACGTAGGTGTAGGCGTCCCGGGTCTCCCACTCGCAGTCGACGCCCAGCTCGGCCGCCAGCGCCGCCGCGTGCTCGATCGCCTCCGACTGCGAACGGGCGTACAACCGCGCCCCGTCGGCTCCCCGGGTGCGCCGGAGCCGGTCGTAGACCAGGGCGTGCTGGGCGGTCAGCTTGGCGGTGGTGTAGCCGGTGACGCCGGCCGCGACCCGCCCCGCCTCCAGCACCGCCACCCGCCGCCCGGCCCGGGCCAGCTCATAGGCGGTGCTCAGCCCGGCGATGCCCGCGCCGACGACGGCCACGTCCACGTCGAGATCCCCGTCCAGGGCGGGATGGGGCGGCCCCGGGGCGGTCCGCAGCCAGTACGAATCGGTGACCTTCCGCTGCTCGTGCATGCCCGCCGGGTACCCCTGCCGCCCCGGCTCACGTCCGCCCGAACCGGAGCCCCGCCCCGGCTCACGTCCGCCCGTGCCGCCCCGCACGTCCCGCTCACGTCTGCTTCAGCAGTCGCTCCCGGCAGTCCGCCACGTCGAAGTCCGCCTCCGGGTACCGGGGGTCCAGGTCCCGCAGCCGCTCCAGCAGGAGCCGGCTGATGGCCCAGTCGCGGTACCACTTGCGGTCCGCCGGGACCAGGTACCAGGGCGCGTACGGCGCCGCGCAGCGCTCCAGGGCCAGTTCGTACGCCGCCTGGTAGTCGGGCCACAGGGCGCGTTCGTCGATGTCGCCCGGGGCGAACTTCCAGTGCTTGTCGGGGCGGTCCAGCCGGCGCAGCAGACGGCGCCGCTGCTCGTCGTAGGAGAGGTGCAGGAAGCACTTGACGAGGGTCACGCCGTCCTCGGCGAGGGAGCGCTCGAAGTCGTTGATCAGACCGTAGCGGCTGCCGATCTCGGCCGGCCGGGCGAGGTGCCGGACCCGGGCGATGAGCACGTCCTCGTAGTGCGAGCGGTCGAAGATGCCGATCTCGCCGGGCTCCGGCAGCGCCCGCCGCACCCGCCACAGGAAGTCGTGCTCCCGCTCCTCCTCGGTGGGTGCCTTGAACGCCGTGATCCGGCACCCCGACGGGTTGAGCTGGCCGATCACATGCTTGACCGTGCCGCCCTTGCCGCTGGTGTCCATGCCCTGGAGGACCAGCAGCACCCGGCGGTGGTCGCCCGCGGTGGCCGCCGCCCACAGCCGCTCCTGGAGCCGGGCGAGCTGCTTGCCCATGCGGTCCGCTGCCGCCTGCGCCGCCTGCTTGCCGCCGTCCGGGGCGCCGGGGGTGGCCCGGGCGTCGTACCGGGACAGGTCGACCCGTTCGCCCGGTGGCAGCCGCAGCAGCTCCTGGAGCTTCCTGGCCGGCTTGTTCCGCACACGCGCTCCTTCCGTCCCGGTCGGGGTGGCTCAGGTGCTCGTCAGCCGGGATGCGGTCCGCCGTCGGTGTGCGCCGCGGGCTCCCGGTCCTGTTCCCCAGTCTCCGGCTTCTCCGGCTTCTCGGGCTTCTCGGGCTTCTCCGTCAGCGAGGGCTGCCCGCCCCGCTCCAGGAAGTGCAGCAGTTCCACCGGGATGGGCAGGACCAGCGTCGAGTTCTTCTCGGCGGCCACCGCCATCACCGTCTGCAACAGCCGTAGCTGGAGCGCGGCCGGTGTCCCCGACATCTGCTGGGCGGCCTCGGCGAGCTTCTTGGAGGCCTGGAGTTCCGCGTCGGCGTTGATGATCCGGGCCCGGCGCTCGCGGTCCGCCTCGGCCTGGCGGGCCATCGACCGCTTCATCGTGTCCGGCAGGGACACGTCCTTGATCTCGACCCGGTCGACCTGGATGCCCCAGCCCACCGCCGGACTGTCGATCATCAGCTCCAGGCCCTGGTTGAGCTTCTCGCGGTTGGAGAGCAGGTCGTCCAGATCGCTCTTGCCGATGATCGACCGGAGGGACGTCTGGGCCATCTGCGACACCGCGAACTTGTAGTCCTCGACCTTGATCAGGGCGCTCGACGCGTCGACCACGCGGAAGTAGACCACCGCGTCCACCCGGACCGTGACGTTGTCGCGGGTGATGCCCTCCTGGGCCGGGATCGGCAGGGTCACGATCTGCATGTTGACCTTCTGCAACCGGTCCACGAAGGGGATGATCAGGTTCAGACCCGGCGGCCGTACCTCCCCCGCCACCCGGCCGAGCCGGAACAGCACACCGCGCTCGTACTGCTTGACCACCCGCGCCGCCATCGCCAGGTACACCACACCGGCGGAGCCCGCCGCCGCCAGGGTCACCACAAGGTCCTCGACCATGGTGACCTCCTCATCCAGAGGCCGGTTTGTCTGCTGTTGCCACGATAGGCCCGTGGGGCCGGGATGCCGAGAGGTCCCGGCGCCCCGGCCCCACGGGCGGGCCGTCAGGCCGCCGTGACCAGCTTCACCGGCTCCGTGCCCGCCGCGCTGTGCCGCGCGGCCCAGTTCTCCAGGGCCGTACGGCAGGCGTGGTCCAGGTGGTGCAGCCCGGACAGGTCGAGCCGGACCGGGCGGTCCTGGGGCAGCGCTTCCAGGCTGTCGAGGATCTTCGGCAGCCGCAGGAAGGTCGCGTTCCCGGACAGGTGCGCCTCGACCGGTCCCGCGCCCTTGTCCACGATCTCCAGCTTGACGTGCGAGGCCTCCCAGGCGGTCTTCACCACCGCCAGCGCGAGGCCGATGAGCACGCCCTCGAACATGCTGACCGCCACGATGGAGACGGCCGTGGCGGCGAGGACCAGCGCCTCCCCGCGGTGCTCGCGCCACAGCACGGTCAGGGCCCGGAGCGGGACCAGCTTGGCGCCCGCGTGGATCAGGATGCCCGCGAGGGCCGGGACGGGGATGTAGGCCAGCACGCCGGGCAGCAGCGCCGCGAACAGCAGCAGCCAGACGCCGTGCATGACCCGGGAGGCCTTCGTGCGGGCACCGGCCTGCACATTGGCCGCGCTGCGCACGATCACCGCGGTCATCGGCAGCGCGCCGAGCACCCCGCACACCATGTTGCCGGCGCCCTGGGCGACGAGCTCCTTGTTGTACTGGGTGCGCGGACCGGAGTGCAGCCGGTCCACGGCCGCCGCGCTGAACAGCGACTCGGCGGAGGCGATCAGCGTGAAGGCGACGACCGTGCCCAGCAGCCCCACGCCGGTCAGCTCGCCGAAGGCGCTCAGCGGCGGCGGCTGGATCGAGCCGAGCAACCCCCGCACCTCCACGGTGGCCACCGGCAGGTCCAGCGCGAACGCGGCCAGCGTGGCGAGCCCGACCGCGGCCAGCGGGCCGGGCACCGCCCGCACCTTCGCCGGGGTGTGCTTCCACAGCAGCAGCACCGCGATCGTGCCCGCGGCCACCGCGAGCGAGGCGAGGGCGCCGGTGTCGCCGAGGGCGTCCAGGAACGCGCCGGGCACCCCGGCGATCTTGCCCAGGCCGGAGTCGGGGGCCTTCGCCGCCAGCGCCGGATACAGCTGCCCGGCGATGATCACCAGGCCGATTCCGGCCAGCATGCCCTCGACGACGGAGACGGAGATGGCGCGGAAGTAACGGCCCAGCCGCAGCAGGCCCATGGCCACCTGGAGCGCTCCGGCCACGAGCACGATCACGCCGAGCACCGGCAGGCCGAACTCCTTGACCGCCTCGAAGACGAGCACGGTCATGCCGGCCGCCGGTCCCGACACCTGGAGGCTGCTGCCGCGCATCAGCCCGGTGACGATGCCGCCCACGATGCCGGTGACCAGGCCGAGTTCGGCCGGCACCCCGGAGGCGACGGCCACGCCCACGCACAGCGGCAGCGCGACCAGGAAGACCACCAGGGAGGCGGCGAAGTCCTGCCTGAGGTGGGGGAAACGGGATATGAGGGTGCGGTTGTCGGTCATGGGCGCGCTCACAGGGCCTCGAAGGTGTCGGTCTGCGGGCGGTGCGTCCGTACGGCGCCGGTGTGCACCTCGTAGTACCAGGCGTGCAGGGCCAGCTGATCCTCCTTCAGCTTGCGCTCCACGCAGGGGTACGAGCGCAGTCGCAGCAGCTGGGTCAGTACGTGGCTCTGCACGCCCTCGGCGACCTCCGGGTCCTCGGCCGCGCCGGCCGGGCGCGGGGTGGCGGACGCCAGCCAGTCACGCACGGCCGGTACGGCGGTCAGGTCGTCACCGCGCACCAGCGCGCCGACGGCGCCGCAGTGCGAGTGGCCGCAGACCACGATGTCGCGGACGCCGAGCACCTCCACGGCGTACTCGATGGTGGCCGCCTCGCTGGTGGGGTGCTCGGAGGCGTGGGGCGGGACGATGTTGCCCGCGGTGCGCAGTTCGAACAGCTCGCCGGGGCGGGCGCCCGTGATCAGGGCCGGGACGACCCGGGAGTCGGAGCAGGTGATGAACAGCACCTGCGGGGACTGGCCTTCGGCGAGTTTGGCGAACTCCTCAGGGCGCTGTCCGAAGGTACGGGCGTTGTCGATGAGGGGCTGCATGTGTGTGGGTTCCTCCTGGCGCGCCTGCCTGGCGCGTCGGACTTGAACGACGGTTGTGGGGGGGAGCTGCCCGTCCGTCAGCAGCGGAAGACCTGGAGCGCTGCCGGGGTGTGGGTTCTGGAGGCTCTCGGGGTGGGGTGGTGCGGTCCGCCGGAAGGCTCCGACGGGCCCGTCTCGGCCATCCGGCCGGATATGAGGGCACGCTCCTGCGCGCAGCCGGAGGCCGGGCCGCGCTGCCGGTCGCGGACGTGCGGGATGCCCGCGGGGTCGCCTGGGCAGCCGGGGGCGCGGACCTTGTCCGCCGCCCCTTCGCGCACCGGCAGTGCGGAGGGGATGGTTCCGGTCTCGGCCTTGGCCAGCACCTGACCGAACGTGTGCGCGGGTGCGAAGGATCCCGTGGGAGTGAAGAACTGGAAGGCGAGCAGTGTCACGCCGAGGAGGGTGAGCAGCGTCCGAACGGTCGTACCTCGGAACATGAGCCCCCCTCCGCCGCGTTCGCGTTTCTTGTCCAGACCAAGGGTTGGTCAATGGATGGTCAAGAAACACGTTAACCCTGCAAAGTCCTTTGCAGGGTTAACTGCGCGTTAAGCGCGCAAGAGAGCGTGAAAAGAGCGGGTGGCGTGGCGTGAACTCGCCCTTGACCCGCAGGGGTTGATCGACTATTGGACGGCCGGGGAGGGGCGGCTAGGCGCCGACCAGTCCCTTCGCGTCCCGCGCCAGCGCGGTGAGCCGGGATATCGCGCGGAAGTACTTCTTGCGGTAGCCGCCGTTCAGCATCTCCTCGCTGAACAGCCGGTCGAACGGCAGCCCCGAGGCCAGCACCGGGACCTCGCGGTCGTAGAGCCGGTCCGCGAGCACCACCAGGCGCAGCGCCGTCGACTGGTCCGGCACCGGCTTCACCCCGGTCAGGCACACCGCCCGCACCCCGTCGGTGAGCGCGCCGTACCGGCTCGGGTGCACCTTCGCCAGGTGCTCCAGCAGACGCCCGAAGTCGTCCAGCGAGGCGCCCTCGGTGGCGAACGCCGTCTTCGTGACGTCCTCGTCCGAGAAGGGGGCCGGGGCCTCGGGCAGGCCGCGGTGCCGGTAGTCCTCGCCGTCGATGCGCAGGGTGCGGAAGTGGGCCGACAGGCCCTGGATCTCGCGCAGGAAGTCGGCGGCGGCGAACCGCCCCTCGCCCAGCTTGCCGGGCAGCGTGTTGGAGGTGGCGGCGAGTGCCACGCCCGCCTCGACCAGCTTGCCGAGCAGCGTCGACACCAGGACCGTGTCGCCGGGGTCGTCCAGCTCGAACTCGTCGATGCACAGCAGCCTGTGCTCGGAGAGCGTCCGCACCGTCTGCTGGAAGCCGAGCGCGCCGACCAGGTTGGTCAGCTCCACGAAGGTGCCGAACGCCTTGCGGGACGGGTCGGCCGGGGTCGCGTGCCACAGGGAGGCGAGCAGGTGGGTCTTGCCGACGCCGTAGCCGCCGTCCAGGTACACCCCGCGCGGGCCGGCCGGGGTCTTGGGCGCCTTGGCCCGGCCGAAGCCGAAGAGGCCGCGCCGGCCGGCGCCGGAGGCGTGCGCCCCGCCGAGCCCGGCCGCGAAGCCCTCAAGGACCCGGACGGCCTCGGTCTGGCTGGGCTGGTTCGGGTCCGGGATGTACGTGGCGAAGCGGACCGAGTCGAAGCGCGGCGGCGGCACCATCTCGGCGACCAGCCGCTCCGCGGGCACGTGCGGCTCACGGGCGCACAGGGACAGGGGGCCGGCTTCCGGCAGCGGACTGGAACCGGGGGCGGCGGTGGAGGACGACACAGTTCTCCATGCTAAGCGCCGTGTCACACTGCACGGCATGCGACGCCTGTTCCCTGTGACGGAAGAAACAGCAGCCCAGGCCCCCGCGGGGGGTGCTCGGACCCCCGGGCGCGGTCCGGAGGGGGAGGTGGGTCCGGCGGGCGGTGTGGCCCGCCCGCCCGTCGGGGGGCCCGTCGGGGCCGCCGCGGTCGTGGACCGGGAGTGGAGCCTCGCCGAGCTGGCCGCCGCGTACGCCTACCCGGAGCCCGCGCCGGGCGCCCCGCGGCCGTGGCTGCGGGCCAACATGGTCTCCTCGCTCGACGGCGCCGCCCAGCACGAGGGCCGCTCGCAGCCCATCTCCAGCGCCACCGACATGCGGATCTTCGGCACGCTGCGGGCGCTCGCGGACGTCGTCGTGGTCGGTGCGGAGACGGTACGGCAGGAGGGCTACCGGCCCGCCCGGGTGCGGGACGAGTTCGCCGGGGCCCGCGCAGCCGCCGGGCAGACCCCGGTCCCGGCGATCGCGATCGTCACCGCGAGCCTGGAGCTGGACTTCACGCTGCCGCTGTTCACCTCGCCCCTGGTGCCGACGCTGATCCTGACCGGCGCCGCGGCCTCTCCCGACCGGATCGCCGCCGCCGAGCGGGCCGGCGCCCAGGTGGTGATCGCCGGCGAGGGCATGGGCGTCGAACCCGCCCGCGCGGTCCAGGCCCTGGCCGGCCTCGGCCACACCCGGCTGCTCACCGAGGGCGGGCCCCGGCTGCTCGGCCAGCTGATCGCCGCGGAGGTGCTGGACGAGCTGTGCCTGACCCTCTCGCCGACGCTCACCGCGGGGAACGCGCAGCGGATCTCCGGGGGGCCGTCGGTGGCCGTTCCGCACCGGTTCGCACTCGCGTCCCTGCTGGAGCAGGACGGATTCCTGTTCGGTCGTTACTGTCGGTCCTGACGCCATCGTTGGTGCTGACGTCACTGTCAGTCCCGACACCGGCGGAATCGATCGTTCCGGTTAGCTTCCGGCGGGCAGACGTGGACCGGCAGTACCCGTGCGATCACGGGGAAGGATGGTTTCCGCACGGGCCCTGCCGGGCCCTCCGAGGAGAGAGGCGCCTGGTGTTCACAAGCGTTCTGATGATCGAGAAGGCTCTGACGTCCGCCGACGTGGAGTTCGTCACCACCTTGCACGGGGACGAGCCCGTCTCCTTCCACGTCCTGCTCCAGCCGCGCGGCGAGCAGGCGGACCGGCTGCTGCGGGCCATCGACGACATCGCGCTCGGCGAACTCGACGAGGCGGTGCGGGAAGGGGAGACGCCGGAAGGGCAGGAGGCCCGGAGCGTGGGGCAGCAGGCCCTCGACGTGTCGCTCCAGGCGCTGCGCTCCGCGGGGAGCCGGGCGGAGGGGCGGCTGGTCGAGGACCACCCGTTGGACGCGCTGAAGACGCTGGTGGCCGAGGTGGGCGCCGACGAGGTGATCGTGCTGACGGACCCGCACTACGTGGAGGAGTTCTTCCACCGGGACTGGGCCTCCCGGGCCCGGCACAAGGTGGGGGTGCCGGTGCTGAAGCTGTTCTCGCACAGCAAGGCGTAGCCGCTGCGCCAGGCCGGCCGGTGAGCGCCGTTCGGGTCGCGGCGCGTGCGCGGGGCGCGGGTGCGCGCGAGGCGCCCGGTGCCCGAGCGCATAGGCTAGGCCTGCTCTAGCCCGTACCGTCTCTGGGGAGAAACACATGGCACCCGGCCTTCCTGACGCCATGGACCGACCGCACTTCATCGGCATCGGCGGCGCCGGGATGTCGGGGATCGCCAAGATCCTGGCCCAGCGCGGGGCCCAGGTGGCCGGCAGCGACGCCAAGGAGTCGGCGACCGCCGAGGCGCTGCGAGCGCTGGGCGCGACCGTGCACATCGGGCACGCCGCCGAGCACCTCGCCGACGACGCCAGCTGCGTCGTCGTGTCGTCGGCCATCCGGAAGGACAACCCCGAGCTGGCCCGCGCCGCCGAGCTGGGCATCCCGGTGGTGCACCGCTCCGACGCGCTGGCCGCGCTGATGGAGGGGCTGCGGCCGATCGCCGTGGCGGGCACGCACGGCAAGACCACCACCACCTCCATGCTGGCGGTATCCCTCACCGAGCTGGGCCTGGAGCCGTCGTACGCCATCGGCGGCGACCTGGACGCGCCCGGCTCCAACGCGCTGCACGGGACCGGCGACATCTTCGTCGCCGAGGCCGACGAGTCGGACCGCAGCTTCCACAAGTACGCGCCCGAGGTCGCCATCGTCCTCAACGTCGAGCTGGACCACCACGCCAACTACGCCTCGATCGACGAGATCTACGAGTCCTTCGAGACGTTCGTGGACCGGATCACCGAGGGCGGCACGCTGGTCGTCTCCGCCGACCACGAGGGCGCCCGCGAGCTGACCCGGCGCGTGCGGGGCCGGGACGTGCGGATCGTGACCTACGGTGAGGCGGCCGACGCCGACGTCCGCGTCCTGGCGGTGGTCCCGCAGGGGCTGAAGAGCCAGGTCACCGCGGTGCTGGACGGGCAGGAGCTGACCTTCGAGGTGTCCGTGCCGGGCCGGCACTACGCCCTGAACGCGGTCGCCGCACTCGCCGCCGGCGCCGCCCTCGGCATCCCGGCCGCCGAGCTGGCGCCCGCGCTCGCCGCCTACACCGGCGTCAAGCGGCGCCTCCAGCTCAAGGGCGAGGCGGCCGGCGTCCAGGTGATCGACTCCTACGCCCACCACCCGACCGAGATGACGGCCGACCTGGAGGCCATGCGCGCCGCCGCCGGTGACGCCCGCATCCTCGTCGTCTTCCAGCCGCACCTCTTCTCCCGCACCCAGGAGCTGGGCAAGGAGATGGGGCAGGCGCTGGCCCTCGCCGACGCCTCGCTGGTCCTCGACATCTACCCGGCCCGCGAGGACCCGATCCCCGGCGTCACCAGCGAGCTGATCATCGAGGCCGCGCGCGCGGCCGGCGCCGACGTCACGGCCGTGTCCGACAAGGCGGAGGTCCCCGCGGTGGTCGCGGGAATGGCGAAGCCCGGTGATCTCGTTCTCACCATGGGCGCGGGAGACGTGACCGACCTGGGCCCGCTGATCCTGGAACGCCTGTCGCAGTAAAGGGGCTGAGAACTGATGTCGTACGACGTCGAGAAGCCGGACGAGCAGTGGCGCGCGGAGCTGACCTCCGCCGAGTACGCCGTACTGCGCCAGGCCGCCACCGAGCCGGCCTTCACCGGTGAGTACACCGACACCAAGACCAAGGGCGTCTACTCCTGTCGGGCCTGTGGCGCCGAGCTGTTCACCTCGGACACCAAGTTCGAGTCGCACTGCGGCTGGCCGTCCTTCTACGATCCGAAGGACACCGACGCGGTGGAGCTGGTCGAGGACCGCTCGCACGGCATGGTCCGCACCGAGGTGCGGTGCGCCCGCTGCGGCTCCCACCTCGGGCACGTCTTCGAGGGTGAGGGATACCCGACCCCCACCGACCAGCGGTACTGCATCAACTCCATCTCCCTGCGGCTGGAGCCCCAGGAGGGCTGAGGCCCCTGCGCGGGACCGCCGGGGCGGCCGGGGCCGGTGCCCCGGCCGCCCCGTTTTGAGATCCTGTGAGGGTGTGGGGTGTGGCGCGGTGGATCCGGTCCCGTCGCGGGCCCCTGCCCGTCGAGCGAGCCCGCCGCCGTCCCGGCGGCGGCCCCGGCGAGGCCGAGCGGCCCGTGTGGCCGGGCGCGCGGCCGGCCGACCTGCGGGAGATCCTGGCCGGGATCGGTACGACCCTCGACGCGGCCACCACCCGCACCGAACTGACCCGGGCCGCCGTGCGGCTGGCCGGGGGAGCCGCCGCCGTGACGGGCGGCACCCCGGACACCGCCTCCCGCTACGCAGCGATCACCGGGGACGCCGGACTGCTGCCCGACGTCCGGTGGGCCGCCGCGGCGGCCCGCGAGGCGCACGTCCCGGCCGTCGGTGCGGCGCCGGACCCCTGGCTGGAGTACCCGGGCAGCCGGGGCGCCGGTCTGTGTGCCCCGCTGACCAGCGGGGACGAGGTGTACGGCGTCCTGGTGTGGGCGCGGCCCGGAGGAGCGCTGCGGCGCGCCGAGGCCGAACTGCTGGCCCTGCTCGCCGAGCGGGCCGCCTCCCACCTGCGGCACGCCCGCGTCCATGAGCAGGTCAGCCGTACCGCCGGTGACCTCCAGCGTGCCCTGCTCGCCGAGCCCGGCCGGCCGCACCCCAACCTGGACATCGCGATCCGCTACCTCCCGGTGGGCCGGAGCACCCTGGTCGGCGGCGACTGGTGCGAGACCGTCCGGCTGCACTTCGGCCGGACCCTGCTGGTCGTCGGTGACGTCATGGGACACGGCCTGGAGTCCGCCGTCGACATGAGCGCCTACCGCTCCTCCCTGCGCTACATCGCCTCCGCCGACCTCCCCCCGCACCGGGTGCTGCGGCAGATGGACGACATCGCCTCCGGGGAGGCCGAGCGCAGGCCCGCGACCTGTCTGCTCGCCCGCGTCGACCCCGGCCGGGGCCAGGTCACGCTCGCCAGCGCCGGCCATCTGCCGCCCGCGCTGATCGACCAGGACGGCGCGACCGGCCTGCTGCCCGTGCCGGTCGGGCCGCCGCTGGGCACCGGGCTCGGCGGGTACGAGTCGGCCACGCACCGGCTGGCGCCCGGCCAGACGCTGGTGGCGTTCACCGACGGGCTCGTGGAACGCCGCGGCGAGGACATCGACCGCTCCCTGGCCCGGCTGGCCGCCCTGCGCTTCGCCGCCGGGGACTCCCTCGACGCGGTCCTGGACACCATCCTCGGCCGCCTCGACGCCCGCCACGCCGAAGACGACGTCGCGATCCTGGCGGCACGCCCGCACACGCGCCAGGGAGGTCCGGCGGGGGCGGGGGGTGCGGGGGCGACGGTCGGCTGACTGCCGGGGGTGGGATGAGGGCTGCCGCCCCTGCGTGTCGGGCCTGCTGGTGTCCGCCGGGTACGCGTCATCGGCGGCGTGCCCCCGGCCCCTTGCGGAACCGTTCGCTGATCGTGCGGCCGAGGCCCGCGCGGGCCGGGCGGGTCCCCTCGCCGCAGCGGTCCGGCAGCGGCGGCCGCAACCGGGGCCAGGCGTCGGCGAGTCCGAGGCCGGCAGCGCAGCCGGACGCGGGTCGCCGGGGCGCGCGGCCGGTGCCCGACCCAGAGGTGGCGCTCCGGCCGGACCGGGGCCACCGCGTTCCGCTCGGCCTCCCGCTCGGCCGACGCGTCGGTGCCCGGCCGGGCCCTGACGCGGGTGGCGCGGCACGGGAAACCGGCCACGCGGCAGCGCCCGTTGCCCATCATGATCAGCGGGTGGCGGGCGCGCCGGCCATGGTGCCGCCAAAGTGCCGCAACACTGGCGGTCTAGA
>NZ_KQ948360.1:274924-407752 GCF_001514055.1 Streptomyces corchorusii | reverse complement strand
CCTAGGCGGGCAGGCCCTCGGCGGCCCGTATCGCGTCCCGGTACGCGCGGGCCGCCGCCCGCAGGGCCGCCTCCGGGTCGGTGCCCGCCGCCTCGGCGCGGACCGCCAGCGCCAGCAGTTCGTAGCCGATGCCGTCCCCCTGCGGCAGCGGGACGTCCAGGCCCGCCGTGCGGGTGCGGGAGGCGAGCTTGGCGGCGAGGGCCAGGCCGGGCTGGCCGAGCGGGACGCCGTCCGTGACGGAGGTGCGCCGCTTCTCCTCGGCCTTGGTGCGCAGCCAGTGCTCCTTGACGTCCTCCGGGGTCTCGGCCTCCTCGTCGCCGAAGACGTGCGGGTGCCGGTGGATGAGCTTGGCGACGATGCCGCCGGCGACGTCGTCGACGGAGAACGGCGCCTCCGGGTCCTCCTCGGCGATGCGGGAGTGGAAGACGACCTGGAGGAGGACGTCGCCCAGCTCTTCGCGCAGCTCCTCGCGGTCGCCGGCCTCGATCGCCTCGACCAGTTCGTACGCCTCCTCGATGCCGTACTTCGCCAGGCCCTCGTGGGTCTGCCGGGAGGACCACGGGCACTCGGCGCGGATGCGGTCCATGACCTGCACGAGGTCCAGCAGACGGGCACCGGGCAGGTCGTAGGAGGCGGGGAGCAGCTCCAGCTCGGGCATGGCGACCCGGCCGGAGCCGGCCAGCCGGGCGAGGCCGTCGGTGAGGGCGGGCTCTCCCTCGCCCGTGGCCACGACCACCACCGTCCGGCCTCCGGCACAGGCGTCGACCAGCTCCTGGGCGGTGGGGGACGTCTCGGCCACCGCTATCCCGGCCTCGCGCAGATACGGCAGCTGCGGATGGGCGCAGTCCGCGCACAGCACGGCGTCGGCGGTGCGCAGGGCCTGCCAGGCGGGCCAGGACAGCAGACCGGGGGCGACGCGGTGGCTGGTGGTGAGCAGGACGATACGGCCGGGGGCGGCTTCCCCACGGGCTTCGGGGCTGGTTTCGTTCACGATCCGAACGTAACCCACGGGGCGCGGGAGCGGATCGGGTTGTCCACAGGCCCGACGGGGTCCTGTGATCGTATGACTGGATGCTCCGCCGCGCCGGTCCGTGGCCCCTCTATGCCGTCACCGGCTCCCCGCCCGCCGTCGTGACCTCCCGTACCCAGGGCGTCCCGGCGTCCACGCGGCTGCTCTTCTGTACGTCCCAGGAGCCGTAGCGCGGGTTGAGGTCCACGTGGAGTTCCTCCGAGGCCTTGGACAGGGCCTTCCAGAAGGCGGGCCGGCTCGTGTCGGTGCCGAGCCGCGCGGCCAGCTTCTGCGCCTCCAGTTGCAGCCGCAGGTTGTCGTCGAGGCGGGCCGGGGCGATGCCGTACTTCTGCAACCAGGCCGTCTCCAGGCCCTTGCCGCCGCCGGCCTGCCGCTCCAGCTCGCCGCGCATCTGCTGGATCTCCTTGCGGGTGACGGTGACGCTCGCGTCCTTCGCGGCGCGGTGCAGCACCCGGTCGAGCACCATGTTGTGCAGGGTATCGCGGGTGAGGGTGCTGGTGGAGGAGACGACCTGCTGGTACTGCGTCTCGTCCGGCACCGCTGCCCGCTGTGCCCGGCGGACCTCGTCGACCCGGCTCTCCAGCTGGGCGACGGTGATCCGCTGCCCGCCGACGACGGCCGCGGCGCCCGGGTGCGCGTCGCTCCCGCAGGCGGTCAGCAGGGGTGCCGCGGCGGCGATCGCGGCGGTGAGGACGAGCGCGGTGCGGCGGCGGTGCAAGGGGACCTCCCAGGGAGATTGCAACGACAGGTGCGGCGCGCCAGCGCCTCCGCCAGGGGTGGTGGTCGGGCGACGGGCGGGCGCACAAAGTCTTGCGGTGATCGATGGTAGGCAGTGGGCAGGCTGGGGCCAACCCATTCGACCAACGATTCGCGCGCGCTTCGGGCACCGCCGCGCCGCTCCCCGAGGGGCCGCCGGGCCGGCCGGGTCAGCCGACGATGGCCACCGGCGCGTCCCAGGCGTCCCGGTCGACGGTCAGCGTGACGCCGCCGTGCGCCTCCTTGCTGTTCACCATGTACTGGTGGCCGCGGCTGTGGTTCGTGTACTGGGTCGCGCCCCACGGCCAGTCCGCGGTCGTCGTGTTCTGCTTGTCCCACAGCGCGTACCAGAGGTTGCCCGGCAGGTCCGTCTTGTCGGACGCGGTGGCGACGGCCTTGGCGCTGGAACTGCTGAAGCCGTAGTAGCCGCCGCGGTAGGTCTTGGCGCGCAGCGTCTTCATGAAGGAGCGCACGTACGTCAGCACGGCGGTGTTGCACGCCTTGTTGGCGGTGTCGTACGGCTCCATGTCCAGGTAGACCGGGCTGCCGGCCTTCATGCCGAGCGCGGAGGCCTTGGCGACGGCGTCCGCCGCGTCGGTGGCGCCGAGGGAGGCGGCCGTGGTGGCGGTCAGCTTCTCGGGGCTGGAGCCGGTCTGGCAGGGCGGCTGGGCGCCGACGTAGATCGGGATGAGCTTCCAGCCGAGGGAGTTGACCGACTTCACCCAGGAGGCGGTGAGGTTGGGCTGGGCGCAGCCGCGGTTCTTGCCGCCCACGTAGACGGCGGCGGCGCCGTAGAAGCCGGTGTGCCAGGCCTTCATGGCCGACAGCGAGGGCGCGGTGCAGGTGTCGAACGCGCGGCCGGTGAAGGTCTTCTGGGCCGGCCAGGCGGTGGCGGCCATGGAGGTCTGCGCGGCGATCCCGGCCCCGGCGACGACGGCCGCGCCGGCCACCGCCCAGATGAGGTACCTGCGCTTCTTCGACTGCCGATGACCGGCCATGAACCCCACCCCTGCTCGGCGCACGGCGCTTCCCGCGCGTGCGTGCCTGGCGAAAACGAAGCGAAACGTATCGGCGCCGGGTCTGTCACCGGGAAACAGAAACCCCGCGCGCGCACAAGATTCTCCCAGGGCCCGGCAAAATCTCCGCGCGGCTACCCGCGTACCTGCCCCAGCCACTGGAGGGTGCGGCGGATCTCCACGGCCAGCGGATGGCCGGGGCCGTGCAGCCGCTCGACGTCCAGCACGAGCCGCGCGAGCGTGTCGTGGGCGGCCGGCCGGTCGCCGAGGGCGAGCAGCAGGTGGCCGATGCGGCGGCGCACCTCGTGGGCGAGCTGCGGGTCCCCGGAGACGTACTGGTTCTCGTAGTACGGCAGCAGCGCCCGGTACTCGGCGAGCGCCGCCGCCGGTTCGCCCAGTTGCTCCAGGCACTGCGCCGCCTCGTAGCGGTAGCGCAGCGACTGCGGGTCGGCCTGGCCTGCCTCGGCGGCGCGTTCGTCGGCGAGCCGGCGCAGTTCGGGCAGCGCGCGCCGGTACTGGCCGTCGTCCATGAGCGTGGCCGCGTACTGCTTGCGCAGGGTGCGTACGACCGGGGAGAGCTCGCCGTGCTGCTCGGCGGCGGCCGGCAGGATCGCGCCCAGGATGTCGACGGCCTGCGTGATGCGGCCCTCGCCCAGCAGCCGCTTGACCTCGTCCACGGCGGCGGCGACATCGGGCTTCTCGGCCACCGGCGGCGCCGGTGCGACCGGTGCGGGCTGGTGCGCGGGGGTCCGCGCGCGGTCCGGCCAGGGGGCGTGCGGGCGCAGGAAGGGACGCGTGGGGTCCAGGGGCGCGCCCGTGGGCGTCCCGCGCGCGGGCAGGAGCAGCGCCAGGTCCTCGTACACCTCCTGCGCGGACGCCGGCCGGTGCTGCGGGTCCTTGGCGAGCAGCCGCAGCACCAGGGCTTCGAGCGCCTCGGGGACCTCGGGGCGGATCCGGCGCACGGGCAGCGGCGGTTCGTACAGGTGCCGGTGCAGCACGCCCAGGGCCGTGGAGCCGGCGAACGGCACCTCGCCGCTGAGCAGTTCGTGCATCAGCACACCGAGCGCGTACAGGTCGGTGTACGGGCCGACCGCGCCGCCCATCGCCTGCTCCGGCGCCATGTAGGCGGGCGAGCCGATCGGGGAACCGGTGTGTGTGAGGCGGGTGGTGTCCGTGTCCATCACCGAGGCCACGCCCAGGTCGAGGACGGTGACCGTGCCGTCCTGCTTCACCATCACGTTGCGCGGCTTGAGGTCGCGGTGCACGATCGGCACGGCGTGCACGGCGCTCAGCACGGCGCACAGTTGCGCGGCCACCGCGACCGTCCACTGCCACGGGTACGGGTCGTGCTCGGCGAGGTGGTCGGAGAGGTCGGCGCCGTCGACGTACTGCATGACGAGGAACAGCTCCTCGCCCTCGCTGCCCGCGTCGTGCACCGTCACCAGACCGGGATGGTCCACCTGCGCGGTCACCCGGCACTCGCGCACGAACCGGCGGCGCAGTTCGTCCGCCTCCTGGCCCGCCACCTTGTCCGGGCGCAGCAGCTTCACCGCCACGCGCCGGTCGAGCCGGCGGTCGTAGGCCGTCCAGACCTGGCCCATGCCGCCCTGCCCGATGAGCGTGGACAGTTCGTACCGGCCGGCGACCATGCGTCCTGTCGTCACGGTCACCGTCCGCCCTCGCCGTGGCCCTCGTGGCCGTCGTGCCGGCGCAGGTAGTCGCTGAGTTCGTCCAGTTCGGCGCGCACCTGGTCGATGCGGGCGGGCGCGGGGCGCTGGGGCGGCCCACTCCGCGGCACGGCGACCGGGGGCACCGCCCCGGTGTGCGGCGGCCCGGGTATCCGGTGGTGCGGCAGGGGTGCCGGTACGGGGTGCGCGGGCGGTACGGGGTGCTGCGGGGCCGGTACGGGCGCCGGGTACGGCGGCGTCCCGTGCCCGAAGCCGTAGGGTCCGGTGCCGGGCGGGGCCTGGGTGGCGGCGGCGTGCGCGGGGGCGAACCCGGCGAACCGCTGCCGCTGGTGCAGCCGGATGTCCACGACCAGGTAGTACACCGCGGACGCCACACCGAGGAACATGAGCAGGCTCAGGGCGACGTCGCTGCGCCAGTCCTGTTCCGGCAGTTCACCGACCACCACGAACCCGGTGATGGACAGCGGCAGGCTCAGCCAGGCGGTCAGCCAGTCCCACCAGCGGCCCCGCACGAAGGCCACCCGGAACAACGGCAGGCACGACAGCAGTCCACAGGAGAGCGCCCCGGCCGCCGCGAACATCACGCGCAGGGAGATGACCTTTCCCGCGCTGCGGGGAGGCGGCGCCGTGCCGTGGCCGTACATGACTGCTCCTGGACCGAGTGGGACCGATGGGGACGGACGCCGACGGGACGGTGTCCCGGTCGGAGTCCGAGCGTATAGGCCGACAAGGACAACGGGTCCCGGGTTGTACCGAACCGTTGTCGCCCTGATCACTTCACGCGGATCGGTCACTTCGCCCGGTGCGGCCGGGCCCCCTCGGTCGGACGGGTTCAGCCGGGCGGTTCAGCCGGGTGCGACCGTGCCGTCCGTCAGTCCGTCGTACATGCCGCGCACGAGCTGTTCCCCGAGCCGGCTCGCGTGCCTGAGCGCCCGCTCGAACGCGTCCAGCGCGCGGAACCGGTCGCCGTAGCGCCGCTGTTCCTCCAGCGGGAGCCGGGGCAACTGGAGCCGGCGCACATCCAGCCGGGTCGCCGTGGAGGCGTAGCTGCTGGCCTGCCGGTTGTTGGCCGTACCCCGCAGGAACCCGGCGAGGAACC
Source organism: Streptomyces corchorusii (assembly GCF_001514055.1). Taxonomy (NCBI): domain Bacteria; kingdom Bacillati; phylum Actinomycetota; class Actinomycetes; order Kitasatosporales; family Streptomycetaceae; genus Streptomyces; species Streptomyces corchorusii. The sequence continues at coordinate 402,163 of NZ_KQ948360.1, read as the reverse complement.
ATGGGTCGAGCGCCGTCCGGTCCGGGCGCAGCAGCACGAGGTTGCGCCCCAGGACCGCGCCCCCGGTCGCCTCGTCGATCACGCGCGCCACCGATCCCCCGCCGAGCACCGGTACGACGACATCGCCCGGCTCGGTCAGGACGGCCTCCTCCTCGCTCTCCGGAAGCGTGCCCGAAGGGGCCGTTCCGGCGAGGACGTCATGGTCGGTGAGCACCGGTACGCGCGCGTGGCCGCCGTTTCCGCCGGTGCGCATCACCAGCGCGCCTCCGCGCGCGAGTTCGCCGATCGTGGTGAGCGGCCAGCGCGCGGCCGGCGACGGGTCGGCCGGGGGCGGGGTGAGGTCGGCGGTCAGGCGCAGGGTCGCGCCCAGGCGCTCGCGCACCCGCGTGAGCTGCTCGGCGCCGTCGGCCACCGCGGCCGGCGGAAGATGGCGGGCGGGAGCCAGGTCGACGTCGTCGTCCAGGAGGTCGATGACCGGCACGGAACGGGCGAGCCCCGGCCGCTCCGCGAGGTGTCCCGCGCGCGTGAAGGCGCCCCAGGCGTCCGTCACGGCCTCCCGTACCGCCTCCCAGTCCGGCCCGCCCCGCCCCTCCCCGGCGAACCTGCCGGTGTCCACGAGCAGCACCTCGGGGGTCGCCGGCGCCCGGTCGGGCCGGCGCAGCACCCACAGGTGCAACGGGATGTTGTACGGCGGTGCCGCCCCGACCGGCAGCGCGACCACGGCCCGCAGCGCGCCCCGGCGCAGCAGATCGGCGCGGATCCGGCGCCCGGAACGGCGGGAGGCGGCGGCCGGCGGCATGAGCAGCACGGCGGTGCCGCCGTCGGTCAGCCGGGCCAGCGCGTGCTGCACCCAGGCCAGTTCGGACTCGGTGCGGGCCGGGAAGCCGTACTCCCAGCGGGGGTCGTAGGCGAGTTCGTCGTGGCCCCAGTTGCGCTCGTTGAACGGCGGATGGCACAGGACCACGTCGGCGCGCAGCCCGGGGTACGCGTCGGCGCGCAGGGTGTCGCCGGCGGCGGCGCGCACGGTGGCCCGGCTGTGCAACGCGAGCCGCAGCGCGCTGATCGCGGCGAGTTCGGGGGCGCTGTCCTGGGCGTACAGCTCCTGGTCGGGCCGGGTGGCCACGGCGCGCAGCAGGGCGCCGGTGCCGCAGGCCGGGTCGAGGACGGTGCGGGCCGGGCCGGCGAGGTCGGCCATGAGACCGGCGAGTTCGGCCGGGGTGAGCGTGTACTGGCGGGGGTTGGCGTCCAGGTGCCGGCCCAGCAGGAACTCGAACGCCTGCCGCGCCCCCATCTCGGCGGCCAGTTCGGCGGCCCCGCGCAGGAGGGGGGCGGAGAGGAGGAGTTGGGGGCCGGTGGGGGTGCGGAGGGCCGGGGCGGTGGGAGAGGCCGGGGCGGTGGGAGAGGCCGGGACGGCGTGAACGGGATGCGGTGTGTGAAGAGTTGGCGGGGTGTTCACAGGCGAGGGCGTCGGTGAGGTGTTCACGGCGGGAGTCGTGAGGGCGGGGTTCACACGGTCGGCCTCGGCACCGGCATTCACACCGGCGGCATCGACAGCGGCGTTCACACCGGGGGAGCCGGCACCCGCGTTCACCCTGTCCGCCCGCGCCCCCGCGTTCACAGCTCCGGCGTGCGCACCCTCGTTCACACCCCCGGCGCCACCACCGGCGTTCACACCCCCGCCGTGCACACCCCCTGCGTCGGAAGCCCCCTTCTCACCAGCACCCTCAGGCCCCGGCTCCACACCAGCCCCCCGCGCCCCGCGCCCCGCCCGTCCGCCCGGTCCGGCCGGTCCGCCGAGGCGCGGGACCAGCACCTGGTCCAGCGCCCCGGACAGGATCGCGGCCAGCCGTGCGTCGGAGCCCGCGCTCGCGTCGAGCCAGACGGTGGGCCGCTCGTGGATCAGCAGCAGCACACAGCCGGTGTGCACCAGGGCCGGCAGCGGACCTTCCGGGTGCCCGGCCAGTTGTTGCCAGACGCGTTCGCGCAGCGGCACCTCGGCGAGTTTCCCCTGCTTGCGCAGCCACGCCTCGACCTCGGCGAGCGCGAAGGACGGGCTGGTCTCGGTGCCGCCCACCGGTTTCGGGAAGTCGGCGTGCCGCCGGCGCCAGTTGCTGACGGCGGCCCGGCCCACTCCGGCGAGCCGCGCGATACCGGCCGCGGTCACCTCTGTCGCGTTGTCCTGCACCGGCCCGCTCCCCTCGTCCCATGTGAGCACCGAGCATACCGACGTACACAAGATCCGGGAGTTCACGACGTGTACTCCAGTTGACGTGTGAATCGTGTTGACTCGGTTCACAAGCTCTGCTGTTATTGACCCAGCGAACAAGCGGTCACCGGAGGGGGAGGCCGCAGTCTGTGGGGAGGGGTTCGCCATGGGTATGAAGGCCAAGGTCGCGCTCGGTGCCGTCGTGGGGATCGTCGTCATCGGTGCCGTGTCCGCCAACGCCGGCAGCGACGGCAAGGACGGCGGTTCCGGCGGTGGCGACAAGGGGTCCTCGGCGTCGGCCGAGCACAAGTCCGGCGCCGCGAAGGACTCGGGGGGTGCCCAGAAGTCCGACGCGAAGTCCGAGGAGAAGAAGGCCGCCTTCGGGGGCGACGGCGAGTACCAGGTCGGTACCGATGTGAAGCCGGGGACGTACCGCACGACCGGCAACGACGACGGCATGTGCTACTGGGAGCGCGCCAAGGACGCCTCGGGCGAACTCGACTCCCTGCTCGCCAACGACAATGTCAGCGGCACGAGTTACGTGACCATCAAGCCCGCCGACAAGCTGTTCAAGTCCAGCGGTTGCCAGGACTGGGAGGCCGTGGACCCGAAGGCGAAGGGCACGCCCGCCTCCTCGATGGACGGCGACGGGGGCATGTTCAAGGTCGGCACGGACATCGCGCCGGGCACCTACAGGTCGACCGGCAACGCCGACGACTCCTGCTACTGGGAGCGTACGAAGGACGCCGGCCACGGGCTGGACTCGATCATCGCCAACAACAACGTCACCGGTACGGCCGTCGTCACCATCAGCCCGTCGGACGCCTACTTCAAGACGAACGACTGCGGCACCTGGAAGAAGGCCTGACCCGTCCGCCCACCCCGGCGCGGGCTACGAGACCCGCGCCGGTCCCGCACCACCGCACTCCGCGGAGCCCCACGGCTCCCCGCTCACCACCCACTCCTCTCAGCAAGGAACCGTCATGCGTCGTACCGCACTCGCCGCCCTCTGCCTCGCCGCCGCGGCCACGGCGGGACTCACCACCGGCTGCCAGCCGGGACAGGACTCGGCGGACAGCAAGCCGAAGGGCCCGTTCGCCGGGCTGAGCGGCAGCCAGATCGCCGAGCGCGCGCTGAAGGCCACCACCGATGCCACCTCCGTACGGCTCAAGGGCCGGGTCACCGACGACGAGAGCAAGGGCGTCATCGACATCGACATGGCGATCAACCACGCCGGCGAGTGCGCCGGCACGATGAGCATGGACGGCGAGGGCAAGGCCGACCTGATCAAGACCGGCAGCACCGTCTACATGAAGTACGACGAGGCGTTCCTGCGCGCCCAGAGCAAGGGCGAGTCCAAGGAGGACACGCAGGCGGCCGTGGACATGCTGGCCGGGAAGTGGACCAAGATGGCCGTGAAGGGCCAGGACGCCAAGGACATCGCGAGCTTCTGCGACCTGGACTCGGTCCTCGGCGACCTGAGCGACGGCGGCACGGCGGGCACCACCCGCGGCAGGACCACGCGGGTCGACGGCACGCCCGCGATCACCCTGTCCGAGAAGGACGGCAAGGAGCGCTACACGGCGTACGTGGCGACCGAGGGCAAGCCGTACCTGCTGCGGGTCGACAGCGCGTCCGGCGGGAAGGAGCCGGAGCACCTGTCGTTCGTCGACTACGGCAAGCCGGTGCCCGCGCACAAGCCCGCGGGCGAGATCGTCGACCTCGACGCGCTGTAACAGCCGGCGCGGGCACTGCCGGTGCCGAAAGGGGCCTGGCGCGGGGTCACAGCGGGTGCCGCATCCACACGTTGGGCTCGGTGTAGACGGCGTAGCCGTGCTCGGGTTCGCAGCGGACCGGGACCAGCGCGCCGGGCACCTCGACGTCGCCCGCCGTGTCGAAGGGCAGCCCGGTCCAGCGGCGCCACTCCTCCAGCGAGCCGGTCACGGTCATGGAGGCCGGGGCGATGGAGTCGATGGTGGCGCCGGCCCGGGCGTGCACGCGCAGCCAGGGGTCCTCGGGCAGCCCGTCGGGGCGGACCCGGTGGGCGTACTCGGCGAGCGGGGTGTGCGGCTCGCGGTGCTTGGCGTTGGGGCGGACGGGGGCGACCACCTCGCGGAAGCCGCGGGCACGGGCGTTGTCGCGCATCGCCGAGAGCATGACGGACGACAGGCCCCGGCCCTGGGCGTGCGGGGCGATGGTGACCGCGATGGCGCTGACGGTGTCCGGGCGGGTGCCGTGGCGCAGGTCGGCGAAGGCCCACACCAGGACCTGGTCCCAGCCCCGGGCCGGCAGGGCGCGCCGGCCGTCCAGGTCGAGGGCGAACGGCACGCTGTAGGCGTGGGCCACGACCCGGCCGTCCGCGTCCTCGGCGAACAGGGTGTACTCCGGCAGTTCGGTGGGGATGCGGCCGTAGTGGGCGTTGCCCACGAGGTCGTGGGTGACGAACTCGGGCCAGGTGTCGGTCATGCCGAGCACCGCCGCGAGCCGGTCGGGCCGCTCGGCGAGGCTGCTCACCTTGATGTCCATGACGGTCACGGTAGGCGGTGCCTCCCCGGCGGGACACCGGTTTCGCGGGCGGTCGGGACGACGAAGCGGCCGGCGCCCGTACGGGTCACCGGGCCCGGAAGCGCTCGGGCGCCTTGGTGGGGTTGCCGCCGGTGGGGAGCTTCTGGTCCGGGCAGCCGGCGAGGACCTTCTTCATGGCGGTCCGCTCGGCGGCGGTGACCCACAGCCCGTACTTCTTCTTGACCGCGACCTGGGCGGCGACATAGGCGCACCGGTAGGACTTGTCGGGCGGCAGCCAGGTGGCCGCGTCGCCGTCGCCCTTGCCGCGGTTGGTGCTCGCGTCGACCGCGAGGAGGTTCAGGGGGTCGTTGGCCAGCGCTATGCGCTTGCTGGGGTCCCAGTACTTGGCGCCCTTCTGCCAGGCGTCGGAGAGGGCGACGATGTGGTCGATGTCGACCTGGCTGCGACCGCGCCGGTAGGTGATGTCCTTGCCGGAGTAGGGGTCGGGGTCCAGCAGGCCGTAGGAGACCTTGCACCTGCCGCCGGTGAAGCGCACCTGCTTCAGGTCGCGTTTGAGGATGTCGTCGCGGGTGTCGCAGGAGTTGGAGTCGGTGTCCGCCCAGGCGGCGCCGAACCGCTCCCGGGAGTAACCGGTCTTCGGCGCGCGCCCCTTGACGGTCAGCGAGTCGGCGGCGGCCAGGGCCGCGCTCCCGCCCCCGCCCTTCGCGGGCCCGGAGGCCCCTCCGGTCTGCTCGGCCGTGCAGCCGGTCACGGCGACCAGCACCGCCACGGCGATGGCCGCTAGGCCCTTCGGACGCGTCACAGTGCGTCTCCCTCGCTCACCCTGGTCCGCCCGTGAGGCGCGGACGGATCGTTCCGCTCACCACCGTAACTTCCCTCCACAGCCCCTCGGATGCGCGCGCAAAGGGGCCGTCAGGAAGCAAACCGGGCGCAAGGCGGAGAAGATGACGGGCCGTTGCCGTCCACGCGCGCCCCCGGCCGGGCTTGACCTTGTCACTGGCGGCAGGGTCCGACGATCCTCGCATGACCGAGAACAGCCGTCCCCAAGGCCCCCGTACCGTCCTCGTGACCGGCGCCGGCACCGGCATCGGCCGCGCCACCGCGCGCGCGTTCGCCGCCGAGGGCGCCCGGGTCGTCGCCGTGGGCCGCCGGGCCGCGCCCCTGGCCGAGACCGCCGAGGGGCACCCGGGCATCACGCCCCTGCCGGCCGACCTGACCGCCGAGGACGGTCCGGGGACCGTCGTACGGGCCACGCTGGAGCGGTACGGCCGGATCGACGTGCTCGTCAACAACGCGGCCGTCGTCACCGCCGACTCCCTGCGCGGCTACACGCGCGCGTCGGTACGGCCGCTGCTGGAGACCAATCTGCTCGCACCCGTGCTGCTCACCCAGGCCGCGCTGTCCGCGCTGACCGGGAGCCGGGGTGTCGTGGTGAACGTGACCACCTCGGTGGGCCAGCGCGCCTGGCCCGGCAACTCCCTGTACGCGGCGGGCAAGGCGGCCCTGGAGACGCTGACCCGCAGCTGGGCGGTGGAACTGGCGCCGCACGGCGTCCGGGTGGTCGCCGTGGCCCCGGGCGCGATCGAGACCCCGGTCGCCGACCACGCCGGCTTCACCCCCGAGCGGCGCGCCGCCCTGCGCAGGTGGCAGCTCGACCACACCCCGCTCGGCCGGATCGGCCGTCCCGAGGAGGTCGCCTGGGCCATCACCCGGCTCGCCTCCCCCGGGGCGTCGTTCGTGACGGGGGTGGTGCTGCCGGTGGACGGCGGCGCGGTGGTCGCCTGAACCGGTTCGCGTGGTCGCCCTAACCGGTGGGTGCGACCGCCCGGACCGGTGGGTGTGGTCGCCCGAACCGGTCGGTGCGACCGCCTGAACCGGTCCGCTCAGGGCACCGCGTCGCCCGCCTCCCGCAACGCCGCCGCCAGTCGTTCCCGGACCGCCGTCTGGGCGGAGATGCGCGCGTCGAGTACGGCCAGCCGGTCCCGGGCGACCTCCAGTGCCCTGGCGGAGGCCGGACCGGCGGTGACGTCGCCGTCCAGGCAGGGCAGGAACGCCCGTACGTCGTCCAGGGTGAGGCCCGCCTCCAGCAGCCGGCGGATGTTGCGCACCCGGACGGCGGTAGCGGTGTCGTACGCGCGGTAGCCGTTGGCGGTGCGCGCGGAGGTGATCAGGCCCTGCTGCTCGTAGTGGCGCAGGGCGCGCGGTGTCGTACCGGTCGCCTCGGCCAGCTCACCGATCCGCACGCGCGCCCCCGCCCCCGAACACCGGCCGTCACCCCAGGACGGAGGTGAGGAACTCGCCGACCCAGGCCAGCAGTTCGCGGCCGACCAGCGGCTTGCCGCCCACCTTCGCGGTCTTCGGGCGCGGGACCAGCACCTGGTGCGCGGCGGGCTTGATGACCGTGCCCGGGTAGAGCCGCTTGAGCCGCAGCTCCTGCGACTCGCGCAGTTCCACCGGCGCGAAGCGGATGTTGGTGCCCTGGAGGACGACCTCGCCGACGCCGCACGCGCGCGCGAGCATCCGCAGCCCGGCGACCAGCAGCAGGTTCTCCACCGGCTCGGGCAGCTTGCCGTAGCGGTCGGTGAGTTCCTCGCGGACGGCCTTGATGTCCTCCTCGGAGTTGGCCGAGGCGATCGAGCGGTACGCCTGGAGGCGCAGGCGCTCGCCGGGCGCGTAGTCGTGCGGGACGTGCGCGTCGACCGGCAGCTCGATCTTGACCTCCAGCGGCGGCTCCTCCGCTCCTCCCGCCGAGGGCTCCCCTGCCTCCAGCTGCCGCCGGTAGTCCGCGACGGCCTCGCCGACCATGCGGACGTACAGGTCGAAGCCGACGCCCGCGATGTGCCCGGACTGCTCGCCGCCGAGCAGGTTGCCGGCGCCGCGGATCTCCAGGTCCTTCATCGCCACGTACATGCCCGCGCCCATCTCGGTGTGCTGGGCGATCGTCGCCAGGCGCTCGTGCGCGGTCTCCGTCAGCGGCTTCTCCGGCGGGTACAGGAAGTACGCGTAGCCGCGCTCGCGGCCACGGCCGACCCGGCCGCGCAGCTGGTGCAGCTGGGACAGGCCGAAGGTGTCGCCGCGCTCCACGATGAGGGTGTTGGCGTTGGAGATGTCGATGCCGGACTCGACGATCGTGGTCGAGACCAGGACGTCGAACTTCTTCTCCCAGAAGTCGACGACCACCTGCTCCAGCGCGGACTCCGACATCTGGCCGTGGGCCGTGGCGATGCGCGCCTCGGGGACGATGTCGCGGAGCCTGGCCGCCGCGCGGTCGATGGACTCGACGCGGTTGTGGATGTAGAAGACCTGGCCCTCGCGCAGCAGTTCGCGGCGGATGGCGGCGCCGATCTGCTTCTGCTCGTAGGGCCCCACGAAGGTGAGCACCGGGTGGCGCTCCTCCGGGGGTGTGGTGATCGTGGACATCTCGCGGATGCCGGTGACCGCCATCTCCAGGGTGCGCGGGATCGGGGTGGCGGACATGGTGAGCACGTCGACGTTGGCGCGGAGCTTCTTCAGCTGCTCCTTGTGCTCGACGCCGAAGCGCTGCTCCTCGTCGACGATGACCAGGCCCAGGTCCTTGAACTTGGTCTCCGAGGAGAACAGGCGGTGGGTGCCGATGACGACGTCCACCGAGCCGTCCTTCAGTCCTTCCAGGACGGCCTTGGCCTCGGTGTCGGTCTGGAAGCGGGACAGGGCCCGCACGTTCACCGGGAACTGTCCGTACCGCTCGGAGAACGTGCCGAAGTGCTGCTGCACCAGCAGGGTCGTGGGGACGAGGACGGCGACCTGCTTGCCGTCCTGTACGGCCTTGAAGGCGGCCCGGACCGCGATCTCGGTCTTGCCGTAGCCGACGTCGCCGCAGATCAGGCGGTCCATGGGGACCGACTTCTCCATGTCCTCCTTGACCTCGGCGATGGTGGTGAGCTGGTCGGGGGTCTCCGCGTAGGGGAAGGCGTCCTCCAGCTCCCGCTGCCAGGGGGAGTCGGGGCCGAAGGCGTGGCCGGGGGCGGCCATGCGGGCGCTGTAGAGCTTGATCAGGTCGGCGGCGATCTCCTTGACGGCCTTCTTCGCGCGCGCCTTGGTCTTCGTCCAGTCGGCGCCGCCCAGGCGGTGCAGGGTGGGCGCCTCGCCGCCGACGTACTTGGTGATCTGCTCCAGCTGGTCGGTCGGGATGTACAGCCGGTCGCCGGGCTGGCCGCGCTTGGCGGGCGCGTACTCCACGACCAGGTACTCGCGGGTGGCGCCCTGGACGGTGCGCTGCACCATCTCGATGTAGCGGCCGACGCCGTGCTGCTCGTGGACGATGTAGTCGCCGGGCTCCAGGGTGAGCGGGTCGATGGTCTTGCGGCGGCGGGCCGGCATCCGGGCGCCGTCGCGGGTGGCGGTGCGCTGCCCGGACAGGTCGGTCTCGGTGAGCACGGCGAGCTTGAGTGCCGGGTCCACGAAGCCGTACTCGATCGAGCCGCAGGAGACGTGCACCACGGAGGGGCTGAGCTCGCCGAGGTCGTTGTCGAGGCGGGCGGCGATGCCCTCGCCGCCGAGGACCTCCACCGTGCGCGCGGCCGGGCCGTGGCCCTCGGTGAGGAACACCGCGCGCCAGCCGTCGGCGAGCCAGCCCTTGGTGTCGGCGAGGGCCCGCGCGGTGTCGCCGCGGTAGGTCTCGGGGGCGTGCATGCCGAGCTTGAGGGTGTCCGCCTCCAGCTCCAGGTCGGCCGCGAACGGCGACACCGACCACCACATCATGTCCAGCTCGCGCGCGCGGTCGCGGACGTCGGCGATGGACCACAGGGAGGCCGCGCCGACGTCGATCGGGGCCTCGCCGCCGCCGGCGGTGGCCGCCCAGGACGCCTGGAGGAACTCCTGGCTGGTGGCGACGAGGTCGGCGGCGCGGGTGCGGACCCGCTCCGGGTCGCAGACGACGGCCATGGCGCCCTTGGGCAGGACGTCGAGCAGCAGCTCCATGTCGTCCACCAGGACCGGGGCCAGGGACTCCATGCCCTCGACCGCGATGCCCTCGGCGATCTTGTTCAGGAGTTCGCCGAGCTCCGGGTGTTCCTCGGCGAGGGCACGCGCGCGTGCGCGGACGTCGTCGGTGAGCAGCAGCTCGCGGCACGGGGGCGCCCACAGGCCGTGCTCGGCGACTTCGAGGGAGCGCTGGTCGGCGACCTTGAAGTAGCGGATCTCCTCGACGTCGTCGCCCCAGAACTCGATGCGCAGGGGGTGTTCCTCGGTGGGCGGGAAGACGTCCAGGATGCCGCCGCGCACGGCGAACTCGCCGCGCTTCTCGACGAGCTCCACGCGCGCGTACGCGGCGGCGGCGAGGGCTTCGACGACGTCGTTCAGGTCGGCGCTCTGGCCGGTCCTCAGGGCCACCGGTTCCAGGTCGCCGAGGCCCTTGACCTGCGGCTGGAGCACGGAGCGCACGGGGGCCACGACGACGGAGACCGGGCCGGTGCCGGGGTCGTCGGGGCTGGGGTGGGCGAGGCGGCGCAGGACGGCGAGGCGGCGGCCGACGGTGTCGCTGCGGGGGCTGAGCCGCTCGTGCGGGAGGGTCTCCCAGGAGGGGTACTCCACGACGCCCTGTTCGGGCAGCAGGGAGCGCAGGGCGGCGGCGAGGTCCTCGGCCTCCCGGCCGGTCGCGGTGACCGCCAGCACCGGGCGGCCGGCCTCACGGGCCAGGGCGGCGATGGCGAAGGGGCGGGCGGCGGGGGGGCCGACCAGGTCGACGTGCGGGCGGTTGCCGTCCGCCGCCGCCCTGATCGCTTCCGCGAGGGCGGGGTCCTTGACTACGGCGTCGAGCAGACCGTGCAGGCTCATGGAGGGGCTTTCCGTCCAGGGGGTCGGCAACACGAAGGGCCCGACTCGTGTGACGGGCCGGGGCTGTCCAGCGTACGACGGCGTGGGCGGCGGTGCGGGGGGCTGTGGACAACCCCGGGCGGCCGGACGGCGCGAACCCGGTGCGGGAAGCCCCCCAGGACTCCCCGCACCGGGTCCACCCGCCGCACCCCCGTGTGCGGTGGCCGTCGGCCCTGCCCGCGCGGCCGGCCCGCTAGTCGGTCGCGATGGCGTTCAGGACGTTCATGCGGCCCGCGCGGAACGCCGGGATCAGCGCGGCGAACAGGCCCACGAAGGCCGAGCCGACGAAGACGCCGGTGATCGTCGGCCAGGGGATCTGAAGGACCTTCAGGCCCTCCAGGGCGAGGAGCTTCTGGGCGGTCGCGCCCCAGCCCATGCCGAGCCCCAGGCCGAGCAGGGCACCGAAGACGGCGATCACCACGGACTCCAGGCGGATCATGCGGCGCAGCTGGCGGCGGGAGAGGCCGATGGCCCGCATGAGGCCGATCTCCCGGGTCCGCTCGACCACCGACAGGGCCAGGGTGTTCACCACGCCCAGGACCGCGACGATGATCGCGAGCGCCAGCAGGCCGTAGATCATGTTCAGCAGCTGGCCGATCTGGTCCTTCAGCGCCTTCTTGAAGTCGGTCTGGTCGCGCACGGTCAGCGCCGGGTCGTCGCGCAGCGCCGACTTCAGCGCCTTGTAGGCGGCGGCTTCCTGCCCGTCCTTGGCGGTGGCGAACATCAGCTGGTCCAGGGGCATGCGGTCGGCCGGGACGTACTTGGCGACGGTGGCGATGGAGGCGTACATCGCGCCCTTGTCGACGACGACCTCGTCGCTGGTGATCGCGCGGACGGTCAGCTTCGCCGTGCGGCCGTCCTCGAAGTGGACGGCGACCGTGGAGCCGAGCTTGATGCCGTGGTCCTTGGCGAAGCCCTCGAAGACGGACATCGAGTCGGGCTCGTAGGCGTCGGCGAGGTCACCGGCGACGGTCTTGGTGCGCAGGTCCTGCACGTAGGTCGCGTCGGCCGCGTTGATGGTCTCCCTCTTGGTGACCCGGCCGTCCGGCGTGGTCAGGGACGCGTCCAGGAGCTTGTACTCGGTGACCCGCTCCAGGCCGGGCGTGGCCTTGATCTTCTCCACCATCTGCGGCTTGATCAGGTTGTACTCCTGCTCGCCCTGGATGATGAAGTCGGTGCCCACGGTCTTGTCGAGCTGGTCGGTGGCCGAGGCCACCATGGAGGAGCCGACCACCGACAGGCAGGCCACCAGGGCGAGGCCGATCATCAGGGCGGCGCCGGTGGCGCCGGTGCGGCGCGGGTTGCGCAGCGCGTTGCGCTCGGCCATGCGGCCCACGGGCCCGAAGATCCGCAGGATGACCGCGCCGAGGATCCGGACCAGTCCGGCGGCGAGCAGCGGGCCGATGACGACGAAGCCGATGAGCGTGGCCACCACGCCCAGGCCCAGCCAGCCCGAGCCGGTCTTGGCCTGGTCGGCGGTGGCGGCGGTGTACAGGCACCAGCCGCCGCCGGCGGTCAGCAGCAGGCCGGTCACGGCCCGGACGGCGCCGGCCCTGGCGTCGGCCGGGGCGCCGGCGTCGCGCAGTGCGGCCATCGGGGAGACCTTGCCGGCGCGCCGGGCGGGCAGGTAGGCGGCGAGGACGGTGACGACCACGCCGAGGAGCAGGCCGATCGCGGGGGTGGTCCAGGCGACGGTGAGGTCGTCGGTGGACAGGTTCATGCCCATCTGGCCCATGAGTTTCATCAGGCCGACCGCGATGCCGACGCCCGCGCCGACGCCGAGCACCGAGCCGAGGACGCCGAGCAGCAGCGCCTCGACCAGCACGGACCGGTTGACCTGCTTGCGGGAGGAGCCGATGGCGCGCAGCAGGCCGATCTCGCGGGTGCGCTGGGCGACCAGCATGGAGAAGGTGTTGATGATCAGGAAGATGCCGACGAGGAAGGCGATCCCGGCGAAGCCGAGCATCGCGTACTTCATGACGTTCAGGAAGCTCTGGACGTCCTTCTGGTTGGCGTCGGCGACCTCCTTGGCGGTCTGCACCTTGTAGCCGTGCCCGAGGGCGGCGGTGACGTTCTTCTTCAGCTGCGCGTCGGTCACGCCCCGGGCGGCCATGACGTTGACGTCGGTGTAGACGCCGGTCCGGCCGACGAGGGTCCGCTGGGCGGTCTCGGTGTCCAGGTAGAAGATCGCGGCGCCGGGGTTGGTGACCTTGAAGGCGGCGATGCCGGACACGCGCGCGTGGTGCGTGCCGACGGCCGTGATCACGCTGATCTCGTCGCCGAGCTTCAGGTCGTGCTTGCCGGCGGTGTCGGCGTCGACCATCACCTGGTCCGGGCCCTTGGGCGCCGTACCGGAGGTGATCTCCATGGTGCGGGCGTCGTTGCCGTTCCAGCTTCCGACGATGGTGGGCGCGCCGCTGGTGGGCGACAGCTTGTCCTTGTCGGCGTCGATGACGGTGACCGAGGTGGAGAACACCGTGCCCTCGGCCGACCTGACGCCCTGGGCCTCGCGGACCTTCCCGACGACGGAGGCGGGCAGCACGGGCGGCTTGCCGGTGCGGGAGGTGGTCTCCCCGGTGTCGGAGGAGCCCTTGGCGCTGACCTGGACGTCCGAGGACGTGGCCTGGAAGAGCTTGTCGAAGGTGGTGTTCATCGTGTCGGTGAACACCAGCGTGCCGCACACGAACGCCACCGACAGCAGGACCGCGACCGCCGACAGCGCCATGCGGCCCTTGTGCGCGAGGAAGTTGCGCATCGAGGTCTTCAGCACGGTCATGACGTGCGCCCCCGGGCGTCGAAGTCCTTCATGCGGTCCAGGACCTGCTCGGCCGTCGGCTGGTACATCTCGTCGACGATCCGGCCGTCGGCGAGGTAGAGCACGCGGTCGGCGTAGGAGGCGGCCACGGGGTCGTGGGTGACCATGACGATGGTCTGGCCGAGTTCGTCCACCGAGCGGCGCAGGAAGCCCAGGACCTCGGCTCCGGCGCGCGAGTCGAGGTTCCCGGTGGGCTCGTCCCCGAAGATGATCTCCGGGCGGGCGGCGAGCGCGCGGGCCACGGCGACGCGCTGCTGCTGGCCGCCGGAGAGCTGGGTGGGGCGGTGCTTGAGGCGCCCGGCGAGCCCGACGGTCTCCACCACGCGGTCCAGCCAGGCCCGGTCGGGCTTGCGGCCGGCGATGTCCATGGGCAGCGTGATGTTCTCGATCGCGTTCAGCGTCGGCAGCAGGTTGAACGCCTGGAAGATGAAGCCGATCCGGTCGCGGCGCAGCTGGGTGAGCTTCTTGTCCTTCAGGCCGGTGATCTCGGTCTCGTCCAGGTGGATCCGGCCGCTCGTCACCGTGTCCAGGCCTGCGAGGCAGTGCATCAGGGTGGACTTGCCGGACCCGGAGGGGCCCATGATCGCGGTGAACTGGCCGCGGGCGATGTCCACGTCGACGTGGTCCAGGGCGACGACACGGGTCTCGCCGGACCCGTACGCCTTCACGACCTGCCGCGCCCGCGCGGCAACGGCCGTAGTCCCTCCAGTGCCCCCGTGCCTGGGAATGGTCACAGCCGATGTCACGGTATGTCTCCTATGTCGGTTGACAGGTCGTGGTCGACGCCCCGGTGCTCCGGGCGTCGTCCTGGGTTACGTCGATGAGTCTCGCGGCCGGCGGGGGTGTCGCGCGCTGGTGCGGAGCCCCGTCTCGCCCGGGGGAAATCCCCACCCCCGCCGGTGCGGTCCGCCGCCCCCCAGCGGCGTAAAGCCAGATTAAGGAGCGCCGGTGGCCGCTCTCGTCCTCCGCCCGGACGAACCCTCCCCGAGCCGCAGTACGGAGGAACCCCTAGGGGTGCTCCACCGCCGGGTGGAGCCGTTCTCGGGGTCCCCTCCACCCTTCGGTGCGCGAACCCTCCACCCTTCCGCCGCGTCAGGGTCAAGCGCCGCCCGCCGTGGGAAGCTGTCGTCGCGGTGATACGTGCAGGGGGCACGGGGTAGCGTCCGGCAGGGGCCACGGGAGGGGTGTGCGGTGGGGAGTGCGACACCGGCGGTACGCGGCGGAGCCGGCCGGCGGCAGGACACCCGGCGGCGGGGCGCGGTGGTCGCCGCGCTCATGCTGACGATGGCACTGGCCGCGCTCGACTCCACCGTCGTCTCCACGGCCGTACCGCAGATCGTCGGCGACCTCGGCGGGTTCTCCGTCTTCTCGTGGCTGTTCTCCGGCTACCTGCTCGCCGTCACCGTCACCCTGCCCGTGTACGGCAAGCTGTCCGACACCTTCGGCCGCAAGCCGGTGCTGGTCGTGGGCGCGGCCGTGTTCCTGCTCGGCTCGCTGCTGTGCGCCCTCGCCTGGAACATGGGGGCGCTGATCGCCTTCCGGATCGTGCAGGGCCTGGGCGGCGGGGCGTTGCAGGGCACCGTGCAGACGCTGGCCGCCGATCTGTACCCGCTGGCGGAGCGCCCGAAGATCCAGTCCAAGCTCTCCACGGTGTGGGCGGTCTCCGCGGTGGCCGGTCCCGGGCTCGGCGGGGTGCTCGCCGCCTACGCCGACTGGCGCTGGATCTTCCTGGTCAACCTGCCGATCGGCGCCGCCGCCCTGTGGCTGATCGTGCGTCACCTGCACGAGCCGGAGCGGGAGGAGACGCGCCACGCGCGCGTGGACTGGGCCGGCGCGCTCGCGGTGTTCGCGTGCGGCGGGGTGCTGCTGACCGCGCTGGTGCAGGGCGGGGTGGCGTGGCCGTGGCTGTCGGCGCCGTCGCTGGCCCTGTTCGGCACCGGTCTGGCGCTGGTCGCCGTGGTGGTGCGGGTGGAGCGGCGCGCGGCGGCGCCCATCATCCCGGGCTGGGTGTGGCGGCGCCGGACGATCGCGGCCGTCAATCTGGCGCTGGGCGCGCTGGGGCTGCTGATGGTGGCGCCGAGCGTGTTCCTGCCGACGTACGCGCAGTCGGTGCTCGGGCTCGCACCGGTGGCCGCCGGGTTCGTGCTGTCGGTGTGGACGCTGAGCTGGCCGGTGTCCGCCGCGCTCAGCCAGCACGTCTACCGGCGGATCGGCTTCCGGGACACCGCGCTGCTCGGCATCGGCCTGGCGACGCTGATCCTGTTCGCGTTCCCGTTCCTGCCGTACCCCGGGTCGTGGTGGCAGCCGACGCTGCTGATGCTGCTGCTGGGCGGGGCGCTGGGACTGTTCCAGCTACCGCTGATCGTCGGGGTGCAGTCGACCGTGGGCTGGTCGGAGCGGGGCACCACGACCGCGTCGGTCCTGTTCTGCCGGCAGACCGGCCAGACCCTGGGCGCCTCCCTGTTCGGCGCCGTCGCCAACGGCGTGCTGGCCGCGCGGCTCGGCGGGGCGGGCGACCTGGACTCCGTCACGCGCGCGCTGGACGACGGTACGGCCCCCGAGGCGACCCGGCGGGCCATCGCCGGCGCGGTCCACGCGGTCTACCTCGGCGCGGCGGGCGCGGCGGCCCTGGCCTTCGTGGTGCTGCTGGTGGTGGCGCCCCGGCGGTTCCCGGTGCTCAAGGACTGAACCCGGGCGGGTGGACGCGGGCGCGCGCGCCCGGCCGGACGGCTACTCCAGGACCACCCTGCCGGTCAGCGAGACGAGGGTTTCGCGCACGGAGTCCATGTGCGCCTGCATCTCGTCCCACAGCTCGCCGTGCTCGCGCAGCACCCGTTCCGTCTCCCCGGCGATGCGCTCCTCCTGCGCGCGCGCCTCGGCGATGATCTCCGCGGCACGCGCGCTCGCCTCCTCCGGGGAGCGGCGCTCGTACTCCTCGGCCTCCGCGAGGGCACGCTCGCCCTCGGCCAGCGCGGCCTCGGCCCGGCTCGCCCGTTCGGCGTGCCCGGCGTCCAGCTCCGCCATCCGCTCGGCCTCCTCCCACTCGGCCCGGGCCCAGCGCGCCGCGTGCTCCCGGGACTGCTCGGCGAGCATGTCGTCCGTGCGCCGGCGCGCCTCACGCAACTCCGCGAGCGCCTCCATGCGCCCCGACTTCACCGCGCGCCGGGCGGCCACCCGGATGCCCTCGGCCTCGGCCTGCACGACGAGCAGCCACTGACGGGCGTCTTCGTCGGCCTCCGCGCGGACCGCGTCCGCCGCCTCCCGCGCCTCCTGGAGTACGCGCTCGGCGTCCGCCTCGGCCCGCGCGACCTCCTCCGCGGCCTCGCGCCGGGTGCGTTCCAGCAGGTCCGCCGCCTCGTCGAGCACGAACTGGTACAACTGCCGGGCGCCTTCCCCGAGCTCCTCGTACGTCTGCGGCGGGAGCTCGGCGACGGTCTCGCGCAACAGCGCGGCCTCCGCCCCCATCTCCCTGGCGAGCACGGTCAGCCGGGCGGCACGCTCCCAGGCGGCGTCCCGGTCCTCGGACAGCGCCTCCAGGTACGCCTCGACCTGGTCGGGACGGTAGCCACGCCCCCGGACGGTCATGAAGCCGTGCGGGGGCATCGATGCGCTGCTCACCCTGGGGACCCCTCTCCACCGGACCTGCACGACAGGATGATTTCGTGCATATCTTGATGGATGGGAAGTAAGGGTTCATAACGCGACACTCCGCAGACCCGTCACGCCACCGCTCCGAACGGCCCCCTCACGGCCAACGCGCCGGCCCCCGTACGGCTCTCACCGAGAACGCGCCGGGCCCCGCACGCACGCGTGCGGGGCCCGAATGCTCACACCCGGCGGCCGGGCGGCGACTGCGCTACAACAACCCGTCCCACATCTGCTCCAGCAGCACCGACCACCAGCTCTCCGGCGAACCGAGCGCCGCCGGGTCGAGGGCGGCCAGCTGCGCCTGGAAGTCGACGGTCCAGCGGCCCGCCTGCTCCTGGTTCAGCCCGTACCTGAGGCGCCACATCCGGCCCAGCAGCGCCAGACACCGGGTGAACTCCGGCAGCCCCGTGTTCACGAACTGCGGCGGCACCGGCGCACCGCCCGGCCCCGCCTCCACCGGCACGGCCACGATGTTCGCCGTCCCGTACTGCACACAGATCGCCTTGCCGAAGTCGGTGCCCATGACGAGGTACGACCCCGCGTCCGCCGCCGGCCGCACCCCGCGCTCCGCCGCCAGCTCCGCCAGCGTCGGCACCGGGCGGCCCGGCTGCGCCTGCGCCCAGAAGAACGGGCCCATGTCCAGCGGCAGCCCCGCCACGACCAGGGTGTGCGCCACGATCGGCGGCACGCCCTGCCGGGACACCGCCTGCTGCTCGAACCGGAAGATCCCCGGCCCGAACGCCCCGGCCAGCTCCTGCGCGATCCCCTCCGGGGGCACCGGCGGCGCCACCTGCACCGGCGGCAGCGGCGCCCGCACCGGCGCGGGCCGCGCGGGACCGTCCGCCACCTGGTGCAACTCGCCCTGGTGCGCCAGCAACTGCCGCATGCCCTGCTGCCGGCTCGCGTGGTCCGTGCCGTACGGCGCGATGCTCGCGATCCTCGCCTGCGGCCACTGCTCCCGGATCATCCGCGCGCAGTACGCCCCCGGCAGCTCGCACGACTCCAGCTCCGTGTGCAGCTCCAGCACCTGGTCCGGCGGCACGTTCATCGCCCGCAGCTCGTGGAAGATCTGCCACTCCGGATGCGGCGTCCCCGGCGCCGAACGCCGGATCAGCTGCTGCTCGGACCCGTCCTGCGCGCGGTACCGCAGCACGGCCTGGTAACCGGGCCCGACCGTCGGCTGCCCCTGCTGCGGATACCCGTACGCCGCCCCCTGCCCGGGCAAGGGCCCACCCGGCGGCATGCCGCCCGCAGGCATGGGGGGCTGGACGCCGGGGGCACTGGGGGGCATGCCGGGAGTGCCCGGAGCGCCGGGGGGCATGCCGGGGCCCGGAGCCATGGGCGGCTGGGCGCCGGGGGGCATGCCGGGACCCGGCGGCACGGGCGGCTGACCGCCCGGAGCGCCGGGAGGCATGGCGGAGGCGCCCGGTGCCGGGGGCACACCTGGGGCGCCGGGCGGGTTGGACGTGCCCGGGGCGCCCGGCACGCCGGGGGCGGGCGGCGGGGGTGCGCCCGGCCCGGCCACCGGCGGACCGGCCAGGACGGTCGCCGCGTGGTGCACGGCACCGTGAGCGGAGGGAGTTCCGGGGGTTCCGGGAGCGCTCGGAGGCTGCGGAGCGCCGGGGGCGGCCGGACGGCCGGGCGCAGCCGGGGGCTGGGGCGCGCCGGGAGTCCCCGGGACGCCGGACGGGTTCTGCATACCCCGAGCGCCCGGAGCCCCGGAGGCACCGGACGGGTTCGGCGCACCCGGCGCGCCCGGATGCTGCGGTGCCGGCCCGCCCAGCCGGCTCGGGTCGGCCAGGACCGTGGCCGCGTGGTGCACCCCACCCGGCGCCTGCGCCCCGTCCGCGTTCCCCTCGCCGCCCTGCGCCTCGGGGCCCTCCGGCCCGAGCGACGACACGAGCCGCGTCGGCACGTACCCGCCCGCGGGCGGGGGCGGCGTGGCCGCGCTCCCCGGCCGCGCGCCCGGCGTACCCGGCGTACCCGGCGGCGGAGGCGGCGCGCCCGTACCACCGCGCGCCTTCTTCGGCGGCGCCGCCTTGCTCGTCGCGGCGTCCGCGATCTCCCCCGCGTTCGGCGCGAGCCGACGCGCGGACTCACCCGGGGCCGCCGGAGGCTGCGGCGCCTGCGGATAGCCGTACGCCGGGGCACCCGGCGCACCGGCGGGCGCGGGGGGCGGAGGCGGAGTGCCCTGCGCCGGCGGGTAGGGCGGGGCACCCGCCGGGGGCGTACCCGGGGCCGGTGGAACGTGCGGATGGCCGTACGCCGGCGTGCCCGGCGGCGGTGGGGGCATGCTGCCCTGTCCGACGCCCGGCGCACCCGGCACATCGAGCGCCGGCGCGACCGCCGTCGGCGGCAACTGGCTGCCGCCCGACATCAGCGCGGTCGGCGCGTCCGGCGCGACCGCGGGCGGACGCGGCGCCTCGTCCGCGTCGCCCAACGGCGGAGCGAACACCGTCGCGGGCAGCGGCACGGAACGGTCGTCCTCACCGGACCCGGCGTTCGTGTCGGTACCGGCCCACGGCGTGGCCCCCGCGGGCACATCCGCTCCCACGGGCACCCCGGCCCGCGCCCCGGCCGGTCCCACCCCGCCGGAGGACGCCGCACCCGACGCCGCACCACCGGCCGTACCCCCGTCAGGGGCCAGGCCACCGGCCGTACCCCCGTCAGAGGCCGCGCCACCGGCCGCAACCCCGTCAGAGGCCAGGCCGGCAGCCGGAGCCGGACTCCGGTCGGGGGACGCCTCCGCGGCCGGGCCCGGCGAACCCGCGTCCTCCGTCCGCCGCTCCACCGGCCCCAGCTTGTCCGCCGCCTCCTGCAACCACTCCGGAGGAGTCAGCAGGAACGACGTCTGGTTCAGGTCCAACCGCGCGGGGGCAGGCGCCGGCACCGCGTCCCGCGGCTCGCCGGCACGGCCGTACTCCTCCTCGTACCGGCGGATCACCTCACCCACCGGCAGCGCGGGCCACAGCGTCGCCTCCCCGCTGTCCCGGGCGATGACCAGCCGCTGGCCGCCCGCGTCCGACCGCGGACCCTCCGCCCGGTCCTCGCCCCACACCACGAACCCCAGCTCGAACTCCCGCACCCGCACCTCACGGTGCTGGTACGCGGGCACGTCGCCGTTGATCCACTCCTCGGCGCGCTCCTGCGCCTGCGCGTACGTCACCATCGCTCGCAGCTCACTCCCCCACCGGGCCCGAAGACGCCGAGCCGGAAGACACCGGGACGACACGGGCGAAACCGCCGTCCACCATCAGATGGGCCACCGTCTCCAACTCCGGCGGGCTGCCGGCCAGCCGGGACAGGAACGCGTCGAAGTCATCGCCGCACGGCAGCAGCAGACGCTCCACCCGCTCCCCCGGCGACCACGACGGATCGACGTCCCGCACGTCGTCGTACGCGCAGAACCACACCGAACCGACCCGCTCGCCCCTCACCTTCACCGCGAGCAGCCCGCCCTGCACGAAGGTCACACCGAGGTAGTCCTTCGTCAGGTGGTCGCGCAGGCACTTGTTCACGTACACCAGATCATTGACCGCGGCCTCGTCCCGCACCGTGAAGAACGGCTGGTCCAGCAGCAGCCCCAACTCGGCGTCCAGCGCCGTGCCGACCGGCGCGCACCCGCCCGCCGCCTTCAGGAACGAACGGTAGGCGCCCGGCAGCCGGTAGCCGAGGTCCTCCTCGACGCCCTGCACCTGAGCCTCCGTCACCGCCACACCCGACTTCGGCAGCCCGAAATGCGCCGGCCGCGACTCCTGCAACGGCCGCGTACCGCGCTTGCCGTGGTCCACCGGCGCCGTCGCCACCCCGCCGTGATGCCGCAGCAACGCCTTCACCTCGACCGGCACCAGCTCCAGCCGCCGCGTACCCGCCACGTGATGCCACGTCCAGCCGTGCGGCGTCGCCACATCCGGCACCGTGTCCCACAGCGCGTGCCGCGCCGCCGCCAGCGCCGCGTTCGCCGACACGTAGTCCGTCAGCCGCAGTTCGTCGACCCCGAAACCCTCCGGCGGCTCCGCGATCTCCACCGCCACGCGCGCGTACGGCGAGAAATCCGGGTAACCCCGCTCGTCGACCCGTACCCCTCTCGGGTGACGTGCCGCCCGGACCGGATCCGGAAAGTGCACGACCTGCCCGGCGTAGGCCGCGTTCGGCGGCGCGGCTTGTCCACCGGCCTGGCCGCTGGGCGGCACACCCAGCCCGAGCCGACCTGTCGTCATGGCGGTTGCCCCCTGCGGCGTTCTCTCTGGCCTGAACGGCGGTGTCGATCGCGGATGGCGACAGCCTATGCGGTACGCCACCCCCGGTCACCGGCCCACCGCATCCCCACCCCGGCACCCCCCGGCCCCCACCGGCACCCCACGCCCCGCACCACCGTGACCAGCCGTCACCCCACCGTCACAGCCCGCCCGGACACGGGCGTGTCGCACCGCCCCAGCTTCCCCACCAGCCACGGCATTTGGCACCCTGTGTCCTTCGGGGGGATGCCCGGGGAGGGAAGAACGACCATGAATGCTCTGCGGACCGGAGGTACCGACGTGCGGGCCGGCGACCCTCGCATCGACTGGAGCAGCACCGACACACCCCCCGCCCCCACCCTCCGGCACCGACGCGACGGCATCCTGCCCGCCGTCGCCGCCGCCCTCTCCGTCCGCGGCGCCACCCTCACCGGCACCGCCGCCCGCAGCGACCAGCCCCCGGCCCTGCACCCCCTCGTCCAGGACTTCCTCGACACCCTCACCAGCGACCAGCGCGACCGCTTCACCGGCCGCTGCGCCGAGACCATCCTCATCTCCCGGCACATCGCCGCCGCCGACGCCGCCCGCAGCAAACGCGCCGCCCGCAGACCCATGACCAACGGCGAAGCCCGCAAAGCCCTCAAACACGCCAAACTCACCGCCCGCCGCATACGCGAGGACGGCGACCCCCTCCACGGCAGCTTCGCCGCCCCCTGCCGCGCCTGCACCGCCCTCAGCGCCCACTTCGGCGTCCGCATCGTCGACTCCACCGCGACCGGCGACTGACCCCCGGCGACCACCGGCACCACCGGAACCACCAGCACGCACGACGATCGAAGGGCAGATGCACCCCGACCGCACCTCCACCACCCGCTTCCCCGTACCCGTCGACGCCGCCCTGCGCGCCGCCGGCTGGCAACCCGGACGCTGGGACATAAAGCAGGCCGAGATCTGGGCCGACGCCCTGCGCGCACACACCTCACCCGCCGGACACCGGCACACCGTGTTCCCCGCCGCCGTCGAAGCCTGGGCCGAGTTCGGCGGCCTGAGCATCACCCCCGCCGGCCCCGGCCGCCAGATCGCCCCCGCCGGCCTCCACGTCGACCCCCTCCACGGCCTCCACCACGCCCGCACCCTCGGCGACCTCGGCCGCGCCCTCGGCACCGAACTCAGCCCCCTCGGCGAAGAGACCGACAACGCCGCCCTCGTCGCCATCGACGCCGAAGGCCGCGTCTACACCATCGACCACACCGGCGACTGGTACCTCGGCCCCGACATCGACCACGCCCTGGCCACCCTCATCACCGGCATCCAACCGATCCGCCTCACAGCCGGCTGACCCCACGGCACACGCAACGACCCACCGCCACCCCGGCACACCCCACCCCGCCGGCCGGCGCCCGGTCCACCGCCCGTGACCGCCCCGGTACGCCCCACCGCCGGCCCCCTACGCCGGAATCACCGCCGACACCCGGAAACCCCCCGCGTCCGTCGGACCCGACACGAACACCCCGCCCAGCGCCACGACCCGCTCCCGCATCCCCACCAGGCCGTTCCCACCCGACGGCAGCCCCACCGCCGACGCCGACGCCGGCTCCGGCGGCGGCCCGTTCTCCACCTGCATCGCGATCTCCGACACCCGGTGCGCCAACCGCACCCGCGTCTTCGCACCCGCCGCATGCTTGTGGACGTTCGTCAACGCCTCCTGCACCACCCGGTACGCCGTCTGCTCGACCTCCGCCGGATACGACCGCACCTCCCCCTCGACCGACAGATCCACCACCATCCCCGCCGCGGCCGACTGCCCGATCAACTCATCCAGCTCCGACAGGCACGGCCCCTCCACCGCCCCCTCCGCCTCGGCCACCCGGGACGCCGCCGCGGCAGCCGCCTCCCCCACCACCGCCAACGGCGCCGACGCCGCACGCCGCCCCGCGTCCTCCCCCGCCCGCAGCACCCCCAGCATCTCCCGCAACTCCGTCAACGCCTGCCGCCCCATGTCCCCGACCAGCGCGGCGTTCCGCACCGCCTTCTCCGGATCCTTCCGGGCCACCGCCTGCAACGCCGCCGCGTGCACCACCATCAGACTCACCCGGTGCGCGACCACGTCATGCATCTCCCGGGCGATCCGCGTCCGCTCCTCGTTGCGCGCCCACTCCGCCCGCTCCTCCGCCCGCTCCGCGAGCAACTGCAGCTCCCGCTCCAGACTGTCCGCCCGCTCCCGCAAGCTCTCCATCAACCGCCGCCGCGCCCCCACGTACAGCCCCAGCAACACCGGCGGAGCCGTCAGCCCCAACGCCGTCGTCACCGCCGCGAACGGCACGAACCAGTCACCCAGCGTCAGATCCCCGCGCGACATGCCCTGCCGCACCCGCACGAACGTCACCACCGCCGTCCCCAGCAGCGACATCCCCGTCAACGCCCCGATGATCCGCCGCGGCAGCTCACACGCGGCCAGCGTGTACAGACCGACCACGCCCATCAGGAAACCCATCTGGGCCGGCGTGATCGCGATCGCCACCAGCACCACCGCGATCGGCCACTTCCGGCGCACCAGCAGCACCGAACCGGCGACCAGACCGAACACGATCCCCACGGACGCCGGGATCCCCGCGTCCCGCGCGAACGGAATCCCCTCCGCCGCGCACTCCAGGGCGGACACCAGCGCGAGGCCCCCGTCGAACACCGCGCTGCGCCGCCTCACCCACCACCAAGGGCCGGTCAGCGCCCTTCCGTGGTCTTCCCCCGTCGTGGTCATGGCTCCAGCCTACGGGCGCCGGGTGCGGCATTTCCGGTGACTTTCGCCTACCTCCACACGCCACCCTTGGTAACCGAACGACCTCGAAACCACCCGCTATCCCTCGAACTGGTGAACCTCCGCCGTTCGACCCCGGAACCCGGCATTCCGTCCGGACGGTATGCGTATGGCACATTCACCAGGCAAATACGCCGACTTCGAGACCCTGCGAGAGCAGGCGATCACCCTCCGCCGCGCCGGCCACAGCCTCCGCCAGATCCGGGACGAGCTGAAGATCTACAACAACGACATCCTCAACCAACTGGTGAAGGGCGAACCGCCGCCGGAGTGGACGAAGCGCCCGAGGGCGAAGGACGACCTGCGAGCGCGGGCACGGGAGCTACGGCTCCAGGGCTGGACGTACGACCAGATCGAGGCGGAACTGGGCTGCTCGCGCAGCTCCGTGTCGCTGTGGGTGCGGGATCTGCCGAAGCCGGAGCGCCGACGAACCCCCGAGGGGGCGGCGGCCATCGCCCGCAAGGGCTGGGAGGAGAAGCTGCGCATCCGGGACGAGGAGCGGCAGCGGACGAAGGAAGAGGCCGAGCGGTCGGTCGGCGGGATGTCGACGCGCGAGCTGTTCCTGCTGGGCGTAGGTCTTTACTGGGCCGAGGGCACCAAGGACAAGCCGTACGA
This sequence comes from Streptomyces corchorusii, assembly GCF_001514055.1. Taxonomy (NCBI): domain Bacteria; kingdom Bacillati; phylum Actinomycetota; class Actinomycetes; order Kitasatosporales; family Streptomycetaceae; genus Streptomyces; species Streptomyces corchorusii. The sequence continues at coordinate 377,447 of NZ_KQ948360.1, read as the reverse complement.
CCGCCGCGAGAACGTCATCTTCGTCAACAGCGACCCTGGCATGATCAGGGTGTTTCTGGCGTGGCTCGACCTGCTCAAAGTGGAGCGGGAGCGCTTGCGGTTCACCGTGATGATCCACGAGAACGCCGATGTGGGCGGAGCCGAGCGCTACTGGGCCGACCTGGTCGACGCCGACGCCTCCATGTTCAACAAGACGACGCTCAAGAAGCACAACCCGAAGACGGTGCGCAAGAACACCGGTGACGGTTACCGCGGCTGCCTCGTGATCAAAGTCCTGAAGGGCGCCGACTTGTACCGTCGCATCGAGGGCTGGTGGTGCGGCATAGTAGGTGCCGCGACCTCAACGGACTGACGAAATGTCCGTTTAGGGAGCCTATACACTCCCCTGTGGTGTAATTGGCAACACGGGTCACTTTGGATGATTTGTTCCAGGTTCGAGTCCTGGCAGGGGAGCTTCACACCACTCGGGCCCTGACACCACCGTCAGGGCCCGCACTCATGTCCCCCTCAACCCGCCCCGGTATCCTGCGGCTGTCACCCCCACCCATCCACAGCCGAAGGGCAACCCCGTGAGCGCCATTCGCCCGGCAGCCGTCGTCGTTCTCGCAGCGGGTGAGGGCACCCGTATGAAGTCGGCCACACCGAAGGTCCTGCACGACATCTGCGGCCGTTCCCTGGTCGGACATGTGCTGGCCGCCGCCCGCGAGCTGGACCCGCAGGACCTCGTCGTCGTCGTGGGCCACGCCCGTGAGCAGGTCGGCGCGCACCTCGCCGAGATCGACCCGGCCACCAGGACCGCCGTGCAGGCGGAGCAGAACGGCACCGGGCACGCCGTGCGGATGGGGCTGGAGGAGCTGGGCGGGTCCGTCGACGGGACGGTCGTGGTCGTGTGCGGGGACACCCCGCTGCTCACCGCCGACACGCTCCGGCGGCTCACCGGGACGCACGAGGCCGATGGCAACGCCGTGACCGTGCTGACGGCCGAGGTCCCGGACGCGACCGGTTACGGCCGGATCGTGCGGGACGAGGCGACGGGTGCCGTCACCGCGATCGTGGAGCACAAGGACGCGTCCGAGGTCCAGCGGGAGATCCGGGAGATCAACAGCGGTGTGTTCGCGTTCGACGGGCAGTTGCTGGCGGACGCGCTGAAGAAGGTGCGGACGGACAACAGCCAGGGTGAGGAGTACCTCACGGACGTGCTGGGGATTCTGCGGGAGGCCGGGCACCGGGTGGGGGCTTCCGTGGCGGCCGACCACCGTGAGATCGCCGGGATCAACAACCGGGTGCAGCTCGCGGAGGCGCGGCGGATCCTGAACGACCGGCTGCTGGAGCGGGCGATGCTGGAGGGGGTGACGATCGTCGACCCGGCGACCACGTGGGTGGATGTGACCGTCACCTTCGAGCGGGACGCGGTGGTGCATCCGGGAACGCAGCTGACGGGGTCGACGCGGCTGGGTGAGGGTGCCGAGGTGGGGCCCAACAGCCGGCTGAAGGACACCGAGGTGGGCGCGGGGGCGCGGGTGGACAACACGGTGTCCGACGGGGCGGTCGTGGGGCCGCGGGCGTCCGTGGGGCCGTACGCGTATCTGCGGCCGGGGACCCGGCTGGGTGCGAAGGGCAAGATCGGGACGTACGTCGAGACGAAGAACGCGTCGATCGGGGAGGGCACCAAGGTGCCGCACCTGTCGTATGTCGGGGACGCGCGGATCGGTGACTACACGAACATCGGCGCGGCGAGCGTGTTCGTGAACTACGACGGTCAGGACAAGCATCACACGACGGTGGGGTCGCATTGCCGGACCGGTGCGGACAACATGTTTGTGGCTCCTGTCACGGTCGGGGACGGTGCCTACACCGCCGCCGGGTCGGTGATCACGAAGGACGTACCGCCGGGTTCGCTGGCCGTGGCCCGTGGTCAGCAGCGGAATATCGAGGGTTGGGTGGCCCGGAAGCGTCCGGGGAGCGCGGCGGCGAAGGCGGCCGAGGCGTCGTCCGGGCAGGGTGAGAACGAGGACTGACCGGAAACGCGTACGCCAAACACGGCGTACCGTGATAAGTGCACATCCGCACGTGTGCACCCCGCACCCTTACCAGCTGATTCGGCCTCTCATGCCCAGCCGAGAGGTCGCCGAGCAGCCGGCTGGCTGAGACAACCTCTGAGGAGACTGTGCTGTGACCGGGATCAAGACGACCGGCGAGAAGAAGATGATGTTCTTCTCCGGCCGCGCCCACCCCGAGCTTGCCGAGGAGGTCGCCCAGCAGCTGGGTGTCGGGGTCGTCCCGACGAAGGCCTTCGACTTCGCGAATGGTGAGATCTACGTCCGTTACCAGGAGTCGGCTCGTGGTGCGGACTGCTTCCTGATCCAGAGCCACACGGCTCCGATCAACAAGTGGATCATGGAGCAGCTGATCATGATCGATGCGCTGAAGCGTGCTTCGGCGCGGTCGATCACTGTGATCGTGCCGTTCTACGGTTACGCGCGGCAGGACAAGAAGCACCGGGGTCGTGAACCGATCTCGGCGCGTCTGATCGCGGATCTGATGAAGACGGCGGGTGCGGACCGCATCCTGACCGTGGATCTGCACACCGATCAGATCCAGGGTTTCTTCGACGGTCCGGTGGACCACTTGTTCGCGCTGCCGCTGCTGGCGGACTACGTGGGCGGGAAGGTGGACCGGGACAAGCTGACGGTCGTGTCGCCGGACGCGGGCCGGGTGCGGGTGGCGGACCGGTGGTGCGACCGGCTCGGTGCGCCGCTGGCGATCGTGCACAAGCGGCGTGACAAGGACGTGGCGAACCAGGTGACGGTCCACGAGGTCGTGGGTGAGGTCAAGGGTCGTGTGTGTGTCCTGGTGGACGACATGATCGACACGGGTGGCACGATCTGTGCGGCTGCTGACGCGTTGTTCGCGCACGGTGCGGAGGATGTCATCGTGACGGCGACGCACGGTGTGCTGTCGGGTCCGGCGGCCGATCGGCTGAAGAACTCGCGGGTGAGTGAGTTCGTGTTCACGAACACGCTGCCGACGCCGGGTGAGCTGGCGGCGGATCTGGACAAGATCAAGGTGCTGTCGATCGCTCCGACGATCGCGAGTGCGGTGCGTGAGGTGTTCGAGGACGGCTCGGTGACCAGCCTCTTCGACGAGCAGTGAGGTTTCTGCACTCCCTTCCGCACCTCCTTCCGCACCTCCTTCCGCACCTCCTTCCGCACCTCCTTGCGAGCCCCCTCGGGCGCCCGTAGGTGATCGTTTTGGGTATGGCCTCCCCTGCCGAGTAGACTGCTGCAGTTGCTCGGCGAGGGAGGCCGTACTCGTGTACGGCGGTCCGTTATCGACGCGCTCTTCGTAGCAGGCCGTTCGTGGCCGGGTGACCACGTCCGTTCCGAGTTCCTACGAGGAGTGATCCATATGTCCGAGGTGAAGCTCAGCGCCGAGACCCGCACCGAGTTCGGCAAGGGTGCGGCCCGCCGCATCCGCCGTGACAACAAGGTGCCGGTCGTTCTGTACGGCCACGGCTCCGACCCGCTGCACCTGACCCTGCCGGGCCACGACCTGCTGCTGGCGCTGCGTACGCCGAACGTCCTGATCTCCCTGGACATCGACGGCAAGTCCCACGAGCTGGCGATCCCGAAGGCCGTGCAGCGCGACCCGCTGAAGGGCTTCCTGGAGCACGTCGACCTGCTGCTGGTCAAGCGTGGCGAGAAGGTCACGGTCGAGATCCCGGTGCACGTCGAGGGCGAGCTGGCCCCGGGCGGCAACCTGCTGGAGCACGTCCTGGACGCGCTGCCGGTCGAGGCCGAGGCCACGCACATCCCGGAGCAGGTCACCGTCTCCGTCGAGGGTCTGGCGGCCGGTGCCTCCATCCACGCCAAGGACATCGCGCTGCCGAACGGCGCGTCCCTGGCCGTGGACGAGGACGCCGTGGTGATCCAGGTCCTGGCCGCGCAGGCCGAGGAGACCGAGGGCGAGGGCGCCGAGGGCGAGGAGGCGGCGGAGGCCTGATCCTCGCCGTCGTCATCATCTGTTCAGCCGCCGCCTCCCTCGCCGGGGGCGGCGGCTGGCGCGTATCAAGGAGACATGGACGTGACCACCGCCGCCAGTGATCCCTGGCTCATCGTCGGGCTCGGCAATCCCGGGCCGGAGTACGCCATGAACCGGCACAACGTCGGGTTCATGGTGGCCGACCTGCTCGCGGAGCGGATCGGGGGGAAATTCAAGCGGGCGGGCAAGGCGCAGGCGCAGGTGCTGGAGGGGCGGATCGGTCCGGCGGGGCCGGGGAGCCGTCGGGTGGTGCTGGCGAAGCCGATGTCGTACATGAACCTGTCCGGTGGTCCGGTGAACGCGCTGCGGGACTTCTACAAGGTTCCGCTGGGGAACGTCGTCGCGGTCCATGACGAGCTGGACATCGACTACGCGACGCTGCGGCTGAAGCTGGGCGGCGGTGACAACGGGCACAACGGTCTGAAGTCGATGACGAAGGCGATGGGTCCGGACTACCACCGGGTGCGGTGCGGGATCGGCCGGCCGCCGGGGCGGATGCAGGTGGCGGACTTCGTGCTGAAGGACTTCTCCTCGGCGGAGCGCAAGGAGCTGGACTGGTTCGTGGACCGTGCGGCGGACGCGGTGGAGTGTCTGGTGACGGAGGGTCTGGAGCGGGCGCAGAGCGCGTACAACTCCTGACTTGTCCGGGCTTGGTGCTGCGGGGAGTTGACCGGTCGTAGGGATATGGCCAATGATCCCGGCCATGCCTGCCTCAGCCAGTACCGCTCGTCAGACGTCCGTGTCCGCGTTGCGTTTCGGGCGGGTCGCGGCGATGGGTGCGCTCGCCGCGCTGATCCTGTTCGCCGGGGTGCGGGGGTCCTGGGGGACCGCCCAGCACGTGATGCTGGCGAAGGGGCGTGAGTCCGGCACGGTGAAGGTGACGCGGTGTGCCGGGGACACCTGTACGGGGCCGTTCACGCCGACGTCGGCGGGGGCGCGGCCACGCGCGCGTGTGGAGATCGAGAAGTCGGTGGCGGTGCGTACGGGGTCGACGTACGCGGTGGTGCTGAAGCCCGGTACCGCGGAGGCGGTGCGGTCCGGTGCGGCGGGCGTCCTGTACGCCTGGCTGCCGCTGGGCGGGGCGTTGCTGCTGGCCTCGGTGGTGGTGGCGGGCGGGATGCGGCTGGCCCGGGTGGCGTGGGTGCTGGGGCTGTCCGGCGCGGTGCTGCTGACGGCGGCGTTCGCGGCGTCGCAGTGACGTGCGCGGTGTCGCGGTGGGGTGAGCGAAGGAGGGTGCCCCCGGGGTCGTACGGCCTCGGGGGCACCCTCTGTTCCGCAGAGGGTCAGCCGGTGTTGCGCAGGCCCGCCGCCACGCCGTTGACGGTGAGGAGCAGGGCGCGGGAGAGCAGCGGGTCGGGGTCGGTGCCGGCCGCGGCGGCGTCGCGCTGCCGCTTGAGCAGGGCGACCTGGAGGTAGGAGATCGGGTCCAGGTAGGCGTCGCGGATGGCGAAGGTCTGCTTGAGGACCGGCTGGGCGTCCAGCAGTTCCTGCTCGCCGGTGATCCGCAGGACCTCGTGGACGGTCAGCTCGTGTTCGGCCTTGATGGTGTCGAAGACGTGCTTGAGCTCGTCGGGGACGAGGGTGTCGACGTAGTGCTGGGCGATCCGCAGGTCCGTCTTGGCGAGGGTCATCTCGACGTTGGAGATGAAGTTGCGGAAGAAGTGCCACTGTTCGTGCATCTCGCCGAGCACGCTGTCCAGACCGGTTTCCCGCAGCGCCTTGAGGCCGGAGCCGACGCCGAACCAGCCGGGCACGATCTGCCGGGACTGGGTCCAGCCGAACACCCACGGGATGGCGCGCAGGCCGTCGAGCGAGACGCCCGAGCCGGGGCGGCGGGAGGGCCGCGAGCCCAGGTGCAGCTCGGCGAGCTGGTCGACGGGCGTGGAGGCGAGGAAGTACGTCGGCAGGTCGGGGTCCTCGACCAGGCGGCGGTAGGCGGCGTGGGCGGCGTCGGAGACGACGTCCATGGCCGCGTCCCAGCGGGCGAGGGCCTCGTCGGACTGGCGGGGTGCGGTGTGCAGGGCGGAGGCCTGGAGGGTGGCCGCGACCGTCAGTTCCAGGTTCTCCCGGGCGAGGGAGGGGATGAGGTACTTGTCGGAGATGACCTCGCCCTGTTCGGTGACCTTGATCTCGCCCTCCAGGGTGCCCCAGGGCTGGGCGAGGATGGCGTCGTGGGAGGGGCCACCGCCGCGGCCGACGGTGCCGCCGCGGCCGTGGAAGAGGCGCAGGCGTACGCCGTAGCGGTGGGCGACGTCGCGCAGCCGGCGCTGGGCGCGGTGGATCTCCCACTGGCTGGTGGTGATGCCGCCGAACTTGGAGGAGTCGGAGTAGCCGAGCATGACCTCCTGGACGTCGCCGCGCAGCGCGACCAGGCGCCGGTAGGACGGGTCGGAGAGCATGTCCTCCAGGATGGTGTCGGCGGCCTTCAGCTCGTCGGTGGTCTCCAGGAGGGGGACGATGCCGATCTTGGCCCAGCCGGCGTGCAGGTCCAGCAGTCCGGCTTCGCGGGCGAGGACGGCGGCGGCGAAGACGTCGTCGGCGCCCTGGCACATGGAGATGATGTAGGACTCGACGACCTCGGGGCCGAAGACCTCCAGGGCCCTCTTGACGGTCTCGAAGACGCCGAGGGTCTTCTGCGCGGCGGCGTCGACGGGGGCCGGGGTGGGGGCGAGCGGCCTTCTGGAGCGCAGTTCCTTGGCGAGGAGCCGGGCGCGGTAGTCGCGGGGCATGTCGGCGTAGCGCCAGGACTCCTCGCCGAGCCGGTCGAAGAGCTGGCCGAGGGCGTGGTGGTGGGCGTCGGCGTGTTCGCGGACGTCCATGGTGGCGAGCTGGAGGCCGAAGGCGGCCAGGGTGCGGATGGTGCGGGCGAGGCGGCCGTCGGCGAACAGGCCGCCGCGGTGCTCGCGCAGGGAGGCCTGGATGATGCGCAGGTCCTTCAGCAGCTCGCCGGTGCCGAGGTAGTCGCGGCCCTCCTCGTGCGGGGTGCCCTTGGCGAGGCGCTGCTTGGTGTTCTCCAGCTTCTGCCGGATGCAGGTGGCCTTGAGCCGGTAGGGCTCCTCGGCGTTGAGGCGCTTGTAGCGGGGGCTGATCTCGGGGAGCAGCTCCAGGTCGGTCTTGAGGGAGTCGAGGAGCTCTTCGGTGGCGCCGGTGTAGCGGATGGAGTTGGAGAGCAGTCCGCGCAGCTCGTCGATCATCTCCAGGGCGTCGTTGATGCCGTGTTCGTGCTGGAGGATGAGGACGTCCCAGGTGACCTGGGGGGTGACGTTGGGGTTGCCGTCGCGGTCGCCGCCGATCCAGGTGCCGAAGGTGAGGGGGCGGGTGTCGTCGGGGAGCTTGACGCCGACGCGCTCCAGTTCGGCGGTCAGGTCCTCCAGGACGTCTCCGACGGCGTCGGCGTGCAGCTCGTCGAGGTAGTAGATCGCGTTGCGGGCCTCGTCGGCGGGTTCGGGGCGTACGACGCGCAGCTCGTCGGTCTGCCAGACGAGGTCGATGTTCTCGGCGAGGCGGACGTCGTGGCGGCGGCGGTCGGTGTCGAGGACGGGGGTGTCCAGGAGCGCGGCGATGCGCCGGAGCTTGTTGAGGACGGAGCGGCGCGCTGCCTCGGTGGGGTGCGCGGTGAAGACCGGGCGGACGTTGAGGTTCTGGACGGTCTGCCGCAGGTGCTCGGGGTCGGCGTCCTTGAGCCGGTCGGCCGTGCGGGCGAGCAGGCCGCCCTCGGCGGCGCGCCGGGCGCGCAGTTCGCGGCCCCGGTGCACCTGTTCGGTGATGTTGGCGAGGTGGAAGTAGGTGGAGAAGGCGCGGACCAGCTTGGCCGCGGTGTCCAGTTCGGTGCCGCGCAGCAGCTCGGCGGCGGCGTCACCGTCTTCGCGGGTGAGGCGGCGGACCTTCTCGACCAGTTCGAGGAGCTCGGGGCCTTCCTGCCGGACGAGGGTCTCCCCCAGGAGATCACCCAGCCGGCGGATGTCGGCGCGCAGCTCGCTGCTGGTCGTGGTGGTCTGGTCGTCGGCACTGCTCACAGGTGCGGCTCCTTGCAGTGTTGAAGCTCGTCTGGGAGGGAACCCGGCCGGCTGCCACACACGGCGGGTGCCGCATACGGGCCGGAGGGTCCGGGAAGGAAACTTCAGCGGACCGCGCTGTCCGACCGAGTCCAAGGATAGGTGGCCATGTGGACGCGCAGGCTCTGGGGCTCTTGCCGCCGCGCGACACGCTGCCATACTTACGATGCCGTAGGTTACGGAACCGTAGGGAAGCACCGTCGACTCCCGTACGGTCCCCGCGGCCCGGCATCTGCCTCGACCATCGACCCCACAGGGGACGCGCATGACCTCAAGTTCCGATGTGATCGACGAAGCCCGTAAGGCCACCGACACACCCCCTCCCTCCGCCACGCTGGGCGGCGAGCAGAAGCGTTCGATCGAGCAGATCACGCTGCTCCTGTTCATCACCGTGCCGTTCCTGGCACTGGTGGCGGCCGTGCCGCTGGCCTGGGGCTGGGGGGTGAGCTGGCTCGATCTGGGCCTGCTGGTCTTCTTCTACTTCCTGGGCTGCCACGGCATCACGATCGGTTTCCACCGGTACTTCACCCACGGTTCGTTCAAGGCGAAGCGGCCCCTGCGGATCGCGCTCGCGATCATGGGTTCGCTGGCGGTCGAGGGGCCGCTGGTGCGCTGGGTGGCCGATCACCGCAAGCACCACAAGTTCTCCGACGCGGAGGGCGACCCGCACTCCCCGTGGCGGTTCGGCGAGACGCTCCCGGCGCTGATGAAGGGCCTGTGGTGGGCGCACATCGGCTGGATGTTCGACGAGGAGCAGACCCCGCAGGACAAGTACGCGCCGGATCTGATCAAGGACCCGGCGATGCGGGCGATCTCCCGGCAGTTCGTGCTGTGGACGGCCGTGTCCCTGGGGCTGCCGCCGCTGATCGGCGGTCTGGCGACGATGTCCTGGTGGGGCGCGTTCACCGGGTTCTTCTGGGGTTCACTCGTCCGGGTGGCGCTGCTGCACCATGTGACGTGGTCGATCAACTCGATCTGCCACGCGGTCGGCAAGCGGCCGTTCAAGTCGCGGGACCGTTCGGGCAACGTGTGGTGGCTGGCGGTGCTGTCCTGCGGTGAGTCCTGGCACAACCTGCACCACGCCGACCCGACGTCGGCGCGGCACGGTGTGATGCGCGGCCAGATCGACTCCTCGGCCCGGTTCATCCGCATCTTCGAGCTGCTCGGGTGGGCGTACGACGTGCGCTGGCCGTCACGCTCGCGTATCGATTCGCGGCGTCACACCGGGGAAGGCGGCTCCCGGCGCCGGGGGGAGACGGCCGAGGCGGCATGATTGACGCCGTGGCGACCGACTCCAGCAGCACCTCAGGCAACGACAAGCAGCGGCGGACCCGCCGGACCCGTATGACCGGTGCCGAGCGCCGCCAGCAGTTGCTGGAGATCGGTCGCACCCTCTTCGCCGCCAAGGGTTTCGAGGGCACGTCGGTGGAGGAGATCGCGGCGAAGGCCGGGGTGTCCAAGCCGGTGGTGTACGAGCACTTCGGCGGCAAGGAGGGGCTGTACGCGGTGGTGGTGGACCGCGAGATGCGGCGCCTGCTGGACATGGTCACCAGTTCGCTGACGGCCGGCCACCCGCGTGAGCTGTGCGAGCAGGCGGCGTTCGCCCTCCTGGACTACATCGAGGAGTACACGGACGGTTTCCGCATCCTGGTCCGCGACTCCCCGATCCCGCAGTCCACGGGCTCCTTCGCGTCCCTCATCTCGGACATCGCCACCCAGGTGGAGGACATCCTGGGCCGCGAGTTCAAGTCGCGCGGCTTCGATCCCAAGCTCGCCCCCCTCTACGCCCAGGCGCTGGTCGGCATGGTCGCGCTGACCGGCCAGTGGTGGCTGGACGTGCGCCGCCCGAAGAAGGCGGAGGTGGCGGCCCATCTGGTGAACCTGGCGTGGCACGGCCTGGACGGCCTGGAGCAGAAGCCGCGCCTGATCGGTCACCGCAAGAGCTGAGCGGCCTGGGGGGCCGGCTCCAGGAACTCCAGGCGGTTGCCGACGGGGTCCTCGCAGAAGAAGCGCCGGTGGCCGGGGAGGCCGTCGTCCCAGGTGACCTCGGCGCCCTGCGCGGCGAGGCGGGCCGCGTACGCCTCGATGTCCCGCACCCGCAGCCCGGGGTGGGCCTTCTCCGCGGGCCGGAAGCCGTGCTGGATCCCTAGATGGAGCCGGACGGAGCCCGCCTCGAACCAGCATCCGCCGCGCGCGGCGAGCGCCGGCGGCTTGGGGACCTCGGTCATGCCGAGGACGCCGGCGTAGTACGAGCGCAGCGTGTCCTCCGACCCGAAGGGGGCCGCCAACTGCACATGATCGATCGCCACCAGCACGCTCAACCCTCCTTCACGGCCACGGCGAACAGCCGGCGGAAGGGCAGCACCGTGCCGTACGGCGCGCTCGGGTAGGCCTTCCGCAGCAGGTCCCGGTACTCGGTCAGGAACGCCTCGCGCGCCTCGGGGTCGTCGGCGAGGGCGGTCAGCGCGGGCCTGAGGCCGGTGCCCTTCACCCAGTCCAGGACCGGGTCGTCGCCCTCCAGGACGTGGAGGTACGTCGTCTGCCAGACGTCGGCCGTGCAGCCGAGGCGCGCCAGCCGGTCCAGGTAGGCGCCGGGGGCGTGCACGGAGTCCGTGCGGCGCAGGACGTCGGCGAGGCGGTCCCGCCAGCGGGGGGTGGCGGCGAGGTCGCGCATGAGGGCGTGCAGCGGGGCGTCGATGTTGTCCGGGACCTGGAAGGCGAAGGTGCCGCCGGGGCGCAGGGCGGCGATCCAGTCGGCGAAGCGGTCGGCGTGGCCCGGCACCCACTGGAGGGTGGCGTTGGAGACGATCAGGTCGTACGGCTCCGTGGGCGTCCAGGTCCGCACGTCGGCGTGGGCGAAGTCGAGCCGGCCGCCCTGGGCCGTGGGTCCCTCATGGTCGACGTGGGCCTTGTCGAGCATCTCGGGCGAGTTGTCGTAGCCGGTGATGCGGGCGGTGGGCCAGCGGTCGGCGAGCAGGGCGGTGACGTTGCCGGGGCCGCAGCCGAGGTCGGCGATGCGGGGTGCGTCGCCCGGCAGGCGCGGGATGCGGGCGAGGAGGTCGGCGAAGGGCCGGGCCCGGTGCCCGGCGTGGCGGAGGTACTGGGCGGGGTCCCAGCTGGGCGTCGTCATACCCTCCACTCTCCCCGCCCGTTTCTCTCGATGTCAAGAGACTCGACATCAAGAGACTTCACATCGACACAACCACTACACTGATCTCTATGGAGGACGAGGTCGATCGGCTGGTCGCAGCGTGGCGCCGGGAGCGTCCGGACCTCGACGTGGAGCCGCTGGAAGTGCTCAGCCGGGTGAGCCGACTCGCCCGGCACCTCGACCGCGCCCGCCGGCTCGCCTTCGCCGAGCACCAGCTGGAGCCCTGGGAGTTCGACGTGCTGACCGCGCTGCGGCGCGCGGGCACGCCGTACCAGCTCTCCCCCGGCCAGCTGCTCACCCAGACACTGGTCACCTCGGGCACGATGACCAACCGCATCGACCGGCTGGCGAAGAAGGGCCTGGTCGAGCGGCTGCCCGACCCCAGCGACCGGCGGGGCGTGCTGGTCCGGCTGACCGACGAGGGCCGCGACCGCGCGGACCAGGCGCTGGCGGGCCTGCTGGAGCAGGAGCGGGCGATCCTCGCCGAGCTGTCCCGCGCCCAGCGCGCCGAACTGGCCGGTCTGCTACGCCAGCTGACCGCCCCGTTCGACAACATCCCCGGCTAGGTCCACCGGCCCCACCCCGGCCCGCCGGGCCAGCGCGACGGCGGCCAGCGTGGAGTGGACGCCCAGCTTGCCGAGGACGTTCTGCATATGGGTGCGGACGGTGTGCGGGGAGAGGAACAGCCGCTCGGCGACGGCCTTGCGGCCGAGCCCCGCGACCATGCAGCGCAGCACCTCCCGCTCGCGCGGGGTGAGGGACTCCACCAGCCGCTCGCTCTCGGTGCGGTGCTTGCGCGCCGCCGTCAGCTCCTTCAGCACGCCGGTGAGCAGCGCGGGCGGCAGGTGCGTCTCGTCGCGCAGCACCCCCCGGATCACCGTCAGCAGCCGGGACAGCGAGCAGTCCTTGGCGACCCAGCCGGACGCCCCCGCCTGGAGCGCGAGGGCCGCGCGGCGCGGGTCGTCCTTCTCGGCGAGGACGACGATCCGTACGGCGGGGTGGGCGGCCCGGACCCCGGTGACGAGCGAGATCCCGTCGACCAGCCCCTCCTCGTCGCCCTCGTGCACCGGCACGGCCGGGCGGGCGCCGGGCAGCCGGCCGCCCAGGTCGGCGTCGACCAGCAGGACGTCGTAGCGCCGGCCCTCGCCGGCCGCGCGCTCCAGGCAGCGCAGCGCGGCCGGACCGCTGCCGGCGGCGAAGACGTCGACGTCGGGCTCGGCGGCCAGGGCGGCGGCGAGCGACTCGGCGAAGATGCGGTGGTCGTCCACGACCAGGACTCGGATGCGAACCACGTAACCCCCTTCCCCAGGCTCCGCGCGGAGCAGGGGATACCCAAGGTCCGGAAAGCTCCGGAACTGGTCGGTCCGGAAAGGCCCGGAAAGGATCCGGAGAACGACGACCGGCGCGGGTACGACACCCGCGGAGAGGGGACGCGCGCCGCACGGCCGCCGCCGTTGCGAACACTGCTACCCCCACCGCGGGCGCCGTACCCGCCTGTCTCGCCCCCTGAGCGGCACCGGCCCCCACCGGTGCTGCTCCACAGAGTACGGATGGGAGCACGCGACGGAAGGCGAATCGCAGAACTGGCCGTCCGGCGCGTTTATGGTGTGCCGCATGTTTCGTATTGAGGCGGAAGTCGACAAAGAGCGACGTGATCTGCTCCGCGCACGGCTGCGGGACACCAACACGGCGGCGTCCCCGGTCCTGGCCGCACTGCGCGGCACGCCCGCCGAACGCGAAGCGCCCCTGCACCTGTGGGCACTGGACACCGCGGGCGACCTGGCGGGCGGCCTGGTCGGCCACACCTGGACGACCTGGCTGCACGTCACCTACCTGTGGGTGGACGCCGCACACCGCGGCGCGGGCCTCGGCACCCGCCTGCTGGCGGAGGCGGAACGCATCGCCGCGACCGACCGCGGCTGCACGGCGTCCCGCCTGGAGACCTGGAGCTTCCAGGCCCCGGAGTTCTACCGGAAACAGGGCTACGAGGTGGTGTGCGTGATCCCCGACTACCCGCCGGGGATCACGGAGTACACACTGACGAAGCGACTGGTCTGACGGGGCTCACTCCACCGCTGCGGGCGGGGGCGGGGGCGGAGGCGGATAGGGCGGTCGGGGCGGAACCCGGGGGCCGGGCGGGCCCGACGGCGCGGGCGGCGGCGGCTGAGGTTCCATCGAGCGCCGGGGGCGGGGTGCCGTGGACCTGGGAGTCAGGGGCGGAGCCGGGGCCGGCGGAGGCGGGGGCGGCAGTTCCTCGCCCCCGAGCACCGGGCCGCCCGCTCGCAGCCGCTCGACGGTCCGCTGGGCCCGGCGGCGGGCCCGGGGGTCGTCGTCGCGCCGGAAGAGCAGCCGCACGCTGAGCGGGGTGCGATACCCGAACGCGAGGCCAGCGCCGCGCGACTCCTCCGTGGCGATCAGCCGGTAGCCGAGCGCGTGCGCGATCTCCTCGGCCCGAGCCTTCACGGACACCGGGCCCCGGATCTCGACGTGCCCCCGGCCGTCGAAGCGTGAGCGGATCTCGTCGTCCTTCATCAGCGGCCCCCGTAGCGCGGCAGTCGGGCGGGAAAGCCCCCCGACCTGCACCTTACCGGTCATGCCAAATCCGAGGCGGAGGAGGGCACTTCGCCTTCGGGAGCACGGGGTCGGCGATGACGCCGGCCCCGTACACGGTGACCGTGTACGGGGCCGGTCGGGACGACGGGCGTCAGCTCAGCCGCCGGGCCCCCGCCGAAGGGACCGCCTCGAAGACGCGCGGGGTCTTGAAGTCCGCCGCCGCGAAGGCCTCTTCGACCGCCTTGGTCAGGGTGTCGACGTCGGCCGCCTCCGCCAGGACGATCGCCGAGCCGCCGAAGCCGCCGCCGGTCATGCGGGCGCCCAGGGCGCCGGCGGCGAGGGCCGTGTCGACGACCAGGTCCAGCTCCGGGCAGGAGATGCGGAAGTCGTCGCGCAGGGAGGCGTGGCCCTCGGTGAGGACCGGGCCGATGGCGCGGGTGTCGCCGGCGCGCAGCAGGGCGACGGTGCGTTCGACCCGTTCGTCCTCCGTGACCACGTGGCGGACCAGACGGATGACCTCCTCCTCGTCGCCGAGGCGGGCGAGGGCCGCGTCCAGGCCGTCGTAGGGGATGTCCCGCAGGGCGTCGACGCCGAGCAGGGCCGCGCCCTTCTCGCAGCCGGCCCGGCGCTTGCCGTACTCGCCGCCGCTGTGGGCGTGCTTGACCCGGGTGTCGACCACCAGCAGGCGCAGGCCCTCGGCCACGAGGTCGAAGGGGATCTGCTGTTGGGACAGGTCACGGGTGTCCAGGAACAGCGCGTGGCCCTGCTCGCAGCAGGCCGACGCCGTCTGGTCCATGATCCCGGTCGGCGCGCCGACGTAGACGTTCTCGGCGCGCTGGCACAGGCGGGCCAGCTTCCAGCGCTGGAGGCCGAGGTCGTACAGGTCGTTCAGCGCCAGGGCGATCACGACCTCCAGCGCGGCCGACGAGGACAGGCCCGCGCCCGTCGGGACCGTCGAGGACAGGTGGACGTCGGCGCCGGTCACCTCGTGACCCGCCTCGCGCAGCGCCCAGACGACGCCCGCCGGGTACGCCGTCCACTCCCGGTCGGTCTGCGGGGCGAGGGCGTCCAGCCGCAGCTCCACGACCCCGCCCTCGACGTCCTCGGAGTGCAGGCGCAGGACGCCGTCGTCACGGCGGGAGACCGCGGCGACCGCCTGGTGCGGCAGCGCGAACGGCATGACGAAGCCGTCGTTGTAGTCGGTGTGCTCACCGATGAGGTTGACCCGGCCGGGCGCCGCCCACACGCCCTCCGGCCCGGCCCCGTACAGCTCGGCGAAACGCTCCGCGACCTGCTGTGCACCCACTAGTGCTCCCTTGTGATGCTCTGCGCGAACTCCCACGCGTCCGCGACGATGCCCGCGAGATCCGCGCGGGTCGGGTTCCAGCCCAGTTTCTCGCGGGCGGTGTCCGCGGAGGCCACCAGGACCGCCGGGTCGCCGCCCCGGCGCGGGGCCACCACCTCGGGGATCGGGTGGCCGGTGACCTCGCGGACGGTCTCGATGACCTGGCGGACGGAGAAGCCGTTGCCGTTGCCGAGGTTGCAGATCAGGTGCTCGCCCGGGGTGGCGGCCCGGACGGCCAGCAGATGGGCCTCGGCCAGGTCGGCGACGTGGATGTAGTCGCGGACGCAGGTGCCGTCGGCGGTCGGGTAGTCGTCGCCGAAGACCGAGATCGCGTCGCGGCGGCCCTGGGCGACCTGGAGGACCAGCGGGATCAGGTGCGACTCGGGGTCGTGCCGCTCGCCGTACGCGCCGTACGCGCCCGCCACGTTGAAGTAGCGCAGGGAGACCGCCGCCAGGCCGTGCGCGTGCGCCTCGCCGGTGATCATGTGGTCGACGGCGAGCTTGGAGGCGCCGTAGGGGCTGGTGGGCCGGGTCGGCGCGGTCTCCGGGATCGGGGTCTGCTCCGGCTCGCCGTAGGTCGCGGCGGTGGAGGAGAAGACCAGCTTGCGGACACCGGCCTCGCGCATCGCGGCGAGCAGGGCCATGCTGCCGCCGACGTTGTTGTCCCAGTACTTCTCGGGCTTCACCACCGACTCGCCGACCTGGGAGAACGCGGCGAAGTGCAGCACGCCGTCGAAGGAGGGGTCGAGCCACTTGCCGGCGTCGCGGACGTCGCCCTCGACGAAGGCCGCGCCGGCCGGGACGCCCGCGCGGAAGCCGGTGGAGAGGTTGTCGAGGACGGTGACCTCGTGGCCGGCCTCCAGCAGGTGCTGGGCCACGACACTGCCGACGTATCCCGCGCCACCCGTCACCAGGTACTTCATGAACTCGCTACCTCTCGCAGTCGCTCGGCCGCGCGCTCCGGCGGCACGTCGTTGATGAACACGCTCATGCCGGACTCGGAACCCGCGAGGAACTTCAGCTTGCCGGAAGTACGGCGGATGGTGAAAAGCTCTAGGTGGAGCGCGAAGTCGTCGCGCGTGACACCGTCGAACTCCTCCAGCGCGCCGAACGGGGCCTGGTGCCAGCCCGCGATGTACGGCGTGGGCGGCTCGCCCTCGCCGAAGATCCGGTCGAAGCGCTTCAAGAGTTCCAGATAGACCTGGGGGAACTCTGTGCGGGCCGCCTCGTCCAGGGCGAGCAGGTCGGGCACGCGGCGCTTGGGGTACAGGTGGACCTCGTACGGCCAGTGCGCCGCGTACGGCACGAAGGCCGCCCAGTGTTCACCCTCAAGGACGACCCGCTCGCCGGCGAGTTCCCGTTCGAGGACGGCGTCGAACAGGTTCTCCCCGCCGGTGGCCTCCTTGTGCGCCGCGAGCGAGCGGAGCATCAGCGCGGTGCGCGGGGTGGTGAAGGGGTAGGCGTAGATCTGCCCGTGCGGGTGGCCGAGGGTCACGCCGATCTCGGCACCGCGGTTCTCGAAACAGAAGACCTGCTCGACGGCGGGCAGATGCGACAGCTCCGACGTGCGGTCCGTCCACGCGTCGAGCACCAGCCGCGCCTGCTCGACGCTCAGGTCCGCGAAGGAGGCGTCGTGGTCGGAGGTGAAGCACACGACCTCGCAGCGGCCGGAGTCGCCGGCGAGGGAGGGGAACCGGTTCTCGAAGACGACGACGTCGTACGAGGAGTCCGGGATCTCGCTGAGCCGGTCGCCGCGGGTGGGGCACAGGGGGCACTCGTCGGCCGGCGGGTGGTAGGTGCGGCCCTGGCGGTGCGAGGCCACGGCGACCGAGTCGCCGAGCAGCGGGTCGCGGCGGATCTCGGAGGTGGTGACCGTACGGTCCAGCGGGCGCCGGTCTACCGCGTCGCGCACGGTGTCGTCCCGCAGGTCGTAGTAGATCAGCTCACGACCGTCGGCCAGCCGGGTCGAGGTCTTCTTCACGCCGGACTCCTTGTTCGGGCCCTACGGGTGTGTCCGCACCCAATCACTCAACACAAACAAACATAACAGACCACAAGTCCACAACACCTCGGTCGATCACAATCAAACAAAGAACACCAGCTGGAGTGTTCAAATAACGAACACGGCGGCGTAGGTTCCGCTCTGGATCAGTTCGCGCAACGAAGCGAGTTCTCATGCAAACCCCCACATACGCCCCCACCTATCTGGCGGCGGAGCTACGGCTCCCCACCAACTGGCTGGACTACACGATCCTGGCGATCTACTTCGTCGTCGTCCTGGGCATCGGCTTCGCGGCCCGCCGCTCGGTCAAGACGAGCCTCGACTTCTTCCTCTCCGGACGCTCGCTGCCCGCCTGGATCACCGGCCTCGCCTTCATCTCGGCGAACCTGGCGGCCACCGAGATCCTCGGCATGGCCGCGAACAGCGCCCAGTACGGCGCCTACACCGTCCACTGGTACTGGATCGGCGCCATCCCCGCCATGGTCTTCCTCGGCCTGGTGATGATGCCCTTCTACTACGGCAGCAAGGTCCGCTCGGTCCCCGAGTTCCTGCTGCTGCGCTTCGACCGGGGCGCCCACCTGCTCAGCTCGATCCTGTTCGCGTTCGCCGCCATCCTGATCGCGGGCGTCAACCTCTACGCCCTCGCGATCGTCGTCGAGGCCCTGCTCGGCTGGCCGCAGTGGGTCGCCATCGTCGTCGCCGGCGCGTTCGTCCTCGCGTACATCACCCTGGGCGGCCTGTCCTCGGCGATCTACAACGAGGTCCTCCAGTTCTTCGTGATCCTGGCCGCGCTGATCCCGATCACCATCCTCGGCCTGAAGAAGGTCGGCGGCTGGGGCGGCCTGACCGACAAGCTCACCGCCACCCACGGCGCCGACTTCACCACCGCGTGGGGCGGCACCGGCATCGGGCACGCCAACCCGCTCGGCGCGAACTGGCTGACCATCGTCCTCGGCCTCGGCTTCGTGCTCTCCTTCGGCTACTGGACCACCAACTTCGCCGAGGTGCAGCGCGCCCTGTCCGCGAAGAACCTCTCGGCGGGTCAGCGCACGCCGCTCATCGCGGCCTACCCCAAGATCTTCATCGTCTTCCTGGTGATGATCCCCGGCCTGGTCGCCGCCGCGATCGTCCCGAAGTTCGGCAGCGCCGGCTCCGGCTACCAGTACAACGACGCCATCCCCTTCCTGATGCAGGAGCTGCTGCCCAACGGCGTGCTCGGCATCGCCGTCACCGGTCTGCTGGCGGCCTTCATGGCGGGCATGGCGGCGAACGTGTCGTCCTTCAACACCGTGTTCACCAACGACATCTGGGCGAAGTACGTGGTGCGGGGGCGCGAGGACGGCTACTACGTCCGCTTCGGCCGGCTGATCACCGCGATCGGCGTCTGCGCCTCCGTCGGCACGGCGTTCCTGGCGTCCTCGTTCTCGAACATCATGAGCTACCTCCAGACGCTGTTCTCCTTCTTCAACGTGCCGATGTTCGTCGTCTTCATCGTCGGCATGTTCTGGAAGCGGGCGTCCGCGAAGTCCGGCTTCTGGGGCCTGCTCGCCGGCACCGTGACCGCAATGGTCAACTACTTCGTCCTCTACAAGAAGGGCATCATCTCCATCCCGACCGACCAGGGCGCCAACTTCGTCTGCGCCATCGCCGGCTTCGTCGCCGGCGCGGTGGTGATGGTCGCGGTGTCCCTGTTCACCAAGCCGAAGCCGGTGGAGGAGTTGCAGGGCCTGGTCTACGGCACCAGCTCCCCCGGTATGTCCGAAGCGCCCGCCGCGGGCGACGACGCGTGGTACCGCAAGCCGGCCCTGCTGGGCTGGGGCGCGGTCGTGCTGGCCGCCGTCTGCTACATCCCGTTCTCGCTCTGACGCGGGAGGATCGAGGAACCATGACCGAGCATCCTGACCACCCCGAGCAGGCCCGTCGCCCGCTGCACTACACCGAGCAGGACGTCCTGCGGGAGGTCTCCGAGCTGGAGACCAAGTCGGCGACCGCGGCGCGCATCTTCGACCTGCGGCGCATCATCGGCGGACTCTTCGTGGTCTACGGCGTCATCGTCACGATCACCGGGATCACCGACTCGCAGGCCGCGATCGACAAGGCCGAGGGCGTGAACATCAATCTCTGGACCGGGATCGGCATGCTGCTCCTGGGCATCTTCTTCCTGGCCTGGCTGAAGCTGCGGCCCACACCGCCGCCGCTTCCTCCGGAGGGCCTGCCGGAGGAGAGGGCGGGCGAGTAGGCGCCGCCTTTCGTCTGCGGGCGCGCGGGGGCTGGTCGCGCAGTTCCCCGCGCAGCGACTCCCGGCCGCGGGCGGTAGCGCCGCAGGGCCTGCGGGCAGTCGTGTCGCTTGGGGCGGCACGGGTGGGCGCAGGCGGCACCCCGTCAGCGCGGGCAGGCGACCCCACCCCGGCCCCAGCGGAGGGTGCCTATTCGGCGGACGCGCCCCGCAGGGGGCTCGCGCGGTCCAGTAAGCCTGTGCGGGCTGCCAGGGCCGCCGCCTCCAGCCGGGAGCCCACGCCCAGTTTCATCAGCACCCGTTGGACGTGCGTACGCGCCGTGCTCGGTGCGATGCCCATCCCCGCCGCGATCCGCCGCGTGTCCTCGCCGTCGGCCACCCGCACCAGCACCTCGACCTCCCGCGGCGTCAGCATCTCCAGCAGCCGCTGGGCCTCGTCATCGGGCTGTGCGGCGGGATTCAGCAGCTCGCCGAAGGCCCCCTGGAGCAGTTGCGGAGCCACCGCCGCCTCCCCGGCCCGGGCCTTCATGATGGCCCGCTCGACCCCCTCGATCCGCTCGTCCTGCCGCACGTACCCCGACGCTCCCGCGGCGAAGGCCGCCGCGATGCCGCGCGGTGACGGCACGGGGCCCAGCACCAGCACCGCCACCTGCGGACGCTCCCGCTTGATCTTGACCACCGGGTCGAAGATCCCCGGCTCGGCCGGTGCCGCCGTGCCCAGCAGGCACACCTCGGGCGCCCGCGCGATCACGAGGTCCGCCGCGCCCGCGGCCGGCGCCGCCGCGGCGAGCACCCGGTGCCCGCGCAGCTTGAGCGCGGACGCCAGCGCCTCCGCGAGCAGCCGATGGTCGTCCACGACCATGAGCCGCACTCCCATAGAGCAACCCCCCAGTCCCCCGGGCACCCCCGCCCTTCATGCCCCCGGAAGCTACACGCTTGTTCGACGTAGCGCTGCCCCTCTTCATGAGAAGTGCCCCGGATCGATGAAATCCGGGGCACTTCTCGGCAAGTCACTCATTCGGGTGGGGCCGGCGGATCAGCCGTCCGCGCCGAACGCCATCACGAGGTACTCCTTGCTGTACGACGACATGTCCCGCTCCTTGGCGAAGACGGCGGACATGTACAGCCGGCCCTTGCCGAAGCGGAGTTCCGCGTACTCCGGCAGCAGGTTGACCTCGGAGTCCCGCACGCTCTTCGTGGACGGGTTCTCCAGCAGCTTGGTCACCTTGAACGAACCGCCGTCGATGCTCACGACCTGGCCGCCCTTGTTGTACGGCGGCGCGTTGTAGGCGATCAGGCTGCCGCCGTCCATGCGCAGCGGGGAGAGCGTGTAACCGTCGCCGGCCTCGGCGCGCTGGCCGGTCGGCTTGCCGGTCTTCAGGTCGAAGGCGACGATCTCGTTGGTCCGGGTGTACTCGCCCTTGCCGTCGTGCGCCTCGGTCATCAGGTACAGCCTGCCGTTGCCCGCCACGATCTGCCGGCAATCCTCGATGCGGTTGGTGGCGTCGCAGCGGCCCCCGTAGGTGTCGCCGGGCGCGGGGATGCGGGCGAGCAGCTTGCCGGTCCTGTCGTCGATGGAGAAGTAGTCCGAGACGCCGCTGCCGTCGCCCGCGCTCTGGCCGACGTCGGCCGCGACCACCAGCGGATCGGTGGAGACGATGGACGCGTACAGGACGCCATCCGGCATCCTGTACTCGGAGATCACCTTGCCGCTGACCGGGTCGATGGTCTGGATGTTGAGCTGCGGGTCGTCGTACTGCCCGCACTTGCGCACCGCGACCAGCCGGGTGCCGCCGCCGTACCCCTCGTCGTAGCAGGTGTCGTTGGGTTTCGGCTGCCACAGCGTCTTGCCGGACTCGATGTCGAACGCGGCGCCGCCGTCGGAGCCGCCGACCGCGACGGTGTGCTGGGCGACCGTCACATTGGCGAACATGACGGGGTAGTCACCGGACTTGACCGACTTCGTCCACAGCTTCTTCCCCGCGGTGAGGTCGATCGCGGCGACCTGGCTACACCCCGCGGAGGAGCCCTTCTCCGGCATCTTCGGCTGGAAGGCGATCGCCGTCCGGCCGTCGTCATCCACGTGCTTGCTGGCCGCGCACACCGGACCGGGCAGCTTGATCGTCCACAACTCGGTGCCCTTGACCGGGTCGTAGCCGACGATTTTCGCGATGCCGCTCTTGGCGTACACCGTGTCCGTCAGCCACGAGCCTTCCACGCTGACCGTGTCGTCCGCCTTGGGCAGCGGCACCCCGAAGAGCAGCCGGGAGGACGGGTCGGCGGGCGCCTTCTCCTTGCCGCCACCGCCGGTCGTGCCCCCGGAGCCCTTGTCGTTCGAGCCGCCGGTGGCGCCGCCGGAGGACGCGGTGTCGTGCTTGCCGTGGTCCCCGGAGGACTTGGCGTACCAGATGCCGCCGCCGATGATCAACGCGATGGCGACGACCGCCGCGACGACGATGAGCAGCACGGCGTTGTTCCGCCCGCCGCCGCCCGCCCCCGGCCGGGGCGCCATCGGCACGGTCGGCGGCTGTCCCTGGCCGGGATGCCCGTAACCCGGCTGCATGCCCTGCATGGGCTGCGTGGGCTGGGCGTAGGGGTTGGGCGGCTGGGCGCCGTAGCCGGGGAACTGCGGGGCGGTGGGGGCCGGGGGCTGCTGCGCGTACGGGTTGTGCTGCGCGCCCGGGTAGCCGTAACCGGGCTGCGGGGGCGGGGCCTGCGGATAGCCGTAGCCCGGCTGCGGCTGCTGCGGCGGCTGGGCCGGCGGCTGCGGGGGCTGCGCCGGCGGCTGGCCGGGCGGCTGGTTCGGCGGCTGGTTCGGGGGTGGCGGGGGCGGCTGGGTCATGGCGCGGGTACCTCGGTGACGCTCGGAAGGCCGTACGGCGGACGGGACTCGGGAAGGACGGGCCGCGGCCGGCACGGGGGCCGGCCGCGGCGGTGCGCCGGACTCAGTTGCCGAACGCCATCATGAGCTTCTCCTTCGAGTCGTCGTCGCCGGACAGCCGGCCCGAGGAGATGAAGAACCGCCCGCCGGCCCAGTCGACGACCCCGTCGTAGAAGGTGTCCTCGACCTGGGCGGCGCCCTGCGGGTTCTGCAAGAGCCTGGTCGTGCGGTGGGAGGAGCCGGCGACCGGCACCGACACCACCTGGCCGCCCGCGTCGTACGACGGCTGCACGTACGCGATGAGCTTGCCGCCCTCCACCTTCACCGGCGCCATCGGCTGGTCCACCGGGGACTTCACCCGCCACTTCTCCTTGCCGTCGGAGAGGCTGATCGCGACGATCTCGTTGGCGCTGACGGTGGAGTCTGTGGGCAGGTAGAGCATGCCGGCGTCGACGGCGACGCCCTGGCAGCCCTGCAACTCGCGTTCGAGGACGGCCCAGCCGCAGCGGGGGGCGAACTTCTCGTTCACCTTCACCTCGGAGCGGAACGTGCCGTTCTTGGTGAACGTGGAGATGTTCCAGGCCTTCTTGTCCCGGTTGGTCAGGTAGACCACGAGCGGGTCGACCGAGTAGGTCCGGGTCACCTCCCAGCCCTTCTTGACCGGCTGGGTCCAGCGCACCTTGCCGGTGGCCGGGTCGAGTTCCTGGATCTCCTCGTGCTCCTTGGCGGTGCCGGCGCCGCAGGAGGCCACCTGGATCAGCCGGCCGGTGCCGCCCGCGAAGGCGGCCGGGAAGCAGGCCGCGCCGTACTTCTTCTTGTCGTACAGCTTCTTGCCGCTGTCGATGTCGTACGCCGTGCCCGACTGCGAACGGCCCACCATCAACGTCTTGCCGCTGAGCGTCAGTTCGACGGTGAGCGCGCTGTCGAACAGCCCGCCGTCGGCGACCTCGGCGCTCCAGCCCTTCTCCCCGGTGCGCAGGTCGAGCTGCTGGAGCTGGTTGCACTTGGCGCGGTCGCCGCCGCCGTTCAGGTACGCCACGACGATCTTGTCGTCGGCCGACTTCTGCGGGGTGACCGCGCAGATCTTCTGCGGGAGGTCGAGCGGCCCCCAGGCGGTGCCGCCGTCCCCGGTGCGGAAGGCGAAGACCTGCTTGTAGGCCGCCTTCACCGCCGTGTCGCCGGTGATCCACATGCCGGGCGCGTCGGCGCCGGAGGCCGGGGCGTCCGGCGCCGGCTTGTACCAGAGCACCTTCGCCTCGCCGGGCCTGCGGCCCTTGTTGAGGTTCTCCGGGTCCTCGCCGCCGGACGTGGCCGGCGAGGCGGTGGCGGAGTTCTTGGGGTCGTCGCTCTGCTGCGCGACCGGCTTCTTCTTCTCGCCGCCGCCGCTGTCGCCGCCGGTGACCGCGAACACCGTGCCGCCGATGACGAGCAGCGCGGCCACCGCGGACCCGACGATCAGCGCGGTCTTCTTCCGGCCGCCCGGCCTGCCGTCGAGGGGACCGCCGGGCGCGGCGCCGGGCATGGCCGGGTACGGCGGCTGCTGCGGGTGGCCGTAGCCGGGCTGCGGGGCGCCGTACGGGCCGGGCTGCTGCGGCGGTTGCTGCGGGTAGCCGTAGGGGCCGGGGGCGGAGCCGTACGGGCCCGGCTGCTGGGGCTGCTGCGGATAGCCGTAGCCCAGCGGGGGCTGCGGGGGCTGCTGCGGAGGACCGGAGGGCGGCTGGGGTGCGCCGAAACCACCCTGCGCCGGCGGGGTCTGGGGAGCGGGACCGAAGCCACCCTGCGCCGGCGGGGTCTGCGGGGCCGGACCGAAACCACCCTGCGCCGGCGGGGTCTGCGGGGCGGGGCCGAAACCGCCGGCCTGCGGAGGCCGGTCCTGCGGGGGCCGGTCCCCCGGCGACTGGTCCTGCGGTGGTCCGAATCCGCCCTGCGGCGGCTGGTTGGGCGGCTGAATCATCAGCGCTCTTCCCCCTCGTTCACTGATTTTTAGCCACGCCCTGAGGTTCGCGACGGACTCAAGGTCGTTCTCAGACAGTTCTCAGACGGCTCTTTCTATCACCCGGTACAGACAGCACACGGGGCCGTGCCCTCCCCTGTTCCCAAGGGACGACCGGCCCGTGATGCCGTCGTTACGCGCCTTCACGCCCCCTTCACGCGGCGCTCGCGCCCCCTGCGTGAGCGGGCGTGAAGGATCAGGCGTCCTCCGCCAGTTCCAGCCAGCGCAGCTCCAGTTCCTCGCGCTCCCCGGCGAGGTCCCGCAACTGGGCGTCGAGTTCGGCGACCTTCGCGAAGTCGGTGGCGTTGTCGGCGATCTGGGCGTGCAGCTTGGACTCCTTCTCGGAGATCCTGTCCAACTGGCGCTCGATCTTCTGGAGTTCCTTCTTCGCCGCGCGCTGGTCGGCCGCGCTCTTCTCCTGCGTGACCGGCTTGGGCACCGCGGCGGCGGCCTGCGTGGCGACCGCCTCCTCCATCCGCTGCCGCCGCTCCAGGTACTCGTCGATGCCGCGCGGCAGCATCCGCAGCGCGCCGTCACCGAGCAGGGCGAACACCCGGTCCGTCGTCCGCTCCACGAAGAACCGGTCGTGGGAGATGACGATCATCGAGCCGGGCCAGCCGTCGAGGAGGTCCTCCAGCTGGGTGAGCGTCTCGATGTCGAGGTCGTTGGTGGGCTCGTCCAGGAAGAGGACGTTGGGCTCGTCCATGAGGAGCCGCAGGAGCTGGAGCCGCCGCCGCTCACCACCGGAGAGGTCCCCGACCGGCGTCCACTGCTTCTCCTTGGTGAAGCCGAACGTCTCGCAGAGCTGCCCGGCCGTCATCTCGCGCCCCTTGCCGAGGTCCACGCGCTCCCGGACCCGCTGCACGGCCTCCAGCACCCGCCAGGCGGGGTCGAGCTCGGCGACCTCCTGGGAGAGGTAGGCGAGCTTGACGGTCTTCCCGACGGCGATGCGGCCACCGGCGGGCTGCTCCTCGCCCTCGGTCCGCGCGGCCTCGGCCATGGCCCGCAGCAGCGAGGTCTTCCCCGCGCCGTTGACCCCGACGAGGCCGATCCGGTCGCCCGGGCCGAGCTGCCAGGTGACGTGCTTGAGCAGCACCTTCGGCCCGGCCTGCACGGTGACGTCCTCCAGGTCGAAGACGGTCCTGCCGAGCCGGGAGGAGGCGAACTTCATCAGCTCGCTGCTGTCCCGGGGCGGGGGGACGTCCGCGATCAGCTCGTTGGCGGCCTCCACGCGGAAGCGCGGCTTGGAGGTGCGGGCGGGGGCGCCCCGCCGCAGCCACGCCAGCTCCTTGCGGACCAGGTTCTGCCGCTTGGCCTCCTCGGTCGCGGCGATCCGCTCGCGCTCGGCACGGGCGAAGACGTAGTCGGAGTAGCCGCCCTCGTACTCGTACACGTCACCGCGCTGCACGTCCCACATGCGCGTGCACACCTGGTCCAGGAACCACCGGTCGTGCGTCACGCACACCAGCGCCGAGCGCCGGTTCTGGAGGTGCCGGGCGAGCCAGGCGATGCCCTCGACGTCGAGGTGGTTGGTGGGCTCGTCCAGGACGAGCAGGTCCTGCTCCTCGATGAGCAGCTTGGCCAGCGCGATCCGGCGCCGCTCGCCACCGGACAGCGGGCCGATGACGGTGTCCAGCCCCTTCGGGAAGCCCGGCAGGTCCAGCCCGCCGAACAGCCCGGTCAGTACGTCCCTGACCTTCGCGTTGCCGGCCCACTCGTGGTCGGCCATGTCACCGATGACCTCGTGGCGCACGGTGGCCTGGGGGTCGAGGGAGTCGTGCTGGGTGAGCACGCCGATCCGCAGTCCGCCGGAGTGCGTGACGCGTCCGGTGTCGGCCTCCTCCAGCTTGGCGAGCATCCGGATGAGGGTGGTCTTGCCGTCGCCGTTGCGTCCGACGACTCCGATCCGGTCCCCTTCCTGCACACCGAGCGAGACACCGTCCAGCAGCGCACGGGTGCCGTACACCTTGCTGACGTTCTCGACATTGACCAGGTTGACGGCCATTTCACTCCTGTGCGCGGGGCTGTGACGGTGTGCGGCTCCGCCGCGTGGGTCAGCCTTCTAGCGTAGGGCCTGCGGGGGTGAGGGCGGGGCGCGAGGGGGTTGTCACTCTTCGTGATGACGTGATCGGGAAAGGGTCGCTACGGTGGGAAGGCAGGCCGCAGGATCCCGTCCATGGGAGGAACCATGACCGCCGAGCCCGCAGAGCACCGCCGTCAGTGGCCGGTGCCACCCCTGGACGGCTACACCGTGGACGACCTGTTCACGCTGCCGGATCTCCCGCCGCACACCGAGCTGATCGACGGGAGCCTGGTTTTCGTGAGCCCGCAGCGCTACTTCCACTTCGCCGCGATCCACCTGCTGGCGAACGGGCTGCGCAGCACCGTGCCGTCCGACTTGAAGGTCGTGTGCGAGATGACGGTGGTATTGGACCGGCGTAACGGTCCGGAGCCGGACATCTCCGTGGTCCGCGCCGAGGCCGTCACCGGTC
The DNA here is from genome assembly GCF_001514055.1 of Streptomyces corchorusii. NCBI lineage: Bacteria > Bacillati > Actinomycetota > Actinomycetes > Kitasatosporales > Streptomycetaceae > Streptomyces > Streptomyces corchorusii. Next base: position 350,698 of record NZ_KQ948360.1, on the reverse strand, counting down.
CGCGCCAGACCCGATTCGAAGCGGCCGACGTCCTGCTCGCCGTCGAGGTGATCTCACCGGACTCCGAGGCTCGCGACCGCGACACCAAACCGCACAAGTACGCCGCAGCCGGCATTCCCCATTTCTGGCTGGTCGACATGGCGGGCCAGGATGACCACCCTGTCGTCCAGGTGTACGAACGCGGCGAGGCCACCGGTACCTACGCGTTGACAGGCATCTACCACGACCACGTCAAGGTGACCGTCCCCTACGACATCCTCATCGACCTGACCACCTTCAACGAGTACTGAACCTGCTCAGAGCACCGTCGCCCCCGCCACCGGCCCCGCCGCCACCCGCACCGCCCGGCACGTCCCCGACGCCCGCAGGGCCCCAACCACCGTCTGCGCCGACTCGGCGTCCCGCGCGAGGAACGCTGTCGTAGGACCGGAACCGGAGACCAGCGCGGCGAGCGCGCCCGCCCCGCGCCCCGCCGCCAGCGTGTCGGCCAGCTCGGGGAAGAGGGACAGCGCGGCCGGCTGGAGATCGTTGGAGACGGACGCGGCCAGCGCCTCGGCGTCCCCCTTCGCCAGCGCCTCCACCAGCTCCGCCGACGCCACCGGCTCCGGGATCTCCCGCCCCTCGGCCAGCCGGTCGAACTCGCGGAACACCGCCGGGGTCGACAGGCCCCCCTCCGCCATCGCGAACACCCAGTGGAAGGTTCCGCCGGCCTCCAGCGAGGTCAGCCGCTCCCCGCGCCCCACTCCCAGCGCCACCCCGCCGACCAGGCTGAACGGCACGTCACTGCCCAGCTCGGCGCAGATCGTGAGCAGTTCGGCGCGCGAGGCGCCCGTGCCCCACAGCCGGTCGCAGGCGAGCAGCGCGCCCGCGCCGTCCGCGCTGCCGCCCGCCATGCCACCGGCGACCGGGATGTCCTTGGCGATGTGGACGTGGACGTTCGGTTCGATCCCCCGGCGCGCGGCGAGCGCGATCGCGGCGCGCGCGGCGAGGTTGGTGCGGTCCAGCGGGACCTGGGCGGCGTCCGGGCCCTCGCAGGTGATCCGGAGTTCGTCCGCGGGGGTCACGGTGACCTCGTCGTACAGTCCGACGGCGAGGAAGACGTTGGCGAGGTCGTGGAAGCCGTCGGGGCGGGCGGCGCCGACCGCGAGCTGGACGTTGACCTTGGCCGGGACCCGTACCGTGACGCTCACGCGCCCGCCTCCTTGTGCTCGGCGATCCGCGCGAACTCCTCCACGGTCAGCGACTCGCCGCGCGCCTGCGGCGAGACCCCGGCCGCGACCAGGGCCGCCTCGGCCGCCGCCGCGGACCCGGCCCAGCCGGCGAGCGCGGCCCGCAGGGTCTTGCGGCGCTGGGCGAAGGCCGCGTCGACGACGGCGAAGACCTCGGCCTTGGAGGCGGTGGTCTTGATCGGCTCGGCCCGTCGCACCAGGGACACCAGCCCGCTGTCGACGTTCGGCGCGGGCCAGAAGACGTTGCGCCCGATGGCCCCGGCCCGCTTCACGTCGGCGTACCAGTTGGCCTTCACGGACGGCACGCCGTACACCTTGTTGCCGGGTGCGGCGGCGAGCCGGTCGGCGACCTCGGACTGCACCATCACCAGCGTCCGCTCGATGCTCGGGAAGGTGTCGAGCATGTGCAGCAGCACGGGGACGGCGACGTTGTACGGCAGGTTCGCCACCAGGGCCGTCGGCGCGGGTCCGGGCAGCTCGGTGACGTGCATGGCGTCGGAGTGGACCAGCGCGAAGCGCTCGGCGCGGTCCGGCATGCGCGCGGCGATGGTGGCGGGGAGGGCGGCGGCGAGGACGTCGTCGATCTCCACGGCGGTGACGCGGTCGGCGGTCTCCAGCAGCGCGAGGGTGAGCGAGCCCAGCCCCGGGCCGACCTCGACGACCACGTCGTCGGGGCGGACCTCGGCGGTCCGGACGATACGGCGGACCGTGTTGGCGTCGATCACGAAGTTCTGGCCGCGCTGCTTGGTGGGACGGACACCGAGCGCCGCCGCGAGCTCGCGGATGTCGGCGGGACCGAGGAGGGAATCGGGGGTGGGGCTACTCACGGGACAAGGGTACGGGGCCGTACCGGGCCGGGTCGCCAGGTGCCGGTCCTACCCCCGCAGCCTCACCCCGCAGTGCGGCCACGGGCTCGCCCCCCGCCGGATGTACAGCTTCTTCGCCCGGTACGTCTGTTCTTCCGCCGAGGCGTCCTGGGGGCGGCCCTTGCCGCCGAGGCTCTGCCAGGTGCGGGTGTCGAACTGGTACAGCCCGCCGTACGTCCCGGAGGGGTCGACCGCGTCGGGCCGGCCGCCGGACTCGCAGACGGCGAGCGCGCGCCAGTTCAGGCCGTCGGCGTCGCTCACGGAGGGCGGCCGGGGCTTGGTGCCCACCTTGATCACCTGTGCGCGCGGCTCGCGCACCACCTCCGACCTCTCCGGGCGCGGCTTCTGCCGTACCCCGTTGACGGTGCGCACGTAGTAGGTGGTCCGGCGCAGTCCCGGCTGCCCGGGCCGCGCGACGACCTCGGTGCCCTGGAAGACCGTGGGGTCCGCGGTCCGCTCCACCGCGAACGGGATCTGCTCCTCGTGGATCTCCCGGGTGCTGCTGACCCGCAGCACGGTCACCGTCTGCCCGTCGCGCGGGAAGCTGTCCGGCGGGACGGAGGTGGTGTCCTGGCCGCGCAGCGTGATCCCGGCCTCCTCGACCGCTTCCCGGACGGTGGCCGCGTTGGTGCGCACGGTGCGGGTCCGGCCGTCCGCCAGGACCGTGACCGCGCGTTCGGTGCGCACGTCGAGCGCGAGCCCGGCGCGGCCGATGCGCTGGGAGCGCGAGGTCGACAGATACGCGCCCTCGGCGCGCACCCCCAGCTCGTCCAGCGCGCCCTCCACCGTGCGCGCCGTCGTCCACACCTCGCGCCGTCGGCCGTCCAGGGTGAGCCGTACCGGGCGCCCGTAGCGCACCGCGACCGCGTCGCCGCTGGCGAGCGCCGTGCCGGGAGCGGGCGCGATCATGTCGTGCGCCCCCACGCGTACGCCCTCCTCGGCGAGCAGCTCGCTCACGTCGTCGGCGAACGTGTGCAGGCTGCGCTGCCTGCCGTCGACGCTCAGCTCGACCGCCTTGTCGTTGGCGACGAAGGCGGTGGTGCCGCCGGCCAGGAAGGCCACGACCAGCGCCTGGGGCAGCAGGCGGCGCACGGTGGAGTCCGGGCGGTCGCCGTAGCGCGCCCTGCGCCGGCGCGGGGCCTGCCCGCCGGTCTCCTCGAACGCCTCGAACGCCTCGAACGCCTCGGGGGCCGGCGTCTGCCGGGGCAGCGGCGGCGCCGGGTCGGTGACGAAGTACGCCTCGGCCTCATAGGCGGGCCGGTAGGTGTCCTCGGGGATGCCGTACGGCAGCGTCTCCGCGGTGGGGACGGAGGCGTCAGGGCCGTAGGGGTCGTACGTCTCGTACGGCGACGTGCTCACGCCGACACGCTCCAGGGGCCAGAGGGGTCCGGATCGGGCCCCCAGAACCTAGCGGAGCGTCGGTCACTCTCCAAAGCGACTCGACTACGGACTGTCGCGACTCGAACGGGCGGTCAGTGCCACGACCGGGCGGCCACCAGTGCTTCGGGCGGACGGCCGGTCACCCGGGCTGACGGTCAGTAGCCGAAGGCACGGGCCGTGTTCGCGGCGAGGGCCGTCGCCAGCGCGTCCTCGTCGACCCCGCGCACGGCGGCCATCGCGCGGACCGTGACCGGAATGAGATACGGGGCGTTGGGCCGTCCGCGGTACGGCGCCGGGGTGAGGAAGGGCGCGTCGGTCTCCACGAGGACCAGGTCCGGCGGGGCGACGGCGAGGGCGTCCCGCAGGTTCTGGGCGTTCTTGAAGGTGACGTTGCCGGCGAAGGACATGAAGTAGCCCTCGCGGGCGCAGATCCGGGCCATCTCGGCGTCGCCGGAGTAGCAGTGGAAGACGGTGCGCTCGGGGGCGCCCTCCTCCTTGAGGATCCTCAGGACGTCGGCGTGGGCGTCGCGGTCGTGGATGACGAGTGCCTTGCCGTGCCGCTTGGCGATCTCGATGTGGGCGCGGAAGGACCGCTCCTGGGCGGCCTTGCCCTCGGGGCCGGTGCGGAAGTGGTCCAGGCCCGTCTCGCCGACGCCCTTCACCTGCGGCAGCCCGGCCAGCCGGTCGATCTCGGCGAGGGCCTCGTCCAGCGCCGCGTCGCCGCCGGGCTCCCGGGCGCCCTGCCTCGACCACCCGTCCGGGTCGCCGTGGACGATGCGCGGGGCCTCGTTGGGGTGGAGGGCGACGGTGGCGTGCACGTTCTCGTGCGCCGCCGCGGTCTCGGCGGCCCACTGCGAGCCCTTGAGGTCGCAGCCGACCTGGACGACCGTCGTGACGCCCACCGAGGCGGCCTTCGCCAGGCCCTCCTCGACCGTGCCGGACTGCATGTCGAGGTGGGTGTGGGAGTCGGCGACGGGCACCGCCAAGGGCTGGGGCAGCGGCGGTGCCGCGTTCTTGTCGGCGTCCTTGGGGCTCTGACCGGCGTTCGAAGGCATGCTCCGATCCTACGGAAGGGGCATGCCCTCGACGGTCGGCGATCCGCTCAGCCCGCCTTGCGCTGGAACGGGTGCAGGAGATCGGACAGGTGCCAGTGGTGCGGCGTCCTGGCCGGTACGGCCCGCGCGGGCACCTGCGGCGTCTCGACCGGGCCCGCCTGCGGCACCCGGTGGTGCTGCCGCCCGGCCGGGCCGCACACCGCGGAGACCTGGCCCGCGCGCATGATCCGCACGACATGGCCGTCGCAGTTCTGGCAGGACGGCCGGCTCAGCGGCGACGGCACCACCTGGCCGTCGGCCACGTACAGCACGAACTCCTCCCCCTGCGCGTTCGTGTGGTGCTCTATCTCGTACGACTGCTCCCAGCCGTGCCCGCAGCGCATGCAGGCGAACGAGTACGACTCGTGAACGACGGCTGCGGCTGTGGCACGGAGGCCGGTCCGCCCTGCTATGTCACTCATGCCAGCTCCCTGTCGGACGGGTGCGTCCCTCTGGACGGGTGCGTCCCTTCGACCAGTGGACGCCTCCACCGGCGCGAGCGCAGCCGGCCTGTCGAGTGTTGGAGGCGATTTGGACATCGCTTGCCAAACGGTCGCGAATGAGACGGCTGTGCTTTGCCATCGACGCCAGCCTTTTGCTCCCCCATGGGGCGCGCGGAGGCGCTCCGAGGGGGCGCGGGGGCCTACGCGCGGACCCGCCTCACCCGGCGGCGCGCTTGGCCGCCACCACCGCGTCGAACACGACCCGCTTCGGCAGTCCCGCCTCCGCCGCCACCGCCGCGATGGCCTCCTTGCGGCGCTCGCCGGCCTCCTCCCGGACCCGCACCCGGCGCACCAGCTCCTCGGCGTCGAGTTCCTCGGGCCCGGTCTCGGGCGCGCCCTCGACCACCACGGTGATCTCGCCGCGCACGCCCTCCGCGGCCCACCGCGCCAGCTCGGCCAGCGGACCGCGCCGTACCTCCTCGTACGTCTTGGTCAGCTCCCGGCAGACGGCGGCCCGCCGGTCGGCGCCGAAGACCTCGGCCATGGCGGCGAGGGTGTCGTCGAGCCGGTGCGGGGCCTCGAAGTAGACGAGGGTGCGTCGCTCGCCGGCGACCTCGCGCAGCCGGGACAGCCGTTCGCCGGCCTTGCGGGGCAGGAAGCCCTCGAAGCAGAAGCGGTCGACGGGGAGCCCGGACAGGGCGAGCGCGGTGAGCACGGCGGACGGCCCCGGCACGGCGGTGACCCGGATGTCCTGCTCGACGGCGGCGGCGACCAGCCGGTAGCCGGGGTCGGAGACGGAGGGCATGCCGGCGTCGGTCACCAGCAGCACGCGCGCGCCGCCGAGCAGCTCCTGGACCAGTTCCGGGGTCCGGGCGGACTCGTTGCCCTCGAAGTACGACACCACGCGGCCCTTGGGCGTGACGCCCAGCGCCTGGGTGAGCCGGCGCAGCCGCCGGGTGTCCTCGGCGGCGACCACGTCGGCGCCGGCCAGCTCCTCGGCGAGCCGGGGCGGCGCGTCCGCGAGGTCGCCGATGGGGGTACCTGCCAGGACAAGGGTTCCAGTCACCCCCCCATCCTCCCAGGAGATCCCGGGCCGCTTCCCCGGCGTCCGGGACCGTCGCCGGGGCGGTCGTGCGCGCGACGGACCGGACCGTGTCCCGACCGGTACCGCGCATGCACGGGACTCGCACAGGACGTTTCCCTACGATGGCGCGGTGACCACTACCGCGTCCTCCATGGACCTCCGGCAGGACCAGGCACCGCACGACCGCCGGCCGTCGTGGCAGCGCCGGCTGCGCCGATTCGGGTACGCGCCGGCCGCGGACGAGCCCTCGGGCGACGTGCGCGACCGGCTGGTGCCCCCGTACGCCGAGCCGAGCCCCCGGCTGTGGCGGGCGCTCGGCGTGCCGCCGCTGCTCGCCGAGCGGCTCACGCGGTGGTCGGGCTGGGGCGGGCCGCTGCTGGTGACGCTGATGGCGGGCGTCATGCGGTTCTGGAACCTGGGCAGCCCGCGCGCGGTGATATTCGACGAGACGTACTACGCGAAGGACGCGTGGGCGCTCGTCCACCGCGGCTTCGAGGTCAGCTGGGACCGGTACGGCAAGAGCGCCAACGACATGGTCCTCCAGCAGCACGGGAACCTGGCGATCCCGACGGACCCGGCGTACGTGGTGCACCCGCCGGTCGGCAAGTACGTCATCGGCCTGGGGGAACTGGTCTTCGGGTTCGACCCGTTCGGCTGGCGGTTCATGACGGCGCTGCTGGGCACGCTCTCCGTCCTGCTGCTGTGCCGGATCGGCCGCCGGATGTTCCGCTCGACGTTCCTCGGCTGCCTGGCGGGCGCGCTGATGGCCGTGGACGGCCTGCACTTCGTGATGAGCCGGACCTCGCTGCTCGACGGCGTGCTGATGTTCTTCGTGGTGGCCGCGTTCGGCTGCCTGGTGGTCGACCGGGACCGGGCCAGGGAGAGACTGGCCGCCGCGCTGCCGGCCGGACCGGACGGGCGGGTACGGCCCGACGAGCGGGTCGCCGACGCCTTCCGCTTCGGGTGGCGCCCGTGGCGCTGGACGGCCGGGGTGATGCTGGGCCTGGCCGTGGGCACGAAGTGGAACGGGCTGTACGTCCTGGCCGCGTTCTGCGTGATGACGGTCCTGTGGGACGTCGGCACCCGCAAGGTGGCGGGTGCGCGCCGCCCGTACCTCGCCGTCCTGAAGTACGACACCGGTGCCGCCTTCGTGGCGACGGTCCCGGTGGCGCTGGCGGTCTACCTGGTCTCCTGGACCGGCTGGATCCTCTCCCCGGCCGACGGCACGGGCGGTTACTACCGCAACTGGGCGGCCACCGACGGCAAGGGCGGCACCTGGACCTTCCTGCCGGACTGGCTGCGCAGCCTGTGGCACTACGAGCACGAGGTGTACAACTTCCACGTCCACCTCGACCAGCCGCACACGTACCAGTCCAACCCGTGGAGCTGGATCGTGCTGGGCCGCCCGGTGTCGTACTTCTACGAGTCCCCCTCCCCCGGCGCCGACGGCTGCCCGGTGGACGCGGGCCAGAAGTGCGCCCGGGAGGTGCTGGCGATCGGCACGCCGCTGCTGTGGTGGGCGGCCTGCTTCGCGATCCTCTACGTGCTGTGGCGCTGGGCGTTCCGCCGCGACTGGCGGGCCGGCGCCATCGCCTGCGGCATCGCGGCGGGGTACCTGCCCTGGTTCCACTACCAGGAGCGGACGATCTTCCTCTTCTACGCGGTCGTCTTCCTGCCGTTCCTGTGCCTGGCGGTGGCGATGATGATCGGCGCGGTCATCGGCCCACGGGGTTCGACCGACATGCGCCGCGTGATCGGCGCCTCGGCGGCGGGGGTCCTGGTCCTCCTGATCGCCTGGAACTTCATCTACTTCTGGCCCCTCTACACCGGCCAGGCCATCCCGATCGACTCGTGGCGGTCGCGGATGTGGCTGGACACCTGGGTCTAGCGGGCGAAGTTCTGGGTCCAGTAGACGCGGGAGTTGCCGCCGTCGGCCCTGCCGACCCCGAGGACCGCGTAGGAGCAGTCGAGGATGGCTGCGCGGTGTCCCCAGTTGGACGCCTCGTCGTGGTGCAGCCAGTTGTCCATCGCCTGGGCGTACGTCTGGCCGGTGCCGTAACTCCAGTTCTCGGCGCGCTGGGCGGGAACGAAGCCGGCCGCTCTGATCCGGTCCGCCGGCATGGTGCCGTCCGAGCCGATGTGCCCCCGTCTGGGGTCACTCCTCGGATACGCGTCGATGAGGGCCGCGGAGTGGGCGGCCAGGTCCGCGCTGTGTCCGCGCGCCACCTCGCTGAGCCGCGGGTCGATGCGCACGTTCGCGCTCCGCTCGCCGCAGCCGCCCTCGTCACGTCGCGCCCGGACGACCAGGTCGACGAGCTGTCTGGCGTCGGCGGGCATCGGCGGGAGGACGACGGGCTCGTCCTCGATCCGCCATGCCTGGTTGACCCACCAGGGGTCCCCGGTGTTCCGTGCGCACGCCCATTGCTGAAGGCCGGCGCCCTGCCGGGGCGGGCTGGGGAAGTCGCCGTTGCCCGTGTCGAGGCACTTTCCGCTGTGTTGGGAGACGATCAGGTATCCCACGGCGTTCTCCGCACAACCGCCTGAGGGCGGGCACGACTTCGGGTCGCCGATGTCCACGAACTTCCACAGCTGGTTGGCGCCGCCGTGGCAGTCCCACTGGAAGACCTGGGCTCCGTCGGCCCCGGACCAGCCCGAGACGTCCAGGCACTTTCCCGAATGCCGCGCGACGATCTTGTATCCCCGTCCTCCGCCCGCGTCCACGAAGTCGAACTGCTGGTTGGCCGCGGCGCTGTTGGACGGCCAGAGGACGATCGCCTGCCCGTTGGCGGTTCCGGCGGCCGTGACGTCGGCCGCCAGCCCGGAACTCTGGTTGTAGAGGTGGGTGCCGCTGCTCCGGGCACCGGCCGGGGCCGGTGCCAGCAGACCTAATGCCAGGAGGAACGCGGCCAGAAGGGCACACCGGGACTTCAACCCCATGATGCCTCCCCGCAGATGAGGGAGCGTTCGACACCAGCCTAGGCGGGAGGTCCCGGGCGGGCCACCCGGTCAGCCGCGTACGGCGGCGTCTCCGTTCGGACAACAATCGGCAACTCCTGTCACATGGCGGAGGGCAACCGCTTACAGTGCTCCCACGACCTGTTTTGAACGCGTTCAACAGGCTGAACGGGAGGGGAAGCGCACCATGCGCAAGGGGGTCAAGGCGGCCGTCATCGGCGGCGTGTGCGTCACGCTGCTCGGCGGTGCCGGGTACGGGGTCTACAACGTCGCGTCCGCGCTGAACGGCGACGACGGCCCAGGAGGCTCGGCGGCCGTGCGGACCGGGCCGCCCAGCGGCTCCGAGGTGAAGGAGACGACCGGCGCGTTCTTCACCGCCTGGGAGAAGGGCGACGCCGCGGGCGCGGCGGCGTACACGGACTTCCCGGAGGCGGCCCAGGAACTGCTGTCCGCCTACGGCGGCACCGCGCACATCGGCGAGGTACGGATCACGCCCGGCCGGGCCACCGGCGACACGGTGCCGTTCACGGTGAAGGCGACGGTGTCGTACGCCGGCGTGTCCCGGCCGCTGTCCTACCGCAGCGAGCTGACCGTCGTACGCGGCGAGACCTCGCACCGCGCGCTGGTCGACTGGCAGCCCTCCGTCGTCCACCCGCGCCTGCGCAAGGGGGACACGCTCACCACCGGCGACTCGGCCGCCCCGGAGATCGAGGCCGTGGACCGCGACGGCAAGGTGCTCACCCGGGTGACGTACCCGTCCCTCGGTCCGATCCTGGACGAGTTGCGCCGGCGGTACGGCGACAAGACCGGCGGCCGGCCCGGGGTGGAACTCGCCATCCGCCACCAGGCGGCGGCGGACGGCAGCCAGGCGGCGGACACCCCGCTGCTCACCCTGGCCAAGGGCAAGCCCGGCAAGCTCCCCACGACACTCAGCGCGAGCGCCCAGTCGGCGGCCGAGAAGGCCGTGCTGAAGTACCCCGAGTCCTCCGTCGTGGCCGTCAAGCCGAGCACCGGCGAGATACTCGCCGTCGCCAACAACCGCGACGACGGCTTCGACGCGGCCCTCCTCGGCGAACGCGCCCCCGGCTCCACCATGAAGATCATCAGCGCGGCGACCCTCATCGACAACGGCTTGACCACGGCGAACGGGCCGGCGCCCTGCCCGCCGTCGGCCGTGTGGCAGAGCCAGACCTTCCAGAACCTCAAGGGTCTGGTGCCGGACGAGCACGCCACCCTCGCCGACAGCTTCGCCCGCTCCTGCAACACGGCGTTCGTGAAGTTCGCGGACGAGGTGAAGGTCGACTCCCTCACCCGGGAGGCCGAGGACCGCTTCGGGCTCGGGCGGAACAACTGGCAGGTCGGCGTGCCCACGTTCGACGGCCGGGTGCCGGCCTCCGGCGGCCCGGACACCGCGGCCAACCTGATCGGCCAGGGCCAGGTCCAGATGAGCCCGCTCAACATGGCGTCCGTGACGGCCACCGCGAAGACCGGCAGCTTCCACCAGCCCCTGATCGTGCCGCTGAAGCTGGACGACCGCGAACCGGCCCGCGCGCGCGGGCTGTCGCCGGCCACGGCCCAGCAGCTGCGTGCCATGATGAACCGCACCGCGCGCAGCGGCACCGCGGCCGGCGTGATGGCCGGGATGGGCGGGGACATCGGCGCGAAGACCGGCTCCGCGGAGGTCGACGGGGAGACCAGGTCGGACAGCTGGTTCTCCGGTTACCGCGACGACGTCGCCGCGGCGGCCATGGTCCAGGACGGCGGACACGGCATCGACGCCGCCGGGCCGATTGTCGCAAGCGTGCTACGGAACGCGGGCTGACGTCACCCGGGGAGACGGGGACTTTAAGGTGATTGCCGTCGTTGGGGAATGTGAGGGCTGCGGGGACCCTGGGAAAGGCGCGGAGGAACTGAGGCTGTGGGCAAGAGAAGGCGCGTCGCCGAGCGACGCAAGACCCGACCCGCCGTACTCGGCGGGATGATCGCCGTGGTGGTCGGCGGTGCCGGGTTCGGCGTCTACGCGCTGTACGACGGCGGTGCCGCGGCCGACGAGCGGTCCGCCGCCACGGCCGGCCACAGGACCGTCAGGACGGGCCCGCTCACCGCCACCGAGATCCACACGGCCTCCACCCGCTTCCTGACCGCCTGGCAGCAAGGCAGCACCGACCGGGCGGCGGACGCCACCGACGACCCCGCCGCCGCCGGGAAGACGCTCACCGGCTACACCAAGGACGCCCACCTGAAGGACGTCACGCTCGTCCCGGGGGCGGCGAAGGGCGCGAAGGTGCCGTTCTCCGTGAAGGCCACGGTGTCCTACCAGGGCCTCAGCAAGCCGCTGGCCTACGACAGTTCGCTCACCGTCGTGCGCCGGGCGAGCGACGGCAAGCCGCTGGTCGACTGGCACTCCGCCGTGGTCCACCCGGAGCTGCGGGACGGCGACACGCTCGTGACCGGCGCGTCCGGCACTCCGCCGGTCAAGGCGCTGGACCGCGACGGCGGCGAGATCACGAGCGCCAGGTACCCGTCCCTCGGCACGGTGCTGGACGGGCTGCGGGAGAAGTACGGCAAGAAGGCGGGCGGCACGGCGGGCGTCGAACTGCGCGTGGTGCGCGGCAAGGCGGCCAAGGCCGCCAAGCTCTCCGACAAGACGCTGGTCGAGCTGAGCAAGGGCACCCCGGGCACCGTGCGGACGACGCTCAGCCCCGCCCTCCAGGCCGCCGCCGAGCAGCAGGTGGCGAAGCGCGCGCGTGCCTCGGTAGTCGCGCTGCGGCCCTCGACCGGCGAGATCCTCGCGGTCGCCAACAGCGGGCACGGCTTCAACACCGCCTTCCAGGGCGCCCTCGCGCCCGGCTCCACGATGAAGGTCATCACGTCGTCGCTGCTGATCGACAAGGGCCTGGCGTCGGCGGACAAGCCGCACCCCTGTCCCAAGACGGTCACCTACGGCGGCTGGAAGTTCCACAACGACGACGACTTCGAGATCAAGGGCGGCACCTTCAAGGCGAGCTTCGCCCGGTCCTGCAACACCGCCTTCATCAGCCAGGCGAAGAAGCTGAAGAACGACGACCTGACCAAGCAGGCCCAGCAGGTCTTCGGGCTGTCCATGAACAACTGGGCGATCGGCGTGCCCACCTTCGACGGCTCGGTGCCGGTGCAGTCGGCGGCGCAGATGGCGGCCTCGCTGATCGGGCAGGGCGGGGTGCGCATGAACCCGCTGAACATGGCCTCCGTGGCGGCGACCGTGAAGTCGGGCACCTTCCACCAGCCGTACCTGGTCGCGCCGTCCGTGGACCACCGCACGCTGGCCACCGCTTCGCGCACCCTGTCGCCGAAGACGCTGTCCCAGCTGCGCGAGCTGATGCGGTACACGGCCGCGTACGGCACGGCCGCCGAGGCGATGTCGGGGCTCGGCCCGGACTACGGCGCGAAGACCGGCTCGGCGGAGGTCGACGGGCAGAAGAAGCCGAACGGCTGGTTCACCGCCTACCGGGGCGACCTGGCCGCCGCCGGCGTGGTCCAGGCGGGCGGGCACGGCGGTGACACGGCCGGCCCGATCGTGGCGAAGCTGCTGAAGCTCGGGAGCTGACCGGGCCCGGACCGGCTCCGGTCAGCTCCGTACGGGCTCGACGGTGTAGGTGCGGCGCAGGAACCGCACCAGCGTCTTCGACTCGAACTGCACCACTTCGACCCCGTCGTCGGTGTGGAACTCGACCACCGCCTGGACGCGCCCGCAGGGCCACACCCGGACGTCGCCGCTCTCGGCCGGCGCCCGCAGTCCCCGTTCGAGGAGCGCGCGGGAGAAGGTCCACTCGTGCGGTCCGGGAAGCCCGACCCGGACGGAGCGGGGATCGGCGTCCGGGTCGTACCGCAGCACGACGGGTACGGCCCCCGGGTCCTCCTCGTCCGTGACGATATGAGCGCGCGCGTACTGTTCGACTACAGACATCGGACCGCCCTCTCACGCACCGTGACCTATGCGAAAGCCGTGCATCCGCTTTCTCTCAAGAGTCGCACATTTCCCGGTTTGCGCCCTGGTGGAAGACGAGACTCGGTCTCTCTTGCAATAGGTTCGCAACAAGGGCCTAAAATCGTACGGTGCATGTACCTGACGGATTCATCGACGCCCCGACCTCCGCGGTCACCGGGGTGGTCGCCGCCGGCGCCCTCGCGGTGAGCCTGCGCGGCGCCCGCCGTGAACTCGACGAGCGGACCGCCCCCCTGGCCGGCCTGGTGGCGGCGTTCATCTTCGCCGTGCAGATGCTCAACTTCCCGGTCGCCGCCGGGACCAGCGGTCACCTCCTGGGCGGAGCCCTGGCCGCGATACTCGTCGGCCCCTACACAGCCGTCCTGTGCGTGTCGGTCGTGCTGCTCATGCAGGGCGTGCTGTTCGCCGACGGCGGGCTGACCGCGCTCGGCGTGAACATCACCGACATGGCGATCGTCACGACGGTCGTCTCCTACGCCGTCTTCCGCGGCCTGCTCGCCGTGCTGCCCCGCAAGCGGCGCTCGGTGACCGTGGCCTCCTTCGTCGCCGCACTGGTGTCCGTGCCCGCCGCCGCGGTCGCCTTCACCCTGATCTACGCGGTCGGCGGCACCACCGACGTCTCCATCGGCAAGGTCGCCACCGCCATGATCGGCGTCCATGTGCTGATCGGCGTCGGCGAGGCGGTCATCACCGCGCTGACGGTCGGCGCGGTCATCGCCGTACGCCCGGACCTGGTGTACGGCGCGCGCGGCCTGCGGCAGCGGCTCCAGTTGCGGGTGAACGGCGCGCTGGTGGACGCGCCCGCGCCCACGGCGCCCGTGGCGGCGCGCACCTCGCGGCGCACGCTGTGGGTGACCGGTCTCGTCACCTCCCTCGTCCTCGCGGGCTTCGTCAGCTTCTACGCCTCCGCGAACCCCGACGGCCTGGAGAAGGTCGCGCACGACAAGGGGATCGACAAGAAGGAGAAGGAGCACTCCGCGGCCGGCTCGCCGCTCGCCGACTACGGCGTCAAGGACATCTCCGACGCCCGGCTGTCCGGCGGCCTCGCGGGCGTGATCGGCGTCGGCGTCACGGTCGTCGCGGGCAGCGCGGTGTTCTGGTCGCTGCGCAGGCGGCGCGGCGACGACGTCTCCCCCGTGAACACCGGCGTCTGACGTGGGAGCGGATGGGGGTACCTCCCGCGCGAGCGTAGCCGAGCGTGGGGGAGCGCACCGGCTGTACCGGCACGGGCACTCGCCCGTGCACGGCCTGCCGCCGCACACCAAGCTGGCCGCCGCGTTCCTGTTCGTGGTGGTCGTCGTGTCGACCCCGCGCGAGGCGATGTGGGCGTTCGCGGGGTACGCCGTGCTGCTCGCGGTCGTCGCGTACCAGGCGCGCGTGCCCGCCCGTTTCCTGCTCGGGCGGCTCCTGATCGAGGTGCCGTTCGTCGCGTTCGCCGTGCTCATGCCGTTCGTGGCGGAGGGCGAGCGGGTGCACGTGCTCGGGCTCTCGCTCAGCGTGAACGGGCTGTGGGGCGCCTGGAACGTGCTCGCCAAGGGCACCCTCGGCGTCGCCGCCTCCGTACTGCTGGCGGCCACCACCGAACTGCGCGAACTGCTGCTCGGGCTGCAACGGCTGAAGCTGCCGCCGCTGCTCGTGCAGATCGCCTCCTTCATGATCCGCTACGGCGACGTCATCACCGACGAGATGCGCCGGATGCGGATCGCCCGTGAGTCGCGCGGCTTCGAGGCGAAGGGCGTGCGGCACTGGGGTGTGCTCGCCAAGTCCGCCGGCGCGCTGTTCATCCGCTCCTACGAGCGCGGGGAGCGCGTGCACCTCGCCATGGTGAGCCGGGGCTACGCCGGTTCCATGCCGGTCATCGACGAGGTGACCGCGTCCGGCGCGCAGTGGCGGCACGCCCTGGCACTGCCCTGCGCCGCCCTCGTCGTCTGCCTGCTGGGATGGATGCTGTGATGGTTCCTGTGACTGCTTCTCTGGAGGTCTCCGGCCTCGCCTTCGCCTACCCGGACGGACACCAGGCCCTGTTCGGCGTGGACTTCTCGATCGCGCGCGGTGAGCGGGTCGCCCTGCTCGGCCCGAACGGCGCCGGCAAGACGACCCTGGTGCTGCACCTCAACGGCATCCTGGGCGGCGGCACCGGCACGGTGACCGTGGCCGGGCTCCCGGTGTCCAAGCAGCACATGGCCGCGATCCGGCAGAAGGTCGGCATCGTCTTCCAGGACCCGGACGACCAGCTGTTCATGCCGACCGTGCGGGAGGACGTGGCGTTCGGCCCGGCCGCCGCCGGGATCAAGGGGGCCGCGCTGGAGGAGCGGGTGCACACCGCGCTGGAACGGGTCGGCATGCGGGAGTTCGCCGACCGTCCGCCGCACCACCTCTCCTTCGGGCAGCGCCGCCGGGTCGCGGTGGCCACCGTGCTCGCCATGGAGCCGGAGATCCTGGTCCTGGACGAGCCCTCCTCCAACCTGGACCCGGCCTCGCGCCGCGAACTCGCCGACATCCTGCGCTCCCTGGACGTCACCGTCCTCATGGTCACGCACGACCTGCCGTACGCCCTGGAGCTGTGCCCGCGCTCCCTCGTCCTCAGCGACGGCGTGATCGCGGCGGACGGCCCGACCGGCGCGCTGCTCTCCGACGAGGAGCTGATGCGGGCGCACCGGCTGGAGCTGCCGTTCGGCTTCGACCCGAGGTCCGTGACAACCGGCGCGTGACGGACGAGGACCCTCCCGGCGACGCCCACGGCGCCCGGCAACATCGACGTAACGATTCTGTCGGGCCGATCCCGCCGAGGAATCGCAGGCTCGTACCCCGTGTTGCACCCACTGTCGCAGGGGACTGACGAGCGGAAGGGGCGGCGGGCGTGGACGTGAACGGCACTGTGGCCGAGGGCTTCGAGCCGGTCAGGGAGGCGTTCGCCGCGAACTTCGCGCTGCTCGGCGAGCGCGGAGCGGCCGTCGCCGTCTACCGGGACGGCCACCGGGTGGTGGACCTGTGGGCCGGCACCCGGGACGTGGACGGAACGGCTCCCTGGCAGCCCGGGACCGCGCAGATCGTGCGCTCCGCCACCAAGGGCGTCGCCGCCGCCGCGCTGCTGCTCCTGCACCAGCGCGGCGAACTGGACCTGGACGCCCCGGTCGGCACGTACTGGCCGGAGTACAAGGCGGCCGGCAAGGAGCACACGCGGGTACGGGACCTGCTCGCGCACCGCGCGGGCGTGCCCGTGCTGGACCGCCCGCTGACCCCGGCCGAGGCCGCCGACCCCGCCCTGGGCGCCGCCGCCGTCGCCGCGCAGGCGCCGGTGTGGGAGCCGGGCACGGACCACGGCTACCACGCCCAGACCTTCGGCTGGCTCACCGGCGAACTGCTCCGCCGGGTCACCGGCCGCCCGGCCGGCGAGTGGATCGCGGAGGAGATCGCCCGGCCGGCCGGCGCGGACCTCTGGCTCGGCCTGCCGGAATCGGAGCACGCGCGCGTGGGCCGCGTCGGCCCGGTGGACGCGCCCGAGACCGCGGGCGGTCTGAAGACCCGCCCCAAGCGGGCGGTGGCCGAGGCGTACGCCGACCCGGACTCGCTGACCAGCCGCGCGTTCGCCGCGATCACCCCGCTGCCCGACGAGAACGACCCCGGCTACCGCGCCGCCGTCCTGCCCGCCTCCAACGGCATCGCCACGGCCGACGGACTGGCCCGCTTCTACGCCTCGCTCATCGGCGAGGTCGACGGCGGGACCCGGCTCTTCACCCCGCAGACCATGGAACTGGCCCGCACGGAGCAGTCCGCCGGACCGGACCGGGTCCTGGTGGTGGGCACCCGCTTCGGCCTCGGCCACATGCTGCACGGCGCCGCGTCCCCGCTGCTCAGCCCCGGCTCCTTCGGCCATCCCGGACGCGGCGGCGCGCTCGGTTTCGCCGACCCGGACACCGGCATCGCCTTCGGCTACGTCACCAACGGCTTCCGGCAGAGCGTGACGGCGGACCCGAGGGCGCAGGCACTGGTGCGAGCGGTCCGCACGGCGCTCGCCTAAGCCGTGCGCGCCCTCGGCGCACGCCGGGCGTGTGTCACACGTGGATCGGGTGCGAGGTCCGTCCGGACGCCTGGTCGATCTCCTCGTGGGCCTTGGTCAGCAGTTGCATGGCCAGTTCGTTGAGGGCGCGGGCACCGGCGATCTCCTCGCCGACCCGGGGCTGGTTCGCGTCGACGTTGTGCCGACTGGCACGGCCGTGGGCCCGCACCTCCGAACCGTCGGGCAAGCGCACCAGGGCCGCCGCCCGCGTGTGCTGATCGTCCTCCATGAACTCCATCTCGATGTGCCATCCCACAGCGGTGTGCATCATGACGACCACCTCCGAAAACCGCTGCTTCCAGGGTGCGCCCCGGCACCCCGGCCCGTCATGTCGGCGCCGTACGCCGCGCTAGGGCCTCTCGTTTGGATCATGCCGGGCTCGCGGGCCCTGGCACCGCGCCTCGCCGCGTTGTCGTCGGTTGCCATGGCTCCGCCATGGCGCCCTCCTCCGCCTTGCGATGCACGGCACCAGACCCCGCTCCCTGATCCGGCCTGATCCAAACGAAAGACCCTAACCGGCCCGCAGCATCAGCCCGATGCCCACGACCACCAGGCCCGCCGCCGCGATCCGGGGCGCCCCGAACCGCTCCTTGAAGAACAGCGCGCCGATGGCCGCGCCGACGATGACGGACGACTCGCGCAGGGCGGCGACGGGGGCGAGCGCGGCCCGGGTCTGGGCCCACAGCACCAGGCCGTACGCGGCGACGGACAGGGCGGCGCCGAGGAACCCGAGGGCGGCGTACGGCCGGAGCAGCCGGACCGTGCCGGCACGCGCGCGTGCGTACAGGAACGCGGGCAGCACCGCCCCCTGGACGGCCATGAGCCAGACGACGTAGCCGAGGGAGGTGCCCGAGGCCCGTACGCCCATGCCGTCGATGACGGTGTAGGCGGCGATGGTCAGACCGGTCGCGAGGGCCGCGCCGATCGCCGCCCAGTCGGGCCGCCTCCCGCGCGGCCCCCACAGCCCGACCCCGCCGAGCCCCAGGCAGGACACGGCGATGCCGGCGCCCGCCCAGGCGCCGGGCACCTCGTGCGCGAAGACGGCGGCGAGCACGGTGACCACGAGGGGGGCGCTGCCGCGCGCGATGGGGTACGCCTGCCCGAAGTCGCCCAGCCGGAACGAGGTCATCAGCAGCGCGTAGTAGGCGATGTGCACGGCGGCCGAGGCGAACAGGTACGGCCAGGCGGGCCCCGCCGGGAACGCGGTGAACGGTGTCGCCGCGAGCCCGATGAGCAGCCCGCCGCCGGAGATCAGGGCGAAGCCGACGAGCTTGTCGGTGATGCGGTGCGCGATGGCGTTCCAGCCGGCGTGCGTGACGGCGGCGAGCAGCACGGCCGTCGCGACCAGCGGTGTCACGCGCGCTGCTCGCGCACGTCCACCAGGGTCGCGCCCGCGTGGGCGACGAGTTCCTTCGGCTCGATCGGGAAGACGGTGTACGGCGTGCCGGCCGCCGCCCAGACCACGTCGTGGGCGAGCAGCGAGCGGTCGGCGAGGACACGCGTGCGCGTGCGGTGTCCGAAGGGCGGCACCCCGCCGATGGCGTACCCGGTGGTCTCGCGCACGAGCCCGGCATCGGCCCGGTTGACCTTCCCGGCCCCCAGTTCCTGCCGCACCCGCTCGACGTCCACCCGCGAGGCCCCGTCCATGAGCACCAGCACGGGCACCCCGTCGGCGGCGAAGACCAGCGACTTGCAGATCTGGCTCAGCTCGCACCCGATGGCGGCGGCGGCCTCGGCGGCGGTCCGGGTCGCCTCGGAAAAGCTCCGGACCCGGGGCAGCAACTCCCCGAGTCCCGATTCCTCCACGGCGGCGGCGAAACGAGGATGAGCGGTCGTCGTCATACGCGCACGCTAGCGGGAAAGCCGGTGAGGGTGCAGCCCCGTCCCCACGGGCACCCTCACCGGCGGCTCCGCGTCAGGAGCGGTACGTCAGGCGCGTACCAGCTCCTTCTCCTCCTCGGCGGCGTGGGCGCGCAGGCCCTCGCCCTCCACGTCCACGTTGGGCAGTGCGCGGTCCAGCCACTTCGGCAGCCACCAGGCCCGCTTGCCGAGCAGGGCGAGGACCGCCGGGACGATGGCCATGCGGACGAGGAACGCGTCGAAGAAGACGGCGATGGCGAGGCCGAAGCCGATCATCTTGACCATCGACTCGCTGGAGCCGATGAAGCCGGAGAAGACGGCGATCATGATGACGGCGGCGGCGGTCACCACCCGGGCGCCGTGCTTGAAGCCCGTCACCACCGCCTGGCTGGGCTTCTCGCCGTGGACGTACGCCTCCCGCATGCGGGTCACGAGGAACACCTCGTAGTCCATCGCGAGGCCGAAGACGACGCCCACCATGAAGATCGGCATCATCGACATGACCGGGCCGGTCTCCTCGACGTTCATCAGGCCCGACAGCCAGCCCCACTGGAAGACCGCGACCACGGCGCCGAGGGCCGCCATCACGCTGAGCAGGAAGCCGAGCGCCGCCTTCAGCGGGACCAGGATCGAGCGGAAGACCACGATGAGCAGGAGGAAGGCCAGGCCGACCACCAGGGCCAGGTACGGCAGGAGCGCGTCGTTCAGCTTCTGCGAGACGTCGATGTTCATCGCCGTCGAGCCGGTGACCAGGACCTGGGAGTCGGTCTTCCGGGCGATGTCCGCGCCCTTGTCGCGGATGGCGTGCACCAGGTCCTCGGTGGTGGTCGAGGACGGCTTGGAGTCGGGGACGACCGTGATCGTCGCGGTGTCGCCGGCCTTGTTGGGCGTGGCCGGGGTGACCGTGACGACGTCCTTCAGGCCCTTGATCTCGTCGCCGACCTCGGCGAACGCGGCCTTGGGGTCGGCGCTGCCCTTGGCGTCGACGACGATCATCAGCGGGCCGTTGAAGCCGGGTCCGAAGCCCTCGGAGAGGAGGTCGTAGGCGCGGCGCTGGGTGGTGGAGGTCGGCTGGGAGCCGTCGTCGGGCAGGCCGAGTTCCAGGGAGGCGGCCGGGACCGCCGCCGCGCCGAGGCCGAGCACACCGAGCAGCAGGACGGCGACCGGGCGGCGGACGACGAAGCTCGCCCAGCGGGTGCCCATGTTGGGGCGGCCCGGCTTCCTCGGCGTCCGGCCGCCGCCGAGCAGCCTGCTCTTCTGGCCGGCCGGCTTGATCCTGCGGCCGGCGTAGCCGAGCAGCGCCGGGATCATGGTCAGCGCGATGAGGACGGCGATGGCGACCGTGCCCGCCGCGGCGATGCCCATCTTCGTCAGCATCGGGATGTTGACGACGGACAGGCCGACCAGGGCGATGACGACGGTGAGGCCGGCGAAGACGACCGCCGAGCCCGCCGTGCCGACGGCGCGTCCGGCCGCGTCCTCGCGCTCGCGGCCCTCGGCGAGCTCGGCGCGGTAGCGGGAGACGATGAACAGGGCGTAGTCGATGCCGACGGCGAGGCCGATCATCGAGGCCAGGGTGGAGGTGGTGGTGCCCAGGTCCAGGGCGCTGGCGAGCGCGGTGATGGCACTGACGCCGATACCGACCCCGATGATGGCGGTGAGCAGCGGGAAGCCGGCCGCGAGCAGCGAGCCGAAGGTGATGACAAGGACGACCGCGGCGACCGCGATGCCGATGATCTCGCTGGAGCCGGTCTCGGGGGTCGCGCTCAGCGCGTCACCGCCGATCTCGACGGTGAGGCCCGCGTCCCGCGCGTCCTGGGCCGCGTCCGTCAGGGCGTCCTTGGAGGAGTCCGCCAGCTCCATGCCGGAGACCTCGTACTTCACCGAGGCGTAGGCGATGGTGCCGTTCTTGCTGACGGCGTGCCCGGTGTAGGGGTCGGCGACGGAGGCGACCTCGGAGCCGCTCCGCAGTTGTGTGACGGTCTTCTCGACGGTCGCCTTGTTGACGGCGTCCGTCATCTTCTCGCCCTTCGGGGCCTTGAAGACGACCCGGGCGGTGGCGCCGTCGGCGCTCATCCCGGGGAAGCGCTGTTCCAGCAGGTCGAAGGCCTTCTGGGCCTCGGTGCCGGGGATGGAGAAGGACGTGTTGCCGGCGGCCGGCGCGGAGGCGGCGCCCACCCCGGCGAGGGTGAGCAGCGCGACCCATATGAGGGCGACGAAGTGCCGTCGCCGGAAGGCGAGGCGGCCGAGTTTGTAGAGGAACGTGGCCACGGAGGCGTACTCCCGGTCAGGTCGTTGGGTTCAGCTGGGCAGGGGTGATCAGCCCGACGACGTGAGCGGTGACGTCAGGTGGTGGGCTTGCTCGGGAAGAGCGTTCAGCTCGCGGGTACGCCGAAGGCGGGGAGAACCACGGCGTCGATGTACGAAAGGAGGAAGTCCTGCGTCGGCGGCTGTTCGTCGATCATGGTGCGGGCGGCGAACGCGCCGATCATCATGTGCATCACGAACCTGATCGCGGGGTTGTCCGCACGGACCTCGCCCCGGTCGACCGCCCGTTGCAGCACGCGGCGGAACTCCGCCATCTCCGGCTCGATGAGGTGCTCCCGGAACGCCTTGAGCAGATCCGGGTTGCCGTGCACCGCCATGGCCAGGCCCCGCATCAGCGCGGAGCTCTGTTCCATCTCGCAGTCGTCCGCACGCAGGGTGAGCGCGTGCAGATCGCCCCTGAGGGAGCCGGTGTCGACGTCGCCGGCCCGGCCCGGCTGCTTGTTGTGCCGCACGGCCTTGGCCACCAGTTCGGCCTTGCCGCCCCACTGGCGGTAGAGCGTGGCCTTGCTGGACCGGGTGCGGGCGGCCACGGCGTCCATGGTGAGGGCGTCGTAGCCGACCTCGCGGAGCAGGTCGAGCACGGCCTCGTACAGCTCGGCCTCGCGCTCGGGGGTGATACGGCTGCGACGTGTCGCCGCGACGGCTTCGGTCATGCCCGTCACCTTCCCGCTCCGGAGCTTCTTCCTCGTACATCCACGAAGATACCCCGTGCACCAGCGAAACGAAACCGTTTCGTACGTGCGGTGGGTCACGAAGGTGAAGGGCGTGTAAGGAAGGGGGCGGCGCGGACCCCATAAGTTGCCCGCGCGGTGTGACCGGAAAAGCATGGGGACGTGAGCTATCTGCGCCTTCCCCACCTCAGCGGCGACCTGCTGTGCTTCGTCGCGGAGGACGACCTCTGGCTGGCCCCCCTCGACGCCCCGGGCCGCGCCTGGCGGCTCACCGCGGACCGCACCAAGACCGGCCACCCGCGCTTCTCGCCCGACGGCCGCCGGATCGCCTACACGACCTGGCGCAGCCTCGTCCCCGAGATCCACCTCGTCGACGTCGACGGCGGCCCCGGCCGCCAGCTGACGTACTGGGGCAGCGCCGACACCCAGGTGTGCGGCTGGACCCCGGACGGCGACATCCTGGCCGTGGCCTCCCACGGCCAGCCCTTCTCCCACTTCACCTGGGCCTACAAGGTCCCCGCCGACGGCGATCCGGGCGGGCGGCTGCCCTGGGGCCCGGTCGCCGACATCCAGTGCGCCGACATCGCCGGCGAGCACAGGACCCTGCTGCTCACCGGCACCCCGCCGCACGAACCGGCCTCCTGGAAGCGGTACCGCGGCGGCGCGACGGGCCGGCTGTGGCTGCACGGGCGACGCCTGCTGCCGGACCTCGACGGCCATCTGGCCTGCCCCATGTTCGTCGCCGGCCGGATCGCCTTCCTCTCCGACCACGAGGGCGTCGGCAACCTCTACTCCTGCGCCCACGACGGCACCGACCTGCGCCGGCACACCGACCACGACGCCTTCTACGCCCGGCACGCCGCCGGCGACGGCGAGCGGGTGGTCTACCAGTGCGCGGGCGACCTGTGGCTGGTGGACGACTTCTCGCCGGGCGGCACGCCGCGCAAGCTCGACGTCCGGCTCGCCGGGCCGCGCACCGGCCGCCGCCGCTACCAGGTGCCGGCCGCGCAGAACATCGACGGCATCTCCGTGGACGACACCGGCCGGGCCAGCGCGGTCGTCGTCCGCGGCAGCCTGTACTGGCTCACCCACCGCGACGGCCCCGCCCGTACGATCACCGACACGCCCGGCGTCCGGGTACGGCTGCCGGAGATGCTGGGCTCCACCGGGCAGATCGCCTACGTCACCGACGCCGAGGGCGAGGACGCCGTCGAGATCGTCCACCTGCCCCGCGCCACCGGTGACCGCGCGCCCCGGCGGCTGGCGTCCGGCGCGCTCGGCCGGGTCCTGGAGATGGCCTGCGACCCCCAGGGCGAACGCCTGGCGGTGGCCTCGCACGACGGGCGGCTGCTGCTGATCGACGTGCCGGAGGACGGGGCGGCGGAACCGGAGGACGGGGCGCCGGAGCCGGAGGAGGGGGAGGCCGGGGCGGAGTCCACGATCACCGAGCTGATCCGGTCCCTCAACGGCCCGGTCCGCGACCTCGCCTTCTCCCCCGACGGCTCCTGGCTCACCTGGTCGCACCCCGGCATCGGCCGCTCCCTGCGCAAGATCAAGCTGGCCCGCATCAAGGACCGGCTGATCGTCGACGTCACGGACGGCCGCTTCGAGGACGAGAACCCGGTCTTCACCCGCGACGGCCGCTACCTCGCCTTCCTCTCCTGGCGCGGCTTCGACCCGGTCTACGACGTGCACACCGGCGACCTGTCCTTCCCGCTCGGCTGCCGCCCGTACCTGGTCCCGCTCTCCTCGGCGACCCCCTCCCCGTTCGCCCTGAACCCCGAGGGCCGCCCGGCCGCCGGCGGGCTCGATCCGCTGGAGGACGAGGAGACCGGCGAGGCCGGCACGGTGACGGTCGAGGCCGAGGGGCTGGCGAACCGGGTCACCCCGTTCCCGGTCATCGCCTCCAAGTACTCCGGGCTGCACCCGGTCGCGGGCGGCGGTCTGGTCTGGCTGCGCTGGCCGATCTCCGGCGCGCTCGGCGAGACCTTCGTCAATCCGGCCGACGTCAGCGGACGTCCGACCCTGGAGTTCTTCAACATCACCAAGGCGAAGAAGTCCGAACTGGTCGATCACCTGGACTGGTTCACCGTCAGCGGCGACGGCACCCGGCTGGTCGTCGTGGACGAGGGCGACCTGAGGGCGGTGCCGTCGACCGAGGTCGGCGACGCGGACTCGACCGTCTGGATCGACGTGCGCCGCATCCTGCACCAGGCCGACCCGCCCGCCGAGTGGCGCCAGGCCTACGACGAGGCGGGCCGGCTGATCCGCGCCTACTTCTGGGAGCCGGGCATGTGCGGCATCGACTGGGCCGCGGTGCTCGACCAGTACCGTCCGCTGGTCGAACGGGTCGCGTCCCCCGACGAGTTCGCCGACCTGCTCCGCGAGGTCCTCGGCGAGCTGGGCACCTCGCACGCCTACGTCACCGCCGCCCGCCGCAACGAGGGCCCGCCGCACTACCAGCGCTGGCAGGGCCTCCTCGGCGCCAACTTCGTCCGCCGGGACGGCCGCTGGGTGGTCCGGCGCATCCTCGCCGGCGACTCCTCCGACTCCAAGGCCCGCTCGCCGCTGGCCGGCACGGGCATCCGCGAGGGCGCCGTCCTCACCCACGTCGAGGGCCGCCCGGTCGACCCGGTGACGGGCCCGTACCCGCTGCTGGCCGGCGCGGGCGGTACGACGGTGGAGCTGACGTTCACCCCGTCCGAGGACGAGACCGGACACGCCCGCCGGGTCGCGGTCGTCCCGCTCGTCGACGAACGGCCGCTGCGCTACCAGGACTGGGTGGCCAAACGCCGCGAGGTCGTCCGCGAGTTGAGCGGCGGCAAGTGCGGCTACCTGCACATCCCCGACATGGGCGGCTCCGGCTGGGCCCAGTTCAACCGCGACCTGCGCATGGAGGTCTCCCGGCCCGCGCTGATCGTGGACGTGCGCGGCAACGCGGGCGGGCACATCAGCGAACTCGTCATCGAGAAGCTGACCCGCACGATCCTGGGCTGGGACCTGACCCGGAACGCGCAACCGGTGTCGTACACCTCGAACGCCCCGCGCGGACCCGTGGTCGCCCTGGCCGACGAGGCGACGTCCTCCGACGGCGACATGATCACCGCCGCCTTCAAGCTGCTGAAGCTCGGCCCGGTCGTCGGCCAGCGCACCTGGGGCGGAGTGGTCGGCATGACCGGCCGGCACCGCCTCGGCGACGGCACGGTCATCACGGTGCCCATGAACGCGGCCTGGTTCGACGCCTACGGCTGGTCCGTGGAGAACCACGGCGTCGCTCCCGACCTGGAGATCCTGCGCACCCCGCTGGACTGGGCGGAGGGCCGCCACGCCCAGCTCGCCGACGCGGTCGAACTCGCCCTGGAGCTCCTGGAGTCCAACCCGGCGGCGGTCCCCCCGACCTACAGCGACGTCCCCAACAGATCCCGCCCGAAACTGCCCCCGAGGGCGACTTGAGCCCCCGGAACCGACACAGGGTGCCCTCCTGGAAGAAGGGCACCCCACGTCAACCGGCCAAGGCCGAGCGCAGCAGTCAGGCGTCGTAGTCCCGGTCGAACCGGTCCTTCATCTGCTGCTCCGTGTCCTCGATGTCACGGTGGTTCTGGTGGCCGCCCCGCTCCGGCGGCTGCTGGCCCTGACGGCCCTGCGGCTGGCCCTGGCGGCCCTGCTGCGGGCCGCGCTGGCCGGCCTTCTCGCGGCCCTGGTCCATCTTGTCCTTGGCCTGGCGCGACTTCTCCTGGAACTGGTCCTTCATACCCATGTGGGTTCACTCCCGTGATGAGTGGGGGTCCGGCCCCGTCGGTGGGGCCTCGACCAGATTCACACGGGCGAACACGCCCTGCATGTCGATCAGTTACGGTGCGTAGCGCGGGCCGCCTCGTCAGCCGCCCCACCTGCGCCGACGAGCCCGGAACGCATGCCCTTCAGCCGGGGCGCGAACCGCCTCATCTCGCGCTGCCCGACCGTCCCGATGAGCGCGGGCAGATATCCGCGCACGCCCTGCATGCCCCGCAGCCACCACTGCCCGTACACATGCGCCGAGCGCCGCTCGATCCCCTCCACCAGCCGGTCCACGGCGGGTCCCAGCGGGTAGGTCTTGTTGGACGGCCACGGCAGCCGCTGCCGCAGCTCCCGCATGACCTCGTCCTGGTCGGCGCCGCGCACCATGTCGGTGTCGGTCCAGGACAGGTACCCGACGCCGACGCGGACGCCCTGGTAGCCGACCTCGGCGCGCAGACTGTGCGCGTACGCCTCCACGCCCGACTTGGACGCGCAGTACGCCGTCATCATCGGCGCGGGTGTGATCGCGGCGAGCGAGGCGATCTGGAGCAGGTAGCCGCGGCTCTCCACGAGCACCGGGAGGAACGCCCGCGCGGTCACCGCCGAACCGATGAGGTTCACCTCGATCACCCGCCGCCACGCCTGCGGATCGGAGTCGGCGAACGGACCGCCCGTCGCCACACCGGCGTTGGCGACCACGATGTCGACCTTCCCGAACCGCGCCTTCACCTCCTCGGCGACCCGGCTCATCGCCTCGTGGTCGGTGACGTCGGCGTGCCAGTGGGCGCTGTCGCTGTGCAGCCGCCCGGAGACCTCCTTCAGCGCCTCCTCCTCCAGCCCGACCAGCGCCACCTTCGCGCCGCGCGCGGACAGTTTGCGCGCCAGCAGCTCACCGACGCCGCGCGCCGCTCCCGTGACGACCGCGACCTGTCCTTCGAGGCTGACCCTGCTCATGCGCCCTCCTTGATCCGCGCGGGGGTGGAACCGTGCTCGGGGGCAGCCCCCGTGACATACGTGCCGACGAGTTCCCGGATGCGGGCCGTCACCGGCTCCGGGGCCTCGATCGGGGTCATGTGGCCGACGCCGGGCAGCTCGGTGAGGCCGACGCAGTGGGGCAGCGCGGCGACCAGCGCCCGGGCGTGCGCCAAAGGCGTGAGCCGGTCCGACGCGCCGTGCAGCACGGCGGTGGGCGCGCTCAACCGCCGTACGCCGTGGTCGAGATCGAGCGCGGCGAGGACGGCCGACCACGCGTGGCGCGCGGTGCGCGGGCAGGCGTGCACGATCCGCGCGCACGCCTCCACCATGTGCGGGGCGGAACCGGCGCCCATCGTGGCGTACTTGAGGATGCTCCGCGCGACCGGCGCGACCGGCCCGAGGGGCGCGCGGGAACCGAGGACGCGCCCGGTGATCCAGGTGCGCACGCGCCCGGCGCGCAACGGCACCACCCGCGACTGGGCGACCAGCCGCGAACTCCCCGTGCTGCACAGCAGGACGGCGGCTGCGTGTTCCCGGAAGCGGGGGCGCTCGGCCGCGGCCATGACCGTCATGCCGCCCATGGAGTGACCGACGACGAGCGCCTGCTCCCCGCGCGCCAGCGTCTGCGCGAGCACCGCTTCGAGATCGTCCGCCAGCGCCTCGGCGGTGCAGGCGGGGCTCGCGGGACTGCGCCCGTGCCCCCTCTGGTCGTAGGCGATCACCCGGTGGTCGGCGGCCAAGTCCCGTATCTGGGCCGCCCAGAACGCCGTCGAGCAGGTCCAGCCGTGGGCGAGGACGACCGGTGGCGCGTCCTTCGGGCCGTGCACCTCGACGTGCAGCCGCGCGCCGTCGGCGGAGACGGCGGTGAGGGTGCGGGCCGGGGCGGGCGGCGCGCAGGGGCCGGAGGTGACGTGGACGCTCCGGCTCATGCGGCGGCCCCGCTCTTCCGGCCGGCCGGCCCGGCACCGGGTCCGGCCGCCGGCGCGGGCTTGCGCAGGACCTCGTACTCCGCGAGGTCCACCCGCCGGGTGGCACGCCGGAACTCGGTCGTCGTACCGGGCCAGATGGTGGTGTTGCGGCCGCTCGCGTCCAGGTACCAGCTGGTGCAGCCGCCGGTGTTCCACACGGTCCGCTTCATGCGCTCCTGCACCCGGTCGGTCCAGGCGTCGACGGCGGCGGGCCGGGCGTCGAGGGCGGTACGGCCGCCCAGGACGTCGAGCTGGCGCAGATAGTCGGCCATGTAGTTGAGCTGGGACTCGATCACGAGGATCATCGAGGAGTTCCCGAGGCCGGTGTTGGGCCCGATGATCGTCATCCAGTTCGGGAATCCGGCCGCCGAGGCGCCGCGCAGCGCCCGCATGCCGTTCTTCCAGGACTCCGCGAGCGTGATGCCCTCCGCGCCGACCACGCGCTCGGCGATGGGCATGTCCGTGACGTGGAAGCCGGTACTGAAGATGATCGCGTCGACCTCGGCCTCGGTGCCGTCGGCCGCCACCGCCGTGGACCCGCGGATCTCGCTCAGCCCGCTGGCGACGACGTCCACGTTCGGCCTGGCCAGCGCCGGGTAGTACGCGCTGGACAGCAGGATCCGCTTGCAGCCGATGCGGTAGTCCGGGGTGAGCTTGGCGCGCAGGGCCGGGTCCTTGATCGCGCGGGCCATGTTCCGCTTGGCGAACTGTTCGACCAGGCCGAGTTCGTCCGGGCGCTTGGTGAACGCCTGGACCTGGAGCTCCCGGATGCCCCACAGCAGTCCGCGCCGGACCTGGGCGGTGACGGGCAGCCGGCGGTGCAGCCAGCGCTCGGCGCCGCTGATGGCGCGGTCGACGCGGGGCAGCACCCAGGGCGGGGTGCGCTGGAAGAGGGTGAGCCGGCCGACCTGCGGCTGGATGGCGGGGACGATCTGTATGGCGGAGGCACCGGTGCCGACCACGGCGACCCGCTTGCCGCGCAGGTCGTAGTCGTGGTCCCAGCGGGCGGAGTGGAACACCTTGCCGGGGAAGGATTCCAGGCCGGGGACCTCGGGGATCTTCGGGTCGGACAGCGGCCCGGTGGCGGAGACGACGACGTCGGCGGTCAGCGCGCCGCGCGTGGTCTCGATGGTCCACCGAAGGTTCTCGTTGTCCCAGGTCATCAGCTTGACCTCGGAGTCGAGACGGAGGTGCGGGCGCAGTCCGAAGAGGTCGGTGACGTGCTCCAGATAGGCGCGGATGTGCCGCTGCCCGGAGAAGGTGCGCGGCCAGTCCGGGTGGGGCGCGAAGGAGAAGGAGTACAGGTGCGAGGGCACGTCGCAGGCGCACCCGGGGTAGCTGTTGTCGCGCCAGGCGCCGCCGACGCTGTCGGCCCGCTCCAGTACGACGAAGTCGGTGATCCCCTCGCGGCGCAGCCGCACGGCGGCCCCCAGCCCGCCGAACCCGGACCCGATCACCGCCACCCGTACATGCTCGTGCTCGGCCATCCCGAAGCCTCCACGCATCGCCTAGGAACTCTGCCAGTGAACACTGGCGCAATGGGACTGTAGAACAGCCGCCTACTGAGCGGTAGGGGGCGGCGGAAGGAAAGTTACCGTCGGTACGCCATAGGCTGCGGTCGTGGCAGAGGACGCGGAACACCCCACGGTCAGGCGCGAGTACCGCATGGAGGAGCTGGCCCGGCACGCGGGCATCACCGTGCGCACCCTGCGCTTCTACCGCGAACGCAAGCTGATAGGACCGCCCCGCCGCGAGGGCCGCATCGCCTGGTACGACGACCACCACCTGGCCCGGCTGCGCACCATCGCGGCACTCCTGGAGCGCGGCCACACCCTGAACGGCATAGCGGAACTCGCGGACGCCCTCGACCAGGGCCGCGATGTCGCCGACCTGCTGGGCGTCGGCACCCCCACCGAGGAGGAGCCCGTCCGCCTCACCCCCGAGGAACTCGCCGCCCGCTTCGAGGGCGAGGTCACCCCCGAGAACCTGGCCGCCGCCCTGGAACTGGGCTATCTCGGCACCGACGGCGACGAGATCGTCCACATCAGCCGGCGCCTGCTGGACGTCTCCTCCGCACTGGTCCGCGAGGGCATCCCGCTCGCCGAGGTACTGGCGGCCGGCGCGCGCGTCCGCGAACACGCCGACGCCCTGGCCGAGCTCTTCGCCGACCTGATCCTGCGCCACGGCCCCGAGGAGGACCTGCGCCGACTGCGCCCCCTGGCCCGCAGCGTCGTGGAGGCGGAACTCTCGCTGGCACTGGACCGCCGGCTGAACAAAGGCTGAGGCTTGATCATTCACTCCATCGGAGTAGCTTTCCGGCAAGCCCGTACGCGCGTCCATAGCCAGCCCTCGGCCCCGCCCACCGGCGCCGAGCCACTCCTCACCTCCTCACCGGACGTCCCCGGGCGCTGGCCGCCCTGCGCCTGAGTTGCGTGACCAGCGTGACGACGTCGCCGGGCCGCCAGCGTTCCGCCGTCCAGCGCTGCGCGGACCACCTCGGCTTCCACCTGGTCGCCGAAGCCTCGGACCTCGGCGTCTCGGCGCGTACGACCTCTCCGTTCGAGAGGCCGGCACTCTCCCCCTGGCTGCGGCGGCCCCATGCATACGAGGCCGTCGTCTGGTCGCACGTGGACCGTGCCGTGCGCTCCGTCGAGCACATGACCGAGTTGATCGCCTGGGCTCGGCGGCACGGCCGGACCCTCGCCTTCGGAATGCCCGAGGACGGCGTCCCTCTCGTGGTGACACCCCTGGCAGGCGGCTCCGTCATCCGGCGCTGCATGGAGTTGGCCCGGGATGCCCAGCGGGAGGCCGAGACCATTTCCGCGCGCCTCACCAGTGCCCACGCCACCCTGCGTGAGGCGGGCCGCTACGGCGGCGGGCTGGTGCCGTACGGCTACCGGGAGGCACCTCACCCCTCGGGCAGCGGGTGGTGCCTGGCCCCCGATCCCGAGACCGCCTCCCTCGTACGGTCGCTGGTGAGCGAGGTGCGATCCGGGCGCTCGCTGATCGCCCTCGCACGCGAACTCAACGACCGGGGCGTGCCGGTGCCACGGGACCGCCAGGCGCAACTTCAGGGTCGCCGAACGGGCGGCCGCCGCCACGGACGTGACTTCGACCACTTCCGATGGACGTCGGGCACCCTGTCCAAGGTGCTGCGCAGCCCGTCCCTCAAAGGCCACCGCACCCACCGGCCAAACGGTCCGCGACGGAGCGGGTACCCCCGTGCTCATCGGGCAGCCCCTGCTGTCCGATGGCGAGTTCGACGCCCTGCAAGCGGTCCTCCAGACCCGGTCGAACGGCACCCGCCGCCCCAGGCGCCCGACGTCTGGCGAGGTGTGCCCGGCGCCGACCGGTGTGCGCTCCGACTGGCTGGAGCAGTACACGCTGGACTGCTACCGGCGAGCGACAGGAAAGGGGGCTCCTGCGACCCGTGAGGACCTCCTCCGCGACAGAGTCCGCGTCACCGTCGCCAAGGGCCGCCGGGGCGGCGGACCCGAACGCAGCAGGGGGCCGGAGGCGTCACGGCTGACCTTCACGATCGAGGGGCGGGCCCCGCAGAGCGGCTGAGTCGACCACCGTGGACAGCACGGGCGCCCCGCCGGCCGACGGGGCCTCGTGCGGTCCACCTCACATATCGAAGACCACCGTCACCGGCGCGTGGTCCGACCAGCGCTCCTCGTGGCTGGCCGCTCGCTCCACCACCGCCTTGACCGCGCGCCGGGCCAGCCCAGGCGTCGCCACGGCGAGGTCGATGCGCCAGCCCGAGTCGTTGTCGAAGGCCCGCCCCCGGTACGACCACCAGGTGTACGGGCCCTCCGTGTCCGGGTGCAGGGCGCGGACGACGTCGACGTAGCCGCCCTCCTCGGCCGCGAACACCCGGCTGAGCCAGTCCCGCTCCTCGGGCAGGAAGCCGGAGTTCTTGGTGTTGCCGCGCCAGTTCCTGAGGTCGGCCTGCCGGTGCGCGATGTTCCAGTCGCCGCAGACCAGGACCTCGCGCCCGTCGGCGGCGGCCCGTTCACGCAGCTCCTTCAGATGGGCCAGGAACTCGCCCATGAAGCGGACCTTCTCGTCCTGCCGCTCGGTGCCGACCTCGCCGGAGGGCAGGTAGAGGGAGGCGACGGTGACACCGGGCAGCTCGGCCTCGACGTACCGTCCGCTGCCGTCGAACTCGGCGGAGCCGAAGCCGACCCGGACCCGGTCGGGCTCGCGCCGGGTGTAGAGGGAGACGCCCGCGCGGCCTTTGGCGGCGGCCGGGGCGTGCACGACGTGCCAGCCGTCGGGCCGGCCGGCCTCGTCGGGCAACTGGTGCGGCTCGGCGCGCACCTCCTGAAGGCAGACGACGTCCGCGTCCGTCCCGGCGAGCCACTCCACGAAGCCCTTCTTCGCGGCGGCCCGCAGCCCGTTCACGTTCACCGAGGTCACAGTCAGCACCCGGGCACGATACCGGCACACTGGTCCGGGTCCACAAAATCCGGGATCCCCGCCGACTGCATAGAAGTACGATGCCCAGCATGATTATCCGCCGCGTTCGTTTCGATCACCCCGACGCCGTGAAGCTCAACGACGAGGTCCAGGCCGAGTACCACCAGCGCTACGGCGACGGGGGCGACGCCACGGCCCTGGACGCCGCCGACTTCGACCCGCCCCAGGGCGTGTATCTGATCGCCTACGACGAGCGCGACCGCCCCGTGGCCACCGGCGGCTGGCGCAGCCAGGACCGCAACGAGGAGGGCAACGAGGACGGCGACGCGGAACTGAAGCGCATGTACGTCGTCGCGGAGATGCGCGGCCGGGGCCTGGCCCGCCGCATGCTCGCGGCCCTGGAGGAGGACGCCCGCATGGCCGGCCGGGTCCGCATGGTCCTGGAGACGGGCACCAAGCAGCCGGAGGCCATCGCCCTGTACACCTCCAGCGGCTATGAGCCGTGCGCGAAGTTCGGCTACTACCGGCACCACGAGGAAAGCCTCTGCTACGCCAAGCGGCTCTGACCCGGGGGCGGTGAAGCCGCCGCCCAGGCGGCGGCGCCTCCGCCGCTGCCGCTGTCGCCGCCGGAAACGAAGAAGATCCCGACCGGTCATGATGACCGACGGGATCTTCGTCGTGCAGTGGACCTGAGGGGATTTGAACCCCTGGCCCCCTCGATGCGAACGAGGTGCGCTACCGGACTGCGCCACAGGCCCTTGCAACGAGTGAAACTCTAGCATCCCGATCGGGGTGCTTGGAAATCCGCTCCCTGACTGGTCAGGGCGGGTGTTTCCGGGGTGACCCGGGTCACTCGTTGGCCGCGCGCGGGCGGTCGCCGTCCTCGTACTGGTCGAAGAGCGGCGTGCGTCCGCGTTCCCGCACCCGGCGTGCGGCGGCCACGGCGGAGGCCGCGCCGCGCGAGCGGGTGCGGGCGTGGGGGCGGCCGTCCGCGGCCTTGTCCCCCTTCTTCTCCCCGGGCACCGCCTCCGGGTCGCGCGCCTCGCTCTTGGGCGCGGAGCCCGCCTCCTGCTCCGGCACGACCGCGCTGGACCGCGCCGAGCTCCAGGTGTCGGGTGCGCCGAGATCCACGTCGGAGGTGGCGCGCGGGGCGACGGGCGCGGTCACGTACGTCGGCAGCGGCACCGGCACCGGGTCCCAGCTGTCCCCGTGACCGGGCCGCCGCTGCCGCTCGCGCTGCTGGTCGACCCACTCGGCGTGGTCGGTCTGCTCGACGAGGGCGCGCCGGTCGGCGGCGAGCGCGGACAGGCCGGTGTCGGTCTCGGCGGCCTGGCCCTCCTCCGGTTCCTCGGCGTCCGGTCCCGTGTCGGGGGACACGCGCCGGCGCGGCTGGCGCTCGCGCAGGCGCTGGGCGGCGGCCTCGGCACGGCGCCGGTCCATCTGGTAGGCGAACCGGCGGCGCTCCTGCACCCGCAGATAGGCGATGTACGCGCTGAGCAGCACGGCGGGCGCGCCGGGCACCCAGAGGAAGGCGAGGCCGCCGACGGCGGCGACGATCGCGCCGAGTGTGAAGGCGAGGAAGAGCATCACGGTGGTGCGCCGACGGCGCGCGAGCACCTTGGTGCGCCGGGCGCGTGCCGCGGCCGACTGCGCCGAGGGCACGCTCCGTGCTGCCGGTTCACGCTGCGGGGCCGGTGGGGTCCCGGACGCGGGCGCGGGCGCGGGGGCGGGCCGGGACGCCGGAACGGAGGCGTGGTCGCTCGCCGCCTCGGTGCCGCCGGGCGCCTCGGGCTCGGCCTCCTCGGCCACCTGACGGCGGGTCGGAGGCACGGCGAAGGCCCGGACGTCCACCGAGTCGGTGACGGCGTCCGGATCGACGGCGCCCTGCTCCCCCTCCTGGGCGGAGCGCGCCCGCAGGTCCCTGGCGTACCGACGCTCCATACCCGCCCGTCCGGACAGCAGCCGGATGGCGGTGCTGAAGCGTTCCGTCGGACGGGCCTCGTTCAGCTCGTCCTGCCTACGGAGCCACATCGGCACCAAGTAGGCGGCCCAGGCCCCGACAATGACTGCGTAGATGAGGCCGCTGCTGCTCACGCTCACACCGTAGAGGGGTTTGCGTGAGGCCATCCGCCAATTGGGCCGGTGTGTCGCACGATCTGGCTCATATTTCCAGCATTTTTTGCGACCCTTGCGATCAGAGGACCGCCGCAGCCGGGAAATTCAGCGTCCCGAGACGGTCAACAGCCGATCATTTTCGAACATATATTCAATTTACTGGCTCTCGGTGCGCTGGCTCCCGCGAGAGCGCGCCCGCTTCCACCGCGTGAGCAACCCGTCGGGCACCTCTTCCGCGGTGAGCGCGAAGACGAGATGGTCGCGCCAGGCGCCGTCGATGTGCAGATAACGCGGCCGGAGCCCCTCCTCGCGGAATCCGAGTTTCTCCACCACCCGCCGGCTCGGCCGGTTCTCGGGGCGAATGCAGACCTCGACGCGGTGCAGGCCGACGGTGCGGAAACAGTGGTCCACCGCCAGCGCGACGGCCGTGGGCATCACCCCGCGCCCGGCCACCGCCTCGTCCACCCAGTACCCGACGTGCCCCGAGCACATCGAGCCCCAGGTGATCCCGGCGACCGTCAACTGCCCGACCAGCTGCCCCTGGTACTCGATGACGAACGGCAGCATCCGGCCCGCGTTCGCCTCGGAGCGCAGATGCCGGACCATCTGGCGGTAGGTCGGCCGGTGCGCTATCGGTCCGCTCGGCGTGGGCGGCGGGATGGTCGCCTCC
This sequence comes from Streptomyces corchorusii, assembly GCF_001514055.1. Taxonomy (NCBI): domain Bacteria; kingdom Bacillati; phylum Actinomycetota; class Actinomycetes; order Kitasatosporales; family Streptomycetaceae; genus Streptomyces; species Streptomyces corchorusii. The sequence continues at coordinate 315,816 of NZ_KQ948360.1, read as the reverse complement.
CACGGGCGCAGCCAGTCGCGGTTGCGCCGGTTCACCTCGCGCCAGACCCGCTGGTCGCGCAGCTTTATCGGCCGGAGGACGACATCGCCGTCCACCAGTACGACGGGCCAGGAAGGGGTGTTCAGCTCGCACCCCCCGTACCGCCGGGTCTCGGGTGGTCACCGCCGCGGATCTGGTCGACGGCATGGATCAGCAGGGGCTCCAGCACGGCGAGGCCGTCGCGCACCCCGCCGGTCGACCCGGGCAGGTTGACGATCAGCGTGCGCCCGGCCACTCCCGCCAGGCCCCGGGACAGCGCGGCGGTCGGCACCTTCTCGCGGCCGTACGCGCGAACGGCCTCCGCGATGCCCGGCACCTCGTGGTCGATCACCGCGCGGGTCGCCTCGGGGGTGCGGTCGGTGGGCGACAGGCCGGTGCCGCCGGTGGTGACGACGACGTCGTACCCGGCGGCGACGCCCGCGCGCAGGGCCGCTTCCACGGGGTCGCCGTCGGGAACGACCTGCGGGCCGTCGACGTCGAACCCGACGCTCCTGAGGCCGTCGGCGACCAGCGGACCGCCCTTGTCCGCGTAGACGCCCGCGGCGGCCCGGTTGGAAGCGGTGATCACCAGAGCACGGTAGGTCATGTCCTGCTCCAGTCGCCCGACTTGCCGCCCGTCTTCTCCTCCACCCGTACGTCCGTGATGACCGCCCCCTTGTCGACCGCCTTGACCATGTCGATCACGGTGAGCGCGGCGACCGTCACGGCGGTGAGGGCCTCCATCTCGACGCCCGTGCGGTCCGTGGTCTTCACGGTGGCCCGGATCTCCACGGCGTCGTCCGCGACCGACAGGTCCAGTGTCACACCGGACACCGACAACGGGTGGCACAGGGGGATCAGATCCGGGGTGCGCTTGGCACCCATGATCCCGGCGATCCGCGCGGTGGCGAGGGCGTCCCCTTTGGGCACGCCCTCGCCGCGCAGCAGTTCGACCACGCGTGGTGCGACGAGGACCCGGCCGCTGGCGCGGGCGGTGCGCGCGGTCACGTCCTTCCCGGACACGTCGACCATGCGGGCCGCGCCCGCCTCGTCGATGTGCGTCAGTCGGTCCTGCGCAGGGGCTCCGGGGGTCTCCCCCCGGGAAGGCTGGGTCATGGCTGTGGCGCTCCCGGTCCGGGCCCGGCGCGGTGCGGCGCGCGGGCCTGCTGTGCGCGACACGGTACCGCCAACCGGCGGAGCTCAGCCGAGCAGGACCACCTCGACCTCGCTGCCGGGCTCGACGGACTCCGTGTCCTCGGGCACGACGATCAGCGCGTCCGCCTGCGCCAGCGCGGCGATCAGGTGGGAGCCGGCACCGCCCACGGGGGTCACCTCGCCGTCGGTGTAGGTGCCGCGCAGGAACTGGCGGCGCCCCTTCGGCGAGCGCAGCGCCCCGTCGGCCTTGAGGACGGCCCGCGCGCGGGGCCGGTGGAGGTCCGTGACGCCCATCAGCGCGCGGATGGCGGGGCGGACGAACAGCTCGAAGGAGACGTACGACGACACCGGGTTGCCGGGCAGTGCCAGCAGCGGGGTGTGGTCGGGGCCGATGGAGCCGAAGCCCTGGGGCTTGCCGGGCTGCATGGCGAGCTTGCGGAACTCGACGCCGCTGCCCGCCTCGTCCGCGTCCCCGGCGTACGACAGCGCCTCCTTGACGACGTCGTACGCGCCGACGCTCACCCCGCCGGTGGTCACCAGCAGGTCGGCGCGGATGAGCTGGTCCTCGATGGTGGAGCGCAGGGTCTCGGCGTCGTCGGCGACGGCGCCCACCCGGTAGGCGATGGCGCCCGCGTCCCGCGCGGCGGCGGTGAGGGCGAAGCTGTTGGAGTCGTAGATCTGCCCGCCGGCCAGTCGCTCGCCGGGCTGGACGAGCTCGCTGCCGGTGGACATCACGACCACCCGCGGGCGGGGGCGCACGCGCACCGTGCCGCGGCCGATCGCGGCGAGCAGCGCGATCTGCGGCGGGCCGAGGACCGTCCCGGCCTCCAGGGCGAGGTCCCCGGCCTTCACGTCGCTGCCCTTGGCCCGCACGTGCGCGCGTGCCTCGGCGGAGCGGTACACGTGCACATGGCCCTCGGCGCCCTCGGGGGCCAGGCTGCGCGCCCGCATGCCGCTGACCGGGCCCTCGCCGAGCCCGCCGTCGGTCCACTCGACGGGGACGACGGCCTCGGCACCGGGCGGCAGCGGCGCGCCGGTCATGATGCGCGCGGCCTGTCCGGGGCCGACCCGCACCGGGTCGGCCGCGCCGGCCGCGACGTCCCCGACGACCTCCAGGACGGCCGGGAACTCCTCCCCGGCGCCCGCCACGTCCGCGACCCGCACCGCGTACCCGTCCATGGAGCTGTTGTCGAACGGCGGCAGGGACACCGGCACCGTGACGTCGTCGACCAGGACGCAGCCCTGGGCGTCGAGCAGTTGCAGCTCGATGGGTTCGAGGGGGCGGACGGTCGAGAGGATGTCCTCAAGATGCTCGTCCACCGACCACAGGTCGTCCGGGCCGGCGGGGCGGGTCGCGGCGCTGCTCAAGATTCCTGCATCTCCTCGGCTACGTAACTGCGGAGCCAGGTCCGGAAGTCCGGGCCCAGGTCCTCACGTTCGCATGCGAGTCTGACAATGGCACGCAGGTAGTCGCCACGGTCACCGGTGTCATAGCGGCGGCCCTTGAAGACGACGCCGTGCACCGGGCCGCCGACCTTCTCGTCCTGCGCGAGCTGCTGGAGCGCGTCGGTGAGCTGGATCTCGCCGCCGCGGCCCGGCTCGGTCGTGCGCAGTATGCCGAAGACGTGCGGGTCGAGGACGTAGCGGCCGATGATCGCGTAGTTCGAGGGGGCGTCCGCCGGGTCCGGCTTCTCGACCAGTCCGGTCACCTTGACCACGTCGCCATCGGCGGTGGCCTCCACCGCGGCGCAGCCGTAGAGGTGGATCTGCTCGGGCGCGACCTCCATCAGGGCGACGACGCTGCCGCCGTGCCGCTCCTGGACCTCGATCATGCGCGCGAGCAGCGGGTCCCGCGGGTCGATCAGGTCGTCGCCGAGGAGGACGGCGAAGGGCTCGTGGCCGACGTGCGGGGCGGCGCACAGCACGGCGTGCCCGAGGCCCTTGGGGTCGCCCTGGCGCACGTAGTGCATGGTGGCCAGGTCGCTGGACTCCTGCACCTTCGCGAGCCGTTCGGCGTCGCCCTTCTTCTCCAGCGCCGATTCCAGCTCGTAGTTGCGGTCGAAGTGGTCCTCAAGGGGGCGCTTGTTGCGCCCGGTGATCATGAGGACGTCGTCGAGCCCCGCCGACACGGCCTCCTCGACCACGTACTGGATCGCCGGCTTGTCTACGACCGGCAGCATCTCCTTGGGAGTGGCTTTGGTAGCCGGCAGGAACCGGGTGCCGAGGCCGGCTGCGGGAATGACAGCCTTGCTGATCCTGGGGTGGGACTGAGTCATGCCCGCCACCATATCCGGTGCCTTTGTGGGGAATCTGTGGCTCAGGCTGCTTGACCCTTATATGGACTGCATTAGGAAGGGTGCGAGGACCACCAGTGGAACACGACGGACGTACGGGCGAGCCTGACAAGCGCGCGTTTCGGCGAGAGCTCCTCGGGGTGAGGAACAGGTTGACGGCGGATGACGTCCGCGTGGCGGGCCGCGCGCTGGCCGAGCGCGCCCTGGAGCTGCCCGAGCTGGCGCGTGGCCGCACGGTGGCGGCGTACGTCTCGGTGGGCAGCGAACCGGGCACGCCCGCCCTGATGGACGCGCTGCGCGCGCGGGGCGTGCGCGTCCTGCTCCCCGCGCTGCTGCCCGACAACGACCTGGACTGGGGCGAGTACGCCGGCCCGGACTCCCTCGCCCGGGTGCGACACGGCGGCAAGATGGCTCTTTTCGAGCCCTCCGGTCCGCGTCTCGGCCCGGACGCCGTGACGGACGCGGACGTGGTCCTGCTGCCCGGGCTCGCGGTGGACGCGCGCGGGATGCGCCTGGGGCGCGGTGGAGGGTCGTACGACCGGGTGCTGGCCCGGCTGGAGCGCGCGGGCGCGCGCCCGCGGCTCGTGGTGCTGCTCTACGACACGGAGGTCGTCGCGCGCGTCCCGGCGGAGGCGCACGACAGACCGGTGCACGCGGTGGTGACGCCGTCGGGTGTGCGCCGCTTCCCGCAGGGCTGACCCTTCCCCTGAAACGCGGAAGCGGCCCTCCACGCGCGCGTGGGGGGCCGCTTCCGTGCCGTGTGCCGGTGGTCAGGGCTGGAGGACCAGGGTGTCGCTCGTGCTCTTGTCCACGGCCTTGCCCGAGAACGACCAGGGCAGCAGCTCGCCCTTGGCCCACTTGCTGGTCTGGTCCGTGTAATGCGCGCTGAAGGCGTGCCCGGAGGCGCCGCTCAGGTTGATCCACTTGGACTTGTCGAGGTCGGCGAGGTTGACGACCATCCGCATGGACGGCACCCAGACCACGTTGTAGCCGCCGGCGGCGTTCCAGCCGGTCGCGTTCACCGTCGCCTCACCGCCGCTGAGCTTCCAGGGGCCGCGGTTGAGGAGGTACTGGAGGACCTTGGGGCCCTCGGTGCCGAGCGTCTGGTTCTTCAGGAACAGCCGGTGCAGACGGCCCCAGCTCCAGGTGTCGATGTCCTTGCCGAGCTTGGCGGTCAGCTCCCAGCGGGCGTCGATCATGGCGCGGGCGAAGAGCTGGTCGCGGTTCTCGGCGGCGGGACGGGTGCCCGACTTGGGCGTCTTCCACCAGTCGCTGTCCGGCTTGTCCATCAGGGTGCGCACGACCTCGAACCAGCGGTCGCCGCCGTCCGGCTGCGCCTGGTCGGCGTCGCGCTGGCCGCACTCGCGCACCTTGGTGTCGTCGTCCACCGGGCCGGTGCTGTCGATCTTGTCGACCCACAGGCACTGTCCCTTGACGCGCAGCTCCTTGGGCAGCTTGTTGCCGAACGCGAGCTTGAGGATGTTGCGCCAGACGGCGTTGAAGTACGCCGCCGCCGCGGAGTCGGCGTCCTGGGTGTAGTCCCAGCCCTCCAGCAGCTTCTGCGCCTGGCGGACCTCCGGGTCGTCCAGGTTGATCTTCAGCAGCTTGGGCACCAGGAGCTTGGCGATCTCGCTGCTGTTGTCCGTCTGCATCTGCCGCATGTCGTCGGTGGAGATCTTGCCGCCGTCCTTGATCTTGGACTCGATCAGGTCGGTGATGCGCTGGCTGCGGGTGCCGTAGCCCCAGTCCGTGGTGAGGGTGTACGGGTACGTGTCCGGGTCGACCACGGCCTGGTTGGCGGTGACGATGTAGCCGCGCTTCGGGTCGTACTCGTAGGGCAGTTCGTCCTGCTTGATGAAGCCCTTCCAGCGGTACTTCGAGTCCCAGCCCGGCACCGGGACGGCACCGGAGTCCTTGGCGGTGCGGGTGGGGATCCTGCCGGGCAGCGTGTAGCCGATGTGGTTGTCCGTGCTGGCGTAGATCAGGTTCTGCGAGGGCACGTCGAACAGGGCCGCCGCCGCGCGGAAGTCGCTCCAGTCCCCGGCCTTGTCGAGGGCGAACACGGCGTCCATGGTCGTGCCCGGGTCGAGCGCGGTCCACCGCAGGGCGATGCCATAGCCGTCGCCGCGGTCGGGCGCGGCGGTGTTCACGGTGGCCTTCTTGCCGACCTGGACGAGTTCGTCGTCACGGTCGGACAGCAGCGGCATCCCGTCCTGGGTCTGCCGGACGACGATCGTCTTGGCCGAGCCCCCGGCGACCTTGATGGTCTCCTCGCGGGTCTTGAACGGCCGGATCTTGCCGTCGTACAGGTAGCCGTTCGCGCTCACCTTCTCCAGGTAGAGGTCGGTGACGTCGACGCCGGAGTTGGTCAGGCCCCACGCGATCTTCCCGTTGTGGCCGATGACCACACCGGGCATGCCGGCGAACGTGTAGCCGGTCACGTCGTACTGGCACTTGGCGGAGACGGTGCGGCAGTGCAGGCCCATCTGGTACCAGACGGACGGCAGGGACGCCGACAGGTGCGGGTCGTTGGCGAGCAGCGGCTTGCCGGTGATGGTGTACTTCCCGGCGACCACCCAGGAGTTGGAGCCGATGCCCTGGCCGTTCACGCCGACGGCCGTGGGCAGGTCGTCCAGGACGTTGTAGAGGCCGTCCAGCTGGCTCGTGAGGCCCGAACCCGTTCCGGCCGAGGTGGAGGAGCCGGTCGTGCCCGTCGTGCCCTGAGAAGAGCCCGTGGCGCCGCCGGTCGTGCCCGTCGTGCCCGTCGTACCGGTCGTGCCCGTCGTACCGGTCGTGCCCGTCGTGCCCGCACCGGAGCTCGTGCCGCCGCTCTGCTGGAAGGCCTGGGTCACCGCGTCGTACTGGCCCTCCTGGACGATCGGCTTGTTGCGGCCGTAGGGGTACGCCGGGTACAGGTCCTGGATCTGCTGCGGGCCGAGGCGGCTGGTCATGAGGGCGCGGTCGATCTCGTCCTGCATGTTGCCGCGCAGGTCCCAGGCCATCGCCTTCAGCCACGAGACGGAGTCGACCGGGGTCCACTTCTCCGGCTTGTAGTCGTTGGTCAGGCCCAGGGCCGCGTACTCCAGGGAGATGTCCTTGCCGTCCTTGCCCTGGAGGTAGGCGTTGACCCCCTTGGCGTACGCCTGGAGGTACTTCTTGGTGGAAGCCGACAGCTTGGTGTCGTACTCCTGCCGCGCGATCCGGTCCCAGCCGAGGGTGCGCAGGAACTCGTCGTTCTTGACCTGGCCCTTGCCGAACATCTCCGACAGGCGCCCGGAGGTCATGTGCCGGCGCACGTCCATCTCGTAGAACCGGTCCTGCGCCTGGACGTAGCCCTGCGCCATGAACAGGTCCTCGTCCGAGGACGCGTAGATCTGCGGAATGCCGTAGCCGTCCCGCTTGACGTCGACCGGCCCGGACAGGCCGTCGAGCTTGATCGAACCGGTGGTCTGCGGGAAGGAGGCGCGGACGGTGCTGATCGACCAGTACGCCCCGTAGGCGATGCCTCCGATGATGGCCAGGACCAGCACCAGCACGATGAGTCGGGCTCTGCGCCCCTTCTTCCTGCCGGACTTGACGGACGTGGCACCCGCTGTGGCGGTGTCACCCGTGGTGGCGGTGGTGTTGGGGGGCATCGCTGTCCTTGCTGTCCTAACGCGAGCGGCAGGTCGGGCTGTGACTTTGAATGAGCGCTGGAGCAACCATAGGCGCAGGGCCCTGTCCCGCTTGACGCGGAGTCGGGAACCAGCGCGTACGAGCGTTCGATCTTGCCTCGCCGAACGTCAAGAAATCGTCAAGAGTTAGGTAAGGTAACGAAGTAACCGAAGATCCGCGGGCCCGATCCCGGAGGAGGAACGCCCCCTGACTGTTCACCACCTCAACCAGCTCCTGCTCGTCTGCTCCATCGTCCTGCTCGTCGCCGTCGCGGCCGTCCGGGTCTCGTCCCGCAGCGGGCTCCCCAGCCTGCTCGTGTACCTGGGGATCGGCGTCCTCATGGGCCAGGACGGCATCGGCCACATCCAGTTCAACAGCGCCGCGACGACCCAGGTCATGGGGTACGCGGCCCTGGTCGTGATCCTCGCCGAGGGCGGTCTGGGCACGAAGTGGAAGGAGATCCGGCCGGTCCTGCCGGCCGCCTCCGTGCTGGCGACGGTGGGAGTCGCGGTCAGCGTGGGCGTCACCGCTGCGGGCGCGCACTACCTGGTCGGGCTGGAGTGGCGGCAGGCGCTCATCATCGGGGCGGTGGTGTCGTCGACGGACGCGGCGGCGGTCTTCTCGGTCCTGCGGAAAATCCCCCTCCCCGCGCGCGTGACGGGCACACTGGAGGCCGAGTCCGGCTTCAACGACGCCCCGGTGGTCATCCTGGTCGTCGCCTTCTCCACGGCCGGCCCGGTCGAGCACTGGTACCTGCTGCTCGGCGAGATAGTCCTGGAGCTGGCCATCGGCGCGGCCCTGGGCCTCGCCGTGGGCTGGTTCGGCTCCTGGGGGCTCAGGCACGTCGCCCTGCCCGCCTCCGGTCTCTACCCGATCGCCGTGATGGCCATCGCCGTCACGGCGTACGCCGCCGGCTCCCTGGCGCACGGCAGCGGCTTCCTCGCCGTCTACCTGGCCTCCATGATCCTCGGCAACGCCAGGCTCCCCCACTGGCCCGCCACCCGCGGCTTCGCCGAGGGGCTCGGCTGGATCGCCCAGATCGGCATGTTCGTCGTGCTCGGCCTGCTGGTCACCCCGCACGAGCTGGGCGACGACATCGTGCCCGCGCTGGTCATCGGGCTGGTGCTGACCATGGTGGCCCGCCCGCTGAGCGTGGTGGTCAGCCTGGTGCCGTTCCGGGTGCCGCGGCCGGAGCGGATCCTGATGTCGTGGGCCGGGCTGCGCGGCGCCGTGCCCATCATCCTGGCGACCATCCCCATGGTGAACGGCGTCGCCGGCAGCCGCCGCATCTTCAACATCGTCTTCGTCCTGGTCGTCGTCTACACCCTCGTCCAGGGGCCGACCCTGCCCTGGCTGGCCCGCACGCTCCGGCTGGGCGAGAAGGGCGAGGCCGCCGACCTCGGCATCGAGTCGGCGCCCCTGGAGCGGCTCCAGGGACACCTGCTGTCCGTCACCGTCCCCGAGGGCTCCCGGATGCACGGCGTGGAGGTCAGCGAGCTGCGCCTGCCGCCCGGCGCGGCCGTCACCCTCGTCGTGCGCGAGGAGAAATCGTTCGTGCCGCTGCCCTCGACCGTGCTGCGGCACGGCGACGAACTGCTGGTCGTCGCCACCGACCCGGTCCGCGACGCGGCGGAACGGCGACTGCGCGCGGTCGCCCACGGCGGCAAGCTGGCGGGCTGGCTGGGCACGGACGGCAACCGCGGGTGAGCCCCGTGGCAATCACAGGCGCCCCCTGCGAGCGTGCTCGCTTTCACAGGGGCACAGGCCATGATCCCTGTAGTATGAAGGCACCCTGATCGAACCAACTCTGCCTGATGCAGAGCTGGCGCGACCGTATGGCGGCCGGAACATCCTCCGCGGAGGCACCGGTATCTACCGCAGTTCCGCGCAAGAGGACAGCTCTCGGCGCCCCCGCACGGGCGCGCTACCAGGCGGAAGAAAGGCACGGGCCGTGGAGTCCACGGTCACCACCGAGCCGGCGGAGAACCCGTCGACGTCGCCCCGCCCCGGATACGGACAGCTGCTGCGCACCCGCGGCGCCTGGACGTTCCTGCTCCCCGGCTTCGCCGCGCGCCAGCCGTTCGCGATGCTCACCCTCTCGATCGTGCTGCTCGTCCAGCACACCACCGGCTCGTACGGTGCCGCGGGCGCCGCCGCGGCGGCCACCGGCGTCTCCATGGCGCTGTTCGCGCCGTACGGCGGGCGCCTCGCCGACCGCTACGGCCAGCGGGCCGTCCTGCTCCCCGGCATCCTGGTGCACACGCTCTCCGGCCTGTCCCTGACGGCGCTCGCGCTGGCACACGCGCCCCTGTGGGCGCTGTTCCTGGCCGCCGTCCCGACCGGCGCCTCCGTACCGCAGATCGGCCCGATGGTGCGGGCGCGCTGGGGTGTGAAGCTCCAGGGCACGCCCCTGATGACCACGGCGGCGGCGTTCGAGTCGGTCACGGACGAGCTGACCTTCGTCGTCGGCCCCCTGCTGGCGACCGCGTTGTGCACGGCCGTGACGCCGGCCGCGGGCCTGGTCACGGAGGCCGGGCTGACCCTCGTCGGCGGTCTGCTGTTCGCCGCGCGGAAGAGCACGCAGCCGCCGGTCTCCCGGGAGAGCGGGCACGCGCGCGTGCGGCACGCCTCCGCCCTGCGTGTCCCGGGCGTGCGCGTGCTGGTCGTCACCTTCCTCGGCATCGGCTCGGTCTTCGGCGGTATGCAGGTGTCGTTCGCGGCCTTCACCGAGTCGATCGGCGAGCCCGGCCTGAACGGCGCCCTGTACGGCGTCTTCGCCGCCGGGAACATGCTGTCCGGCATCGTCTGCGGCGCGGTCGCCTGGAAGACGGCCCCGCAGAAGCGCCTCGTGATCGGTTACACGGCGCTCGCGGTGGCGGCGTCCGCGCTGTGGACGGCACACTCGGTGCTGCTGCTCGCCGCGCTCGGCCTGCTGGTCGGCATGTGCATCGCCCCGGCGCTGATCACCGGCTACACGCTGGTCGAGGGCCTGGTCCCGGCCGGCGCCCGGACCGAGGCCTTCACCTGGCTGACCGGCGCCGTCGCGCTCGGCCAGGCCGCCGCCGTCACGGTCGCGGGACAGCTGGAGGACCGGCTGTGGGACGGCTCCGGGTTCCTGGTACCGATGGGCGGCACCGTGCTCGCGCTGGTGACCCTGGTGACGCTGCGGTCGCGGCTGTCCGCACGGCACGGGAACCGCACCATCGCGCGTGGCGTCGGTCACCGCGTGCCGGTCACGGTGGACTGATCCCCGGGAATACGTCACTATGGACCGTCGTTAGCACTCATCGAGTGAGAGTGCCAGGAGGAAGACAGTGCCGACCTACCAGTACCAGTGCACCGAGTGCGGCGAGGGCCTTGAGGCGGTGCAGAAGTTCACCGACGACGCCCTGACCGTCTGCCCCAACTGCAACGGCCGCCTGAAGAAGGTGTTCTCCGCAGTCGGCATCGTCTTCAAGGGCTCGGGCTTCTACCGCAACGACTCCCGCGGCTCCACGTCGAGCAGCACCCCGGCGTCGAAGCCGGCCGCCTCGTCGTCCGACACGAAGGCGTCCTCCTCGACGTCCTCGTCCTCGTCGAGCTCCGGTTCCGCCAGCAGCTCCGCAGCCTGACACCTCCCATCCGGACCCTGCCGTCGCACGACGGCAGGGTCTTCGGCGTTCCCCGGCACCGGCTCCCCCACGCCCACGCGGCCCGCTAGTGTGCTGGTCATGGCCAAAGCAGAGATCGGCGTAATCGGCGGTTCGGGTTTCTACTCCTTCCTCGACGACGTGACCGAGGTCCAGGTGGACACCCCCTACGGGGCGCCCAGTGACTCGCTCTTCCTCGGGGAGATCGCCGGCCGGAAGGTCGCCTTCCTGCCCCGGCACGGCCGTGGCCACCATCTGCCCCCGCACCGCATCAACTTCCGCGCCAACCTGTGGGCCCTGCGCTCCGTCGGCGTACGGCAGGTGCTCGGCCCGTGTGCGGTGGGCGGACTGCGTCCCGAGTACGGGCCGGGCACCCTGCTCGTGCCCGACCAGTTCGTGGACCGTACGAAGTCCCGGGCACAGACCTACTTCGACGGGCTGCCGCTGCCGGACGGCACCGTGCCGAACGTCGTGCACGTGTCCATGGCCGACCCCTACTGCCCCACAGGGCGTGCCGCCGCGCTGAAGGCCGCCCGCGGCCGGGACTGGGAGCCGGTGGACGGCGGCACGCTGGTCGTGGTCGAGGGCCCGCGCTTCTCGACGCGCGCCGAATCGCTGTGGCACCAGGCCCAGGGCTGGTCGGTGGTGGGCATGACCGGCCACCCCGAGGCGGCGCTCGCCCGGGAGCTGGAGCTGTGCTACACCTCGCTCACCCTGGTCACCGACCTCGACGCGGGCGCCGAGACCGGTGAGGGCGTCTCGCACGAGGAGGTGCTGGAGGTGTTCGCGGCCAACGTGGACCGGCTGCGCGGCGTCCTCTTCGACGCGGTGGCGGCCCTTCCGGAGACCGGCGAGCGGGACTGCCTGTGCGTGAACGCGCTGGGCGGAATGGACCCGGGGTTCGCGTTGCCGTAGTGCCGGGGGGGTGAGGGGGAGGTCGGGCGGGGGGGCGGGCCGGGCCGGGAGGGACGGGTGGGGGAGGTTGGGCTGAGGAGGCCGGGCCGGGCAGGCCAGGCCGAGGACGCCGAGCCGGGGAGACCGAGCCGAGGACGCCGGGGGCGAGGAGGCTCGGTGACGCGGGGCGCGGCGCGGCTTGGCGGCGAGGCACGGCAGCGCGGCGCAACTCAACGGCGGGGCACGCAGCACGGCGCGACTCAGCGGCCGGGACGCGGCAGCACGGCGCGGCGGCGCGGAACTCCTCGTTCGGGTGGGTGAGTTATCCACAATCCGTCCGTGATCCACCGGCCCCGGCGGGATCCGGCGCGAGGCGTCATCGTGGCATCGCAAGCCGAACTCCTCCTCGCAGGCGGTGACTCCCATGCCCTCGTCCCCCCTCCCGCTCCCGCCCTCCCCCTCTCGCTCCCCCTCGCTCCCGCCCTCCCCTTCTCACTCCCCCTCGTTCTCCTCCGCGCCGACTCCGCCCCCGCTCTCCCCCGCTCGCTCCTCGTTCCCGCCCCCGCTGCGGCCTCCGCGTCCGCTGGGCACGGATGCCCCGCCGACCCGCGAGGTGTCCCCGTTCGATCCGGTGCGGGTGCGCGGCGGGCGGTACCGGTCGCAGCGGCTCCTACGGCAGCGCGGGCGAGCCGTCGCGGCCGGGCTCGCGGTGACGGCGGTGGCGCTCGTGGCCGCGGGGCCCCGGACCGGCGCGGAACCACACGGCACGCAGCGTGCCGACGGCCATCGGGCGGCGGAGCCCGTACGCCCCCACCCGGCGGTCGAGGTGGTGACGGCTCCGGTCCGGATCGCCGACGCCGCCGCGGTTCGCCTGCTGCACTCCGGTGACCGTGTCGACGTGATCGCCGCGGAGGACCCGTCGGCCGGGGCCGGCGTCCGGGTGCTGGCGCGCGGCGCACGGGTGACGGAAGTGCCGGAACCGCCGTCCAGTGCGGCCGAGAGCGGTGCGCTGGTCGTGCTGTCGGTGCCGCGGCCCACGGCGGCCCGGCTGGTCGGGGCGAGCGCCACCGCGCGCCTGGCGGTGACGCTGTGCTGAACCGGCTCGTACGCGCTCTTGGCGCCGTGGCCGACGTGTGGGCGAGGGCCTCGATCCGGTTACGGAAGTGGACACGACGTCCGCACCGTGCCGTAGGTTGCGGAGCGTTTCGTTCCACAACCTGTGCACGCGAGGAGAGTCCCCCAAGTGAGCGTGAAGAAGGATCCGGGCGTCTGGCAGGGCTTCAAGGCCTTCCTGATGCGCGGCAACGTCGTCGATCTGGCGGTCGCGGTGGTCATCGGCGCGGCCTTCACGAACATCGTCAACTCGATCGTGAAGGGGATCATCAACCCGCTGGTCGGGGCGATCGGCACCCAGAGCCTCGACAACTACAGCTCCTGCCTGAAGGACCCGTGCCGGGTGAGCGCGGACGGCACGGTCAAGAGCGGCGTGCCGATCATGTGGGGCTCCGTCCTCGGGGCCACGCTCAGCTTCCTGATCACCGCGGCGGTGGTGTACTTCCTGATGGTCCTGCCGATGTCGAAGTACCTGGCCCGGCAGGCGGCCCGGAAGGCGGCCCGGGAGGGCACGAAGGAAGTGGTCGAGGTGACCGAACTGGAGGTGCTCAAGGAGATCCGCGACGCGCTGCTCGCGCAGCGCGCGGCCGGGCACGACGAACGCTAGCGGCGCCGCCCGCGGACCGCTCAGAGGTGGTGGGGCGGCTTCTCGTCCAGGAAGCGCTTCAGGTCGGCGGCGCTGTCGCCGTCCGGGCGCTCGCCCCACCCGCGGTCGGTGTCGTCCGAGGACTGCTGGTCCAGCGGGTCGTCGAAGACCAGCGCGGGCTTCGGGTCGCGCGGCTCGGGTTCACGGGCGGTGCTCATGCCTCCAGGGTACGGCGCCCGCCGGCACCCCCGGCCTGGGATTTTCGCCGGACCGGTGGACCCTCCCCCGCTTGTGAAAGTCTGCACAAGATTTCGTCCCGGTTTTCTGCTGTGCTGGGAACCATGACGTCGAGTTCCCCTCCCACGCCCGCCCCCTCGGGCGCACCCAAGCCCTCCCGCCCCCTGCGGCGGCTCACCGCCCGCGAACGGGGCGAGGCGCACCGCGTCGCCTCCTCGCTGGAGCTCTTCTTCGATCTGTGCTTCGTCGTGGCGGTCGCGCAGGCGGGCGTGCAGCTGGTGCACGCCGTGGCGGCGGGCCACGCGGGCGAGGGGATCCTCAACTACGCGATGGTGTTCTTCGCCATCTGGTGGGCGTGGATGAACTTCAGCTGGTTCGCCTCGGCATACGACAACGACGACGCCCTCTACCGGGTGGTCACCCTCGTACAGATCGCCGGCGTCCTGGTGCTGGCCGCCGGTGTCTCCCGGGCCTCCACGCAGCACGACTTCCTCCTGGTCCTGCTGGGCTACGTGATCATGCGGCTGGCGATGGTCTGGCAGTGGCTGAGAGCCGCGAGATCGGCGCCGGGCGCGGAGCGGACCACGGCGCTTCGGTACGCGTGCGGCGTGCTGTTGTGCCAGATCGGCTGGCTCGGGCTGGTGGCGCTGCCGGAGCCGGCCCGCCCCTGGGTGTTCCTGGTGATGGTGGTCGCGGAACTGTGCGTGCCTCTCTACGCCGAGAGGGCCCAGAACACCTCCTGGCATCCGCATCACATCGCCGAGCGGTACGGCCTGTTCACGATCATCGTGCTCGGCGAGACGATCGCCGCGGCCACGGTCGCGGTGAAGTCGGCCACGGACGAGCACAACGCGCTGGGCGAGCTGCTGCCCATCGCGGCGGGCGGACTGCTGATCGTCTTCTCCGCGTGGTGGATCTACTTCGTGGTGCCCATCCACGGCCACCTGCGCTCCAGCCGGCGGGCGTTCGTCTGGGGCTACGGCCACTATCTGGTCTTCGCCTCGGCGGCGGCGATCGGCGCGGGTCTGGAGGTCGCCGTGGAACAGGCGGTCGGCAAGGCGCACATCTCCACCCTGTCCGCCTCGGCCGCCGTCACCCTGCCGACGGCGCTGTACCTGCTGACCGTGTGGGGGCTGCACGCCCGGCACTTCAAGGCGGGCCTCACCCAGCAGCTGGTGCTGCCGGTCACGGCTCTGCTGGTGATCTGCTGCACCTTCCTGGGCGACTGGGCGGTGCTCGCGGCGGGGCTGGTGTCCGCGGTCTCGGTGGCGGTCGGGGTGGTCCTGACGGCGCGCGCGTCCGGCCGGGAGCACGCGGCGGGCGCCACCGCCGCGGCCGGCTGATCTCCCGGGCAGCGCGCCGGACTGGGCGAGACTGGCGTCCATGACAGCTGACGCATTGACGGACGTCGCCGGGCTGCGCGTGGGGCACGCCACCCGTACCGGCGACGGGTGGCTCACCGGCACGACGGTCGTCCTCGCTCCCGTGGGCGGCGCGGTCGCGGCCGTGGACGTGCGCGGCGGCGGCCCCGGCACCAAGGAGACCGACGCGCTCGACCCGCGCAACGTGGTGCGGAAGGTCGACGCCGTCGTGCTGACCGGAGGCAGCGCGTACGGACTCGACGCGGCCTCCGGGGTGATGGCCTGGCTGGAGGAGCGGGAGCGGGGCGTGCGGGTGGGGACGGATCCGGCGCATGTCGTGCCGGTGGTGCCCGCCGCGTGCCTCTTCGACCTGGGGCGCGGCGGGGACTTCCGGGCCCGTCCGGACGCGGGGACGGGACGCTCGGCGGTGGAGGCCGCGGCGGCCGGTGTGCCGGGGGCCCGGGTGGCGCAGGGGTGCGTCGGCGCGGGCACGGGCGCCGTCGCCGGTCGGCTCAAGGGCGGGGTGGGCACCGCGAGCACGGTGCTCGACTCGGGGGTCACGGTGGCGGCACTGGTGGTGGCGAACGCCGCGGGGTCGGTGCTGGATCCGGAAACGGGGGTGCTGTACGGGGAGTTGTTCCAGGGACGGGTGGGGTATCCGGAGGAGCGGGTGCACGAGGCCGCGTGCCGGCGCCTGGACGAGGCCGCCGCCGGGAACGGGCCGGCGCCGCTCAACACGACGCTGGCGGTGGTCGCGACGGACGCCGACCTCTCCAAGGCGCAGGCGCAGAAGCTGGCGGGCACGGCGCACGACGGGATCGCGCGGGCCGTGCGGCCGGTGCACCTCCTGCACGACGGGGACACGGTGTTCGCGCTGGCGACCGGCACGCACGCGCTGGATACGCACCCCTTGGCGCTCAATGACATCCTCGCCGCCGGCGCGGACATGGTGACACGCGCCATCGTCCGGGCCGTACGCGCCGCCGAGTCGGTCGACGGGCCGGGCGGAATGTGGCCGTCGTACGGGGAGTTGTACGGGCAGGGGTAACGGTACGGCCCCGGGGGCGGGGTGGATTGTCGCGGTTCTGTCACGCGATGGCGTTCACGGGCGGGGGAGGGAACCTTCCCCGGCCTCGGCGCCCTCTTCCTCCACGCACTGGAACGGATCACGCACATCACACGAACTGGGAGCAGCCCGTGACAACGCCGGACATTGCAGCGCGGCGCGCACTGGGGGCCTGTGCCGCCCTGATGGTCGGCGCCCTCACCCTGACCGCCTGCGGCGGCAGCGCCAAGGCCGACAACGACGACGGCAAGGGGGGCAAGGGCTCCCCGAAGACGTCGACGGCGAAGATCGCGATCTCGGCCAAGGACGGTTCGACGGGGGCGTCCATCAACGCGACCGGGGTGAAGGTCAGCGACGGCAAGCTGACCGATGTGAAGATGACCGTGGCGGGGTCGGGGCAGACCGTGCCGGGGGCGATATCGGGGGACGGCCGCAGCTGGAAGCCGAAGGAGCGGCTGGAGCGCGGGACGAAGTACCAGATATCCGCGACCGCGAAGGACGGCGAGGGGCGCACGGCGGCGGCCAACTCCATCTTCACCACCGTCACCTCGGCGAACAGCTTCATCGGCACCTACACGCCGGACAACGGCACGACGGTCGGGGTGGGCATGCCGGTGTCGTTCACCTTCGACAAGTCGATCACCGACAAGAAGGCCGTGCAGTCGCACATCACGGTCAACACCACCAGCGGCCAGCAGGTGGTCGGGCACTGGTTCGGTGACCGGCGGCTCGACTTCCGGCCGCAGGAGTACTGGAAGGCCGGCTCCAAGGTCACGATGGACATCGACCTGGACGGGGTCCAGGGCGCGCAGGGCGTCTACGGGGTGCAGAAGAAGACGGTCTCCTTCACGATCGGCCGGTCGCAGGTCTCCACGGTCGACGCCCGCACGCAGACCATGACGGTCGTGCGGGACGGCCAGACCGTCAAGACGGTGCCGATCTCGGCGGGCAGCCCGCAGCACACCACGTACAACGGGCAGATGGTGATCTCCGAGAAGTTCGTGCAGACCCGTATGAACGGCTCGACGGTCGGCTTCGGCGGGGAGTACGACATACCGGACGTGCCGCACGCGATGCGGCTGACGTCGTCGGGGACGTTCATCCACGGCAACTACTGGTACAACAAGGGCAACCCGCCGTTCGGGCGGGAGGGCACCAGCCACGGCTGCGTCGGCCTCGCGGACGTGCAGGGGGCGCAGGGCGCCACGTCGGCCAAGTGGTTCTTCGACAACTCGCTCGTCGGCGACGTGGTGATCGTGAAGAACTCCCCCGACACGACGGTCGCCCCGGACAACGGCCTCAACGGCTGGAACATGTCCTGGAGCGCCTGGACCGCGGGAAGTGCCGCCTGAGCGGCGGGTTTTGACAGAACATCGGGCCGCGCGGGAACTTTTCGCGCGGCCCGCGCGTTTTCCCGGCGTACGTTTTCTCGGTTCCCGGACATGATGTCCGACCGAGGGGCTACGGTATGCACCCACAAGGTGACATGCAGCAACGCCCGGGAGAAGCCTTGAGCGTTCCGTACGAGACCGCAGCGTACGAACCAGCCGAGTCGCCCGAGTCTCCTGAGGAGCATCTCGCGCGGCTCCTCGGCCGTGCCCTGAACTCCTTCGAGCTGCCCGACGAGGTGATCAGACGACTCGACTGCGCGCTGGCGCACGACAGTTCGCTGCACTCCGCGTACCACAGCGCGGGGCTGCACCGGGAGACGTACCGGCACACCTGGCTGCTCGCCGACGGCTCGGCGGTCACGCTGTGGGAGCTGGTGCACAACCCCACGCCGGGCAGCGCGCCGGAGCACGAGGTGTACGTCGACGAGGAGGAGGTGCAGACCGCCACGGCACGGCTCGGTCTGCCCCCGGAGACGCGGGACTTCGAGCTGCCCGCGCTGATGCGCCTGTGGGCGATTCCCGAGCCCCGGCACATGTACGCCTCCGACGACTCGGCGGACCACGCGCGCCGGCTGCTGCGCCGCGCGGAGAACCCGGACCGGCCCGACGCGCGGACGGCGGCACTGCTGGCGACGGCGACCGCGCACGAGATCACCCAGG
Organism: Streptomyces corchorusii; assembly: GCF_001514055.1. NCBI lineage: Bacteria > Bacillati > Actinomycetota > Actinomycetes > Kitasatosporales > Streptomycetaceae > Streptomyces > Streptomyces corchorusii. The sequence continues at coordinate 297,758 of NZ_KQ948360.1, read as the reverse complement.
CGTTCGGCCGTCCGGGGCGGGCCGGACGGGCCGGGCTGAGCTACGCGCTGTACGAGCACGCCTTCCTGCTGCCGGACGGCACCGAGATCTCCCTGTGGGAGGTCGAGCACACGGCGACGCCCGACGGACGGCACATGTGCGAGGTCTACCTGTCGGAGGACGCGGCCCGGGAGGCGATGGAGCGGCGCGCGGCGCGGCAGGGCTGAGGTCAGCCGTTGGCGAGGTGCCGTACCAGGCCCGCGAACGCGTCCTGTTCGGCGGGCGTCAGCTCGACGGACTCCCGGGAGGGTCCGACCCGCGTCTGGCTCGGCAGGGCCGGGAGCGGCACGGTGGAGCGCCGGACGACGGTCCGGCGGCCGGCGCGGCGCAGCAGACGCATCAGAACGACGGCCCAGACGACGGCCGCCACGGCGAGGACGGCCACGCCGATCAGCTGGAGGGTCGGGGCGTGCTCAGGCATGCCTCCCAGTACACACCACGGTCCGGGACTTTGGTCCCGGACCGTGACGTATCTCGCAGGTGCCGTGAACAACTCACAGCGAACCAAAGGGACAAGAGGCAGGAGCAGCGGGGCGCGGCGCCGTCGGTGACGGTGCGGCGGTCAGGCCGCTATCGGCTGCTTGGTCTCCTTCGGCGCGGTGGCCGCCGGCGCGGCGGGATCGGTGGCCGTGGCCCCGGGGACCGGCTTGCGCAGCCCCTTCAGGAGGACCACCAGGGCCGTGGTGACGCAGACGCCGGCCGCGATGGCCACCAGGTACAGGAGCGGGTTGCCGATCAGCGGGACCACGAAGACGCCGCCGTGCGGGGCGCGCAGGGTGGCGCCGAAGGCCATCGACAGGGCGCCGGTGAGCGCACCGCCCACCATGGAGGACGGGATGACCCGCAGCGGGTCGGCCGCCGCGAACGGGATCGCGCCCTCGGAGATGAAGGACGCGCCCAGCACCCAGGCGGCCTTGCCGTTCTCCCGCTCGGTCTGCGTGAACAGCCTGCCGCGCACGGTGGTGGCCAGGGCCATCGCCAGCGGAGGGACCATGCCGGCCGCCATCACCGCGGCCATGATCTTCATGGCGGAGTCGCTGGGGTCGGAGACGGCGATGCCGGCGGTGGCGAAGGTGTAGGCGACCTTGTTGACCGGGCCGCCGAGGTCGAAGCACATCATCAGGCCGAGGAGGGCGCCCAGCAGGACGGCGTTGGTGCCGGTGAGGCCGCTCAGCCAGTCGGTCAGGCCCTTCTGCGCGGAGGCGATGGGCTTGCCGATCACGACGAACATCAGGAACCCGACGATCGCCGAGGAGATCAGCGGGATCACCACCACCGGCATGATGCCGCGCATCGCCGCCGGGATGTTCACCTTCTGGATCGCCATCACCACGCCACCGGCGATCAGGCCGGCCGCCAGACCGCCCAGGAAGCCGGCGTTGATGGTGAGGGAGATCGCGCCGCCGACGAAGCCGGGGACCAGGCCGGGCCGGTCGGCCATGCCGTAGGCGATGTAGCCGGCCAGGACCGGGACCAGGAAGCCGAAGGCCACGCCGCCGATCTGGAACAGCAGGGCGCCCCAGCTGTCGGCCTGGGTCCACACGAAGTGGTCCATCACCGACGGCGCCTTGTTGATCTTGTAGCCGCCGATCGCGAAGCCCAGGGCGATGAGGAGGCCGCCCGCGGCGACGAACGGGACCATGTAGCTGACGCCGGACATCAGCCACTTGCGGAGCTTGGTGCCGTAGCCCTCGGTGGAGTCGCCCGCGCGGTCGACCGGCGTACCGGCCGAAGCGCGCGCCGGGGCGCTCGCCTCGCCGCGCGCCGCCTTCTCACGGACCTCCGCGAGGAGTTCGGCGGGGCGGTTGATGCCCGCCTTCACCCCGACGTCCACGGTCGGCTTGCCCGCGAAGCGGTCCTTGTCACGCACCGGGACGTCGTGCGCGAAGATCACGCCGTCCGCCGCCGCGATCACCGCCGGGTCCAGCCGGGCGAAGCCGGCCGAGCCCTGCGTCTCGACGACCACCTCGACGCCCGCCTCGCGGCCGGCGTTCTCCAGGGACTCGGCCGCCATGTAGGTGTGGGCGATACCGGTCGGGCAGGAGGTGACGGCGACGACGCGGAAGGGACGCTCGCCGGAGCCGGCGGGCTCCGCGGCGGGCGGTGCGGTGTCCGCCGCGGGCGCGTCCTGCGGGCTTGCGCCCCCGGTGCTCGTATCCGCGTCCGGCGTGTGCGCCGTCCTGCCCGCCGCGGCGCCGGTGGAGGCCGCCACCGGCGCCGCAGCGGTGTCTTCGGAGGCTTCCTCGGCGCTCTGCGCCGACGCTGCCTCGTCGCCCCGGATCAGCGCCGCCGCCGTCTCCGCGTCGCCCACCGTCCGCAGCGCGGAGGTGAACTCGTCGTTCATCAGCTGGCGCGCGAGGGAGGAGAGGATCGTGAGGTGGGCGTCGTCGGCGCCGGCGGGTGCCGCGATCAGGAAGATCAGGTCGGCCGGGCCGTCCGCCGCGCCGAAGTCGATGCCGGCGGCGCTGCGGCCGAACGCGAGGGTCGGTTCGGTGACATGGGCGCTACGGCAGTGCGGGATGCCGATACCGCCGTCCAGGCCGGTCGGCATCTGGGCCTCCCGGGCGGCCACGTCGGCGAGGAAGCCCTCCAGGTCGGTCACCCGGCCCTGGCTCACCATGCGCTCGGCGAGGGCACGGGCCGCCGCTTCCTTTGTGTCGGCGGACAGGTCGAGATCGACCAGGTCCGCGGTGATCATGTCGCTCATCGCGGGCTCCTCTGCACGCGTATCGCCCGGGGAGAGGGGTGGGCGGAGGTGGGGACGGGGGTCTTGTGGGGGGCGGTGGGGCGGACGGGGACCGACGGGACACCGCGGCGGGGGGAGCGGGGCGGGGCCGGCGTATCGGGGGCGGGGGGCAGGTGGGGAGCGGTGGAGCGGTACGGGGCCGGCGGGAGACTCCTGCCGAGGGAATCGGACGCGCCCGTAACGGACCGACCCTGAACGGACGGAGCAGTAACGGACCGACCCGCAACGGATCGACCCACAACGAACCGACCCGTAACGGGCGTACCGCGAGTGGTCGGCCCCTGCGCCGGAGCGTTCACGCCGCGAACCGCCGGAGCGGCCGAGGCGCGCGCCCACGTTCCACGGGCGGCCGGAGCGAGTGTCACGCCGTCCGGAGCGGTCGTACACGGCGTGGCGGTCATGACGCCGGCTCCCTCAGTTCGCGGTCCACGGGGATGTCGGCGGTCACGGTCACCGCCGCCGGGTCCAGGTCGGCCGGGGTCGGCATCACGCTGCCGGGGAGCTGGACGGCGGCGGCGCCGTGGGCGACGGCGGAGGCCAGGGCGTCGGGACCGGTGCCGCCGGCGATGAGGAAGCCCGCCAGGGACGCGTCACCGGCGCCGACGTTGCTGCGGACCGCGGACACGCGCGCGCTGCCGAACCACGCGCCGTCGTCCGACACCAGCAGCTGGCCGTCGGCGCCCAGGCTCGCCAGCACGGCGCGGGCACCCATCGAGCGCACCTCCTCCGCCGCCTTGAGCGCGTCGCCCACGGTCGTCAGGGGGCGCGCGACGGCTTCCGCCAGCTCCTCGGCGTTCGGCTTGACCACGTCGGGCCGCGCGCGCAGCGCCTCCAGGAGCGCACGCCCCGAGGTGTCCAGCGCGATCCGGGCGCCCCCGGCGTGCGCCCGCGTGACGACATCGGCGTACCAGGAGGGCGCGAGCCCCCGGGGCAGGCTGCCGCAGCAGGCGATCCAGTCGGCGTCGCGGGACTGGGAGCGGACGGTGTCCAGGAGGAGTTCCTGCTCGGGCCCCGACAGCTCCGGACCCGGCGCGTTGACCTTCGTGAGGACGCCGTCGGCCTCCGCGAGCGCGATGTTGGAGCGGGTGGCTCCGAGGACCGGGACCGGCGCGACCTCGATGCCCTGCGCGTGGAGCAGTTCGGCGACGAGCGCCCCCGGCGCACCGCCCAGGGGCAGCACCGCGACCGTGCGCCGGCCGGCGGCGGCGACCGCGCGCGAGACGTTCACGCCCTTGCCACCGGGGTCCATGCGCTCGGTCTCGGCGCGGATGACCTCGCCGCGCTTGAGGGCCTGGACCTCGTAGGTGCGGTCGAGGGACGGGTTGGGGGTGACGGTGAGGATCATGCGCGCACTACTTCCGTGCCGCCGCGCTCGATGGCGGCGGTGTCTTCGGGGCTCAGCCCGCTGTCGGTGATCAGCAGGTCCACGTCGCTCAGGTCGCCGAAGCGGGCGAAGTGCTCCTGGCCGTGCTTGGAGGAGTCGGCCAGCAGCACCACGCGCCGGGCGGCGGCGACGGCGGCCCGCTTGACCGCGGCCTCGGCGAGGTCGGGGGTGGTCAGACCGTGCTCGGCGGAGAAGCCGTTGGCGGCGACGAACAGCACGTCGGCCCGGATCTCGCCGTACGCGCGGAGCGCCCACGCGTCCACGGCGGCGCGCGTACGGTGCCGTACGCGCCCTCCGATCAGATGGAGCTGGATGCCCGGGTGGTCGGCGAGGCGGGCGGCGATCGGCAGGGAGTGCGTGACGACGGTGAGCCGCGCCTCCAGCGGGATGGCGGCGGCGACGCGGGCCACCGTCGTACCGGCGTCGAGGATCATCGTGCCCTCGGCCGGCAGTTCGGACAGGGCGGCCTTGGCGATGCGGTCCTTCTCGTCGGCGGCGGTGGTCTCGCGCTCGGCGAGGTCCGGCTCGAAGTCCAGGCGGCCGGCCGGGATGGCACCGCCGTGCACCCGGCGGAGCAGACCGGCCCGGTCGAGGGCCTTCAGATCGCGCCGGATCGTCTCCGCGGTGACCTGGAACTCCTCGGCCAGCGACAGCACGTCCACCCGGCCGCCGTCACGGGCGAGCCGGAGGATCTCCTGCTGCCGCTCCGGTGCGTACATGTCCGTTCGCCTCCGCCTCAATGTCCGACCGATGTCCGACGCCGGTGTCCGCGCCGATGTCCGACCGTTTCCGGGTCATGCCCGAACGTGTGGTTTCAGCGGCAGGCTACGCCCGCATTTCCGGAAAGTAAACAGATTCGGGCCCGGGATGGGCATGAACGGACTCCCGGGCGGCTCCGGGCGGCTTCCGGTAGGCGTCCGGCGAACCTCCGGCGCGGTCCGGGCAGCGCGGAGGCCCGGCACCGAACCGGTACCGGGCCTCGCGTCGTGCCTGGTCAGTGCGCCAGCGCGGGTTCCTTCTCCCCGGCCGGCGCCTCCTCGGCCCCGCCCTCCACATGCTGGGCCGGTCGCTTCGGCAAGGCGGACATCAGCAGGAGGATCACGGCCATGATCCCGGCGACCCACCACAGCGCGTACTGGAAGGCGTGCACGAAGGCCGGACCGACCTGGGCCCGGGTCAGCCGGTCGCCGATCTGCCCGAAGAAGACCACCGACACCAGCCCCAGCCCCAGCGCGTTGCCCATCTGCTGCACGGTGTTGATGAGCCCGGACGCGGAACCGGCGTGCTCGCGCGGCACCTCCGAGAGCACCGCGTCGGTCAGCGGGGCGACGATCAGCCCCATGCCGATGCCCATCACGACCAGCGGCAGGGCCATCTGCCAGGAGGCGATGGCGAGGCCGTAGTGGCGGGCCTCCCACAGGTACAGCAGCACGCCCGCGCCCATCACCAGCGCGCCCGCCTGGAGCACCTTCCGCCCGAACCGCGGGACCAGTTGCTGCACCGACAGCCCGGCCGCCGCGGACACGGCGATCGAGAACGGCACCCCGGTCAGCCCGGCCCGCAGCGGGCTCCAGCCCAGGCCGATCTGCATGTACAGCGTCCAGACCAGGAAGAAGATGCCGAGCGCGACCCCGAAGACGGTCTGCACGGCGATGCCCGCGGCGAAACTCTTCACCCGGAAGAGGGACAGTTCGACGAGCGGGGAACCGTCCCTGGCGGCCTTCCGTTTCTCGTACGACACCAGCGCCGCGAAGACGGCGAGCGCGCCGGCCATGCACAGGTACCCCCACAGCGGCCAGCCCAGCTCGCGCCCGCGGGTGAGCGGATAGAGCAGCATCAGCAGGCCCAGCGTGACCAGGGCGACGCCGACGAGATCCAGCTTCAGCGCCTTGGGGGCCTTGGACTCGGAGATGAACCGGCGGCCCAGCAGCCAGGCCAGGACGCCGACAGGGAGGTTGATGAGGAAGATGGGCCGCCATTCGAGGCCGAACAGGTTCCACTCCGTCAGCAGTGCGCCGAGCAGCGGGCCGGAGACCGCGCCGAGGCCGACGATCGCGCCGAACAGACCGAAGACCTTGCCGCGTTCGTGGGCCGGGAAGGTGGCGTGCACGATCGACAGCACCTGCGGCACCATCAGCGCCGCCATGCCGCCCTGGAGGATGCGGGAGGCGACCAGCATCTCCGGGTTCACGGCGAAGCCGCACAGGGCCGAGGCGAGCGTGAAGCCGCCGATACCGATGAGGAACAGCCGCTTGCGGCCATGGATGTCGCCGAGCCGCCCGCCGGTGATCAGGCCCGCTGCGAAGGCGAGGGCGTAGCCGGCGGTTATCCACTGGATCTGGCTGACCGAGGCGCCCGCGCTGCGCTGGATGGACGGGATGGCGATGTTGACGATCGTCACGTCCACCAGGTCCATGAAGGCCGCGGTCATGACGATGGCCAGGGCAAGCCAGCGGGAGCGGTCGGCGGTCGGTGCGCGCAGTTCTCCGCGCCCTTGCGCGGTGGTGCTGTCGTTCGGGGTCATGGAGCGACCGTAGGACCGCATTAGGTCAGACCGCGTCCTATTTTTCCGGCATGCTCGCCTGCATGACGACCGATACTCCGGCCCGGCTGTTCCAGCTCCTCTCGCTCCTCCAGACGCCCCGAGAGTGGCCCGGCGGTGAGCTGGCCGAGCGGCTCGGGGTGTCGCGGCGGACCGTGCGGCGGGACGTCGACCGGCTGCGGGAACTGGGTTATCCGGTGCGGGCGACGAAGGGCGTGGACGGCGGGTACCGGCTGGTGGCGGGCAAGGCGATGCCTCCGCTGGTGCTGGACGACGAGGAGGCGGTCGCCATCGCGGTGGGGCTGCGGGCCGGTGCCGGGCACGCCGTGGAGGGGGTGGACGAGGCGTCCGTGCGGGCCCTGGCGAAGCTGGAGCAGGTGCTGCCCTCCCGGCTGCGCCACCGGGTGTCCACGCTCCAGGCCGCGACCACACCGCTCACCAGCGGGGACGGACCGAGCATCGCCCCGGAGACGCTGACCGTGATGGCGTCGACGGTGGCCGGGCGGGAGCGGCTGCGGTTCGCCTACCGCGACAAGGACGGCAGCGCGTCCCGGCGGCTGACCGAGCCGCACCGGCTGGTGTCGACGGGCCGGCGCTGGTACCTGGTCGCGTACGACCTCGACCGGGCGGACTGGCGCACCTTCCGGGTCGACCGGGTGAGCGAGCCGTTCGCGACCGGAGTCCGGTTCGCGCCCCGGGAGTTGCCGACGGGGAGCGCCGCCGAGTTCCTGCGGCAGTCGATCCAGCGACGGCAGGAGACGTACGCGTTCGAGGTGCGGTTCGCCGCGTCGGCGGACCGGGTGTCCGGGCGCCTGCCGCGGTGGCTCGGGGTGCCCGAGGACGACGGTTCGGGCGGCTGTGTGCTGCGGGGCACCACCGGCGATCCCCTGGAGTGGCTGGCGGTACGGCTGGTGATGGCCGGTTACGAGTTCGCGGTGCGCGGGCCCGGGGAACTGGGGGAGTGCGTGCGGGAGTTGGGGGGCCGGTTGAGCAGGGCGGCGGGGGCCGACGCCGACGGGAGGGTGTAGGGCCGTCGCACCGTGGTCCGGGGCGCCTGCCTCCCCTTCCACCTTCCCTGGGGCACCTCACCTCTGTCCGGAGGTCATCTCACCGCCCCGCACCCCGGCTCCCGCTCTCGCCCCACTCGAAGGACCGGAGGGCGCGCAGGTTCTGAAGGGCCAGGGCTGCCGGGCCGTCCGGGCCGGTGGGTGGGGTCGTCGTGGCGGCCCAGGACTCCACGGCCACGCGCACGGCGGCACCGGCCACGGCCGCGGCGAAGCGGAGGTGCGGGGTGAGCGGGGCCGGACCCCCCGCCGCCTCGGCTCGCCTCATCAGGATCTCCGCCAGCGCCCCCTCCGACGTCTGGCACACCTCCGCCCACACCTTGCGCAGGGCCGGGCTGGTGTCGGCGAGGCGGACCAGGGTGCGGAGCCATTCCCAGGACGCGGCCGAGACGCCGAGGCCAGGGGTGAGGGTGTGCTGGACGGCGTGTTCCAGGGCCTCGGGGAGGTTCAGATGCGCCGGGGCCGTACGGACCGCCTCGGCCCAGCGCTGGGCGCCGGCCGCGTAGAGGGGGGCCACCGCCTCTTCCTTGGTGGCGAAATAGCGGTAGAAGGTGCGCGGTGCGATGCCCGCGGCCTGGGCGATGTCCTCCGCGCGGGTGGACCGCAGGCCGCGCTGGACGAAGAGGGCTGCCGCCGCCCGGGCGATCTCCATTCGTGTCTCGGCCTTCCTGCGTTCGGTGAGGGACACCGGTGCGGAGGCGGAAAACGGCTGGTGGGCGGCGCTGGGGGTGGTGCTCATCCCGGCAGGCTATGCCTGTGTGGCAGAATCTGCCATCCGGCGGTCCACCCCGGGGTTCAGGTACGGGGTGGGCCGCCTTTCCAGCAGGTCAGGGCCGGACACGGCCTCATTGGCCCCCGGGCCCCTGGCCTCCCGTGGCCCCTCACGAGAAGAAGCCGGACTCCGGCGCCCGGGGGGGGAGGGGCGCCGAAGTCCGGCTCGGGGAGGTCCCGGCGCCGGGGGGGGATTGCGACGGGACGTGGTTCACGTGGGCCGGCCGGGTGGGGTCGGCCGGGGCTGTGCGGTGGGGTGGGGAGTGCGGTTCCCGGGCCCGCTCCTGGGCCCGGAAGGGTTGTTCCCTCGGGCCCAGCGGTTGAAGCGATGGGACCACGCCATGTTTGCGCCGTCTTTCGCCACCGGGTGTGCGCCCCGTGCACCCCCTGCGTCACGCCGCCGCGTCGAAACCGGTCTGGCGGGCCAGCTTCTTCAGCTCCAGCAGCGCGTGCTTCTCGATCTGCCGGATCCGCTCACGGGTGAGCCCGTGCTCCTTGCCGACCTCGGTCAGGGTGCGCTCGCGGCCGTCCTCGATGCCGTACCGCATCTTGATGATGGAGGCCGTGCGCTGGTCCAGGCGGCCGATCAGGTCGTCCAGCTCCTCGCTGCGCAGCAGGGTCATGACCGACTGCTCGGGAGAGACCGCCGAGGTGTCCTCCAGCAGGTCGCCGAACTGGGTCTCGCCCTCGTCGTCCACCGCCATGTTCAGCGAGACCGGGTCGCGGGACCAGTCGAGGACGTCCGTGACGCGCTCCGGCGTCGAGCCCAGCTCCGCGGCGATCTCGGCCGGCTCCGGCTCGCGGCCGTGCTCGCGGTTGAACTCGCGCTGCACGCGGCGGATGCGGCCCAGCTCCTCCACCAGGTGGACGGGGAGCCGGATCGTGCGGGACTGGTCGGCGATCGACCGGGTGATGGCCTGCCGGATCCACCAGGTGGCGTACGTCGAGAACTTGAAGCCCTTGCGGTAGTCGAACTTCTCCACGGCGCGCACCAGGCCGGCGTTGCCCTCCTGGATCAGGTCGAGCAGCGGCAGACCGCTGCGCGGGTAGCGCCGGGCGACCGCGACGACCAGGCGGAGGTTGGAGCGGATGAAGACGTCCTTGGCCCGCTCACCGGCGGCGACCAGGGCCTCCAGCTCCTCGCGGGTGGCGTCCGTCTTGGACTCCTCCTCGCCGTCGAGGACCTGCCGCGCGAACACACCCGCCTCGATGGTCTGGGACAGCTCGACCTCCTTGGCGGCGTCGAGCAGCGGCGTACGCGCGATCTCGTCGAGGTACATGCCGACCAGGTCGCGGTCTGCGATCTCGCCGCCATGAGCGCGAACACTGCTTGCCGAGTCGGCCGTCTCGCCGGTGGCGGACTTACGACGGGCGACGGCACGGGTTGCCATGCGTGCTCCCTTGCGATGGTGGGCTGGCGGGTGGTCCTGGCGAACGCTCGGCACTGACGGGGGAGTCTCTGGGACTCGCTCACTCGCTCTCGCTCCGAGACTCTCTCCGAGTGCCCTGCATCCGTGGGAAACAACGACTGGAATCCGGACAGAATTCCCAACCCGCCCCCCAACTTTTCTGATCATGCAGTACCCTGTCCGCCACGCTGGGAGGCGAGATGCGGTCGGAACCCACTGAGACGCAGGTCAGACCAGGAATCGAGGCAGACCTCGACACCCTCACGGCGATCTACAACCACTATGTGCGTGAGACGGCCATCACATTCGATACCGCGGTCTTCACCCCGGAAGAGCGCCGCCCTTGGCTGCTCTCCCACCCGGAAGACGGCCCGCACCGGCTGATGGTTGCCACGGACGCGGAGTCACAGGAGATTCTGGGGTACGCCACATCCAGCCCTTACCGGCCGAAGCCGGCGTACGCGACGTCCGTGGAGACCTCGGTGTACGTCGCCCCCGACTCCGGCCGCCGCGGGATCGGCACGCTGCTCTACGGCGCCCTGTTCGACGCCCTGGCCGGGGAGGACGTGCACCGCGCCTACGCGGGCATCGCCCAGCCGAACGAGGCCTCCACCCGGCTCCACGAGCGCTTCGGCTTCGCGTACGTGGGCACGTACCGCGAGGTGGGTCGCAAGTTCGGCCGCTACTGGGACGTGGCCTGGTACGAGAAGCCCCTCTAGCCCACCTCTGGCCCACCTCTAGCCCAGCCGGGCCGCAGCGGACCGGACCTCGCCTCGGACCGGGCCGTCGCGGCCCGGCCCCCGCCTCATCCGAACTGCACCGACCGCTTCGCCATTCCCATCCAGAACCCGTCGATGACGGACTTCTGCGCGTCCAGCTCGCCGCCTGCCTCCGCCGCGCCCATGGTCACGAAGAGCGGGGCGAAGTGCTCGGTGCGCGGATGGGCGTAGCGGCCGGCCGGGGCCTTGTTCAGGAAGTCGAGCAGCGCGTCCCAGTCGCGGGTCTCCAGGGCCCGCCTCCCCCAGTCGTCGAACTCGGAGGACCAGCTCGGCACGCCCCGGCCGGCGTACCGCAGGGCGGCCAGGTTGTGGGTGAAGAAGCCGGAGCCGACGATCAGCACGCCCTCGTCGCGCAGGGGGGCGAGCTTGCGGCCGATGTCCATCAGGCGCACCGGGTCGAGGGTGGGCAGGGAGATCTGGAGGACGGGGATGTCGGCGTCCGGGAACATCTCGACGAGGGGGACGTACGCGCCGTGGTCAAGGCCGCGGTCGGGGATGTCCTGGACGGGGATGCCGGGGGCGCGCAGCAGCTTGCGGACGGACTCGGCGAGCGCGGGGGCGCCGGGGGCGGCGTACCGCACCTGGTAGTAGTGCTCGGGGAAGCCCCAGAAGTCGTAGACGAGCGGGACGGTCTCGACCGCGCCGAGGGCCAGCGGGGCCTCCTCCCAGTGCGCGGACACCATGAGGATCGCCTTGGGCCGGGGCAGGCCGGCGGACCAGGCGGCGAGCTGGCCGGGCCAGACGGGGTCGTCGGCGAGCGGCGGGGCACCGTGGCTGAGGTACAGCGCGGGCATGCGCTCCTGGGCGGTGGCGGACATCGCGGCGGCTCCCGGTGATCCAGATGCTTTAACTCTCAAGTTCTCACGGAAACTCTACGCCTGACTTGTTCAAGTTTCAAGGAGCTGGCTCGTACAGTGGGGATATGAACACGGCACCGGACCCCGCCGCCGCGCGGCACCGCTGGCTCACCGACGAGGAACAGCGCATCTGGCGCGCCTACCTGCACGCCACCACCCTGCTGGAGGACCACCTCGACCGGCAGCTCCAGCGCGACGCGGGCATGCCGCACATCTACTACGGCCTCCTCGTCGGCCTCGCCGAGGCGCCGCGCCGCCGGCTCCGGATGACCGAACTGGCCATGAAGGCCAAGATCACCCGCTCCCGGCTCTCGCACGCCATCGCCCGGCTGGAGAAGAACGGCTGGGTACGCCGTGAGGACTGTCCTTCCGACAAGCGCGGCCAGTTCGCCGTCCTCACCGACGCGGGCTACGAGGTGCTGCGGCGCACCGCGCCCGGCCATGTCACCGCCGTGCGGCAGGCGCTGTTCGACCGGCTGAGCCCGGAACAGCAGAAGGCCCTCGGCGAGATCATGGAGATCGTCGCCGAGGGCCTCCAGCCCAACGAAGCGGGTGCGGACCTGCCCTGGCTCCGCTAGTCAGCCGGTCAGCGCAAGGCGGGTCGGTCCGTACGGCCGGTCAGTGGGCCACCACCGGGACCGGCACCTCGTCCTCGACACCCGAGCCGGAGGCCACCGGGTTGGAACCGGGACGGCCGGCGTTGACGAAGGTGAAGGCGATCAGGGCGGCGGCGGCCAGGATGCCGACGGCGAACCAGATCGCGGTGCTGTAGCCGTGCACCTGGCCCTGGAGCATCACCAGCTGCTGCTGCGGCTTGGAAGCGGCACCGGCGATGTGGTCCTTGATGTACGAGGTGGTCGCCGAGGCCGCGATGGTGTTCAGCAGGGCCGTGCCGATCGCGCCGCCCACCTGCTGCGAGGTGTTGACCATCGCGGAGGCGACACCGGCGTCCCGGGGCTCGACGCCCTGGGTGGCCAGGGACATCGCCGGCATGAACGCCGTACCCATGCCGAGGCCGAGCAGCACCATCGCGGGCAGCAGCAGGGCGCCGTAGGAGGAGTCGATCTCCAGCTGGGTCAGCAGCAGCATGCCGATCGCGGCGACCAGGAAGCCGGGGCCCATCAGCAGGCGGGCCGGGACGCGGGTCATCAGCCGGGTGCCGATCTGGGTGGAGCCGGTGATCATGCCGGCCACCATCGGCAGGAAGGCGAAGCCGGTCTTGACCGGCGAGTAGCCCTTCACGACCTGGAGGTAGTAGGTCAGGAAGAGGAACAGGCCGAACATGCCGATGATCGCGAGACCGAGGGACAGGTAGATGCCGCCGCGGTTGCGGTCGGTCACCACGCGCAGCGGCAGCAGCGGGGCCTTGACCTTGGACTCCACGATCGCGAACGCGACCAGCAGCACCACGGAGGCGACGAACATCGACACGGTCACCGCGTCGCCCCAGCCGTCGGACTCGGCGCGGGTGAAGCCGTAGACGAGCGCGACCAGACCGAGGGTGGACAGCAGGACGCCCGGGATGTCGAGCGGGTTGCGGTTGCGCCCGCCCTCCGGCTCACGGATGACGAAGTAGGCGCCGGCCGCGGCGACCACGGCGAACGGGACGTTCACGAAGAAGGTCCAGCGCCAGTCCAGGTACTCGGTGAGGAAACCGCCGAGGATCAGGCCGACGGCACCGCCACCGCCCGCGATGGCGCCGTAGATGCCGAACGCCTTGGCGCGCTCCTTGGCGTCGGTGAACATCACCGCGAGCAGGGACAGCGCGGCCGGGGCGAGCAGTGCGCCGAAGACGCCCTGGAGGGCGCGGGCGCCGAACATCATCGCGCCGGTGGTGGCGGCACCGCCGAGCGCGGAGGCGGCGGCGAAACCGGCGAGGCCGAGCACGAAGGCGCGCTTGCGGCCCCACAGGTCGGCGATCCGGCCGCCGAAGAGCAGCAGGCCGCCGAAGGCGAGGGCGTAGGCCGTGACGACCCACTGCCGGTTGCCGTCGGATATGCCGAGGTCAGTCTGGGCGGAGGGAAGGGCGATGTTCACGATGGTGGCGTCGAGGACGACCATCAGCTGGGCGAGCGCGATGAACACGAGCGCCTTCCAGCGGTTGGCGTCACCGCTCGGAGCGGCGGCGCCGGGAGCCTTGAGGGCTGCTTCGGACATGGAGATACCCACTTCGGGACTTCGTGACGGAGAAGTTCGGGACTTCGTGAAGGAGGAGGTCACGGCTTCGTGACGGAGACGGTCGGGACTTCGGGACGGAGAGGGCCGGGACTTCGTGAAGGAGACGGTGACGAAAGGCGTGACGGAAAAATGACGAGAAAACGGAGTACGGCGGAAAGATGAAGAGGCCGTGCTACGGACGGTGGACCGGCCGTTCCACGCAAGGTGGACCGGCCGTTACTCGGAAGGCGGACTGGGTACGGGAGCTGAACTGATCGGTCGGTCGTCGGTCAGCAGTCGCGCAGCTCCCTGATCTCGACGGCCCGGCCCGGCAGGGCGGAGCGGGCGGGTGCCCGCAGACCGTCGAGGAACAGTTGCAGATGACGGTGGACGAAGCGGTCGCCGCGCATGCAGTCCGTGCCGGCCGGGGGCCGGCTCAGCTGGGCCACGACGATCATCAGATCGCCGACCCCGACGTCCGGCCGGAGCTGCCCGGCCACCTTGGCCCGGCCCATGACCTCCTCGACCAGTTGCTCCACGCGCTCGCGGGAGGCCTCCAGGTCGGGGTGGTGCTGGTCGAAGGTGCTGGACACCATGGGACACAGCGCACTGATCCGCTCGTCGGCGGCGGTGTGCACGAACCGCTCCAGGGCGGCGAAGGCGTCCCCGGTCTCCGCGAGGGCCAGTTCGGCCGCCTCGGCCGTACGGTCCATGACGGAGCAGACGACCTCACGGACGAGGGCGTCACGGTCGGGGAAGTTGCGGTACACCGTGGCATTGCCGACGCCGGCCCGGCGGGCGATCTCGTCCAGCGGCACGTCCGGACCGTGCTCGACGAACATCTCCCGGGCGGCGGTGACGATCCGCTCCCGGTTGCGCAGGGCATCGGCGCGCGGCCGGGGCGCCTTGCGCACGGAGGGGGCGGTCGTGGCGGTCACGGTGAACTCCTCGGGTCGGTCGGGGGTGCGGCACGGCGGTGTGCCGTGGTGCAAGTGGCGCATCCTGTGACTCGGCGATTCGGCGATTCGGCGACCAGGCGGCTGGGCGACTCATCGGTTCGCCGACTCGACGACTCGGCGACGAGCACTCGACGGTGAGCGTTCGCGCGCCGGGCGCGATCCGGGGAACCGGTCCCCGTTTCGATCGAACACAGGGCTAAACGGGGAAACCCTCCCCGGTTATTTCCCGCCAACCGAAAGAAGCGATGTGACCTGAGACACAATCACCGTCCCCTGGGATTCACCCCGCTGCGGCCCCGCTTTCCCACGATCGGTCTCCTCCAGCGCGCGCCCACCGCCCCGCCGACACAGGGTGAGCGCAAGGGTGCAGCCGGAGACCGGCGGCTGCCGTGGCGCGAAAGGTCCCTGCATGCAGCCGCAGCCGCAGCCCCGCCCCCGCCCCCGCCCCCGCATACGCCCGCGCCGGGTTGCCGCCCTGTCGATGGTGACCGCACTGACCCTCGCGGTCAGCACCTCGGCCGGGACCGGGAACCTCACGGCGCCCCCCTCCGCCGCCGGGCCCGACGACCTGGCCCGCAACTCCGCGCTCGTACCCTGCATGATCCGCGGCGGTCTGGACGTGCAGATGACCGAGGGCCTGCCCACCCCGTCCGGCTACTCCCGCGCCACCGGCACCGTCCGCGCCCTGACCCTGATGGTGGACTTCCCCGACGCACCCGGACCGGGCAGCGCGATGGACCGCTTCCACGAGTTCTTCCCGCAGACCCAGGAGTGGTTCCGCACCGCGTCGTACGGCCGTCTCGACTACCGCCCCGAGACCCCCGTCACCACCTGGCTGCGCATGCCGAAGACCTTCCAGGCGTACGGCATAGAGCGCGGCGCGCCCTTCGACCCCGGCTACCGGAACCTGGTCCAGGACATCGTGGCCGCCGCCGACCCGACGGTGGACTTCCGCGACTACGACCTGCTGAACGTGCTCATCACCCCGAACGCCGGCCCCTCCGCCCTGGACACCGTGCTGTCCGTGACCTTCGCCGGGAACGACGACGCCCCGGTCGCCGACGGCGTCCGCATCTCCAACGCCTCCTTCGTCTACTCCCGCCAGGACGACGGCTCCGGCTCCTACTCCCGCACCGGCTACCGGGTGCTGCCGCACGAGAACGGCCACACCTTCGGCCTGCCCGACCTGTACACCCAGGCGGGCGGGGGCGCGGTCGGGCACTGGGACATCATGAGCGAGGACTGGGGCGCCAACAACGACCTGCTGGGCTGGCACAAGTGGAAGCTGGGCTGGCTGGACGGCGGCCAGGTCGGCTGCGCGGCGGCGCGGGGCAGCACCGAGTACACCCTGTCCCCGCTGTACCGGCCGGGCGGCGGAAAGCTGGTCCTGGTGCCGGTCACCCCGGGCAGCACCTACGCGCTGGAGGTCCGGGCGCAGGGCGGCAACGACGAGGCGGTGTGCCGCCCGGGACTGCTCATCTACAAGGTCGACGGCAGCGTCGACACCGGCCGCGGCCCGGTCACCGTCTACGACAGCCACCGCCAGAGCGGCGGCTGCACCCGCAGCCCCAACGTGCACGCCGAACTCTCCGACGCGCCCTTCGCCCCCGGCGAGACCTTCAAGGACCCCCGCCACGGCATCACCGTCCAGGTCCTGAAGACGGACGAGGAGGGCAACTACCGGGTGCGGATCACGAGGGGGGCGGGGGCGGGAGTGGGGGCGTGAGGGTGGGGGCGTGAGGGCTGGAAGCCGGCACGCGCCCTGCTCGGGTCCGGCCGACTCGGGTCCGGCCGACAGGGGTTTACCGTAGGCGTGCCCCCATGCCCCGATGGGATGCCGTACCGGAGAGACGATGCCCGCCATGACCGCAGTGGATGCCGATGCCCGCGCCGGGGCCGGGACGCCGGGGGAGGCGGTCGGGCCGTTGGTGCGCGGAGTCGCGGTGCTACGGCGGCTCACCGAGGCGGGCGGCACGCTCAGCCCGAGCGCGCTGGAACGGGCCACCGGCCTCGCCCGCTCCACGGTGGACCGGATCACCGGCACCCTCGGCCGCATGGGCTACGTCCGCCTCGACGGCCGGGACGTCGTCCTCACCCCTCGCGTGATGGAGCTGGGCAACGCCTACTTGGCCGCCCTGCGCCTGCCCGCGCTGCTCGACGCGCGCGCCGACGCCCTCGCCGACGAACTGGACGAGTCGGTGTCGCTCGCGGTGGCCGACCTCGACGGCATCCGCTTCATCCACCAGGCCACCCGCCGCCGCGCGCTGTCCGTCAGCTTCCGCATCGGCGACCTGCTGCCGGCCGAACGCACCGCGCCGGGCGCGCTGTTCGCGACGGAGTGGACGGAACCGGACTGGACCCGCTGGCGGGAACGCCGGGCAGAGGACGCACAGGACGCGTCCTTCCCAGCGGTACCGCCCAGAGCGGAGCCGACGAACGACTACTCCTCCACCTCCTCCTCCAAGCCCTCCTCTCCCGGCTCCTGCGCGGACTCCTTCACGGAACGGGTGGAGCGGGCGCGCCGGGACGGCTGGGCCGTGGACGACCAGTTGATCGAGCCGGGCCTGGTCGCGGTGTCCGTACCGGTACGGGATCCCGGCACCGGCCGCGTGGCCTGCGTGGCGAGCGTGGTCAGCCACACCAGCCGGCACTCCGCGGCGGACCTGCGCACCAGCCTGCTGCCCCGGCTGCGTACGGCGGTGCGGGCGATGGAGACGGACCTGCGCACCGCACCCGCGCCCGAGCCGGGTCCGGCACCGGCCGGCCTGGCGACCTGGACCACGGCGTCCAAGCACGAACTCGGCCGGGACTTCGTGGAGTCGCTGGCCCGGGGTCTGACGGTGCTGACGGCGTTCGGCGAGGGCCGCTCGGCGCTGTCCCTGACGGAGGTGGCCCGTGCGACCGGCCTGTCCCGGGCCACCGCACGCCGGGCGCTGCTCACCCACGAGCACCTGGGCCTGGTGACGGCCCGCCCCGACCGCACCTTCGCCCTCACCCCGCGGGTCCTGGACCTCGGCTTCCCGCCCCTGTCCCGCACGACACTCCCCCGCCTGGCCGAACCGCACCTGCGGGCCCTGGCGGACGCGGTACGGGAACCGACGGCACTGGCGGTGCTGACGAGCGACGGCAAGGAGATCCAGTACACGGCCGGGGCGGGCACTAGCCGGGTCCTGACCGTACGGATCGCCGTGGGCACGCGGCTGCCGGCCACCGCGACCTCCCTGGGCCGCGTCCTCCTGGCGGACAGCGCCGCTCCCCTGTCCCCGACGCTCACCGAGGTCCGCTCCCAGGGCTACGCCCTGGTCGACGAGGAACTGGAATCGGGCCTGCGGTCCATCGCCGTACCGGTACGGGACCGCACGGGCCGGACGGTGGCCGCCCTGAACGTCTCCACCCACGCGGCACGGCGCACCCTGCGGGATGTCGTCGCCGATCTCCTGCCCGCCCTGCACACGACGGCGGCCCGCATCCAGCAAGACCTCCACACCGCATCCCGCTTCACCCACGTCCCCCCGTCCTGATCCGGTACCCTGTGGACCGAGCGCCCACCAGGACGCCCACCCACGCCTTCGTAGCTCAGGGGATAGAGCACCGCTCTCCTAAAGCGGGTGTCGCAGGTTCGAATCCTGCCGGGGGCACAACGCGTTACCGCTCTGACCTGGGGTTTCTCCCCCAGGGAGGGCGCCTACTCGGCCTCGGGCTCCTCGTCCGGGGCCGTTTGCGTGAGCGGGCGTGCGTCGTCGTGAGTCCCGGGCCGGAAACCGCCTGTGCTGGGAGAGGGCCGCCACGTCTTGATCGGACAGCCCCTGGCGTCCTCCGAGGCGCGGGTCAGCGCTGCCTTCCTGATTCCGCCGCGGACAACCCCTGCGGTGCCCTGCCCTCGGGGACGCTCAGGTCCTGGGTTCCTATGACGGAGAGCAGTTCCAGTTGCTCGGCTCCCCGGCTTCCGGGCGGCGCGGTGAACCACAGCAGGCGTTGGCGTCCGTCCTCGCTGAGAAGGTTGTAGCAGTCGAGTTCGATGACGCCGAGTGTGGGGTGGACGATCTTCTTGTGGTCCTTGCGGCGCACCGCGACGTCGTGGGTGTCCCAGAGGGCTGCGAACTCCGGGCTACGGCGGCGTAGCACGGCGATCATCCTCGTGACCTCCGCGTCCCGGCCGCGGCGGGCGGCTGCTGCCTGGAGGTCGGCCACGAACACCCGGGAGTGGTGCGGGTGGTCCTCGACCGGGTACCTCTCGCGGGTCTGCGGGTCGGTGAACCAGCGGTACACGAAGCTCGCCGCCGGTCCGCGGTGTGCCGGGGACTTGCCGAGCAGGTTCCGGGCCAGGTCGTTTTCCACCAGGGTTTCGTGCAGGTCGGTGATGACGCGCGCGGGGGTGTTGGACAGCCGGTCCAACAGTCCGAGGAGCGCGGGCTGCACGTGTGCCGACGGTCCGTGTGCCGACGGGGGGACAGGCCGCTCGGCCAGGTGGAACAGGTGGTCGCGCTCGTCGACGTTCAGGCGCAGGGCTCGGGCGAGGGCGGCCAGGGTCTGGGCCGAGGGCTGCACCCCGTTCTTCGCGCTGCCGCGTTCCAGCTCGGTGTAGTAGTCGGCCGACAGCCCTGCCAGCTGGGCGACTTCCTCGCGGCGCAGCCCCGGGACGCGTCGGCGCGGGCCTTGGGGGAGACCGGCCTCGGCGGGGCGGATGCGGTCGCGGCGTGTCCTGAGGAAGGCGCCGAGTTCGGGAAGGTTCACCCCTTCATGGTCGCTCGCGTGCCAGGCCGTAGCCAGGGGGTGGCATCCCCTGGGTAAACGCAGCCCTGGCTAGGGATGGGGGACCGGCCGAGCGTGGAGGACGCAGCAGGGCGACGGCGAGACCGCGGCCCGACCCATATCCACCACAGGAGTCAGCCATGTCTATTCCCGCTTCCCCCGACGGGATCGCTGCCCCGGCCCAGCCCTCCGTCCCGCCCCGGGTCGCGATCGTCACGGGCGGCTCGCGCGGCATCGGCCGCCGGACCGTCGGCCGGCTGGCCGCCGACGGGTACGCCGTCGTGGTCGGCTATGCCGGCAACCAGGACGAGGCCGAAGCAGCCGTGAAGGAGGCGGTCACCGGTGGTGTCCGGGCGATCGCAGTGCGCGCCGACGTCGCCGACGAGCACGCCGTCGCGGCTCTGTTCGACGCGGCCGAGGCGGAGTTCGGCGGTGTCGACGTCGTCGTGCACGCGGCCGGGCGGGCACACATGGCGCCGATCGCCGAGCTGGACCTGGCCGTCCTGGACGACCTGCACCGCACCAACATTCGCGGCACGTTCGTCGTCGTCCAGCAGGCCGCCCGTCGGGTGCGCCGCGGCGGTGCGATTGTGACGTTCTCCACGTCCGTGGTGGGGCTGGCCTTCCCGAACTACGGCGCGTACTCCGCCAGCAAGGGTGCGGTCGAGGCGCTGACGCTGATCCTGGCCCGGGAGTTGCGGGGCCGGGACGTCACCGCCAACGCCGTCGCGCCCGGCCCCACGGCCACCGATCTGTTCCTGGACGGCAAGGACGAGGAGACCATTGCCCGCCTGGCCGCCCAGCCCCCGCTGGAGCGCCTCGGTACCCCGGCCGACATCGCCGAGGTCGTCGCGTTCCTGGCCTCCCCGGCCGGCCACTGGATCAACGGACAGGTCGTCCGCGCCAACGGCGGAATCATCTGAGCCCCGCCCGCAACCACCCCATGGATCAACGAAGGACCCTGTCATGAGGAACTACGACACCGGAAAGGTCATCCTGGTCACCGGGGCCTCCAGCGGCATCGGGGCGCTGTCCGTGCGTGCTCTGGCCCTCGCCGGTCACACCGTGTACGCGGGCATCCGCCAGATCGCGACCCGCAACGCGACCGCGGTGGCCGGCCTGGTGCGCTACGGCACCGACCACCAGGTCGACGTGCACGCCGTCGAGCTGGACGTCACCTGCCAGGACTCCGCCGACGCCGCAGCAGACCGGATCTTCGCCGAGCGCGGCCGGCTGGACGTGGTCGTGCACAACGCCGGACACATGGTCCTGGGCGCCGCCGAGGCGTTCACCGCCGAGCAACTCGCGGACCTGTACGACGTGAACGTCCTGGGTACCCAACGCGTCAACCGCGCCGCCCTGCCGAAGTTGCGTGAGCAGGGCTCGGGACTGCTGGTGTGGATCGGCAGCTCCAGCACCCGCGGCGGCTGCCCCCCGTTCCTGGCCCCGTACTTCGCAGCCAAGGCCGCGATGGACGCGCTGGCCGTCAGCTACGCCGCCGAGGTGCTCCCGTTCGGCATCGACACCGCGATCGTGGTGCCCGGTGCGTTCACCACCGGCACCAACCACTTCGCCCACGCCGGCGCCCCCGCGGACCGTGATCGTGCCGAAGCCTACGACCAGCGTCACCAACCCGTGACGGACGATCTGGGCAAGCGTCTGGCCGCGCTCATCCCTCCAGACGCCGATGTGACCGAGGTCGCTGAAGCCGTCGTGCGCTTGGTCGCGATGCCGCACGGCACCCGGCCGCTGCGCACCCACGTGGATCCCAGTCGGGACGGCAGCGAAGTCGTCTCCGCGGTCGCCGACCGCGTCCGCGCCGACTTCTTCCGCCGCATCGGACTGGACCGCCTGCTCACCGCAGGCAGCTCCTTGTAACGCCCCACTGAGAGAAGGAACGACCAGCCATGCCTTTCGCGAACTTCAAGGTCCCCGAGAAGACCCTCACCCCGAAGCAGAAGGAGGAGATCGTCACCCGCACCACCGAGCTGTACGTCGAGATCTACGGCGAGCGCGCCCGCGACAACACCATGGTGCTGGTCGAAGAAGTCGCCGACGGCGGCTGGGGCATCTCCGGCAACGTGCTGACCCTCGCCATGCTCGGTGAGGCGACACCGACCGACAACAGCGACGCCTGACCGCACCCACCGGCCGTCATTCGGCCAAGACAGCACCTTGAAACCGAGGGCCGCCGCCGATCGCACCCGGCGGCCCTCGGCTGGGCCCAGCTGGGCTGCGCGACCTGCTTTTGCGGCTGGTGCCTGAGCTAGGACACCAGGGTTTTGCCCGGGCGGGCATCCACTGCGCCGGATTCCAGGCGGAAGGTGCCGTACGGGGTGACGTCGGACCAGAACAGCGCGGTCAGGCCGCACCGGTCCTCGTAGTCGGCGATGGTGTTCGCGGTGGCCGGCTGTGCGCTACGGCATGTAGTGACTGGCCTGTGTTCCCAGGAGGTTCAGCAGGGCCAGGGCGTCGGCCCCGGGGGACCCCGACGGCGCGCTGAAGAGGACGAGGTACTGGTCACGGTCGGTGAGGGTGAGCGTGTCGCAGTCGACGGTGATCTCCCCGACGGCTGAGTGGCGGAAGGTCTTCGTGAGCATCGGCGCGGTCTGTACGTCGTGTCGCGCCCAGAGGCGGACGAAGTCAGGGCTGGCATCGCGGAGTTCGCCGACGAGACCGGTCACCGCGGGATCGCAGGGGTAGCGGGCGAGGGTGGTGCGGAGCTGCATCACGACGCTCAGCCGGAACTCGGCGGCGTCGGAGATCCCGTAGAGCGTCTCATCGGCGCGCTGCGGCCCGAGGAAGGCCCGGCGCGCGAGGTTGCGGTCCTCGGGGGCGAGCGGGGCGAAGTCCTCCATGAGCGCGGCCGCGAGGTCGTTCCATGCGAGGACCTCGCACGCGGCGGACATCACGAAGCCGGCCGTCTGCGGCAGCCGCTCCAGGAGCGCGAGGATGCTCGGGCGGACGTCGCGCCGGTGCAGTCCCGTACGGTTCGGCGCGGTGCCGGCGAGGACGTGGAGGTGGTCTGACTCCGCGTCGGTGAGCCGCAGCGCGCCGGCGATCGCGGCCAGGACGTCGCCCGAGGGGCGTGGTGCCCGGCCCTGTTCGAGGCGGATGTAGTACTCGGTGGAGATGTGCGCGAGGACCGCTGCTTCCTCGCGGCGAAGACCTGGTGTGCGCCGGCGCGGGCCGGAGGGGAGGCCGACGTCCTGTGGCCGCAGCCGCTCGCGGCGGCTGCGGAGGAACGCCCCGAGCTCCTGCTTGTCCATACGCCCAGTGTGCGCGCCGCCCGGCCGTGGATCCTGGTACAGCCTGTGCCTGTATCCGGCCGGCAGCCGGTCGGACGCTGCTGCCATGACGAACAACACGAACACC